>NZ_JAFBEK010000024.1 GCF_016908715.1 Leuconostoc rapi | reverse complement strand
TGGTAGATTGCAAGAATTAACCGAACACTGCAAACTGCTGAAAAACCTTTCGTGGTGATTGCCAGTTGAGTGTTTTCATTGGTCTCGCATTGATCCAATGATTAATTTGATCTAATTCTTTGGCGCTAACTGTTTCAATTTTGCGTTCTTTCGGTATAAAACGACGGACGTATCGATTTAATATCTCATTACTCCCACGTTCTTCTGGTGAATATGGGTGCGCAAAATAGACTGGAATGCCTAGTTTTTGCTCGATTTCATCATATTTTGCAAACTCTCGTCCTCGATCAACAGTGATTGACTTAGCATTCTCGATCCCTTGAAAAAAATGAATTAATACTGGTGTCACTGCCTGACTATTGCGACCACTAACTTGCCTCACAATATGTTGCCGGCTTAATCTTTCTGTGATTGTGACAAGCACTTCACCACGTTTCTTACCCGATTGCATCGTATCAACTTCAAAGTGACCAAAATCCTGCCGTGCTTGAACACTTTTGGGTCTTGATTCAATCGAACGACCATGCACAAATACTTGTCGTCTACCATCAGATTGACGCTTTTGACGGATACCTTTGTCAGGTAAATCAGCCAATGATAGTTTGAGTCGACCAGCATTGAGCCAATTATAAATCGTTTTGAAAGGTAACCCTAAAACATGAGCAGCAGTTTCTGGTGACCACTTTAAAATGCCAATGTGCTCATTCAAAAAGACAGCGATAGCTGGTGTTAGTGTGTGATGACGGCCACGTAGATGACGTTTTTTCAATGCCAACGCATGAGCAATATCAGCTTTATAGGGCGTGACTTGATGAATTTCAACAGAGACCGTCGCAGGTGATCGGTTAATAAAACGCGCGATGGCACGAATCGAATAATTCAATTCCAGCAAAGTTTGAATGACAGTACGTTCTTGAGATGATAAACTAGTCATGAGTCGCAGTTCCTTTATGGTTGTTTTGGACAATTACCATTAAAGGCGCTGCGGCTTTTTTATTCAAGTGTTCGGTTTAATTTTACAATCTACC
>NZ_JAFBEK010000023.1 GCF_016908715.1 Leuconostoc rapi | reverse complement strand
TGAAGTGAACCCCAATAGTTGGACAAAATAAAATTAATTAACAGACTCAGTGGTGAGTTGCCGATATCGAATCGGCGACAGACCATTGAGTTTTTGCTTGATACGGTGATTGTTGTAATAATTGATAAAGTCGTCAACGACCACTTTGAAATCATGAAATGATTCGTACTGTTTATGATGCACGATATTGGCTTTCAAAATATGGAAAAAGCTCTCAATTGGTGCATTGTCGACTGGTGTTGATTTACGGCTCATGCTTTGTGTCATGCCGAAATCCTTCAACGTGTTAATGAACATCGGTGTCTGATAATGGAATCCCTGATCACTATGAATAATAGCCCCACGATGTTTTGATAAAGACTTTAATGGCCGCATGACAAGCGCCATGGTTGGTGTTTTGGCTAAATGATACGACAGGACTTCACCTGCATATAAATCGACGAACGCCGTCAAATAAGCTTTATTATGATCGTTCAACTGAATTTCAGTGACGTCTGTGACAATCTTTTGGTAAGGTGCGTCAGCTTGAAAATCGCGTTTAATGACACGTTCGGCAATTCGGCCTACTGTGCCGCGATAGGAATTATAGCGGTGTTTACGTGTGTTATACGTTGTGCTGAGAAGTGCGTTTTGACGCATAATGCGGCGCACGCGCTTGTGGTTAACCAAGTAACCTTGGTCGTGCAACAACGTTGTCACGCGACGATACCCATATTCGGTTTGAAATTGGGGTGACTTAATTTGACGGATTACGTCTGCTATTTTGTTGTCTGATGACGTATTGAGCGGATGAGCTTCTAAATAATAATACGTACTCCGTTTCAAGCCAATTAGCGCTAATAAGTCAGCCAACTTAAAAAATTTAGTCCGCCTTAGTGACGTTACTGCCGTTTGTTTTTCTCGGTTCGTTGATCCACTAAGGCTTTTAATTTTTCGAATATCGCCACTTTCATCTTGAGTTGATAATTCTCTTGCTTTAAGTCAGCGAGTTCTTGTTGTTCGGGTGTGAGTGGATGAATGCGTTTGCGTCCCATAGTCGGTTGTCTGCCTTTCGGTTTAGGTTTTAACCCATTGTAACCGAATTTTCGATACGTTCTCAACCAATTAGCGATTGTTGTGCTAGGAAAGACGGCAAAATAACGTGACGCCTCTGATTGTGAGTGTGTTTCAAGATAGTTCAACACGGTTATTTTAAATTCTGGTGAATAGAATTTGTGGCTTTTAGAGCCAATGGAACCAGTCACGAGATACTCATCGCGCCATTCAACTATTGATCTAAAGCTAGGAATGTTGTATTTTTTCGCTAACTTTTTCAGGCCATTTTGGCCAACCAGCGATTCGTTGACGATTATTAATTTAAATTCATTTGAATATTTAGACATAGAAAAAACCCAATAACTTTCTGGACATTTTTTTATTTTGTCCAAGTTATTGGGTTCACTTCA
>NZ_JAFBEK010000022.1 GCF_016908715.1 Leuconostoc rapi | reverse complement strand
TTGGTTGGTATATCAATTTTTATAATCGCAATCGTATCTCAAATGTTGCCTAAGTAACTGAATAAAAATAGTCCAATTTATTGACTTCTGAGCAATCAGGTTGATGTTCCAATTTGGAATATTATTAATTGCCCTGTTGGCATATCTAGACAAAAAAAATAACTGCTTAACTTTGGTGAGTCGCAGTTACTTTTTTAAAGTTTAATCTGTGATAGTCACTATTTGATATAGTAACGTTGTAGAGTCACGTGTTAGAGCACGTGGCTTTTTCTATACTTAAATTGTATAACAACATGTGTGCTTAATGCAACAATTGAAAATATTAATTATATTATTTAATTACTAAACTCTATATCATCTGTACCATCGCTAGTAGCGATAATTGTTCCATTAGGTAATTGGACATTGATTGCAGGATTATTCATATCGAAAACCACAGCTTGTCTGTTTGCAATAGTTTCAAGTATGTCCATTGCGTCACGTAAATCGGAATTAGAATAGTTAGCCCAGTCATCATACCCAACGTAAGTTAATGTGTTAGTGCTCTTATCATAGGTTGCATATTGAGCAGTGCCTTTTAATAATGAATTTACTTTATCCTCATAGTCTTTTGAGTTATCAGTACTTGAAGAGCTACTAGATTCAATTTCATCAGAACTTGATGATTCATCGTCGCTAAAGCTTTCAGAACTATCTTCCTCTGAACTAGAAGACTGTTTATGGCTGACCGAAGAAGATGACTCTGATTCTGAATTGCCAGAATTATCACTAAAAATTGATAATCCAATAACGGCAACAATAATTACGGCGCAGATTATAAAAGGCAATGGATGTTTTTGTATAAAGTCTTGTTTCTTTGGTGGGCGTCTCATGAAATTATGTTTCTCTCTATTAATCTATTGTTATATCCACATCTAAATATATACCAATAATTAAAATATGCAAGTTTACATAAGGGCGGTTATCGGCACTAGCCGGTACGACGCCGTTTATAAGCCGTCACTTGTGAATTTCAAAAATTCGCCTTGTGAAGGCTTATTTGTTGCACGATACAACTTGTGAAATCCGGCTGGTTCACAATCTATACCACCTGTTTTCTCTCACCGGCAGGGCTCGGCCCTGTTCCACCTACAAAAACACCCAGAAATCACGCCGTTTTAAGCTGAAATCCGGGTTTTGAAAAATTTTCGGAGTCCGGCAACTCTCGGTACCGAAAAAACCTGTCCATAATCTTGACATCAGCGCCCCCCATAAAAGACTCTAACGTCTTAAAAATGTTGCTTTTTAAAACTATACAGTAAAAAAAAACGGATACCAAGTATAAAATTAGGTATTTGTTTTTTGTGAGCTACATAAATTCACAAAAATCGTACCTCTCTCGAATAACGAGATACTTTTTTAGTTAAAATGCTTGATAATTGGCTATAGTTTTATTCATACTAATAGAAAAAGAAAATACGGAGGTATGTTATGACCTTTTCAAAGAGTTTAAAAGAATTACGTTTGCTACATGAGTTATCACAGACACAATTAGCTAGAAAATTAAATGTTTCCCCTAAAACTATTTCAAACTGGGAAAATGAAAGAAATTTACCGGATATTGAATTGATTATTAAAATATCTAAAGTCTTAGACGTAACACTGGATGAACTAATTACTGGTAATATTCAGTTAGAGAATAAACTAATCAAAGATAGTCATAAAGTTTTTCGTGATAATGTAATGTCTATCGTGGTGAGTTTATATTCGATGTTAACCGGTATGTTAGCAATGGTGTGGTTTTTAAATATTCAAACCCCACTTCGTACCATTGTTTTTTCAACTTGGTTATTTGTTGGCTTCATTTTTGGATATATGATAGAGCCTACTGATAATAAAAATCCTTTTGATTCTATATCGCCAATAATTCGATATAGCTTCATAGCACTGTTCATTGTTTTAGGCTTATCAATAATAATTGGCTCTTCTTGGTTGATCGTAAACTATCCACAAAAAATTATTTACTTCGTTACTATGATAGTTGGAGTTGTCATAATAATTATGACTAAACCCATTTGGCCCACAAAAAATAGAAATGCTGAATAATTCAGAAATGATTGAGTTAAGGGGCTATAACTATCAATTGTCTCTGTTAAATACTATAAAAAAAGCCTCTAACAAATCAACTTGGCTTGTTAGAGGCTTTTTTTATTTAGATAATATAATAGCCCTTGAAATGTAAGGCTAAATTGAATGGCTAAGCGTTGCTATATAGAGGCGCATAAATACTTTGTTTCTCAATTTTGGCTAGGCATGTTATAATGAATACAGAAAAAGGAAGCCTTGCGCTAACAAGACTTCCCATTATAGAGCCGTATAAGACGGTGGCAAACTTAAAACGATTAAATAACCGCTAGCTTGGCAGAGCTAAGGCGGTTATTTTTTTTGTTGGTTTTTAATCAACTCAACAACTAATGCTAGTAAGGTAACTATGAAAGTACCAAACATTAGCATAAGCTGTAAAGCGTCCGATACGGACACTTGGGCTACTCCTTTCCTAGAATGTGAGTTTATAGTTTTTACACCATAAGCACCACCCCCCTTAAGGAAATAGCCACCGCCTTAACTTCTCTACTTGAACTATTATACAGGATAAAGCGTGATTTACCTATTGATGATTAATGCTCTAATATCCTTAACGGCTAGTTTTCTATTTTCAATATAAATATAATTATCCGACATGTTTTCAATGAACCCAGATATATTTTTTTTTGGTTTCATGATTGAAGTTAGTTTCATCTAATTGAATAGTCACAGTATAATAATTTGCTAATGCGTGCATTGCATTATGAAATATTTTATCCGTAGTCATTTTGGGTAACTTTTTTTCACTATATACATTTTCCTGATCCATTTTCCTTAATGCAGAAGTATGGTCGCTTAAAAAGAAGCCACGCCACTTTTTAATGCCCCTATCTCTATAATCATACTGAAAGTAATTATTGATTAAAGCGCTAAAATCTTGATCCATTTCATTTCTCATTTCAAATTTTTTATTCCTCAATTATACGAACGTTAGTTCCCTTATGCAAGCGGCTCGATTTTAAACTTTTGTTATATTATATATGTAGTTCAAAAATATAGACTAAAAGGAAAATTTTGTTATGCTTAAAATACTAAGTGAATCCATATACCAAATTTACAAGTTTACATCAGGGATAGTATCATGGGGATTAATTAATATACCTGTTAGCTGGTTATCTTTTTTTATAGCCATCATAGGTTTGGCTAGGAATAATCATAATAAATTACGACAAAGATTTGATTATTCATCAGTAACCCACCCATGTAATACAGTTATTACTGTTTACAACGACAGTTTAGTAACAGAAACTTCACGATTTAATGGAATAATAGTCACTGCAAAAAAGCCAAACTTACTACGGAAAAAAGTAATTAAATGGAATTTGAAAAATAAAAAATTTGGACATAATAAACAGCTTTTATTCCCTTTTCATCAAATGGTAAATATTCAGAATAACGAAGAAATAAAACAATCTGATTTTTTTGCTGTTAAGAGCCATGAAATGAGAGAAATTATAATCGGTAGATTGTAAAATTAAACCGAACACTTGAATAAAAAAGCCGCAGCGCCTTTAATGGTAATTGTCCAAAACAACCATAAAGGAACTGCGACTCA
>NZ_JAFBEK010000021.1 GCF_016908715.1 Leuconostoc rapi | reverse complement strand
GAAATCTTGTGAATAACGAATTGACATAAAAATACTCCTATACTTTCATTTTACGGACTGAATAAAAATAGTCCATTTTTTTAGTATAAGAGCAAACTGTAGTGTAGTTAAAGTGATGTTTTGTTTTTAAATATGTTGTTCCCTTAATCTTAACATACCAATAGTTTAACAGCGAATATGATTGATCAACCATTTTTCATCGGAAGTATTCTAGCAAAATCTTACATTTTCATTCCCATTTTTTCGTACGACTCCATACCTGCCATCCAAAGATTAGATAACTCAATACCACGCTCCTCAGCTAACGCGTTCATTAAAGTATTCATATCCATTAACTGATACTTCTGATGCGGCTTTTTTGGATCTACTATCTCTATTTGTGCCATCATACCACCATCTTCATGTTCTAAAATATGGCAATGATACATATATATACCAGGTAAATCAAACTTAACTAGTATTCGAACAGTTTCTCCTGGGTTAACTCCAATGGTGTCTTTGAAACCGTTCTCATTTGGATATGGATCTTTTCCATTACGTGTTAGTACTAAAAAGCGAGTGCCGTGTATGTGAAATGGGTGAACCATTCCCGGTTTTTCGTTACTATTCGTGACATCCCAATACTGATACTCTCCAACTATTTGCTCGGCATCAATGCGTTCCATAGCAAATTTCTTGTCATCTATGGCAACACTTTCATCCATTCCTTGCATGACGACATGTCGAATGGGTAATGACGGTTCAACTGACGGTTTCTTTAAATTAATTAAATGATCGGGAATTTTTGTAGTATCTTTTGCGAAATTGTGAATGCGGAACTTTAATAGTGGCACTTGATCAGTATATAAGGTTACCTCATCACCTTCATGATATTGGCTAAAATCAATAATGACTTCTGCACGTTCAGCACAGCTCAACATTAAACCTGTCAGCTTGATTGGCTTGGGTAATAGAGAACAATCCCCCGCAATCTGATCAAATGGCAAATCATCGGAAAAATGCAAACGCCATTCCCGACGGTTAGCACCATTTAGAAAACGTAACCTTATTTTTTGTGTTGTGACATCGAAGTATGGGTTGACTGTTCCATTGATAACAGCCGTGGGACCTGCAACACCATCAGGATCATAATCGGCACGATAATCAAACTGATTATCTTTGTGAAAATGTCTATCTTGTAAAATAATTGGAATATCATCTACTCCATAATTTCTTGGTATTGATAATTGGGATTCATGCTCATCTTGAACAATAACCATTGTAGCTAATCCTTGCCACACCTGTTCTGCTGTGGATGGACATGGGTGAGCATGCAACCATAATGTCGCAGCGGGCTGATTCAACGTAAAATTAATATGTTTGATTTCCCCTGGGTAAACAGGCGCGTGACAACCCCCATCAACATAAGGGCCACTAACATCAGCTCCATGCCAATGAAAAGTAGTTAATTCTGGCAGGTCATTCTTCAAAGTGATATGATTTTTTTGACCGCGGTGAAATATAATAGTCTTACCTAAAAAATTAGCATTATAACCCCATGCCTGTGTCTTTTCCCCTGGCAATATTTGCGATTTCCCTGATTTTGCAGTGACGGTATAGTAGATATCATTTTTAGACTCTCTATCTGCTTTTAAAATAGGTGGTATATTTAAAGGCATTTCCGGGGCATTATTTACTATGAGAGGTACATATCCGCCATCATGTAGATCAAAAGCTGGCTCATCAAAGAAATATTTTTTATTGGACTGTTCCATTTTAATTTTCCTCTATATTTTTAGCAGTGTACTTACTGAAAATTGAAATTACAGGATATGAATGATCACTCCTCATCTCAAATTCTAGCACTTTTTAGTAATTATGAATAATATTAGCATTCTGAAGAGTGTAATTATCTTAACTATTTAATCATGTTACGCTCATAGTCGATATTATGAAAAGCTATTTAAGTAACTATAAAAAGTTATCTAATTCAGAGTGCAACAAAATTAGCGGATGACATTGGATTGGCGACGTTTTAGGGGCAATTGGACATGTATACCATCCAGCCGACCCTCAAAAGGTTCTAGATCAATTGAATGGCAAGACGCAACCTAAACCTGGACACCAATATAGTCCATATGGGTATTATTAATTTAACGAATTAACATAATGTAGCTTATACCAAGTTAAAAGCGCCAAGCCTTAATTTCATAGGGTTTGGCGCTTTTTCTGTGATCTGTTCTTGTGAATTGAGCTTAAAATAATTGGTCTAGCTCTCATAATCCCCAAAACTAGCCTTTTGTTATTTGTGAAATTTTAGTCCGTGAGCGGTTTATGAGACGGCTGTTTGTGCTTTTTGCGGAGGCGTAAACGGACCACTAATTTGTGTTGGGCGACTTCTTCGTCAGACAACGTTAACTTCTCATCAATTGAGAAAGAGGTCGTTTTATAATTTTTGGCCAGGACAACCGCATAAACCGCCTGGTCAATCTGTTCACTTTGTTCTGGTGTTAAGGCAAACGTATAAGGCTTATCACCGTACACTATCGATTTATCGGGCGCAACGTGTGTAAAGCGTCCTTTAATCGCATTGTATGTCATATAATCCTCCTTAATCGTAAATAGCTTGATAGCAACCTAAAAATGATTTATCTAATAAAAAAAGCCATTTAACGGCCGATTTTTATTATCAAATTTTCATTATTACATTAATTTATACACGAATATTATTTCGCTGTAACCCTACGCCCCGTAAGCATGAGGGTTGTTTGCCTGTTGGCTTTTTTGTAAATTTAACCCCCCTATTAGTGATTTGGGGGTTAAAGAAATTTTTTGAAGCGTCTTTAATTGTCAAAAATAACAGTCCAGCCATCATACTATCAGCGTCACTGTATTTTAAAGTGGGCCACCAGGCTTGACCAGCGTACTGGCCCAAGCCTTTGAAACAGCAGAGCTGTTTCATGGCAGTTATTGTTTATAATTATACACTGTCTTGCCCTGAAAGGAAACTTGCTTCAAAAAAAAAAGACAAACAAAAAGAGCTGGTGTTCCTACGCACTAGCCCTTTTTACTAGAGAGGTTAGTCTCCATGTACTTTCTTCTATTAACATTATAACATTATATTATTGGTATTTCAAAACATGATATACTTAAAAAGCTGTTGTTTCCTACTATAACTGCAACGGCAAGGAGGTTTAGACTCCATGATTTACTTTTTTCAAGAACTCACACAATTGTTTAACGCAATCTGTGTTGCTGTTGTGACGTTCGCAATCAAACGTTATTTTGATGATCTTAATGATCGTTAAAATAATGTGGGCACCTTAAGGGTGCCTTTTTGTTTGCTTTTATTGTATAACACCTATTAATTGCGATAGTCCACTACAATTTTTTTGTTATTATACACTTACGTTTACCGATTATTTTAATGTGGTTAAGCTGACATCAGCTTGCCCCACGCGGGTAACGTTCTGCATGACATGCTCTCACTGAAAGTGATCCTGCAATGATAAATTGCCCTGTCACGGCGTGACCCGCCGGAGGTTTTACAAGCCGGATAAGTGGCGCTGTAAAATAGCAGTTTCCCCAGCAGGAAGGGGAAACGCTACGGTCATCGCTTGTCGATGACGCGCCTCGCAGAGCCTGTCCAAAATAGAATTTTGGTATAACAGGCTATACCAGATTTTTAACGGTGTTATACTGGTCTTGGAAAACCTTTTTCGAGGAGGCATTTTTGATGGCGCATTTAAAGAAAAATACGCGTGGCGCAGTCCCTGGTTTAGCAGTCCATTTTGAACGTAAAACTGACCATCACACTAACAAAGAAATTGATGTGTCGAAAACCTATCTGAATCAAGAGCTCATGGCGGATGGTTCAGATATGCTGTCACGTTTCAATGCGCGTTTAAATGACGTTTATTGCATGAAAAGAGACGATGTGAAGGCGTTAGCCACTTGGATTGTTACTTTTACCTGAAGAACTTGCAGAAGCGCCCTACGAGCAACAGAGCGCCTTTTTTTGCTCAGAAGTCAATAAATTGGACTATTTTTATTCAGTTACTTAGGCAACATTTGAGATACGATTGCGATTATAAAAATTGATATACCAACCAATGGCTGCTTGGACTTGCGTTAATGTTTCGTATGCCTTCAAATACACCTCTTCACGTTTCAATATTGAATGAAATGCTTCCATACGGCCATTATCGTATGGATGTCCTTTGAGTGAATATGAATGTTTCAAACCATAATTTTGACATTTAATATTAAATTCAGCACTCGTGTATGTGACCCCATATCTGAATGAATAATTAATGGCTTTCGATGCTTATCTAAAGCCATCTGTAAGGCACTTGTGGCTAGCTCGGCTGTCATTGTATCGCCAATTTTATAGCCCAATACTTTTCTCTTCTCAGGATCCAAAACGGTCGCTAAATAGACCCATCTGTGATTAGTCAACTGAATATAAGTGATATCTGTTTGCCAAACACCGCTCAAATCATGCAAGTGTCTAATCA
>NZ_JAFBEK010000020.1:0-2500 GCF_016908715.1 Leuconostoc rapi | reverse complement strand
GCACGTTGGTTTGGGCTCTTCCCCTTTCGCTCGCCGCTACTTAGGGAATCGATTTTTCTTTCTGCTCCTGCTGCTAATGAGATGTTTCAGTTCACAGCGTATTCCGTCAATAATCTATGTATTCAACTATTGACAACTCTTTTCGAGTTGGGTTTCCCCATTCGGAAATCTCTGGGTCATAGCGTACTTACCGCTCACCAAAGCTTATCGTAGTTAGTCACGTCCTTCATCGGCTCCTAGTGCCAAGGCATCCACCACGCGCCCTTATTAACTTAACCGTCACAACCGTAGTTGTGCTTTAAGTTTATGAGTTGGTCTTTTTTCAGACCTGCGATTAAACCGTTCTTGTTTCAGAACTTTTTGTGTTGTTTCTCGGTTCAATTTAATAATAATTTTAATTATTTAAAAGAATTTGTTACTATTCAGTTTTCAATGTACTACCCTTGACAGCCTCTCGGCTCCCAATGGAGAATAGCGGGATCGAACCGCTGACCCCCTGCTTGCAAAGCAGGTGCTCTCCCAGCTGAGCTAATTCCCCATAGGTTCATCTTTGACCATGATACCTATTTCAGTATCACACTCAAAACTAAACAAAACTTTGTTCCAAACAAATTGACTCTTAAGTCCCTGCCACTTTCCGTTTATCCTTAGAAAGGAGGTGATCCAGCCGCAGGTTCTCCTACGGCTACCTTGTTACGACTTCACCCCAGTCATCTGTCCTGCCTTAGACGGTTCCCTCCTTACGGTTAGGCCACCGGCTTTGGGCATTACAAACTCCCATGGTGTGACGGGCGGTGTGTACAAGACCCGGGAACGTATTCACCGCGGCGTGCTGATCCGCGATTACTAGCGATTCCGACTTCGTGCAGTCGAGTTGCAGACTGCAGTCCGAACTGAGACGTACTTTAAGAGATTAGCTCACCTTCGCAGGTTGGCAACTCGTTGTATACGCCATTGTAGCACGTGTGTAGCCCAGGTCATAAGGGGCATGATGATCTGACGTCGTCCCCGCCTTCCTCCGGTTTGTCACCGGCAGTCTCGCTAGAGTGCCCATCTGAATGCTGGCAACTAACAATAAGGGTTGCGCTCGTTGCGGGACTTAACCCAACATCTCACGACACGAGCTGACG
The DNA here is from genome assembly GCF_016908715.1 of Leuconostoc rapi. GTDB lineage: Bacteria > Bacillota > Bacilli > Lactobacillales > Lactobacillaceae > Leuconostoc > Leuconostoc rapi. The sequence continues at coordinate 1,370 of NZ_JAFBEK010000020.1, read as the reverse complement.
ACGACCATGCACCACCTGTCTCTTTGTCTCCGAAGAGAACACTTCTATCTCTAAAAGCTTCAAAGGATGTCAAGACCTGGTAAGGTTCTTCGCGTTGCTTCGAATTAAACCACATGCTCCACCGCTTGTGCGGGTCCCCGTCAATTCCTTTGAGTTTCAACCTTGCGGTCGTACTCCCCAGGCGGAACACTTAATGCGTTAGCTTCGGCACTAAGAGGCGGAAACCTCCTAACACCTAGTGTTCATCGTTTACGGTGTGGACTACCAGGGTATCTAATCCTGTTTGCTACCCACACTTTCGAGCCTCAACGTCAGTTACAGTCCAGTAAGCCGCCTTCGCCGCTGGTGTTCTTCCATATATCTACGCATTCCACCGCTACACATGGAGTTCCACTTACCTCTACTGCACTCAAGTTGTCCAGTTTCCAATGCCTTTCCGGAGTTGAGCTCCGGGCTTTCACATCAGACTTAAACAACCGTCTGCGCTCGCTTTACGCCCAATAAATCCGGATAACGCTCGGGACATACGTATTACCGCGGCTGCTGGCACGTATTTAGCCGTCCCTTTCTGGTATGGTACCGTCACACTAAAATCATTCCCTATTCTAGCTGTTCTTCCCATACAACAGTGCTTTACGACCCGAAAGCCTTCATCACACACGCGGCGTTGCTCCATCAGGCTTTCGCCCATTGTGGAAGATTCCCTACTGCAGCCTCCCGTAGGAGTTTGGGCCGTGTCTCAGTCCCAATGTGGCCGATCAGTCTCTCAACTCGGCTATGCATCATTGTCTTGGTGAGCCTTTACCTCACCAACTAACTAATGCACCGCGGATCCATCTCTAGGTGACGCCGTAGCGCCTTTTAACTCTTTGTCATGCGACAATAAGTCTTATTCGGTATTAGCATCTGTTTCCAAATGTTATCCCCAGCCTTGAGGCAGGTTGTCCACGTGTTACTCACCCGTTCGCCACTCACTTGAAAGGTGCAAGCACCTTTCGCTGTGCGTTCGACTTGCATGTATTAGGCACGCCGCCAGCGTTCATCCTGAGCCAGGATCAAACTCTCAATTTAAATGAATTTAAATTCATCGCTTGAAGATGTACTCTTCGATTAAACTGACTAATTGCTATATCTCTATAACGCTTATCCGTTTTTTTGTTTGTTACGAATTGACTTCGCAAATTTGTTTCTGTTACTCTCGTAACAGCGACAGATTCGTTTGTTCAAAGTTTTGTTCAGTTTTCAATGTGCTACCCGTTATCTCTCTGAGACAACTATATTATCTTACCACGCTCAGTTCCCTTTGTCAACTACTTCTTTTCAATCTCTTCTCAGATCTTCTTGAATTAATTGCCTCTTTCGCCTCGCGT
>NZ_JAFBEK010000019.1 GCF_016908715.1 Leuconostoc rapi | reverse complement strand
ATATTTGTTGCATAGCCTTGTTGTTTCAAGTTTGGTCATGATTGGTCAAATCGTATTATCAATTATGGCTGCATTTGCTTTTGTATTTTTAAATTTTCGGTTTAAAAAAATGATTTTTGTGCTGTTTCTCAGTACTATGATGTTGCCTTTCGAAGCACAAATTATTCCGAATTTTGTAACCATGCGTGATTTAAACTTACTCAATACGTATGCTTCAATTGGGTTACCGTTTCTAGCATCAGCATTTGGGACCTTCATGATCAAAACTAGTTTTGAACAAGTACCACTTGAATTAAGGGAGTTAAGTGACATTGAAGGATTAACTCAGTTTCAATTCGCGACACGTGTCGTTATCCCTTATACGAAAGTCAACATTGTCACTTTTGCCTTGTACAGTTTTTTAACGACTTGGAATATGTATCTATGGCCGTTGATTGCAACGACAAATGACAAAGTACGTACGGTACAAATTGGTTTGCGACAGCTTCGATCACAAGACACAGCGAGCAATTGGGGATTAATTATGGCAGCAACAATTGTTTCAGTTATTCCAACATTGTTAATTATATTATTAGGTCAAAAATATTTTAAAAAAGGTCTGACTAATGGTGTGATTAAATAAATTTTGATAGGTTATCTCGTAGTTTAGAAAATAAATCAAATGAAAAAGGAAAAATCTAATCATGTTACAAAAAATAGCAAAGTATACCGCCTTGACAACAATTGGATTATCTGCCATTATACCATTGACGCAGGTTAATGCAGACACGACCAGTCGTCAAGATATTGTTTTTTGGCACTCTATGACTGGACAAAATGCAACGGCTATCAACCGTGTTGTCGATGACTTTAATGCCTCTCAGACTAAATATAAAGTCATTCCTGAATTTCAAGGGCAGTATGTCGAAGCATTACCCAAATTTCTTTCCGTTGGTGGCACCAAGAAAGCACCTGATTTATTTCAATCTAACGAAATATCAACTAAACAATTATCAACATCAGGCATGATTGAGCCGATGCAGACGCTCATTAAAAAGTATGACTACAATACCAAAGATTTACGCAAAAACATTTTGAATTACTACACAATTGATGGCAAGCTTTACTCAATGCCTTTTAATTCAAGTGCGCCAGTGCTGTATTATAATAAGGATGCTTTCAAAAATGCTGGAATCGATAATCTACCACAAAGGCCAACATATGATCAAGTAACTGAGGCGGCCAAGAAGCTAAAGGAAAAAGCAGGCAAGGCCAGATTATCAATTTTACCTTATGGTTGGACTTTTGAAGAGTTATTGGCCAATCAAAAACAAACATTAGTGAATCATGGTAATGGTCGTACGAAAACTGCTACAAAGGCAACGTTTAACAATAAAGCTGGTAAGAACATACTGAACTGGATCAAAACAAATGCTGATGCAGGGACACTTGTTGATTATGGTACTGGCGCTAACGCCGGGGACACTGAATTATCAGCCTTTACATCAAATCAAATTGACATGTTTATTAATTCCTCTGCATCACTGGGTAATATTAAAAAAGACGCAAAGTTTAACGTTGGCGTAACTTACTTGCCAAATCCTAAAGGTGTGAAGTCAAATGGTGTTGTTATTGGTGGTGCAAGCATTTGGCTGTCAAAAGGTAAGTCAACCAAAGCACAGAAAGGATCCTTTGAATTTTTGAAATTCGCGACATCTGTCAAAGAGCAAGCGCAATGGTCAATTGATACAGGATACTTTGCTGTAAATAATAAATCTTATGATACAAAGACATTAACTGATGCCTTTAAAGAAACACCTATCTTGGCAGCGCCTGTGTCACAGTTAAAAGCAACGACAATCAATAAAGCGAGTGCAGGGGCTTTAATAACTGCAATGCCAAAAGAACGTATTAACACGCAAAATGCCATGGAAAACGTTATTAATGGTAAAGACGTTGATTCAGAATTGGCCAAAGCTGAAAAGCAAACCACTGCAGATATTAAAGCAGCTAATGAACAATCTGGCGAGTAACAGTTGAAAAATAGTGCTAAACCAAAAAACCAGTGACCGCTTTATACCGCGATCATTGGCTTTTTGATTTTATTCGACACGCTAATTTTATCAGATAAATCCTCAAATACTATATATCATGGGACTAACGAATCTGATATTGACGTTCGAAAATACTTTATATATCATTCAGTCGATTATGGTATAATGTATATATGACATACGAAATAGATAGAAATCAGCATTCAGTTTTTTCACTTCATTACCATCTTGTGATGGTTGTTAGACAACGTCGTGAGGTAATTGATCATACGGTTTCAGCCCGACTACAAGAGATTTTTGAACATATTAGCCCCAATTATGCCATCTCATTGCAAAATTGGTGTAGTGACACTGATTACGTTCATGTGCATTTCAAAGCTGAACCTAAAACAGAATTGAGTAAATTTATTAATGCCTACAAATCAGCAAGTTCGCGGTTAATAAAAAAAGAATTTATACATATGAAAGAAACTCTTTTTGAAGAAACATTTTGGTCACATTCATATGCGCTCATGTCTTCTGGCACATTATCTGATGAAATTATCAAAAACTATATTGCTACGCAGAGACACTAGGTTAAAAGTACGACTTGTTTAGGGCGTCATATAAAATTTCTATGTCATAGCTGTATTAGAAGAGCTCGTTAGCGACATTAAAATAATTATACGCTGGGGAAAACGTATAATGTCCAAACGATACGTTTGGTTGATAAGCTTCCCGTAAAAGCAAAATTCAAGGAGGATTTTAAATGAAGGCATACCGCAAGGGTATTGAAGAAACGATTGCAGCACACGCGGTGGATAGTCAAAAAGGGCTAGACGCAAAGCAAGTAGCTCATAACAGAGAAAAATTTGGTAGTAATAGTTTTGAAACAAAGAAAAAAGAACCGATTTGGCGCAAAATATTAATCAGTTTAAATGACGTTGCAACAATTATATTGTTAATTGCGGCAGTCATCTCTATTGTCTCAACTTACATAGAAGGCACTGGACACTATTTTGAAAGTTTGCTAATTGTTGGGATTGTTATTATTAATTCCATTTTAGCCATTGTTCAGGAAGGTAAAGCAGAAAACTCGTTAGCGGCTTTACAAAATTTGAATCGAACACAAGTTAAAGTGATGCGTGATGGTGAAACAGCACTAATTGATGCGGATGACGTTGTATTAGGCGATTTACTCATTATTGAGAACGGTAGTGCGATAGCAGCAGACGCACGGTTAATTGAAGCAATTGAATTACAGGCTGAAGAATCAGCATTAACTGGCGAAAGTTTGCCAGTTGAAAAAGATGCGCATGCAACATTTGACCCTGACGCACAAGTTAATTTGGGTGAACGTATCACCATGGTTTATCGTGGGACAACGATTGTTAATGGTCATGGTAAAGCAATTGTTACTGCTGTTGGTATGGAAACCGAAATGGGAACGATTGCTGGGTTATTGAGCAAAGAATCTAAAACAGCTTTGACGCCATTGCAACGACGATTAGTACAACTAGGAAAAAATATTTCATGGATTGCCATTGCCGCAGCAATTGTTGTGATGGGTCTTGGTCTCTCACAGGGAATGGATTTGAAGCATATTTTCTTAACGGCTGTTTCCTTAGCTGTGGCTGTGGTGCCTGAAACATTACCTGTTATTGTAACTATGACACTTGCTCTGGGTGTACAAAAAATGGCGCGTAAACACGCTATTGTACGCCGATTACCTGCTGTGGAAACATTGGGAACAACGAACGTTATTGCTTCAGATAAAACAGGTACTTTGACACAGAATCGTATGACAGTCCGTAAGGTTTGGCATAATGATAAAGATCATCTTAGCTTGATTGCTGATGGATTAGATGATCTGTCTCAAGACGTCTTGTCTTTAGCTACAATTTCAACTAATGTATCTGTCAAAACAGTTGATGGTGAAACAGTATATGATGGTTTGCCAACTGAAGTAGCGTTGGTTCGTGCGATGGCAGCTAAAAAGTCACGTGATGACTTACTAAGCATGTATCCATTAATTGATCAAATTCCTTTTAATTCAACTAAAAAGCGAATGACAACTGTTCATAAAAACCCTAATGGTGGCTATATTGCGATTACAAAAGGGGCGTTTGATGTCTTATTGCCCATGATTCAACATGGCAATAAGGATAAAGCGACAGCTATTAACACAACCTTTGGTCGTGAGGCATTACGTGTGTTGACTATTGCTCAGCGAACATTTACTGATATGCCGGAAAATCCAACTCAAGCCTTTTATGAGCAAGATATGACCTTGGTGGGATTAGTCGGTATTATTGATCCACCACGTGTTGAGTCTGCACCAGCTGTTGAAAAAGCACGACTGGCAGGTGTTAAGACAATCATGATCACAGGTGATCATGTAGAAACCGCCAGCGCCATAGCACGTGAAATTAATATTTTACAAGACGGCGATCAGACTATTACTGGTTCAGAATTAGCCAAATTATCTGATGAAGCGCTTGATCAGAATATTCAAAACTATTCAGTTTATGCACGTGTCACACCCACAGACAAAATTAGAATTATCAAATCATGGCAACGACAAGACGCGACTATCGCTATGACTGGTGACGGTGTTAATGATGCACCAGCACTTAAGGCTGCTGACGTTGGTATTTCAATGGGAGAGACTGGAACCGATGTTGCCCGTGATGCTTCGGATATTATTTTAACAGATGACAACTTTGCGACAATTGTTGATGCAATATCTGAAGGACGTGGCGTCTATATTAAAGTCCGTAAAACCATTAACTTTTTATTGAGTGCCAACATATCAGAAATTTTGGTTATCTTAATTGCAATGATTTTGGGATGGGGTTCGCCATTATTGCCAGTACATCTATTGTTTATTAACTTAGTTTCTGATGGCTTGCCAGGATTTGCTTTGAGTCGTGAACCGTTATTAACTAACGTTATGAATGAACCGCCAATGGCAAAAAATACGAGTTTATTTGCACACGGTCTTGCACGTCAAATTGCGATAAACGCCAGTTTGTTTGGTCTTGTAACATTAGCTGCTATTTGGATTGGTCAAAATGTTGTGCTAGGTGGTTTGACTGCTAATGCGGACATTAGCCAAACAATGGCTTTCATTGTATTATCACTCACATCTATTTTTCACGTCTTTAATATACGTTCAGAAAAATCATTATTTACGATCAAATACAGTGCTAATCCGTCATTGGTTAACATGGCTTTCTTAGCAACACTGATTACTTTGGCTGTCGCTTTGATACCATTGACACAATCACTATTTGGATTAACATTTATTTCACTCGGACATTGGGTAATTATTATTGGGTTATCTCTTGTACCAACAATTGTCATTGAGCTTTTGAAAGTAATACGACCAAATTTATTTAAAGTATAAGTAAACGAAACGCCTTGTCATTACGACAAGGCGTTTTTATGATGTGATTTTCCCATTAAACGAAGCATTTTCAATTTTTTCGACCGGTAGCAACGAGATATCACTAACTATTCTAAAGTGTTAACAAAGGTTTTTAAGTGAGAAACATGAGTCTTTTGTATAATCTAAATTATAGGTGTTGTTCAATCGTGGTGGTATAATTTAATAAATAGTAGGTTTATTTCACAGTGTTCTCGCAATATGTTAGGAGGTTCAACATGCGATTAAATGACAGTGAAATCCAAAAAGATATTTATAACTTAATCCTGAACCCTAATACCAGAGAATGGGAAAGACAGGCCTTGTTAAAAGTAAAAGATCGGCGTAAAGAAGTTAGTTTTAGTACGCAACTTGATGCATTCAAATCCGATTTACGACCTTTAGCACTTCGACATAGTTTGACGCCAGATGTCATGGACTTTTATTTGAAGGTTAGTGGGGAACCGCAACCAGATTCTTCTAGCAAGGTACTATTGCATGATAAAGTAGATCCACCTCACCAAGAGCGCGCTATTTTTGCAGGCGGCTGCTTCTGGTGTATGGTATCACCGTTTGATAAAAGGCCAGGTATCATAGCAGTTATTTCTGGTTATACTGGTGGCGAATTTGATAACCCAAATTATGATCAGGTTGTTGGACAATATACTGGACACGTAGAGGCAGTTGAAATATTGTTTGATAATCGCTTGATGACTTATCAAGAACTCGTCGATATTTACTGGCAGCTGATTGATCCAACAGATAACATGGGGCAAATTGATGATAGGGGCGAAAGTTATCGCCCTGTTATCTTTGTCAATAGCGATGAGCAGCGGCAGATAGCAGAACATTCAAGACAGGCAGTCATTGATTCTGAGGTTTATTCAAAGCCGATTGTTGTTGAAATTTCTGATGCGACACGATTTTGGCCTGCAGAAAATTTCCATCAAGATTTTTATAAGAAAAATCCGAGTCGTTATCGCAAAATAGAACGTACAAGGCACTTGTATTTATTTTTACAACATTCAAAAAATGCTATGCATCAACTATTTACAAAGTCAAAGGCGTGATTTTTACGGATAATGCCTGCCGCTTTTTAGAGTATAGCTTTTTGGGCTTACGATAAAGTGTAAGTGTGGTTGATAATTAAAAATGTCGCTAAACAAATTACGATGATTTAGTGGAGGTTAAAATTTCTATGCAATTACGCTCTGTACTTATTTTTCCAGAATTCACGGCAGTAGACAGCCAAAAGATAGCTACTATTCGACGACAATATGACACTTTATACAAGCACATCAGACCACATATTTCATTAGTATTTCCTTTTCTGAGTCAAGAAACTGACGAAGATATCAAAAATGCCGTTGAAACAATTATTAAGCATACGCAACCTTTTTCTATAACTTTAAGCACAGTGGGAGGCGATTTAACTAACGGTTATGTTTGGCTCAATGTTACGGAAGGTCAAGAGATAGTAGCAGCAATTCATGACAAGCTGTACGCCAACGCTCGTTTTAAACCCTTTTATCGGCGTGATATACCTTATCAACCACATATTACTATTGGTCAAGCAATGCCTCCAAATAAAGCACGCCAGCTCCGAAATAAGCTACAAATCGAGCAAATGTGTATTGATATTGCTCACATTGATCATATAGCCATTGAAACGATTTTACCAAACGATGATTCTGAGTTGATAGCTAATTTTAAATTATAATTGTTAACAAAGGACTGTTTTAGATGATGTATCTAAAATAGTTTAATCTGGAAGTAGGAAGTACAGTACAAAATTGCTTTTAATTTCCACAGATGTTACTTTTGATAATATATATTATGTAAACTAAATAACAAAAAAAGAAAATTTAGAATGTCAACCTTAAACTGTAAAGTTAAATTCACACTTTGCTTTGCCTCAACTTGTGATTATTATAGAGCGTGTAAAAAGTTATCAAATAAACTATATACATATTTGGGTTGATCTATCATAATATTGTGCCCTGCTGAAGCCAGCAACGTTACATTTGATTTTTCAGTAC
>NZ_JAFBEK010000018.1 GCF_016908715.1 Leuconostoc rapi | reverse complement strand
AAAAACTCAATGGTCTGTCGCCGATTCGATATCGGCAACTCACCACTGAGTCTGTTAATTAATTTTATTTTGTCCAACTATTGGGGTTCACTTCAGCGGAGATGCTTTTTTATGTGGTTAATAACTGGCGTGGAAAATCATTTGGTACTGGACAACTAATAACAACTGTTTTGTTTTTAAAGGGTAAAGGTATGACGACTGATACCGCATGCAACAGCATACGCGTTGTTATCACTTGACTGGCATATAAGGAATCACCTACGATCGGATGACCCATACTAGCCAAATGCACACGAATTTGATGCATACGTCCCGTATCTAACTGTAATCGTAACAAGGTATGTTGATACACAACATGCACACGAGCCCAATGGGTTGTTGCTGATTGCGCATCAATACCATCAACGAGACGCTTACGGCTATTTTGAGGGTCAATGCCAATCGATGCATCAATAACACCTGTTTTTGCCGATATATTCCCATCAACCCACGCTAAATAAGTACGTTGAATCTTTTTTTGAAATAATAATCGATTTAATATTGGTACGACAACTGGATTTTTAGCAATAATAACAGCACCAGATGTTTCCCGATCAATACGGTGAACCATGTAGGGTTTCGCCGGCACACCGGCACTCGAAATGCCTCGCGCTAAAAAATTAGCTGCCACATAATTTAATAAAGTATCATCCTCTGTTTCAGAATGCGGGTGCATTTTCATGCCCGCAGGTTTATTAACAACGACCAAGTCGTCATTTTCAAACACAATAGCAACAGGTTGCTCGCTATTTGGCGCATAATGTGAATCGCCCGTACGAAAATCTGACTCATCAAATGCCAATGACAAAATATCATTTACCTGCAAATTATAGCTCGTAGGTACTTCTTGCCCATTAACCCGGTAGTTTTTCTTGATACGTAATGCGCCACGCACACGCTGAGGTACTAACCAGCTCACAAGTAACTGTTTAATTGTTTGCCCAGATAAAGTGTCCGTCACAGTCATTTGGTAACGCCATATTGCCGCCATTACATTCCTCTATCACTTTGGTTCTTCATCAGGTACATCAACTAATTGATACTTAACTTTACCTGATTCAATCGAAACATAAAGTCGTTTTGTCTCTTGTTCATCAAAAAATCCGAGATTAACCATCAATTTATCATTATGCATTTCTAACCCTTGAAAAGCTGTCCGCATAATGTGCTGGATCACCTTAATATCTTTGATCGTGACGTTTGCTGCCGTAACAGCATCATGCAAAGGTTCTCCAGCGTCCAAATATTGCTTGATGACTGACACTTTAACATAAGCTTTAAAACCATACAAGCGCGACTCTTGGCCATCATCGCGCACAATTGTTGATACATAACCTTGTTTTTCCCAATAACGTAATTGACGCGTTGAAACGCCGGTCATCCGAGCTAATTCGCCGATACGAAATTGCATGTTATCTAGCGTTGGCTTTTTAACTTTTAATACACTTTTTGGATGTGGTTTTGAATTCATTCGTATAAGCCTCTAAGCATATTATATTCTTGTTAACTTAGTTGTCAAATTTTGCTCTAGTTCTCTCAAAGATTAAATTATAACATATTCAGGCTGATTTGAGTTAACTAACAAAAAAGCCAAGCTATCACTTCACAATAGCATTGCCTTTTTAATCATTATTCACTCTGACTCCAGTCATCTGCATTACGTGGCAAAAGACGTGTGGAATCCGTTTTTTCATCATTTACTTCTGGTGCATCCGTCACATATTGGCTCAGTGTTGACTTATTGCCATTTTCAGAAAAGACACTTTTCGATTTGTTACCCAATGTCTTGTTGCCTTTTTTCAGACGCCTAATCGTAGCACTTTTACTATAATCGTACTTATTAGCATCAACTTCTTTAAAATCTTTTGGTTCATAAAAACGCAACAAATTCTTTTGGTTGAGATTATCAGACATCGCTAACTTTTCATCAACGCTAGCTTGTATTTTATCAAATTTATTTTGCAAAGCTTCACTTGGCACCGTTATCATTTGATTCGTTTTCACATCCCAATATCGACCAGACAAACTCGCATACGAAGGCGTGATCCAATCTTTATTACGAAAAGCGACAACTTGTGAATGTTTCTGGCTTAACAAATCTTGACCAAATTGTATGTAACGCTCTGAACTAATACCCAAAAGGTGTTCAATTGTGGGTGCCACATCAATTTCACTGCCATATTGATGATTAATATGACCATTTTTTAAGCCCGGTACATGAACCATAAACGGAACACGCTGTAGATTTGCGTTATCTAAATCATTCCAGTCTCCCGTATTTTTACCCAAAATAGGTGCTAAATAACGCGCATCCGTATTTGAAATACCATAATGATCGCCATACAAGACAACCATTGTTTTATCATACAACCCTGATTTTTTGAGATAAGTGAAAAATTCTTTAACTGATTGGTCCAAATAATGGTTCGTGACAAAATAATTATCCACTAGTTTTGACCCACTGTCAGTGGTAACAAAGTTAGGATCACGATCCTCTTGATCCAACGTGTACGGTGTATGATTTGTGACCGTTAAATACTTAGCATAGAAAGGTTGTTGTAGGTTTTCTAAGTAAGGCACAGACTCCTTGAACAATAACTTATCTTTCAATCCCCAAGTTGTGGCTTTTTGCCCACTCAAATCAAAGTAATCCCCAGACACCCAATTTTGATAACCCATATGTTTATAAACATTGTTACGGTTCCAGAAAGTCCCCATATTCCCATGGAAAACCGCACTTGAATACCCTGCTCGTTGATTCAAAATTGCTGGCATCGCTTGAAATGTTTGATCATTACCTAGTTTTGAAAACAATGATCCTTGAGGTAAGCCATATGTGGATGTTTCCAACATGTTTTCTGCATCAGAAGTTTTACCTTGTCCGACAGCATGGAAAAAGTTGTCAAATGATACAGTACTGTTACTATGGTAAATACTATTTAAAAACGGCGTGACCTCTTGTCCATTAATTTTACGATCAATCGACATTTGTTGAAAACTTTCAAGATGAATGACGATCACATTTTTACCCTTGGCTTTGCCATAAAATTCTGGATTAATGCTAGCGTAATTTTTAGTGATATAATTTTTAACTTGTGTAAATTCTTCTGGTGTGGCGCTTTTACGTACTTGACTCGTTTGATACGTATTAATAGCATCATAAATCATAAATGGTCCAAGACCCAAATACTTCACCATATACTCACGATCAAACTGCCGCGTTAAAAGTTGTGGGCGATCAATATCTGCCACCAGTAAGTTGGCTGTTAAAATAAAAAAACCAATGGTTAAAACCTTAAACGGTTGAAAACGGGGTAAGGCATGGTTATCAAAGCGAATTTTACGCGACAGCAATAAGACAACCAGCACGATAATATCAATCCAAAACAAGATATCATGTACCCCAAATGCAATAGCGCCAGCAGCTTTACCACCTTGGTTAACGGTATTATAGCCAAGCATTGTGTTAACAGACATGAAATCAGAAAATTCTCTAAAATAAATGACATTAAGATATAACAGCAATGACATGAGCATATCAAGAAAGATTAATGCGCCATAATACAGCTGTTTTGGTTTTATAAATAACGTGAGGCTAAACAGGACAATCGTAAAGCCCACAGGATTAATTAACATCAATAATACTTGAATCGGATCCTGTACATGAAGCCATTCAAAGTCTGCGCCGTAGGCTAAAATCGTTTTAAAGGTTAAGAGGACAATTATCCATGTGAAAAAGCCTTGTCGTGTATTAAGTTGTCTTTGCCAATTTTTAGGACTAAGTATATCAGACCAGAAATATTTCAAACTTTTTTTTACGCGATTTTTCATAACTTTCATTATACCAATAACTTGTGTGACTTGTACTAAATCTTGCTATAATACCAATATGACTATAAAAATTAAACATCAAATCGGTATCGGACCAATTCATGATGAAGCGTTAACAATCAGAACTGCTGTTTTTGTAACTGAACAAGGCGTCTCTATCGCAGACGAAATGGCTGATCAATTAGCAGAAAAAACTGCGTTACATATGGTCGCCTTTGTGGATAATATACCTGCTGCTACTGCTCGTGTTCGTGAAGAACACCCTGGTATATGGCATGTGCAACGTGTAGCGACACTGCCTTCTTTTCGTGGACAAGGAATTGCCTCTCAGCTATTTGCCTATATTGAAAACATCGCGCCTCAATATCATATTCACACCCTAGATCTTGGTGCGCAAGTACAGGCCAAATCTTTTTATGAACATCTTAACTTTGAGTCTTATGGTTCAGAGTTTTTAGATGCTGGCATTGTCCATATTGGCATGAAAAAAGAATTGGCCTAAATTTTATTTCTTTTTGTCATAAGCCACTGCTACTTGAATTTTATAAGGTCTCTCTACATCGTTTAGTTCCGTACGGGTTGCCTGATGGCCACTACCACCGGTAATTAAAACAGATGCTAATGCCAAACGATAGTGCGATAATGCTTGATTAGTAGGTGTCATACCAACCATCACAAGTGTTCCTAGGTCATGTGCTTGTAATTGGTTCACACCACCCATGATCTTTGTTTCACCCTCAGCTGTGTTAATCATATCAAAATAAGGTAACAAAGTACCAGGATGATTAGCAAATATAACATCGCGTTGTGCAATAACTTGTCGCTGTGCATGTTCTCCAAGATGCCCGTAGTCACTACTCATCAGCCCTAACTGCTTTAATTCTTGGGCCAACGTCGTAATATGGCTTTGTTGTGTACTATCAGACACAATAACCCCTGTCATCACATTTTGACTTTGGTATATGCCATTACCGGGTATCATCTCCGGTTCTTTTTTTGTATCTTCTTCAAGATGGGGACCACCAAGCATTTTTTCAATGTGTGGCGAAACATCCCACTTAGTTGTCTGTTTTGTAAAATAATACAAAATATTTAATATCACAAAATACAATAGTAAGGCAAACATGCCCGCTATAAACATGCCTCTCAAGTAACGGCCATTCGCAAAAAAGCGATATGCTAAGTACAATAAGTACCATACACCACCAGCACTAACTACCGTGTACATGCGTCCCTTGGTTTTGGAGTTCGTCGTGAAATAACCCAAGTAGTGATTGACCAAATCAAGAACTGTAAACATTATTGTCCCTCCCCTGAAGCGCTACTTTGGCGTGTATCTGGTGTTGATGTTGTCGCTGTACTACCACTTGTCGTTGAACTGGCAGGTGTCTCATTGCTTGTCGTTGCCTGACTACTATCTGGTATTGTAGATGTGCTTGTACTTTTGTCTGATGCAGAAGATGTTGTCGCTTCACCGCTTGTTTCAGATGTTGCACTATCTCTGTCAGACGTACTTGTTGTGCTACTGTCGCTGCTAGAAGAACGGCTACTATCAGAGACAATTGACGATGTTGATGAATTAACACTACTTTGACGTGGTGCTACGCGCCCACCCTCATTTGTGCCTGTAGCCACATTAACTGCGATATTTCCCGCGCTAATAGCTACGATAAGTGATACAATTGCGGAAGGTGTTAAAAAAGGTGGTGTTCGATATTTTTTAGCCATAATTCTCCCTGACTGTTTAAACGCTAGTTATGATTCCCATCCTGCGTTGTTTATACCATTCTATTTTACCCGTTTTGCACATTAGCTGCACAAAATTACCCCTAAATTCAACGAAAACCCGCAACTGCTTGCGGGCGGACATGTTTTATAAAATATTTTAGGGAGATTTTATATTAGGAGATTGAGATTGGAGAGAAAAGTCCGTTGATTCGTTGTTTAATATCAACACTTGTTGATGTGTAATACTATAATTCACTCATGTTAAATGGAGATTAAAGATGTCACAATATAAAACTTATTTTATTGACCTTGATGGTACGATTTACCAAGGTAAAATTAAGTATCCATCAGGAAAACGCTTTATCGATCGACTTAAAAAGGCACAAATTCCTTATCTTTTTGTCACGAATAATTCAACAAAAAGCGCGACAGAAGTTGCCAAAAATTTAACAGAAAACCATGATATTGCGACAACACCCGAACAGATTTATACAAGTGCCATGGCAACTGCCGATTATTTAAAAGCCACAGTTGCACCTCACGCTGCCATTTACGTGATCGGCGAGGACGGTTTACGGGATGCCATTGCCAACATTGGATTTAAAGTTGTTAATAGTAGCGATGCTGATGTCGTCGTTGTTGGGTTAGATCGTGACATAACTTATGACAAACTAACAGTAGCAACCTTAGCTATACAGTCTGGTGCACAATTCATTGCAACAAATAGTGATACAAATTTGCCAACTGAACATGGCATGACACCAGGCGCTGGCGCTATTATTGCGGCGGTAAAAACAGCAACACAAACTGAACCACTTGTTATTGCTAAACCGGAATTACCGATTATGACCGGTGCATTAAAACGTATGGCTGTTCAAAAAAGTGACGTTGTAATGGTTGGTGATAATTATCAAACTGATATCTTAGCTGGCATTAACAGTGATATCGACACACTACTCGTTTATTCGGGTGTATCAACACATACCCAGATTAATCGTGTCTTGAAAAAGCCAACCCATGAAGTAGAAACACTTGATGATTGGATCATATAAAAAACGCATTGTTTCACGTGAAACAATGCGTTTTTTATATGATCTTGTTAAGCTAATTGATTCACTTCTAATGCTTGTTTTCTATGCTTATTTGGTCGATAGAATACTAAGTAAAGGATTGCTGAAACAATTGGAATAACTGCCGCTATAAAGTATAGGTCACGGAATGGCATTTGTGCATGCAATGCACCGAACACATATGGTCCAACACCCAAACCAAGATCTAATCCAATAAAGTAGGTAGACAAAGCAATACCGATGCGATGACTTGTTACAAGTTTCAATGTCACTGCCTGTCCATTTGACATAAACGTGCCGTAACCAAGACCAATAAATGCACCTGATATCAGTAACATCGTTGCGTTAGTTGTCAATCCTAAAATAATTAAGCCAACTGTCAAAAATATATAACTAGGATACATCACATAATTTTCACCAAAACGGTCAAAAATTCGGCCTGACATTGGTCGTGTTAATGTCACAATACCAGCATACACCACAAAGAAAAATGAACTAACTGCGACTAAATTCAAAGTCTCCGCATACGAAGCCAAGAATGATAAGACGCTCGAATATGATAGACCCATCAAGAATCCTATAAACGCAATTAACAACACCTTGTATTCAATAAAGCTTGAAATTTTCCATGATTTTAATTCTTTTCTATGTTCCTCTGTCAATGTCACATTATTAATTTGAATTGCAAATAGCGCAAGCATCGACAAGGCAATCAAGACAACTGAGAGAATGACAATGAAGCGGAAACTTGTCGCGTGGAAAAGCAGTAGGCCAATAAAGGGCCCTATAGCGGCTGCTAGGCTTGTACTTAAGCCATAGTAGTTAATACCCTCCCCTTTACGTTTCTCTGGGATAAACTCTGTTACAATAGCATTCAGTGCTGTTGACGTCATACCATAGGCAAATCCGTTAAGTAGACGTACGATGTCCAAAGTACCAATTGTTGGTACTGTAAGATAGGCAATCGTTGTAATTAAGTAAAAAATAGCGCCCCAACGAGCAACACGTTTGCGGCCAATCAATTCTAATTCTTTACCCATGATAAGTCGTGCAACTAGCGTACCAATAATATAAATT
Organism: Leuconostoc rapi; assembly: GCF_016908715.1. Taxonomy (GTDB): domain Bacteria; phylum Bacillota; class Bacilli; order Lactobacillales; family Lactobacillaceae; genus Leuconostoc; species Leuconostoc rapi. The sequence goes on along the minus strand of NZ_JAFBEK010000018.1, from coordinate 575 downwards.
CCAGATGCCAAGCCTGCTTGTCCAAATGATGCATGTAATTCATTATGCGCCATAACCGCAATAATGACCATCATTAAGTAATAAACCAGATACACAATAAAGTTAATAATTGTGATCGTAATAAAACCTTTGTTAAATAATTTTTCTTCCATGAGTCATCCTTTAATTTTCGCCCTCTCAACAGTAACAGCTGCAGCTATGTTGGCGATGGTGATAATCGTAGGATTGTTTTCGTGCTATCCATCTTTCAGAAACCTTCATTCAATTTTACACCGTGCGCTTGCATGAAAAAATTGTAAACGTGAAACAGTTATTTTTAGGATACCACTTTTTCACAAGCGACGCAAAAAAATATTTTTTCTCTCAGAAAATTGTTAAATAAGTTGACAATATAACCTTAGATAACTGAAGCATCAACAAAAAGTTAGTGAAATGATTCTCTTTACTGAAAATAATATGAAAATACAACAAAAAAGAGGAAAGACGACGTCACTAGACACGTCTTACCTCTTAACTCATGGGCCTGACAGGACTCGAACCTGTGACCCCTGCGTTATCAACACAGTGCTCTAACC
>NZ_JAFBEK010000017.1 GCF_016908715.1 Leuconostoc rapi | reverse complement strand
ATTCTGGGGTATATTTTTTCATAAAAGCTCCTATACGATATTATCTCGGATTCTGCCCTAGAAAGAAAGTAGTCCGGAATTTCAGTATAGGAGCAGATGGTATATTTAGTATAGTTACTAGTACCAATTGACTTCTAGATAATGAAATCACTAACGACAACACTAACCAAATTGCTGGTGTCACTCCTATTAGAGAAACATATATTAATGAAAATTTATCACTGAATACTTTATTTTTCATTGTTTAAACTAGAACAAATATATATTAACTAAGCAAATATATACCCATCATATCTCCTATCTACTTTGTCAAATTTCATTCCTAATGTTCATTCAATATTAAAACAACCCTTAACATGACAAATAATACACGCACACCAATATTTACCTTGTGTTTGTTACTTGTTTTTTATTTAAGACTTACTCTGAAGTTAAAAATACAGTAGACACACATAACAGTATCGCTATTGTCACTGTGTCATCATTTTTAACCCATCCCATTAATGACGCTATGAGATAACAAGCATAAAACACGATACTCACTTTTAGGCTGAACTTCATAACCGTGTCTGATGTAATAATCATCTTAATTGGTTGTGTTGCATTTTGACGTTTGATTTTCATGTGATCATTCCTCTCATCTGTTGTCATTATCAGTAGTAAATGAACTTAAGTTAGTTTTTCGGTTTAAATAGGCAGAGTACGCCAACGATACCCGTCCATAAAAACACGTAGTGCCAAGATTTTCTTGCCATGTACTGCGACCAAACATTTGGCACTTTATCCGACAAATACGCAACTATCAGCAACAAACAAAATTCTAACGTCAGCAAAATATTTAACATGCCAAGCATAAATTGATACGACAACATATGGAACCGCTGCTGATCACTTAGCCCCATTAATACCAATAATAAAAGTAAAGCAACAACTATTGTGAATTGTACAAAAAGTAGTATTTTCTTTATCATTTTGATTCCTTTAACGTGGTGATTGTGACCATAAATTATTCACTACTCAATATACACAAATTTATTCTAATTTCCCATACAAACAACATGAATGGTCACTTTTTGACGTTGAATGGTTGAAATGCACTCAAGTTAACACAATGATCACACACTAAGTAATCAAACCACTAACTAGATCCTACTTAATTTTAACAAATTCTTAAATCTCACCTCAAAAATCACAGTATTTGACAGCATGAATTTTGTTCTTATCACAAAAAGTGGTATCATTTTAAGAATAATGTCACGGAGGACACATGGACACACATCATAATAAAAAGATCGGTCTGTTTCAGCTCATCATGCTAGGTCTAGGATCACTTATCGGATCTGGTTGGCTATTCGGCGCTTGGGAAGCTTCAAAAATTGCCGGCCCGGCATCAATCATTTCTTGGGTAATTGGCGGTATTATCATTGGTACAATTGCTTACAATTATATTGAACTCGGAACAATGTTCCCACAATCAGGGGGAATGAGTAAATATGCGCAATATACGCACGGCTCGTTGCTTGGCTTTATTGCCTCTTGGGCCAATTGGATATCATTAATTACATTAATCCCTATCGAATCGGTTGCCGCTGTACAATATATGAGTTCATGGCCTTGGTCGTGGGCCAATTGGACACATCATTTTATCTCAAACGGCTCAATTACAACAACAGGTTTACTCGTTGTATTCGCCTTTATTATTATTTTTACACTACTCAATTACTGGTCTGTCGCACTATTAACTAACTTTACAAGTGTGATTTCCATTTTCAAAATTGGTGTGCCTGTGTTAACGATTATCATGCTCACATTATCAGGATTTCACCCAGAAAATTATGGGACTAACCTGCACGAATTTATGCCATATGGCACGGCTCCCATTTTTGCCGCAACAACTGTATCAGGTATTATCTTTTCATTTAACGCCTTCCAAACAGTGATTAATATGGGTAGCGAAATTGAAAATTCTAAACGCAATATTGGACGTGGTATCGCCTACTCGTTGATTATTAGCGGTATTTTATACATCTTATTGCAAAGTACTTTCATCACATCACTTAGCCCAGCTATGATTGCTAAGAGCGGGTGGCATGGTATCAACTTTGCTTCTCCTTTTGCTGATCTAGCTATCTTACTGGGTATTCATTGGTTATCGGTGTTACTCTACATGGACGCTTTCATCTCACCATTTGGTACCGGCGTATCGTTTGTCGCATCTTCGAGCCGAACTTTGGCCGCAATGGTTTCAAACAACCATATTCCAAAATTTGTAGGTAAACTAAACCAACATTATGGCACACCACGTATGGCTATGATTGTTAACGCTATTTTGAGCATGCTTATGGTGTCAATCTTTAGATCTTGGGGGACGCTTGCCAGCGTTATTTCAACATCGACATTAATTGCATATCTCACAGGGCCAGTAACAGCTGTCTCATTACGCGAAATGGCGCCTGAATTTACACGCCCATTTCGAGGTAAATTATTAAAATACATGGCGCCCTTATCTTTTGTACTCGCATCTCTAGCTACTTATTGGGCCATGTGGCCAACAACCGTAGAAGTTATCCTAGTCATTCTATTAGGCTTACCCTTTTATTTTTACTACGAATGGCGTAACGGCTTTAACAAAACAAAACGCGCTTTCCAAGGTAGCTTTTGGATGATTGGGTACCTAATCTTTATTTCCGTTATGTCCTATATCGGTTCCAAAGAATTTAATGGCCAGAATTGGATTCACTATCCTTTTGATTTTATTTTTATCATTGGTGGTTCCCTGCTCTTTTTCTACTGGGGAACGGTTAGTTCGGTCATGACGAAATATTTCAAACAAGCCCAACGCGTTAACGCAAAAGTTAAAAAATGACTATCTTAGTATACATTACAAGGTAAAACAGATCGACATCATGCAACGCTAAGGCAGCCTGATTATCAAAAAGACTTGCCCCTGTCGTAGGGGCAAGTCTTTTTGCTGAATAATCCACAACCAAATCACAATTAACTTTGCACGCACTGCTTGAATTTTTATTTGTGAATGTTTTACTTTTTAGCGCGACTCTTGTATAATAATAATTTGTGATTAAAAAAACAATATTACTAGGGGAAAATCATGACAAAAACACGACATAAGCAACATATTATTGTTGCACTTACCATAGGTATCGCAACACTTGGCCTAACACCTTGCATTAATGCAGCAACCACGCCCGCCACTTTGCAAAAAATTTCACGAGAGGCGGCAGATGATTCACAAGGATTTGCTGCTGGCACGACAGGTGGCAGTAAAGCTGACGCTGCACATACTTATCAAGTGACTAATCGGACAGAATTACTTAATGCACTAGGTAATGAAACAAATCAGACAAATAAAATTATTTATGTTTCCGGTACGATAAACATGAACGCTGATAATAATGGCAAAGCTTTAACAGCTAATAACTACGCCAATGGTACGGGCTATAATCTAACTACCTATTTAAAAGCCTATGATCCCAGCACTTATGGTAAAAAAATACCTACTGGGTCCCAAGAAACAGCACGTAACAACGCCCAAAAAAATCAAGCAAAGCAAGTCCAATACAAGGTACCATCTAACACAACGATTATTGGTAATAGCAATGCTAAAATTACAGGCGGTAATATGATCATTAATAGTCAAAATGTCATTGTCCGTAACATCATATTTGAAAATGCTTATGATTTTTTCCCACAATGGGATCCAACTGATGGCACGAGTGGCAACTGGAATTCACAATATGATAATTTAACGATTACCGGTGGTTCAAAGATTTGGTTAGACCATAATCGCTTTTCTGATGGTGCACAAACAGATAACCAAAATGGGTCGTACTATGGTCGTGAATATCAACACCATGATGGGTTAGTAGATATTGTTAACGGCGCTAATAATGTCACACTGTCATATAACACGCTACAAAATCATGACAAATCAATGAATATTGGTAACAGTGATAGCAAAACGAGTGATGCTGGTAAGTTACATGTGACCATGCATCATAACCGTTTTGATAACCTCGTTCAACGCCAACCACGTGTTAGGTTCGGACAAGTTCACATGTATAATAATTATTATTCAGCGACTAATTCATCAGTTTACAAATTCATGTATGGTTTTGGTGTTGGTAAACAGTCTCAAATTTATGCACAAAATAACGTTTTCGATATACCAACTGCTGCTACCAAAGATATTGCCAAAGTATTTGGCGGTTCAAATTTGACTGAGAGCGGCACACTATTAAATGGTCAAAAAGTAACTGGTATAGCAACACTTAATAAACTAAGCCCTGCCTCTTGGACACCGCAATACAAGAACATGTTGCAAGACCCTGCTGCTGCTAAAACAACAGTATCTAACGGCGCAGGCCCAACATTAAAATGATCAACGAATTTTTATGTGTCACCAAACAACGAGCCAACTTGACACGCTATTAACTTATATTTCAGTCGACTTGAACCATTAATCATTTTAATTTCAAAAAAACTATTGACAACTCATCAAATTCTTAGTATTCTTAATTCATAAATAACTCGGAGAATAACATGCAAAAAGTGATAGCACAACTTAACAATGCCTGGTGGCGTCGGTAAAGTCAGCTTTTCGGTAACGGATAAAGCTGATGTTTAAAACATTTGTTTTATCCATACCGACGCATTTTGTGTAGCAATCGAGTCTGTATGGGAATTATGCCATGCAGACTTTTCTTTTGACCTTGGAAAGCCTTGTATGGCCGTCCAAGGTCAATTTTATTTTAGGGAAATTTCGGAGAAAAATGATGAACAAACGTCTTATATCTACCATCGCCATTATTGTTGGCTTTCTAGCAGTTGCCTTTGTTGCCACAGGTAAACCAACCCAGCAAACAAAAAGCAAAGATTACGTGCCAACAGTTGGTATACTACAACTCGTGACACACCCTGCCCTTGATGAAATTCATCGCGGTATCGTAGCTGGTTTAAAGACACAGGGCTATTCGGGTAAAAAAGTTAAAATTGATTACCAAAATGCCCAGGCTAATCAGGCTAACCTGAAGACAATGTCACAAAAATTTACTAACGAGAACGCTGATTTAACCCTTGGTATTGCAACACCCGCAGCCTTATCTTTGGCTAAAACCGCTGATGGTAACAGCCCAGTTATTTTAGCTGGTATCACTGATCCAGCTGGTTCTGGATTAGTTAAGAGCGCCCAACGTCCCGGTGCCAATATCACTGGCACCTCTGGTGATTCACCTTTAGAACAGCATCTCAATGTTATCAAACAAGTCGTGCCCAAAGCTAAAAAACTAGGTATCATTTATACCACATCTGATCATGGTGGCGAATACAATGCCAAGAAAATGGCACAACTTGCCAAAACAGCTGGTTACGACGTGCATATGTACACGATTTCGACAACAAATGATATGCAACAAGTGGCTGAAACGATGGCTAGTCAGGTTGATGTCGTGTATGCACCACAAGATAACGGTGTTGCCAGTGCCATGAAAACCCTCATTAGTATTACTAACAAAGATAATATCCCCGTCATTCCGGCTGTGAATACAATGGTCAAAGATGGCGGTGTGGCAACAATTTCAGTCAGTCAATATGATATTGGTTATCAAGCAGGCATTATGGCGGGTCAAGTGTTAAAAGGTAAAGATACAGCAACTTATCCTGTCAAAACAATTACTAAGGGTGATGTCGTTGTTAATCTTAAACAAGCCAAACTACTTGGCTTAAAATTACCAGCAAACATGATAAAAACAGCAGAAACTAAGGGCGAGGTGTTCAAATGAGTATTATTGTATCTAGTATTGGTCAAGGACTCCTATGGGCTGTGCTTGGGGTCGCCCTATTCCTCACATTTAGAATTTTAAATTTCCCTGATATGACTGTTGAAGGTTCTTTCCCCTTAGGTGCAGCGACCGCAGTTGCTATGATTTCTCATGGTATCGATCCCTATTTAGCAACACTCGCAGCTTTTGTTGTCGGTGCGATTGCTGGTCTGGTAACTGGGTTGCTCTACACGAAAGGCAAGATTCCAATCTTATTAGTTGGTATACTCGTCATGACTGCTGCGTTGTCTATTAACCTCAGGATTATGGGATCGGCCAACATCTCATTACTTAATCAAAAATCAATTTTCTCTTCCCCATTGCTACAGCATTTACCCAAAAACTTTGATTCTGTCTTTGTTGGTTTTATCATCATCACAATCATCACATTGGCACTCATATTTTTCTTACAAACAGAATTGGGTCAATCTTTTATTGCTACTGGTGATAATGCGAATATGGCGCAATCAATTGGGATAAAAACAGATCGTATGACCATCATGGGACTGATGTTATCTAACGGCTTAATTGCATTTGGTGGCGCAGTCATTGCCCAAAATAATGGTTACGCCGACATCAACATGGGTATTGGTATTATTGTCATTGCGTTGGCATCAATTATTATTGGCGAAGTCGCTTTCGGCGACTTATCACTTAATGGTCGTCTGGTTGCTGTTATTGTTGGTTCAATTCTATACCGTCTTGTGTTGTTAGCCGTACTCAGTCTTGGTTTTTCAACAAACGATTTGAATTTGATTTCAGCAATTGTGCTGGCTGTCGCTATGATGCTTCCACAATTACGCAAGGCACTAAAGCTCGATACAGTAATCAAGAAAGGTGTGGCGACACATGACTGAACCTGTTTTCTCACTTAAAGATATTATCGTCACTGTCGGTGACAACATCCAAATCTTAAAATCACTCAACCTAGATATTTATGAGGGTGACTTTATCACTGTTCTTGGTACAAATGGTGCAGGTAAATCGACTTTATTCAACACCATTGCTGGTAATTTATCGATTGACTCTGGACAATTGCTACACCATGGCCATAGTATTGCGCATGACTCTGCTGTGACACGTACCAATTATATCGCACGTGTATTTCAAGACCCCAAAATGGGCACTGCACCGCACATGACTGTTGCCGAAAACTTACTACTTGCTGAAAAGCGTGGTCAAAAACGGACATTGCGTAATCGGGGTTTGACTAAAGAAAAATTAAATGAATATGCCAAAATCACACAAGTGATGGGCAATAATTTAGACACGCGTTTGAATACAGCAACTGGTAATTTATCAGGTGGCCAACGCCAAGCGCTTAGTTTCCTGATGGCAACTCGTGTGAAGCCTGAATTGTTACTCTTAGATGAACACACAGCAGCACTGGATCCCAAAACTTCTGAACAATTGATGCTAGCAACTAACGAGCAAGTAACTAAAAATCAATTAACAGCCCTAATGATTACCCATAATTTAGCCGACGCATTGAAATATGGTAACCGACTCATTATTCTCAATGCTGGTGATATTGTGCTTGATGTGCGCGGTCAGGACAAATCAGACTTGAATGAAGCAGACATTCTCAAATATTTTATTGCTTAATCGACATAAAGGGCATCGTGATGTTTCACGTGAAACATCACGATGCCCTTTATTTTAATTTAAATATGTGTATAATCTAATTAAAGACACATTTTATACTAACGAGGTAAAACATGAGGAAAATTGGTGTTGTAGGTATTGGACATGTTGGCGCAACGGTCGCCCATATTATTATTGCGCAAGGTTTAGCTGATGAATTAGTTTTAGTAGATAAAAATCCAGATAAAGTAGCAGCGGACGCCCTAGACTTTCGTGACGCTGCTAGTCTGCTTAGTACGCACGTGAGTGTCCATGCAGGCACTACTGATGATTTAACAGACGCAGATATTGTTATTTCCGCTCTTGGTCATATTGATTTAATCAAACCAGGCGGTGATCGTTTTACTGAGCTTAAAGCAAACACACCTGAAGTACAACAAGTTGGCGCTGATTTGAAAAAAGCAGGCTTCAATGGTGTGCTGATTGTGATTTCCAATCCCGTTGACGTTATCACAGGTATTTATCAAAAAGCAACCGGATTGCCTACCAATCAGGTATTTGGTACTGGTACTTATCTTGACACAGCACGCCTCAAACGTGTTCTGGGAGAAACGTTACACGTTGATCCTCGTAGTGTGCAAGGTTATATGTTGGGTGAACACGGTGACTCACAATTTGCAGCTTGGTCAACTGTAAAAATTATAGGTCAAGACATTCAATCCTTAATTGCGCAACACCATTTAGACCTTGATAAAATCGCTAATGATGCCAGAGTTGGTGGTTTTACAGTTTTTAATGGTAAAAAATATACTAATTTTGCCATCGCACATGCTGCTGTATCCTTGGCACAACTTGTCTTATCTGATGCACGCAACGAGGCTATTGTGTCTCACTATGATGACAAGTTCAAAAGTTATATCTCAACACCAGCTATCATTGGCCGCGCTGGCGTTGTACAGACATTTGACTTGCCTCTGACTCCAGATGAAGAAATTGCGTTACAACAGTCTGCTGATGCTATTGTTCAAAAAACAGCAGATTATTTGTAATTGTTATTATTTGAACAATATATGTCTCCCACTAATTTCAACAACTATCACATGACCCATTAAAATAAACAATGTCATATACCTCAAAAGTAACGTTAACTTAAGAAGTATATGGCATTGTTTTTATGCCCTACTATAACGACTTACCTATTTACCATCCCAACTAACCACAGTTACCTTCCCAATCATATGCCCTGACTCGACATCAGCATGCGCTTTTTTCATATTATCAGCATTAATTGGATGGTAAGTTTTTGTTGCAATGGGTTGTAGTTTTTCCTCCTCGTACAACTTTGCCAAATGCTTTAAAATGTCGTGCTGACTAATCATATTTTCAGTTTGGTAATACGATTTACTATACATCCATTCCCAACTGAAAGTCACCCGCTTTTTAGTCAATTGTTGAAGATCAATTAATCGATGATTTTCTGTCGTAGCAACAACCTGCCCATCTGGCTTGATTAATTCAGCAATTTCAAACCAGTGTGCATCTAAATTATTCAAATTTAAAATATAGTCAACATATTGATGACCAGTTTTATGAACTTGCGTGATCAAATCTTCATAATGATTAACAACATCACTTGCACCTAACTTTTTAACCCACGCCACTGATTCTGATTTTGAAGCAGTAGCTATGACAGTTAACCCAGCTAATTTTGCAAGCTGAATGGCTATAGAACCAACACCACCAGAACCATTGATAATTAAAATGGTTTTTTGAGTATTATCTCCAGACCGACTAATATTAAGCTTTTCAAATAAAGATTCGTAGGCAGTTAACCCTACTAGCGGTATCGCTGCTGCCTGTGAATCGTCTAAATTATGAGGTGCTAAACTGGCAATTCTTTCGTCTACCAATTGCTGTTGTGCGTTACTCCCTGACCTTGTAAAATCGCCTGCGTACCATACGCGATCACCAATATTAAAAAGTGATACGTTATCACCTTTTGCAATAACTGTCCCGACAGCATCCCAGCCAATAATTTTTGGTTTGACTAACTTATTTTTTCGACCACCTTTACGCACAAATGTATCAACAGGATTAACTGATACACCTGCAACTTCAACGAGAATGTCATGCCCGCTGGCTTCTGGTGTATCAATTAACACGTCTTCAAAACTATTGTTATCGGTAATCGGTAAGTGGCGATAAAAACCAACTGCCTTTACTTGTTTTATCATTTTCTTGCCTCCTGACAAAACTAATGATACCCCTTTTTTTAAAATTGTTAAGACGTGAATTTAAGCGCACCAAGTGTCCTAGGGTAGACTAGGTGCCTTTTAATTCACCTGATTTTTCCACCTGATACATGCTATGATAAAGTCAGTAAAAATTAAAGGTGGTCTGAAAATGAAAGAAATTTACGATTGTGACTTAGGTTGCCCCGTTCAGAACACACTACAATTCATATCTGGAAAATGGAAAAGTGTCATACTTTATCATATTTTTAAAAATGATGTTTTGAGATTTTCAGAATTACAAGCAAAGCTACCTTATGTTTCGAAAAGAATGCTTGCAAAACAACTATCAGAATTGGAAGCAGATGGTATATTGAACAAACGCGTTTATCCAGTCATTCCGGTGAAAACGGAATATCGGGTTACTCAATTAGGTAGTAGCCTCTATCCTGTTATTGAAGCGATGGAAATATGGGGAACCAACTACACTCAAATAGTTAAGTAAGTATTTTTGATCAAAACAATTAGCGTCATTTTTTAAGCGTTCAAATCAATTTATTGATATTTATTCTAGTTCTGGTATACTTAAGTCATAAGAAAAAGCACCTACTTGTAATAGGTGCCTACAACGTTACTATATCAAATAGTGACTATCAGATTGTTGTTAAAAAATAACCTCAACCGGTCAAAGTTAAGTGGTTATTTTTTTGTGCTGTTAATTATCAATATTATAAGGCTTAGCAAAGCAATGATAAACATACCAAAACTGAACATAAGTCCTATAGCTGACTCAATAGACACAAGGACCTTTCCTTTCCTAGAATCTGATACAATGGTTTTAACACCATACGCACCACCTCCATTCAAGATAGCCACCACTTAACTTATAACGCTGTGTTACTAGTATATCATATATAAACCATAATACTTTTCAACGGTTACGCGAAAATAAGTCATAAATTGTTTAAAAACGCACTCATGACTTCTTTTAGTTCATCTACGAAGATTATATGTTATTTAATTCAAATACAAGATGTTTCAGGAGAAACAAACATGCAAACTTATATTTTTGATTTTGATGGTACCTTAGCAAATTCTGGTAAAACGGGTATCCTAGCCACTCAAGCTGCTTTTAAGGCATTTTCATTTCCTATACCTGAAGAAAAGGTTATTAATTATTATATGGGTATTCCGATCGAAATATCTTTTAAAAAAATGTTCCCAAATCATCAGTTTTCTACACAAGAATTCGATGATCTATTAACTTGCTTTCGAACTTTCTACCGCAAATATGAATCAGATTATCTCACATTATTTAATGATATTATGCCTGTTTTACAAAGTCTTGACCAACAGGGGAAATTACTCTACATTGTTTCTAGTAAACATTCAACGGCCTTACTTAGAAATTTAAAGCATTTAAACATTGCCCAGTTCTTTGATCGTGTGATCGGATCAGACCATGTCCAAAAATCTAAACCTGCTCCTGACGGTATTTTAACAATTCTCAATCAACAGCATCTTAATCCCTCAGAATGCATCATGATAGGTGATGCGATTTTTGATATTCAAATGGGTCAAGCGGCTGGTGTTCATACTTGCGGTGTCCTATGGGGCGCTCATGATAAAAAATCTTTATCTAACGAACGTCCAGACTTCTTATTGACCACACCTCAAGAGTTACTATCTATATAAAAAATAAGGCACGATAATTTTTGCCAAAATATATCACATTGTTTATGAAGTGACTCCAGAAATTTAGACAATATAAAGCCAGTCAACTAACAGGCTCAGTAGTGATTTGCCATTTATCTGAACATTAGCATGTCATCAATGCTTACAGTTTCTTCTACTATCTGTTTCAATGTGCTTTTCTTTGAAATAAAATGACATGGCAGATAGTAATTCCAAAACGCATCCTTGTTATTTTGATGAATACGAAGGTGATAACCGGATTCGAACCGGTGATAACGGTTTTGCAGACCGCTGCCTTACCACTTGGCTAATGCTCCTATACTGAAATTCCGGACTACTTTCTTTCTAGGGCAGAATCCGAGATAATAGCGTATAGAAGCTTTTATGAAAAAATATACCCCAGAATTCAAATCTTCAATTGTGACCTTGTACAACCAAGGTCGTTCGGCTAATTCATTGGCCAATGAATACCACTTAGCTATCCAAACTGTCACGGGTTGGGTTAAAAA
>NZ_JAFBEK010000016.1 GCF_016908715.1 Leuconostoc rapi | reverse complement strand
TGAAATCTTGTGAATAACGAATTGACATAAAAATACTCCTATACTTTCATTTTACGGACTGAATAAAAATAGTCCATTTTTTTAGTATAAGAGCAACTTTTTGTTTTCTGCTCCTTTTAGAAACATTACAAAGTTAGTTTTCTTTTGTTAAAAATATAAACCAGTTTAATTAATGATTATTGTTTACGGTTTCAATACTTGAACGAATAATCTTCTTTTCACTCGCAGGTAAGTTACTAATATATTCTTCCACAATATCATTAATTACCTCGTAAATTTTTTTACTTTGCAAAGTGGCAATTGTGCTAATGGCTGTGTGTGTGTTTAATGGGAGCCTAATCGATTTTGGTAAGTCTTTACTTGTAAGCCTACTTTGTGGAAGCTTTAGCAAGTCTTCTGGCATTGTGCGGTTAATATCTTCTGATAGTTCTGGTGTAATATTTTCTGGGCGCTCTGTTTTCTTTTTTCGGAATGAGCTTAGTCCAATATTGTCAGTCATGATAAATGCTCCTTATTTTTGATCAAATATATTTATGCGCTCGAGCGTTTCTTTGATGAGATCGCCATATATTGCATGTATACGTTTGTCGTGGATATCCTTAGTATTATCGGTAATACCAGTTCTATCAAATCTCTTTAGTCTGTTCATCTGTTTAATATGAGTTTTGAAGATATTGTTATCACCAAAGCTTTCTGTGGCATCTTGCAAGACATCTAAATCAAGTTCTGATCCATTTTGTTGTAGTACGGGAAGTATTCCTAAAAGATCTATATTCAGACCATAGTCATCTTGTAACTCTAATAAGTGCTCTATATATTTTTCAGCACCTTTTAGAGCCCGTTCTTGTGTTTGTAGTATAACGATTACAAAATCACTGGCTACCAGTGCATTGTCTGTAAATTTGTTCAGTTGTGGTGGAATATCTAAAAATACAAAGTCATATTCATTTTTGAATTCATTAATGAAATTTGTTAAGTGATGATCTTGTGAGTAATCATCAGAAAAATTATCATAAAGGTAACGTTCATAGTTTTGTAAGTCTGAGTAAGATGGTAACAAATCTAGATTATCTTTTACATTTATTAACGCTTCCTGTGGATTATTATTTTTGATGGCTTCAAACAGTGTTTCTTTAAAGTCAGGTTTCTTTTTATAAATATTAGTCATTGTTGTTAGCAATAAATCTGTTGCATTAGCTTGGGGATCTAAGTCAATTAGTAATACTTTCTTGTCCATTTTAGACAATGTATAAGACAGCATTACGGAGTTTGTTGTCTTCCCCACCCCACCTTTGAAGTTTCCAGTTGTGATAACTTTAGTCATTCTTAACTCCTTTATAAAATTATAAAATTATGTATTTATAAAAGTATAAAAGTATAAAAGTATATTTTTATAAAAATATATTTTTATACTCAATACATGCTAATAACTGATACGTAAACACTTTTTTTAATTTATAAATTTATACTATCATAAAAATATAAAAGTAGCAAAATATAAAAGTATAAATTTATAATAATATAACTTTATAAATATATACATATCACAATAACTTTATAAAATTATTGACATAGCGGTAGCTATTACGTTATATTATGTGCATAAACATAAATTGAGATAATTAATTTATTACAAAAAGAAAAGCCACCAAGGACGGCAATCCTTGATAGCTACATGATTCTTATATGTACGAGAATGTGTATCTATATTATATAACATAACCTTTGTGTTGTAAATGTGGGTGATTTCAAAAAGAGTGAAGCCAAACACTTTAAGGGGTATGGCATATATGACGTGTAGGGGGTAGTTACCTAGTGTGACTCGGAAGATCCAAATCGCTGTATATGGTATACGAAAAAATAGACAAGTGCCATTTTCCCAGACACTACTGTACAAAAATATGTGGGTGCTACACAAACAATCCATACTGGGCGTGTAGTAGGGTGAGAGCGGCCACAAACGGCTCGGCAGGTAAAACGGTGTCTACGGACACAGGGCTTGTATTTAAGCTGTATAACGCGAAAAAGATAATAAATATAGTGATACAGCGCCAATAAGGGCGTTTTTTTATTGGTTTAATGAATAAAGTAGTTAATTAAAGCAGGCGGGTAAAACCAAGGCTTGTATGGATAAGGTGACGGACGACTGAACGATCGGTCAAGTGTTTGTTAACAGTAAAGTTTTCTTCTTCCCAAAACAAGGGGAAAACTATCTTCAGCTCAAAACTTCCCTCACTCTCAATCAAGCATTTGTAACTTCCTGTGTCAACAACTTCTTTTAGTTTTCTCTATTGATTTAGATTTAAAGACAATAAAAAAAGTCACAATCATAATAATAACCACGGGCGATCTTAACTGTTGTGGTGGCGGTTGGCTGTCGCGCGGTTTCCGTGTTTGGTGGCAGATTTTATTTGATATTTAATTGATAATTTTTATAAATATAGTTGGCAATTGTTTATTGTGAGAAGATAAAAATATTCTTAACTTGTTTTTCTTCTTCAAAGACCTGTTTAGCTGTTTGAAAATAGAATAGGTTAAATAAGCGGATGCACATAGCTTGATTACTAATTCCGAAAGAGTTGCGCAAATAATTAAAAGGTTTTCTATCATCTAGTAATAATTGAGTGGATTTTTTATTTGCTAATAATATGCTAGCCATATTATTAGCCTCTTTTTCAAGGATTCGATCTTTTTCGGTATAATCGTTTTCTGCATTAGAGACGGATACGTTTGCTTATTCTCGTGAAGTAAGAAGTGCTCGTATACTGAAAATCCGGACTGCTTTATTTCTAGGGCATAATCCGAGATAATCAAGTATAGGAGTTTTTTATTATGAAAGCTAAGCGATACTCAACTGAATTTAAATCACCAATTGTTGCCTTGCACAATGAGGGCCATTCTGCTAATTCCCTAGCCAATGAATGTCATTTGGCTGTAAAACCGTCACGGGTTGGGTCAAAAAGGCTCAGATCGTTATGACTGATGTGAGTGGTAAGCCAGTGACTCGTGCCGAATTTAATGCGATGCAGAAAGAAGTTGCACGACTCTTGGTAGACTTTTATAGTTTAGTTGTGAACTAATAAATCAATATAAGTTTGATAAAGTAGCTTATAATAATTATTATACATTGGTTAGGAGGGGGAATATGAGTATTATTGATGATATAGCAGCAGATCAAATGAATATGGAGTTTACTAAAAAAGGATTAAGGCCAATATTTCACGTATCGGAAAAAGCAAAATTAGTCATTATTGGTCAAGCACCGGGATTACGAGTTCAAAACTCGGGTATAATGTGGGATGATGCATCGGGAGATCGATTAAGAGAGTGGATCGGGGTTGGTAAAGATACCTTTTATAATTCAGGAAAAATTGGCGTAATTCCCATGGACTTTTACTATCCAGGAAAAGGAAAATGGGGTGACTTACCGCCCAGACGAGGAGTAGCTAACAAATGGCACCCAAAATTATTGGAGCTTATGCCCGATGTTCAGTTAATTATATTGGTGGGATCATATGCTCAGAAATATTATCTGAATCTTGGTTATCAAAGCAAGATAACCGATGTAATAAAGAACTACAAAAATTACTTGCCTCTTTATTTTCCGATAGTTCATCCTTCACCAAGAAATAATATATGGATTAAAAAAAATCCGTGGTTTGAACAAGAGGTTGTGCCAGAATTAAAAGAGATAATTAGTAAGATTTTATCGGATTAGTTTGAAGATAATTTGGAGGAGATTTGTAGCAGTGCTTAGTAAAAAAGAAATAAGAAAAATGACCTTGGATAAACTAAAATTATATGATTACCATAGCAAGATTACTGAAGAAGAGCGATTACAGGCAATTCTGTTTTCTAAGGCATATTGGAATAACTCTAATTCAGTGGCTGTAACTATAAGTATGGAACACGAATTGAGTACTGATGTCATTATTCAGGAGGCATTGAGAAGCCATAAGAAAGTAGTAGTACCTAGGGTGAGTAGTGGAAAATTATTATGGTTTGACTATATAGAAAGTTTAATGAGTAAATCAAAATTCGGAATTCTAGAACCAACACAAGATGAAAATCAAGCACAAAATTTGAAGGGAATAGATCTAATGGTGGTTCCCGGTGTAGCCTTTAGCGAAGATAATTATCGGATAGGTTACGGTGCAGGTTTCTTTGACGCAACGTTGGCAGAGTATAATGGTATAACGGTTTCGCTAGTGTTGCCTCCTCAATCAATCCATAAATTTTCAAAGGATACGTGGGATAGACCGGTGAGGTATCTTATAAAATAGGATTTATGCTAAATAAACTTATAATGAATATGTTAGTTTTTCATTATGAGTTTATTTTTTTAATTACTTTATGTTAAACAATCTCATTTAGGTAATTATGATTATTCTAAAATTCTGTGTTAGCTCCTCTCAAATAGATATTTCTAGTAGCCCAGTCTATTGCTTAGAAGTCAATAAATTGGACCATTTTTATTCAGTTAATTAGGCGACATTTGAGATACGACTGCGATTATAAAAATTGATATACCAACCAATGGCTGCTTGGACCTCAGTTAATGTTTGGTATGCCTTCAAATAAACTTCTTCACGCTTCAATATTGAATGAAACGCTTCCATACAGTCATTATCGTATGGATGTCCTTTGAGTGAATATGAATGTTTCAAGCCATAATTTTGACCCTTGGTATTAAATTCAGCACTCGTGTATTGTGACCCCATATCCGAATGAACTATTAGTGGCTTTTGATGATTATCTAACGCCATCTGTAAGGCACTTGTAGCTAGTTCGGCTGTCCTTGTATTGCCAATTTTATAGCCTAATACTTTTCTCTTCTCAGGATCCAAAACGGTTGCTAAATAGGCCCATCTGTGATTAGTCAACTGAATATAAGTGATATCTGTTTGCCAAATACCGCTCAAATCATGCTAGTGCCTAATCAGATTAGTTTTTTGAGAAACCGTCACAACGGTTTTGTGTTTGCGATAACGTTTTGCATGCTTGATCTAATCCTTAATTCACGCATCAATTTGAGTGTCATATACTCAGATATTTTCGGGCAGTCATTGGTTAGTTGACTATAAGTAGCAATACGACGATAGCCATAAAATTTAAAGGTTTTCCAAACGTCCAAAATATAAGGTTTTAGGCATTCTCTACGCTTTTCTTGTCGACTGAACTGCCAATGGTGCCAGTTGTAATAGGTACTAGGTCTGATTTTAAGTGGACTTAAAATACGCACAAGCGCGTAGCCTTGTGCTAAAAATTGATTAACTAGCGGCAATCCCACATTACGAACTATTTTTTGACTAGTCAAATATCCGCTCGCTGCCTGTCAGGCTATGCGTGATAAAATTTCGTTTTCTTCCTCCAAAATAGTGAGGCGCTTCTCTAGTTCCTTGACGTATTTTAAAGTCTTTGACTGACCCTTGATCAAGATTGGAGTAGCTTGTTTAACCCAAATATCCATAGAATCGTTCGACGGTCCGAATCCTTCTGCTAGTGATTTAAGTGAACGGCCTTCTTGGTGAAGTTTAACCAAGAAATCTTTGACATCTTGTGAATAACGGACTGAATAAAAATAGTCCATTTTTTAGTATATTAGCATCGGATTATGCCCTAGAAATAAAGCAGTCCTGATTTTCAGTATACGAGCATTGTAAATCTAGGTAAAATTGGTTGATTATAATAAAGTGTGAGTCTGGTATAAGCGTTTGTCCATGTTACTGAACTGATATCATATATGCATATCAATTGGAAGACGTATATTTTTGTCATCTGCCATTAATTTAATATAACTAATCTTGAATAAACAATTTTTTAATGTATTGTACTGTTCTAACAGAAATATTGAAAGCTTCTGCTGTAGATTTTATTGTGTGCGTTTGAGAATACTCAAAGATAGCTGTGTTTCGGCTATCTTTTTTTCTTTTGGGTCTACCTTCTTTATAGTTGGGATTGTGTTGCCTTGCAAATATCTTACCAGCCTGCGTACGTTCGATAATCATGTCGCGTTCCATTTCCGCAACCGAAAGTAATGTTCTTACAATCATGCGACCCATTGGGGTATTGTCAATTGTTCCTAAGTTTAGAACTTTAATCACAATTTTTTGTTTCAGAAGATCATCAATTAAATTTAATGCTTCACGTGTATTTCGAGCAAAGCGATCTAACTTGGTGACGATCAATGTGTCATTAGGTTCAATTAGATTGACAAGTTTTTTAAACTGTGGTCGTGATGTAGTTGTACCTGAATATTTTTCACTGAAAATCATTTCAGCCCCGGCATTTTTCAAAGTCTCTTTTTGTTCATATAAAGATTGTCCAGCTGTTGAAACCCGTGCATAACCATAAACTGTCATTTTATACCTCTTTAAAATTGCATAACTAAGTTGCAGTATATAAAGCCAAGTATAGCATGACTTTGAAAAAGCGCAAAATACTTAAAAGTTTATTGCACTAATAACTGTAAAGCTGTCATATTTTTTTGTGAAGATTAGGTTATGATATAATTTTATTTGCAAGCAAGTTAAGGACTGGTGGAATCTGATAGTTGGGGGTGATGCTTATTGTTGAAACTCAAGGCTACCTGAAAGGATAACACCAAATGGTCTGTTAGACCGCGGTAATTGTGTTGATCACATTTCTGGTTGTTTTAGCTACGAAAGTAGTCGAACTACTAAAAGAAATTAAAAAGTCTAAAAAATAGGTAAACAAAAACCCCTTAACTTTGGCCGGTTCTAGGGGTTTTCGTGAAATGACTATTTTAGTTTATTAACAAAATAACAACTACCAACGCTGAAGCACGCTTGTGACTTAAAAGGTCATGTACCTAACATGGGTCTTTTTGTTTATATTTATACTATACCACTTTCACTGTTTTTGCCAATTATTTCTATTTCATAGATCATTTTGCTTGTTTTTATTTAGCATTTTTAAACTAATTTTCAGGTGTGTTGTTTAATAATCCATTAATACTAAATGGGGTTAGTAATGAAATGGTCGTACTAAGCGATACTTCATCGGGTGTATGGCGTTCTTGATATATTAAGTATACGAAATTCGGAATCTTATTTGATATTGTTGACTCAACGTATATACGTTGCTTAAGGGCGGTATTGTCATCAGAAAGCGTTATATTTGCAATTTTTGGTGCTAAGTTATTTTCAATGTTATCTATTTTGTAGCCATTTTCCGCAAGAATCATTTTTAAAAAAAAACGAATTCCTTACTTGCAATGCAGTCTTTGTTTGATAGGTTTGAATAACATTTTGTGTTTTCAAATTGTACTGAACTGATCATAATTATCTCTTTTCTATTTTCACGTAGTATCCCAATTTAGGTTGGTATAACGTGCATTTTAGATACATGATGATATCAGTAAATTATTTTCCACATCTGTAATTTTTACTTTTGAAGAGACACTATAAAATATAAATATTTGATTTTTATACTTTTTAAAGTGTTAACAAGTATTGTTTAGGAGAAAACATGAAATATTTAAAAGATAGTACCCTGCTGACTAGTTGTCTTGTAGTATTTTTTGGTGGGTCATTAGGTAGCTTGTTCAGGCTACTAATTACCGAAATTCCACATATTGGGAGTAGTCCTTGGGTTATAGTAGTCATCAATGTTTTAGGATCATTCTTCCTTGCTTATATCGGAGCAGTCATTCCTGACAGCTATGACTATTCTTTAATTTTAAAAAATTTTATAGGGACGGGTATCATGGGTGGCTTTACAACATTCAGCACATTTATACTTCAAATTAATCAATTAGGTAGAGAAAATTTTTTAATTAGTATTATTTATACATTAATTAGTTTTATACTGGCTTACATTGCAGTTGTTTTTGGGAAAAATGTAGGAAAAAATCGGAGATTAAATCAGTGAATTTTTTTAACTTTTATTTGTATTTCTGTTTAGCTGCTGGGCTAGGTGCTGTTATTCGATATCTAGTTATAAGTTTTATGCCAAGGATTACAAATTTTTTCACAGGTGTTTTTTATGTTAATATTATTGGTGCTTTTTTGATGGGTGTATTATCAGTTAATATGAACAGCAACGTCTGGCATATTATTATTGGAACGGGTTTTATTGGCGGCTTGACGACATTCAGCACCATGATGACACAGGGAGAGCAGTTTAATAGTTTTAAACGGAGTATGGTATATTTTGCATTGACATTAGTCTTAGGAATTTTTTTATTTATTGTAGCTATACACATACACGTTTAACGAAATACTTTGAATGTGAAACACGCAGTTTTAAATGTCTTTGATGTTTTGTTAATACATACACAAAACGAATTCGCTTGATTCTGTTTTAATCAAAGAATGAGAATATATAAAGAAAATCGTTAAATTTTCCTGTATTTGGAATCAACCCCCTTTTTGTTGTAAACTGATTTTATGTTTAAAAAAAGAATTAGACTCAATACATCAAAGCTGTCAGTAGTATTATATGGCACACTTATAGGTTTTTTAACAGGAATAGTTGTTAGTGTCTTCCGCTGGACAATTGAAAAATTGCTTCAATTTGTGCAAACGCTGTATCTCGATATTTCACATGGCAATATAGCGTTAATATTTTTAGTGATAACTGCTAATTTAATTTGTTTTTTAATTGTTTCATGGATGTTAAACAAAGAACCTAATATATCCGGTTCCGGCATTCCACAGGTTGAAGGTCTATTATTGGGTGAACTAAAAATAAACTGGTGGTCGACATTGTGGCGGAAATTTATATCAGGAATTTTGGCTATTGGTAGTGGTTTAATGCTGGGGCGGGAAGGTCCTTCAATTCAACTGGGTGCATCAATTGGTCAGGGTGTGGCATCATATAAACGTCTTAGTCATAATCAATCGAAAGGGCTTATAGCCAGTGGTGCCGCTGCAGGTTTATCATCTGCATTTAATGCACCTTTAGCCGGCGTTATGTTTGTATTGGAGGAAGTCTATCACAGTATTTCTCCCTTTGTCTGGGTTGGTGCATTGACAGGCGCAAGCGTTTCGGATTTTGTCTCTACGGTTTTGTTTGGCCAAACACCAGTTTTATCTATTGGACACTTAAGCGTTTTCCCGGTACAGTTATATGGTTTATTGTTGGTATTTGGTATTATATTAGGCTTATTTGGCTTTTTATATCAAAAATTTTTACTATTCAGCTTAAATTGTTACAGTAAAATTAGGGTTCCTAAATATTTATACGGTATCGTGCCGTTTATCTTGGTGATACCGATTGGAATTTTATGGCCAAATCTTTTAGGTGGGGGAAATAATTTAATTTTATCACTGAAAGAAGCACCTATGACAATGAAAATGATCATCGTAATTTTGTTAGTTCGATTTGTTTTCTCAATGATTAGTTACGGTTCCGGTCTGCCAGGGGGAATATTTTTACCTATTTTGACTCTAGGTGCACTAAGTGGCGCATTGATGGCTCATATATTTGTCTATTTACATCTCATGAGTGCAAATTATGCTTTAAACTTTATTGTGATCGGTATGGCAG
Source organism: Leuconostoc rapi (assembly GCF_016908715.1). Classification (GTDB taxonomy): domain Bacteria; phylum Bacillota; class Bacilli; order Lactobacillales; family Lactobacillaceae; genus Leuconostoc; species Leuconostoc rapi. Next base: position 2,347 of record NZ_JAFBEK010000016.1, on the reverse strand, counting down.
GTTATTTCGCATGTATTGGTAAGGCACCATTTACTGCAATTATTCTTATCTTTGAGATGGTTGGGAGTGTGACCCACATTTTACCTTTAGCACTTGTAAGTTTAGTAGCCTACTTAGTAGTTGATCTATTAAATGGTGCACCAATATATGAATCTTTATTAGAACGTTTGTTGAAAAGAAAACCAGCGCATTTAGCGACGTCCTCCATGATAACTATGGAAGTCACTGTTCTTGCTGGTGGTATGCTAGAAGATCAACAAATAAGAGACTTACAACTGGAATCAAATAGTTTGATTACACTGGTCAGAAGATCTGAAAATGTACTGATTCCCAAAGGAGACTTAGTATTACGTGCTGGTGATATTATTTATATTAGAATGAACCAAAAAGATGCAAAAATTACTAGAAATCAACTATCACTTAACAACTAAATAAATTTCAAAAACACGATTTTAGAGTTTTTGCGTCGAAAAGATAAATTCGTTATCAATTAAATTACAATTACAGAAATAATTACCAGGAGATTCTTTTTTACAAATAATTGGAACCAGCTTTAGTTTCAAATTCAATTGAGATAACATCACTTTATCGTAATTTAGAGTGTTTTGATTGAGTGAGCACATCGTAATAGTGAAATTATATTCAACATAATTGTATCAAAATAAAAATTTGCCTAAGAAGAGATGGAGTATGATGATATAAAAATTAGTTTTGTACTAACCATCAGCTTTTTTTGGTGTAAGTTCTTTGTTTAAACAATTTCTATATATTCCTTTTTTGCTAATAAAAAATCATATTTTTTTAATTAGAGACAGAAAATGTCTTTTTAAAAATTATATCGTAGGATCAGGACAATAATATATAGCGAAATTTGATTTGAATAATAAAACTATGGTATATTTAACTTAATTTAATTTAAACGGTTGGGCGCAAGCTTCAAGAATTGTTAGTCGGGGAACTAGCATTTTTTGGAGCTTTTTAAATATTAGGAGAAATAATGGAATATCTATTAATCATGTTCTTAGTCATAGTTACTATTTTTCTGGGAAAGGTAGGCACCTGGTTTGGTTTTTCTGAAGTTGTTGGGCAACTATTTTCAGGTATCATTTTAGGATCCAGCATATTTAATATAGTACAGTCAAGTAATTTAATCCACTTGATAGCTGAGATAGGTATTTTTTTACTGATGTTAAATTCGGGACTAGAGTCGGATTTAAAGGAAATGAAAAGATACATTAAAGCATCGTCACTCATTGCAGTTATGGGGGTACTACTACCCTTAATTACTTTCCCGATTGCATTTTTATTGCTTGGATATAATATACAGACTTCCATATTTGCCGGTGTTGTGTTCTCTGCAACTTCAATCTCTATAACGTTAGCTGTACTATCGGAACAAAAAAAATTAGCCACTGCAATAGGAGCAATCATACTTTCGGCGGCTGTAATAGATGACATAATTGCTTTGTTTGCGGTGACTTTATTTTCTGTTTTAGTAGGTGGAGGTGCACTGGGGATAAACAGTATTTTACCATTACTCGCTTTTGCGTTAGGTATACTACTCAGGAAGTATAATTTTTCTGATAAAATTGGTGTTATCAGTACGAAAATGGGTAATTCTTTCTTTTACCCTGTATTTTTCGGGTCCATCGGTCTTGAAATCGTAATCCAGGGACTGGGAGATAAGATAACAGCTATTATAATTTTTAGTATTTTAGCTATTGTCACAAAATTTGTTGGCTCGTTATGGGGAGCAAAAATTTCTGGTCTAGATACCAGAGTTTCAAGTGCAATTGGGGCAGGCATGATTTCTAGAGGTGAGATGGCCCTTGTGATTATTCAAATAGGTATATCATCACATATTATTGATGATTATACTTCAGCGGAGTTTATTGTTGCTGTCATCGTTTCAACAATAGTAGCTCCGATAATCATGAAACCACTGTTCAAAAAGATTTGATATTACAATTATAAAAGTTGCTATATTAGCAGATGGCTGATTGGTTTCTGTCAGGTTATGCGTTATAAAATTTCATTTTGCTACTTAAATAGGGTTCCAAGCCAATAAGTGAAGGCCATTGTGAGCACTCCTGTGAATATGTTGCGCAAAATAGCTGGAATTATTGGTGCTCGTCCCGCCCAAGCGCTTAGCCAACCAGTTAAAAAAAGTGCCCAAAGCGTTGCCAAAATTGTTCCTATAACTTTCAGATTGTCGGGTAGTAATATCACGGATAGTAATGGCCAGATACCACTGCTCTTATACTAAAAAAATGGACTATTTTTATTCAGTCCGTAAAATGAAAGTATAGGAGTATTTTTATGTCAATTCGTTATTCACAAGATTTCA
>NZ_JAFBEK010000015.1 GCF_016908715.1 Leuconostoc rapi | reverse complement strand
GATCAATGCGAGACCAATGAAAACACTCAACTGGCAATCACCACGAAAGGTTTTTCAGCAGTTTGCAGTGTTCGGTTAATTCTTGCAATCTACCAATCAATAAAAAAAATTTTTTAAATTCAATAAAAAATAAGCTATACAGTAATATTAAGGCACTTACAAAGTTTACTAATAAGAAAGCATTTTATGTATATTTTGTTTATGAAACGGTTACTGGTAAAACAAGAATGTTTGCTGTTAAAATTATTTTTGATGACCCTATTGGTCAGGATCTAAATATTGACGATTGTAATAAAGTGCTACAAGCTAAATTAAAGTACAATAACTAACAAGTTAAGGGTAAAATACAACTAATATTTAAAAAAAGGGATAGCATTAATAGATGGATTACACTGAATTCTACAAACATGTTAAAAACGAATTGAAAGTTACCGGAACAGATAACCAGTTTCATCTGTATTATGATGAAACAAATAACTTTAGATCTTTTAAAGTAGACGATAAAGGTTTTAATGCTGACGAACATGCCTATTTCATACTTGGAGGAATTGGCATAAAAACCGACTCGCATGACATTGTTGAAGGTGTTGATAGCCTCTTCTCAAAATTTGGTATGCAAGCAAATGCTCAAGAAATAAAGTTTAAGCATATCAAGAATGGTGCCAATAATTTTATTGAGTTAATGGATAAAAAAAGAGTAAAAGTTTTTTTGAATTGGCTTTATGAAAATGACAATGTTTTTATCCACTATAATTATGTAGATAATTTTTATTTCTCTATTGTTGACATTGTTGACTCTTTACCCAATTCAATGCTTCTCGGCATAGAATTTAATCGTGACCTAAAAGATTGTTTGTATCAAATTATGAAAACTGATAAAGAATATTTTACAAACCTTTTCGTTTTATTAGGCTATCCAAATGTTAACAACCCTAAATTACTAATAAATAAAATTATAGAAAAGATAAATGAAATTACCCCATACGGAGATGATTTTTGTTTAGAGTATTTACGACAGATCTTAAAATCAGCAATTAGGTCCAAACTTCCTCTTTTAGAAAATAATGTCGAGGGTGAATTGATAGATAACTACTCTGATCTATACGCACAGAGTATTTATTCTTTTCCAAATTCTCATCACAAATTTGATCATGAATATAATATTGAGCCATTTTTAGCGAATAACCCTATTTATGTAAATGACAAACTAGTAGACTATATTTTTGATGATTCTAAACATTCTCGATTATTACAATTATCTGATTTAACAGTTGGCATTTTAAGACATTGGATGAGTTTCCTTGAAAAAAATTCGGAATCGAAAATTTCAGATATTTTAAACAGTTTATCTAGCAATCAAGAAACAAACATTCGAAAATTACAACAAGTTATGAACAATTCACTATCTGAAAGTCAGGGTTTCAAAATTGGTTCTGGGAGTAATACGTTTGAAAATAAAGTTTCCGATTTCTTAACTTATAAATTTTAACTAGAATAATTCAGATACTCGATTATTACTGACTATAAAAGATCCAGAACATATCAACTTAAGGACGGTAAGAAATTATATTAAATTTAATTTGCGATACAAGATAATGTGCATTAAAAGGTGACATATCTTAACAATTGTGTCGCTTTTTTTTTGTGCCTTATAATTAAAGGTGTTAAAATAAGTCATAACTTACCACCATAAAGCAGTCCAATTAATTTATTGACTTCTAAGTAAAATACCAGGAGTTTTGCTATGAGTTAACTATGATCCTAGGTGGTCACTAAAACATTCCTTAATTCAGGGTCTATAATATAATAATGGCACTTTAAAGCGCCACAAAGTACATAGAAGACCTTGATACTTATACACCTATGTTGATGGAAGCATTGCATTTAAGTTTATGGTGTATCATGTTGTTATACAAATTAAAATTATAGGTGGTTTAGAATGAAAAAAATTTATTTTTTATGTACAGGAAATTCTTGTCGCAGTCAAATGGCTGAAGGATATGCAAAAAAAATATTGCCGGCAAATGAGTTTCAAATCGAGAGTGCAGGGATTGAAACTCATGGGTTAAATCTAAATGCTGTTAAAGTTATGGCTGAAGATGGAGTAGATATTAGTAGCCACTACTCTAAATTAATTGATCTAAATTATTTGAACACTTCAGATTTAGTTATTACTTTATGTGGTGATGCCAAGGATAAATGTCCTATGCTTCCCCCTCAAACCAAGAGTTTACACTGGCCTTTATCTGACCCAGCGCAAGCCACAGGAACTTTAGAAGAACAACTACAAGAATTCCGTAAGGTTCGTGACGAAATTAAAAAATTAGTTACAAGTTTGAATAACTACGTTCATTAATAAAAAAACGCCATATAGTGCCGCAGCAAAACAGTCCAATTAATTTATTGACTTCTAAGTAAAATACCAGGAGTTTTGCTATGAGTTAACTATGATCCTAGGTAGTCACTAAAACATTCCTTAATTTAGGGGCTATAATTATATAATGACCCCTCGAAAAGACGATTAAAACAGTCCCGATTATCTACCGGTTAGATAATTGGGACTGTTTTTTTATAAAATGATATAATACTCCCTAGATAGGAGAAAACGTATGTCTAGACAAAAACGATCGATCAAGGAAAATAATGATAAATTAAAAGTTCAATTAGCACTTCTCCGTAGTTATACGGAACACTTTGACTCAGGTATGATTCATATGGCTTTGCCAATGGCTACACAGGTTCGTGTATTAATACATCAAACAGATAAGTCCAATTTATTGACTTCTGAGCACTTTTTCATCCGGCTGTTGTCGGCGCCGATCATTGTGCGATCGGGATTGGTGCGAATAATGATTATAAATTAGTAATCGGGGGTGGGCATATGAATTCATTGATTAGTTTAGAAAAAGTTAATTATCAAATCGCTGATCAACATATTTTACATGATGTTGATTGGCAGATTCCAGCTGGGGCTCATATTACATTGACGGGACCATCCGGTGGTGGGAAAAGTACGTTGTTACGGATCATTGCGGCCATGATTTCTAAAACAAGTGGGACCTTGACTTTTGATGGGCAGCCGATTGAAAGTTATGACCCAATCATGTATCGGCGGCAAGTCTCATATTGTTTCCAACAACCGACGTTATTTGGTGAGACGGTGGCAGATAACTTAGCTTTCCCGTACCAAATTCGTAAGCAAGTCATGGATACGCAACGAGTGGTAACGGCGTTAAATAATGTTGGGCTGTCCGAACGAACCCTGCATCAGCCGATTATCGAGCTTTCCGGTGGTGAACGGCAGCGGGTCGCACTGATTCGCAACATCTTATTCTTACCAAAAGTGTTGTTATTAGATGAGGTGACAGCTGGTTTGGATGAAAATAATAAGCAAATCGTGCACGCCTGGTTACGACAGTTAAATGAGCAGGATCACGTGACAACGATCATGATTACTCATGACGCGACAGAGATTGCTGCGGCAGATCAATTAGCGAAAGTAGTTGCTGGCAGATTGGAGGTACACGCATGAATTTAGCAGTTAATAATACGTCGCTATTTTTGGCGGCAATGTTAGTGCTCGTCGCGTTAGGAATTAGTTTGTGGCAGAAACTTGGCTTGGATAGGGACATCGTCATTGGTGTCGTGCGGGCTGTTGTACAACTATTTATCGTGGGTTACTTGCTAAAGTATATTTTCCGAGTCAACAATTTGTGGCTAACGCTGGCGATGATAGGCTTCATTATCTTCAATGCGGCTTGGAATGCGAAAAAACGGGGGCCGGGGATTGACCATGCATTAGCCATTTCGTTATTAGCCATTTTTGTTAGTACGGGGGTAACACTCGGCGTCCTCGTGCTATCTGGTGCGATTAAGTTTGTGCCATCGCAAATGATTCCCATTTCTGGTATGATTGCGTCGAATTCAATGGTCGCAATTGGGCTGGCTTATCGCAGCCTCAATAGTCAGTTTCATGACCAGCGGCAAGGTGTGCTTGAACGGTTGGCGTTAGGGGCTGGTCTACTTGAGGCTTCGATTGCCATCGTGCGTGAGGCGATTCGTACGGGGATGTCACCAACCATTGATTCGGCAAAGACTGTGGGTCTAGTCAGTCTGCCAGGGATGATGTCCGGTTTGATCTTTGCAGGGGTCGATCCAGTACGGGCCATTAGGTATCAAATTATGGTCACGTTCATGCTCTTATCAGCGACTAGTTTGGGGTCAATCATTGCGTGCTATTTAGCTTACCGTAATTTCTATAATGAACAAAAACAGTTGAAGTAATGACTCCTGATTGCAGTCCCGCGGGGAGTCCTTTATGATGGAAGCTGAAATAAAACTTAATGCGGGGGTATTGATGTGAATGACGCAGCGGTTTGGGTTCCAGTTCCAGCAATGTTTTACTGGGGCTGGTTAGTACCACTCATATTTGGAACCATTTGTGGTTGGCGTTATCATCGCGATAAGGTTCGCCTAGGTAACGGTATTTGGTTTTCGCTATTTTTCTATTCGTTTTTAACCATGCTGGCGATTACAATTTTAGGTAGCAATATCCACTGGTTGATCATTATCAGTGGGACGTTGTTTGTGTTGCTGATCCTGTTGTTTGTGCTAATTCAGCCTGATAAGGTTGACATCGAGATAATTCATAAGAAATTGTTGACGGTGATCGGTTCAGCCGAACGCCCATTTGGATATTGGACAGCCCTAGTTCACAAAAGGTTTCGATTTTAATTCGTTCGGAATAGGTTATACTAGACAAAAGTGAACCAATTATAGGCAAGGACTGTTCTATTATTGAGGTTAAATAGATATGCAACAAATCGTACTCCCAATCAAAGACTCTAACGTCTTAAAAATGGTGCAAGACACCTTACTAGATAGTTTTCGGGCAGGTCGCCGTAACTACACCATCTTTCAAGTTGGCAAAGCCACCCTGCTGCGGGTGAGTGATGTGATGACGTTAAAGAAATCCGATGTCTATAATCCAGATGGCTCTGTTAAACACACGGCCTTTATTCATGATAAAAAGACCGGTAAAGCAAATACACTATATTTAAAGCCCGTGCAACAAGACTTGTTGCAATATCATGATTGGCTAGTCCAACAGAATATCAATTCGGACTGGTTATTTCCTTCAACGGCCCATCCAGACCGGCATATCACTGAGAAGCAGTTTTATAAGGTCATGTCACGTGTTGGTGATCTATTAGGTATCAACTATCTAGGCACACACACCATGCGTAAAACAGGCGCTTACCGCGTCTATACACAGTCAAACTACAATATTGGTTTGGTCATGCACTTACTGAATCATTCAAGTGAGGCTATGACGCTTACTTATCTTGGCCTGGATCAAGCAAGTCGCGAAACAATGTTAGATCAAATTGATTTTGGGTAATAACGCCAACTAATCTCCCTAAATTAGCACGTATTTGTTCATTTTGACGCCACTATGGAGGTATTTTTAATGACTAGGATTACTAAGGCACAATTAGACAACATCATTACACGTTGCCACCATCCGAGGTAATTGGTGCCCCATTGTCTGAAACTGCAACTAAAGGGTTGCTAGGTAATACTTTTTGAGTCATAATTTTAGACGCTCCAATTTTTGAGTATTTGGTTTGTTTTTCACTAACAAAATATCATAACAAAGAGCTCCTATGGTTTTCACCCAACGGGTGAAAGCGCAAAACCCGCTGAAACGGTATTAACTTGCTGTTTCAGCGGGTTTTTGTTTGTCTTGATGAATAATCCGGGTATTAAGTTCTACACCATCTCACTTTTCTCGACCATAGAGCGTCTTTCTAGATATCCCCGAACAGATTTACTCACCTGTTTGGGGTTTTCTTTACAAAAAAGTGTTTTTTGTCAGCAGGCGTGTTGGTAACCACTAAAAGTAACTCCCTAAGGACACCATTTTCGATGACGTAATATAACATATCGTTTCTTTGTATACATGGTTAGCTATTACAGGTCGACTCAATTAAAGGTGTTCTAAAAATATGATTTAAAATTTTACCCGGATTATTTCTAACGAATCGACAGGCAAGCACCCTGATGCGCTATACTCTGCTGATTTAATGAACGCAGCTAAAGAAGAAGCTAAGCATCGAGGATTGTTTGACTTAAATAATCTATAACTGATTACCATATAACTAAATATCTAAAAAGAAAAACGTCTTGAATATTCAAGGTGTTTTTTTGTCTACAAATAATAATTCAGTAAGATACCAACGCCATAAGCAACAATTGCAGCGACGTACCCGACAGAAAGTGTGCGTAGAATTTCTGTTCTTACTTTCTGCTCTGACAGGTTGGCCTTCACCCAGCCTAGCAACGCCAAAGAGACACCGACGATGACAAAGGCGATTGGAAAGGCGATGTCTTTGTCGTGAATGAGCGCATTTGTAATTAAGTAGGCACCTAGTGGAATTAAACCGAAGACGTTAAACGAAATGAATGTCGCGATACCAGCTGCCAATGCTTTACTTTTTGATTGATTGTTATCCGATGTTGCTGACAGGTAGGCACCGGCCCCCATTGAAAAGCCATCGGCTAATAAGTTTGAGAATCCCAAAATGATGATAACGATGTTTGAAACGTTACCACCGACCGATCCAGCAACGACTGCGAACGTCGTGATAATGCCATCTAAGCCACCGTAGACGATGGCTGAAACGTGTTTTTTCATTTATTTTCTCCAGTTTCTCTCAGTGGTGATAAAACCAATATATAAGAAAAAAGTGACCAATTATCGGTAATTTCACATCGGATTAAAAATGTTTCAAAAACGAAACAAATAAAACCCGGATTATTCATGCACTAAATTTTTAACCACAGCTAAATCAGTAAAATACGATAAAACACCTTGAAACTGCCAGTACCTTGGCACAGTTTCAGGGTGTTTTTTCGATTGAGCGTTTTTTGAGAAAAATAGGAACACTAAAACCAGCCAGATTTTGCTATTTTTTTGAAAATCTACTTCGTTGTTTTATTGCTACAAAGCATTTAGTCGTTCCCAAGCTCGCCAGAACAGACCATCGAATTGTTCTTGGATGCGGCTATCTAACGTCAAAATCACCTTGCGGGCGTGCTTAGTGACACACGTCCACCGATTTTTAACAAACGGTCTCGAAAGGTATTGATTGTCCACGATTGTTGCTGGTCGTCCAACGCAATACTCTTCATCAACCGCATCAAGTTTGATACAATTACTGAGATCCACATGCGCGCTTTGTTGGCGAAAAATGAACTGCTATCAGTTTTGCCAAAGGCAAATCCACCTTTAAGCTCGCGAATAATATCTTCAATCGCCGCACGCTTGCGGTAAACACGGACGATGTCTTTTTGTGGAAGACTTAGGTTAGTGACGATGAACTGTGTACCGCCATGTTCATCATTTAAAACGATATCCTTATTTTTAAGTATAAATCGACTTAACTTGATACAAATAATAATTCATCTAAATCAAATATCTCAACACATTTTTGGGTATGCCGTTTAATTAGACCTCTCTCTTCCAATGATGAGAACTTACGGCTTATTGTTTCTGGAGTTGTCCCCAGGTAAGTAGCCAAATCTTTTTTTGACATGGGTAAAGTCACATAAGTATGGTTTTTTTCATCTTCAACATTTTCTGATAGAAAATCAATAATTCGAGCTTCAACAGGTTCAGTACTGACTTGCACAGTTTGTTTTTCTGATAACTGTAGCCGTTTTGTAATATCCGATAATATTCGTCGCATGATTTCTGGATAGAGATCTAAATATTGATCTAAATTCTTTTTATGAATCCTACAAATACTTGTTTCCGATATTGCTTCAGCATAATTCGAATGATAACTTTCAGTCTGTAAAATAGCAACTTCCCCCATAAAATCACCAGGATGTAGGATGCGTATAGTTTGCTCACGACCAGACTCACTTAGGCTATAAATACGTACACGTCCATTGTTTATGATATATAATGTGTCATCTTTATCACCAAACCTAAATAATAGCTCATTCTTTACGTATTGTACTTCATTCGCTGATTGAGCAATTAGACGCATTTGTTCATCATTGAGATGATTGAAAATCGGCACTAAACGTATACAATCTACATGACTATGATGATTATGGTTTGCCATACCGTTTTCCTCCTAATTAATCGTTATCTATATAGTCATCGTCTTCTAAGGCATCCTTATTAATAAATGCTTGAAGTTGCCAAATATTTACGTCTAAATAAGCTTTATAACTAATTAGTGAATCTTCCAAAGCATCATTTCCTTCTTCTTGTGCTAAGCGAATTGCACGAATAGTAAATTCACGATTAGATCTAAAATCTTCTACTATCTGTAGGACCATCTCATCAGCAGTGTAATATTTTTCCGAAGAATCTTCAGAAATCGTTGTAAATTCTTGAAATTCAGTAGTTGTTGATGCTGGCTTAAATCCTGAAGCTAGTAAACGTTCTGCAATTTTATCAAACCATGCCTCATTCTCGTTATATAAATTTTCAAAAACATTATGCAATGCATAGAAATTTTTGCCTTTTACATACCAATGATATTGATGTAATTTTACATGTAATGTATGAATATTAGCAAGTATATGATCTGTAACAGCTGCAGAATTAATCTTAGTATGATGAATGTGTTCTTTATATGCTTGTTCGGCAGCTAATTTTTCTTGCCTTTCATTTATCGTTGTCATTTTATGCACCTTCCTTTACTTTTGAACTAATTACTGGGTATCCTAAGTCTTCAATTGCTTTTTCAATTGTATTCAAATTGACCTGATTTTCATCAAAATCCACTTTTACCTTACTCGCATTGAAAAGTACTTTTACAGAATCTTTTTTTACACCAGCAGTCTGTTTTAAACCATGTTCGATTTTTTGTAAACATGATGGACAAGTTAATGTTTCTAATTTTAATGTTGCTTTAGTCATATCTATCACTCCTTTAAGTAAATTATATAGGCCATTCTTTTTAAAATACTTGATATAGATCAATTATCTTAATTGATAACCTCTTAATCTCATTGCATTTAAAATAACTACTAAAATACTGGCCTCATGAACCAACATCCCAATTGACATAGACATCCATTCACTAAATATTAAACTAACCAATAGTATTATTACGACTCCAACAGCAATTAGAATATTTTGTCGCATATTCGCATATGTTCCTTTTGCTAGGCCTAAGGCATGAGGAAGGCGGTTAAAGTTAGAATTCATTAAAACAATATCTGAACTTTCAATTGCGACATCTGTTCCATTCCCCATAGCTATACCTACCTCTGCAGTAGCCAGAGAGGGACTGTCATTAACGCCGTCACCGATAAAAACAACTATTTCACCTGAGTCCTGTCGTCTTTTTAGAAATGCTTGCTTGTCCTCTGGTAGCATATCACCATGGGCTTCGGTTAAACCTAGTTCCTTTTTAACTGAATTAACTGTACCTTGGTTATCACCTGATAATACAATGAGATTTTTAATACCAAGTGATTTTAATTTTTGTAAGTCCTGCTTAACACCTGGTCGAACTTTGTCGCGGATACCCATTAACATGATTAACTTATGATCAACTGCCGTTAATACAATTGAATTACCGGTTCTTTCTAATTTATTCAATTTTTTAAGAACATCATCAGATAGCGGTATACTTTCTTGTTTCATTAAGGCTTTATTCCCTACTGAAACAATGTGCCCATCTACGTGAGCAATTACGCCCCCACCTTTTACAACCTGTGTATTTTCTATAGGTTTTAATTTATATTGTGCTAATTTATTTGCAATAGCAACGGCTAATGGATGATCAGACTCATTTTCAACTGAAAACAATAGCGATAAATCCTCCTCCTGATTATTCCCGTAGTGAATCATCTCGCTCACTTCAGGCTTTCCTTCAGTTAAGGTACCTGTTTTATCGAATAACACTGTATCTGCATTGGCAAAATGACTAATCACTTCAGAACCCTTAAATAAAATACCATTTTTTGCACCATTTCCTATACCCGCAACATTTGAAACAGGTACACCAATTACCAAGGCCCCTGGGCACCCAAGTACTAATACAGTAATCGCAAGTTCTGTATCTTTGGTTAATACCCAAACCAACAGCCCAATTGTAAGTACTGCAGGTGTATACCAGCGAGAAAACTGGTCAATGAATCGTTCTGCTTCTGATTTAGAATCCTGTGCTTCTTCTACCAACTCAATAATTTTTCCAAATGTAGAATCTTCCCCTACTCTATCAGCCACTATTTGAATAGTACCATTGTCCATAATAGTACCGGCAAATACTTCATCGTCTTTTTCTTTCTTTAAAGGTAAAGATTCACCTGTGATATTAGCCTCATTTACATATCCTTTTCCAGTAGTTACTTGACCATCTACGGGAATCTTGGCACCAGTCTTTACTAGGAGAATATCCCCTTCTTCTACTTCATCAATATCTACTTCTGCAAATTGTCCCCCTGTCAATTGCTTAAAAGCAGTTTCTGGAGCCATTTCCGTCAACTCTTTAATAGCTGATCGTGTTCGGTTAAGTGTTCGTTGTTCTAAATATGATCCAAATAAAAATAAAAAAGTAACAATTGCTGATTCTTCATAATTTTGAATAAAGAGAGCACCAATGACCGCTATCGTTACTAAAATATCAATACTTACTACTTTTACTTTCATAGCCTGATAAGCCTGTAAAGAAATGGGGGTAACGCCTAATATCGAAGCTATAATAAAAGCACTATTAGAAATTGTTGTATTGGCAAAAATAAAGTGTGCGATTAGTCCTAAAGCAATGAGTAAGCCACTGATACTCATAATTTTATTTTTATGTTTAAGAATATTATGTTGCATATGATTTCTCCCTTAATTTTAGTTCAACTAAAGTGTATTAACTTTTGGGAGATATAAACTTGACGTCCATCAAGTTTATGAAATAGTTCTAAATAAGTAAAAATATTATAATATTGGCTTAGTCATGCACTTATTGAATCATTCTAGTGCGGCCATGACACTGGCTTACCTTGGTTTAGATCAAGCCAGCCGTGAGACTATGTTGAATCAAATTGATTTTGGTTAAACTCATTAGCTATAACTACAGTTATAGTTATAGTTATAGCTAATGCTCATAAGTCAATAATTCGGAATATTTTTTATCTAGGGCTGAACTGATTAGGCAACTTTTATTTTTTGATTGGCAAGACTGATTCTTTCGTTGTTGAACCAATGAATATACTTGGACACATCTAAAATTAGATGTGCAATCGATGGAAACCGGAATTGATAAATCATTTCACGCTTTAATAGGGAGTGAAAACTTTCAATTTTGGCATTATCATATGGATGTCCTACTTTTGAATACGAATGATCAATTTTATGTCGCTTTAACAAATTTTCAAAGCCAAAACTAGTGAACTGACTGCCCATATCAGTATGTAAATAATTTGGTTTTTTATCAGTTGACAGCGATCTTTGTAGTGTTGTAACTACCAATTTGGTATCCATCGTGGCACTGATTTGATGGGCTAATATCTTACGCGTTTGTAACTCTAAAACTGACGCTAAATAGACCCACTGACCATTACTCAACTTTAAATAAGTGATGTCCATGCTCCAAGCGTTGGCTTCGGGTGAATGCCTGATTAAGTTGGGACGTTGACGATAATCAACAGTTGTCGTTGGTTTGTTAAATCGACGACTCATGACAGAGTATATGCCAGCTTCTCGCATTAAACGACGAACTCGGTTGGTTCCATGATGCAAATTCAGATCAGCTAATGCTAATCGCAGACGTGGCGCGCCATAAGCTTTATAGTTATTTTGCCAAATTTCACGCAACAAAGCTTTTAAGATCGTGTCTTCTCGTTGTCGTTGGCTCTCAGTATAGTGAACCCAATCAAAGTAGGTGCTTTTGGGTATTTTGAGTAGGCGAAGCACCATCATGAGTTTAAAATGCTGTTTTAGCAATGATTGGACAATAGGAAAATGGGTCTTACGTGTTACTTGCGATGTTCGCCCAGCAAAACGGCCGCAATTTTTAAAATTTCGTTTTCTTCTTTGAGTCTTGCGACTTCTTTCTGCATTGCATTAAATTGGGCGCGAGTCACTGGCTGTCCATTAACATCAGTCCCAATGATTTGGGCTTTTTTAACCCAACTAGTGACGGTTTGCATAGCCAAATGGGTATTCATTGGCTAGAGAATTAGCAGAACGGCCCTCGTTATGCAAGGCAACAATAGATGATTTAAATTCTGTTGAGTATCGCTTAGCTTTCATAATATAAAAAAACTCCTATACTTGATTATCTCGGATTATGCCCTAGAAATAAAGCGGTCCGGATTTTCAGTATACGAGCAGCCAGTGTTTCTTTTTTAGAAAGCATGGGATCCACTAAGAAGGTTTGATCACTATACTCTATTTTTACGGTGGCATTTCTAATTTGTTAAATTTTCATATTAAATTTTAATGTTCCTATCTATTTAACTCTAACTAACAGTTCAAGTGCCTTTTGATATTGCTCAGATCCTGTTTCTGCTTCTGAACAATTTCTAATATTTTCAGCAATAACTAACTTTATTGCCTTATCAAGACTTGCTCTGACAGCAGATAACTGTATGACGACCTCTTCACAAGGACGCTCTTCATCAATCATATTGACAATTCCATTTATTTGGCCTGCTGATCTCTTTAACCTATTTTGTATATTTTCATACTGATATGCTATTGTATTCATACCTGAACCTCATAAGTCAATTATTTTACAATGTTTTGTGGATACATCAACTGATACAGTGAAAACGCACCATCAAGATTTTTGACATTTCTGAATCCATTATTAATAAATATTCGTTCAGCTGTATAACTTCGTTGACCTGTAGCACACGATACAATGATACCAGTATCTTTTGGTATTTGATTAATACGGTCTCGTATTTTTTCTAACGGAATATTTATGAAACCATTAATTAATCCCATAGCTCTAATTTCCTGAGAAGATCGTACATCAATTAATAAGTAACCATCACGCCTGTAATTCTCTAATTCATTATATTGAATATTATGAGATCGACTATTAATAATATTTTCAGCCACATAACCGGAAATATGAACGGGATCTTTAGCTGCTCCGAAAGGAGGAGCATACGTTAATTCCAGTTCAGGTAAATCATCTACTTTCAGCCTAAATTTGATTGCCGTTGCAAGAAGATCAATACGCTTATCTACCCCTTCATTTCCAACAGCTTGGGCACCTATAATATCACCAGTATTTGTAAAAATAAGTTTCATCATAACTTGTGTTGCGCCAGGATAATAGCTTGCGTGATGATAAGAAAAAGTATGAGTCACATGATAATTTAAACCAAGTTGCTTTGCTTGTTTTTCATTAATACCTGTACTTGCAGCTGATTTAGAAAAAACCTTAACGATTGATGTGCCAATCTCAGGTTTATTTTTAATAGATAAACCGTGAATAGCATCAGCAACTTGTCGCCCATGTCTGTTTGCTGGTCCCGCTAATGGAATTAGTGTTTCCTGTTCAGTAATTTGATGAATAACACTGATAACGTCACCAATTGCATAAATGTTAGAGTCACTTGTTTTAAAATCATGATCCACAACAATGCCTTTATTGGGCCCAACTTTTAGGCCTGCAGCTATGGCTATATCAGAATTTGGTCGAATTCCTGCAGCAATAATAACAGCATCAGCTTGTATTGACATACCATTATCTAAATAAAGAATGTCTCTGCTCACCTTATTTATAGTAGTTCCCGTATTGATACGAACGTCATTTTTTATGAGCTCATTCGTAATCGACTGTGCCATCTCAATATCAAGATTTGGCAATATTTGGTTAGAACGTTCAATAAGATTGACTGAAAAACCTCTCTTAATCAAATTTTCAGTAACTTCTATACCAATAAATCCAGCACCAAGTACCGCAACCGTTTTAATACTCTCATCTAAATGGCTCATAATGTTATCTAAATCAGGGATATTACGTAATTGAAAAATGTTTGATTGAGTATGAAGCCCCTCAATCTTAGGTATTACAGGACTAGATCCTAAAGATAATATTAATTTATCATAATATAGCTTCTCTTGTTGGTCATCATGATTGACAGATATCATCTTATTATCTCTATCAATATGGGTCACTTCACTGTTAACACGTACATCTATATTAAACCTACTTCTTAAATCATCAGCGGTTTGCACAATTAATTGGGAGCGATGTTTAATCGTTTTGCTAATGTGGTAAGGTAACCCACAATTTGCAAAAGAAACGAAAGGGCCTTTTTCGAAGACTATAATTTCATCTTTTTCAGATAGCCTTCGCAGTCTAGTAGCAGCTGACATACCGGCTGCTACCCCCCCCACTATAATAATCCTCATGTTATACCTCTTAGATATACTTTTTTAAAGTATTTTCGATTTCATCTTTAGGATGAAATCCAACAATTTTATCAATGACTTGACCATTTTTCTTAATAATTAACGTGGGGATACCTTGAATGCCTAGTTGGCTGGCAACCTGTTTATTTTCATCGATATTTACTGAGGTAAACTTTATTTTACCGCCTAATTGATTTTCTTCTGATAAGTGTTGTAGTATAGGGTCCATCATCTTGCATGGCGGGCACCAATCAGCACGAAAATCGGTCAAAGTAACCCCTTCTTGTGTTTCATTTTCAAATGTACTATCAGTAATTTCTTTGATTGTTGCACTCATTTCTGCTTTCCTCCAAATATTCTAGGTTTCTATGATTAAGAAAGAAGGTAATATATACCCCCTAGGGTATATATTACCTTCTTTCTTAGTTTTTAGCAATCTCATCAACATGCTCAGAAGTCAATAAATTGGACTATTTTTATTCAGTTAATTAGGCAACATTTGAGATACGATTACTATTATAAAGATTGATATACCAACCAATGGCTGCTTGGACTTCAGTTAATGTTTGGTATGCCTTCAAATACACCTCTTCACGCTTCAATATTGAATGAAACGCTTCCATACGGCCATTATCGTACGGATGTCCTTTGAGTGAATAAGAATGTTTCAAGCCATAATTTTGGCATTTAATATTAAACTCAGCACTCGTGTATTGTGACCCCATATCTGAATGAATAATTAATGGCTTTCGATGCTTATCTAACGCCATCTGTAAGGCACTTGTGGCTAGCTTGGCTGTCATTGTATCGCTAATTTTATAGCCTAATACTTTTCTCTTCTCAGGGTTCAGAACGGTCGCTAAATAGACCCATCTGTGATTAGTCAACTGAATATAAGTGATATCTGTTTGCCAAACACCGCTCAAATCATGCAAGTGTCTAATCA
>NZ_JAFBEK010000014.1 GCF_016908715.1 Leuconostoc rapi | reverse complement strand
GATATGCTTCTAAGTCCTCAACAAAGGAAAATAGTTCAATTTATATAAATAATAAAAAAAACGCTATCAATTGTTAATTGGAAGCGTTTTTTTTTGGCGTTCTTATTTTGCTTATACCGAACTCATTTATTATCTTTGCCACTTCTTGCCCTAAATACGTAACATCATAGTTTAACAATTGAATTTTTTTATTTTCTATGTAACAAGGCATACCATAATCATATATAAATTTATCAGTTGTCTTAAAATATTCGCCCGCCTTATCATCAACAAATATTTGCTTGATAATACATTGAGCCTGTTCAAATACACATTTCATAGTTACGTCCAAAAAATCTAATAAGTCAAGTTCTGTTCTTTCTTGTACAGCTATTTTGTCTTGACCATTAGCCTTAGTATATATTTCTGCAATCCTATCAATCCTGATAAAAAAATCGTAAGTATCTTTATCAGAGTAATCAGATATGGGAACAAAGGGAGAAATATGTTTAACAAAATTTCCTAAAGTAGAAGCAAGGCGGTACTCATAAAAATTATCGAACTGCGCGCTGATTAGGTTTTTTTTAAGGTTAGCACTATTATGTTTTACGACATACTGGTCTGAAAATGTGACAAAGTCTCGAAAAGCATAAGAGTATCTTGCCAGTAATCTTGAGAGGTGCTGTATCTCAAAAATTTTATGGGGATCTTTTTTGATGTCGTTAATCAATCCATTTATCTCAAAATTTAATGTTCTAAAATATTCAAATTCATCATAGAACTGTTTTATGTCTGTAAGTTGCTTAGATTGTTCTTTGATATTATTCATCATACTTAATACTTTTTCTTGTGACAAATTGTTTAAGTGGCTCACAGCAGTAATTTCATTATTATGAATTGATTTCATAGCTAGTTCTTTTGGCATATAGTTAATGCTCCTTTATTAGTAGTTTTTGTTACACATAATAATATAACAATAACAAATATTTATGTTTTAAGTTGCAAAAGGGAACATATGTTCGTATAATTAAAGAATAAAAAATTGAAATGAGAAATGCAATGGATCAAGATTTTAGCGCTTTAATTAATAATTACTTCCAACATGATTATCGTGATAGGGGCATAAAAAAATGGCGTGGCTTCTTTTTGAGTGACCATACTTCCGCATTGAGAAAAATGGATCAAGATAATAATTACAGTGAAAAAAAGTTACCCCGAATGACTACGGATAAGATATTTCATAATGCAATGCATGCAGTTGCCAATTATTATACTGTGACTATTCAATTAGATGAGACTAACTTTAATCATGAAACCAAAAAAAATATATCTGGGTTCATTGAAAACATGTCGGATAATTATATTTATATTGAAAATAGAAAACTAGCCGTTCAGGATATAAGGGCATTAATCATCAATAGGTAAATCACGCTTTATCCTGTATAATGGTTTGAGTAGAGAAGTTAAGGCGGTGGCTATTTCCTTAAAGGGGGTGGTGCTTATGGTGTAAAAACTGTAAACTCACATTCTAGGAAAGGAGTAGCCCAAGTGTCCGTATCGGACGCTTTACAGCTGATGTTCATGTTTGGCACTTTTATAGTTGCTTTACTGACATTAGTTGTTGAGTTGATTAAAAATCAGCAAAAAAAATAACCGCCTTAGCTCTGCCAAGCTAGCGGTTATTTAATAATCATAGTATTGTCACCGTCTTAAACGGCTCTACACGGGAAGTCTTGTTAGCGCAAGGCTTCCTTTTTCTGTATTCATTATATCATTATTTAATCTTTTCTGCTATATTGTTGGTTCGTCACGTTCAACTTTGGGTTGTTTAAGGGTAGGGGTGTTTTTTGCAAATGCTTGTAGTTCAGATTGTGTTTGCTCACTGATATTTTGGCGTACCTGTTTGAGTTGCTTTTCTGTTTGCTGACTATTATTATCAGGCTCTTTTAATTGATTTGTCAATTTTTTATATTGTTGGGATAGGGTAGGGTGTGACAAAGTTTCTACCAATTCTTGTTTAGCCTTATCCATTTTTTCAGGTTCATCAGCATATTTTAAGTTCTCGGGAATATTAATATTTCTTTGACTTAGTTCATTTTGCAAAGCGTTATAATTTGTCTTTTCGTTTTTATAATCATCAGCCCAAAAATACAAATCATTATCATCACCACTTAGTTTACTCATTTCTTGATAAGTCTCTTTAGCCTGTGTTAATAGATTAACAGTGATTGCTTTAAGTTCATTATTAGACAAACTCTTTATATCATAAATACTAGTTAAATCTGAAAAATATTCGTTTTCACTCAAACTGATTTCATTACCTTGTACAATACCTGAAAATGATTGACTATCTTTATCAAAGGTAAGTTTGTTACTCTTGTTTTGTTCATTTAATAGTTTTATATCTTGTTTATTCGATATTTTTATATCCTCTGGATTGAAAACTACGTACTCCTTAGACTTATCATAATAATCAACGTCCAAAACTGCATAATGAATATTCATTTCGTTTAAAACAGGATTTAATATTTGAGCGCCACTATCATTTCCGCCTAATTGATTACTAATACCATTAATAATATTTAAGTCATCTGTATCATCAACAATTTTTTGTGCAATTCGTTTAACAATAGCCTTGTTTCCTGCGTCCATTGTCGTTTCACTGGTTGGTTCTTCCCAGTCTGATAGAATGTAAGGATATTCTTCTTCATCAATTTGTTTTTCAGCTACTTTTTCAATGATTTGTGCTACCTGATTAACAGTGAGTGTGACTTCTTTTGCGCTTAATGGCTTACTGTTTGTTAATTCGTCATTTAATTCTACCGTATATAAATATCCACTATCATTAGCGTATGATTTTGCTCTCTCTATACTATCAGTTAGATAAATGCCATATCCCAAAGTACCACCATTCTCATGAAACTTAGGAATTTCAAACTCATTAAAATCATTTTTTGATCCATGGTAGAGTGTGTCTTCAATATTCATTAGTTACTCCTTTTCTTTTCAACAGAACCCTGTGTTTAGTGTTTCTTTTCTGGTTTTGAAAAGGAACACTAAATGCGTTGTATACCAACTGAAACGTAGTGTAAGGCGGTAGGGTGGTTATCCAAAGTCAAAACTAAGTTTGCCCTCTTTGATTGTTAATTTGGCGTCAAACTTCTTACCAGTTTTTTTACTTTTAAACCCTTTTAGCTTAGTAGTTTCGCCTTTTGTAATAAGGTCTTTAATTGCTGTTTTGCCTAGGGTTTTTTCACTCCATTTTTTTGGTAGTGAAAAGGTGCATGGTTCATCTGCTTTATAGTTGGTGCAACCATAGAACTTTCCTTTATCTACTATCTTGCCTGTCTTGCAAATAGGGCAAGTACCAATTTGTGCGTCGATTTCTGCTAGTTGTTCAGTATTTTTTTGATTTGCAACCTGTGCTGTCAAACTTTCACTCTGCTTCATTTGAGTTGGTACATCTTGAACTATTTTTGATACAAACTTTTTGATTTGTTCTAAAAAGTTTTCTTGTGTACGTTCTTTAGCACTAATTTGTTTTAGTGCTTTTTCCCATTTTGCCGTCATTTCAGGGCTTGTAAGTAATGGTTCAAGTTCCACAGCTTTACATAGGGTAATTCCTTGCTGACTAACATGCAATTTATTTTTTTCAGTAAGCAAGTAACCACGTTTTTTTAGTACGTCTAGCACATTTGCTCTGGTTGCTTCTGTGCCAATACCCTCACTATCTTTCAAAATGGATTGAGCTTCTTCATCATCAAGCGTTTTGCCTGCGGTTTTCATTGCGGTAATAAGAGTACCCTCGGTAAATGGTACAGGGGGCTTTGTCATCTTTTGGTCTGGTGCTAGATTAGCATTAATGGATTGACCCACTTCAACAGGGGGTAGGGTAGTTTCTTCCTCTTGTTTTTCGGTTTTGTATTCGCTAAATAATATCTTCCAACCATTATTTTTAGGGACGTTACCAGTTGCTTTAAATATGGCGTCACCAACTGATGTTAAAATAACCGTTTCTTCATATTCGTATGGATCAGCAAACATTGCTAAGGTTGTTCTCAAAACAAGGTTATATATTCGTTGTTCTAATGCAGGAAACGTTGATAATTTTTCTTTTGTTGGCACTGTTTTTGTCATGATAATGGCATGGTGTTCTTGTACCTTTTTTCCGTTGACATATCGTTTATTTGGTTCTTGATGATTTAAAGATACATCTTTAGATAAAAACCCTAGATACCCATTAAGATTTTCAACTAAGTAATTAAACTCCTGCTCTGTAATATAGTTGCTATCAGTTCTAGGATAGGTAAGTAATTTTGCTTCATACAAATTTTGAACAGCTTGTAATGTATCACTGGCGCTGGCGTGATAACGCTTGTTTATCTCACTTTGTAAGCTTGATAATGAAAATAAACGTGGACTGCTTGTATTTTTCGTTTGTTTTTGAACATCTTTGATTAAACCGCTTTGTGAGCCTTTTTCTAGCCTTTTCTCACTCATGAACGTAGTTAGACCTTTTTCATCTTTAAAGCGCTGATAGGGGTCTAATTTTGCGACAAATTTTTGCTGTTCTGCTAAAATTTCTGCTTTTAGCTCAAAATAAGGTTCTGGTTTAAAATTTTGAATGGCTAAGTCTCTTTGATACACCATATACAGAGTAGGGGTCTGTACTCTACCAATTGAATAGACACCATGCAACCCTGCTTCTTTCAATAATAAAGTGTACAATGGACTACCATTCATACCTACTAACCAATCACTGATTTGTCTAGTTTGGGCTTCTTGATAAGCAGGGTAGTAATCCCACCCATTTTTTAATTCTTTAAACCCTTTTAAAATAGCTTCTTTTTCTAACGAATTGATCCATAGCCTTTTAATATTTTTACTTTTGAGATTTATTTTGGCTTGGGTCATAATCGACCACGCTATGTTTTCCCCCTCACGGTCACTGTCAGTAGCAACAATTATTGTGTCTGCTTTATTCAACAATTCTTTTACGATTTTGAACTGTGCTTTTTTATCTGTTGGCACTGTGAACTTGTATTTTTCTGGGAAAATAGGTAAATTAGATAAAGCCCATTGTTTATATTTTGTGTCGTATTGTTCTGGTGTTGCTAATTCTACTAAATGCCCGAAACCATACGTTATAAATGTCTCATTGGGTAAAACAGGGTCACTAACTACATAGTAACCCTGTTTTTTTGTGCTATTTTTAAATGCTTCAATATATGATCTAGCTTGACTAGGTTTTTCTGCTAAAATAACTGTCGTCATGTGTATTCACACCTTTCTTTTATCTATTTCTTAACATCATAGCCATTGCACGCATACCACCTGTGGCGGTTGCTTTTCCTAACCCTGTTGACTGCCACATATCTTGCAAGATAGTTGGGGCTTTAATCACCAAGACACCGAAACCGATTGTAAAGGCTAAGTACCCCCAACCTTTATCTAGTAATCCAAAGCTTGCTACCATGAGTGCCATTGCCATTGTTTGCGCAATTAACGTGAGATTGAGATATAAAAGTTTTTTCCACCATGTTGACGCATACTCAAAACTTTCAGTGGCTACCGATACGGCTACAATTGGGATTGAAATATTGAAAAAGGCAAGGTCTGCAAAGAAAATACCAATTTTAACAAAGAATACAACTAGTACGACTAAGAAGAAACCTAGGATTATTAAGGGTACGCCATAACCATATCCAGTACCGTTGCCAGTAGCGACTTTGACTGCGTGATTAACTGTGTCCTCTGATAGTCCGCCTGCGTCTTTGAAAATATAAGTAACAAGTGGAATGGTAAAGGCTCTGATTAGAAAACCTTGAATAAACACCATTAGTGGAATTGATATTGCTGATTTTACAGCGTCCATAATGATGTTAGCCCATGTGGCGTCCGTGCTATCATCTGCTTCTTTCATAATGGTTATAATAATTCTGGCTAAAACTACAACGATCACTAAACTAGTTGCAAAACCTAAGAAAATACCATAATAGACTGAAATTTCATTCATATTGGTATTAAGCAGTTTCACGGTGCCAGTTAAAATATTAATAATCCATTTTAACGCGCCTTTGATAATACCCTCTAGGAAGCTATTTATTGCTTTGGAAATCATGTCACCCATTGCTAATCCTCCTTTCTTACTTTGGTATTAGCGTAACGTCTCCTGTGTCCTCTTTAGCAAGACTGTTGGTTGGTGTGAGTTTGTATTCATCTGAACTCTTTTTGATGTTGAATGTCCTCACTTCATTTGTACCTGAATTTTCATCTTGACTAGTAAAAGTAATTTGTTCCTGACCGTTCTTCTTACTAATCTTGTATTGGTAAGTGTCTTTTAAACCTGCTTCTGATAAGGTTAGGCTCTTTTCAGAAAAATTAGCGGTTTGTGCTAATCCGTCTCCCTTACTTGCCTTAAACGTCCATTCTTTAGCTTGTAGAGCTTGTGCCGTTGATTTGTGAACAACTGTAAACCCAATACCCAAAGCAATTAAGATTACGACTACCAACCCAATTAGATACTTCATTTGTTTTGTCATTTTGCTTCCTCCTTAATAAAACACATCATCAGTTTTAGTTTCGTTAGTATCTTTTGAAATAGTGGCTTGATCTAACTCATCTTGCAACTCTTCTTCTTCTTCTTCGGACACATCATTTTCTTTATTTATTGATTTTCTCTTAGCTAATTCAGTTTGCCACTCATCATTGACTTTTTTAAAGTTAGCTTGTTGGCTTAATTCCATTTGCCCTTGATAATCATTCTGTGCCAATTTTACAAGACTATCAGCGTTTGGAAATAGCTTAAATTGAAAGGCTTTAGTTGCTTTGACTGGACGTTGATTACTGAAAATTAACAAGCTCTGCGTGTCTGGCATACGCATAATTTCATCTGCGGTCATCAGTGAACGGCTTGTATAACTATAACTGTCACTTTTACTGGTGCTTGTCTCTTTACTGTGACTGGTACTTTCACTACCTGTTTCAACTTTAACGGTTGATTTTCCTAGTAAATCACTGAAATATTTGGCGGTCACATCATTAGCAGCGTTCAAACAAATTTTAACGGCATGGTTACCTAGAATACTTTCAGCTTTTTCTTTACCGTACAAAGCTTGCAATTGTGTTAGTGTTTGGCAAATAGTCGTTACACCAATGCCGTAACCACGACACGTTGCTAGAAATTCTTCATATTTTGGAAACTTACCTAAATTGACAAATTCATCAAGAATAAAGTCTACTGGATTAGGTAATGTAGCGCCGTGGTCGGAAGCTAACTTATATAATTCATCAAAAAGTTGTGAGAAAAATAAGTTAATAAAGCTTTCGTACGTATCGTCCATGACTGGAATAATCACATAGAGAACAATTTTCTTAGCGCCAATATCTTTTAAATCAAAGTCTGAACGACTGGTAAAGTTAGCGACTTCTTCATCTGTGAACTTGCTGACGGTGGCAAGTAAACTTGAAATGATACTAGCTTTCATTTCGCCTTTTGCTTTTTTAAAACCTAGTTCGTATGCCCTACGTGCGGGGTGGTCGAACTTTAAATCTAAGAATATTTGATCCAATGGGCTGTTATCTTCGTCCTCTTGGGCTTCTACATCAAACTCTTGTAGTATCTTAGTAACACCTGCTAAATTGCGTTCCGCTGGCTCACGTTCTTTTAAAACAAATAGGATTAATGCTTTTAACAACTGACGTTGGGTACTAAACCAAACATCTTTTTTACCCTCTTTATTTTCAGATTGTACAATTTTGGTTGCAACATTTTCAGCTTGTATATCACGTTCAATATAGTCAAAAGGGTTATAGCGGTCTGAATGGATCATATTTGAAAAATTAACAACGTGCACTTGATAACCTTGTGCTAGTTTAATACCCGCTGTTTTTTCGTAAAGCTCGCCTTTCGGGTCGGTAACAACGATACTGTTTTCTGTTTCGTTAAAAAGATTAGTAATAACAACGGACTGTGTTTTATAAGACCCGGGACCACCTACAACAAAAATATTTCGATTGGGCTTGGTACTATTATTTTGATAAACAATTTGCTTATCAACTACGCCTAGTATGGTGCCATTCATTTTTCTTCCCCCTTTTCTTGTAAGCTCTTGATTGTATCTGCATTTAAACTCTTATTAAAACTGTCACTTAGGTTTTTTGGTGTGATACTGAAATATTGTGAAAGTAAGTCTCTAAGATTTCCCCACGTTGCACTACCGTGCGTATCAGTATCTGCTGTTTCCCACTCTTTACCCTTTTTGCTTCGCTTCAATGCAAAGTAAGCAAGGTATAAGATAATCACAACACTTAAAATAATAGTTAATGGATTTTTCTGTGAGAGATATAAAGAATAGTAATGTATCGGGTGTGTCGCTAATCCAGTGATAATGCTTGAAAAATGTTGTGGTAAATCAAGTTTATACTGTGAAAGTGCCATAAATGATCCAGTAATTAGAACAACTAGATACAACCCTGCAAACAATGCAATGAGATACGGTATAAGATGTTTTAAAAAATTCAATCCCTTATTTTCCATAGTGTTTAATCCCCCAAAACCTGATTAATTCTATCTAGGTTTGTACCTGAATATTGTTTGTCGCCATTAATAAATGTTGGTACTGACGTTAGATTATATTTAGCAATATATTTACGATTTTTTTGTTGATTCATATTGATAAAGACAACATTATTTTTTAAAGCATTCTTCCAATATACTTGATGAAAAATTGATTGACAGTCGGAACAGTCATCTCGGTAGAAAAACAAGGTCTTTTTGTTACTACTTGAAATCGTCACTGCCGTTTGTTTCTTTTCAACGTAGTTCACGTAGTTGTGTCCTAGAAATGTTATTAAACCAACCGCCACCACGGCTGAAATAATAATTTTAACCCATTTATTTAACATCTGAAGCTTTAAAACTGCTTCCTAGATTTTGCACGGCTGTAAGCTGATTGGTGGTTGTATCAAAGGTTAATTGGTACAAATCAGTTTCTTTCTTCCAGTCATTATCGCCACTCTTGCTTTCAAAACTAACTACTGCTAATCCTTTCATGCTGTTACCCTGCTTAGCTTGGGTATAAATTGTAGCGTTATCTAGCTTGGAAGTCACACTATTAGCGTCACCATAATTGGTATTTTTAGGGAAATATTGATTATATAAATCAGTTGAGATTAGCCCTTTTATACTGTCTTTTCGGTTACTATATGTGTCTGGTTCAAACGTGAACATTGTCGTGAGAAACTTATTAGCTACATTGTTGAAATTCAACTCTGATTGGCTCTTATCTTTGTTATTTTGGTAAGTCTTGAAATTATCAACTTGACTATTCAAAACATCATTTTCACGCTTTGCCGTGGCTAGTTTTTTACTAACTTGTTGCTTATCTTTTTTAACTTGTGAAATCGTATTATTAGCCTTACTAATCTTTGAATGTTGATAGATGTTGCCGTACAAAGAAATAAGTAAAGCGACACCAATAACAGATACAATCACTGCTAAACCTCGTCTCATCTTCTCTCCTCCTTATTTTTTAACTGGACGTGCTAATACAACGTCTCCACCGTCTAGCAAGGTTGAGAATGACGTACCAAACTTTCCCTCATTGACGTGTCCTGATGTGTCGCCACCCTCTTGAATAATCTTAGTTTCTTTACCCTGCCATTTACCTAATAGAATTGCGGTGTGTCCGTTATTTCCTGCACCTGCACCCTGATTAACTATGACAATATCGCCTGCTTTGGCGTCATTTTCACTAATTTGTTTCAAGTATTGGTGTGACCCTTTAGCGTCACTTGCCATTGATCCAGTAAACCAACCCATGTTTGCGGGTACTTTGTAGCCTGCCTTGTTCAATGTAAGCCATACAAAGCCTGAACAATCAGTACCACCGCTTTTGTTAGGTTTTTTCAAGTCACTTCCTAAGTCGCTACTTGGGTGTGATTGTACATAGTAGAAATACCCTTTCATACTTTCGGCTGTTTTAACTATGTCGCTTCCTGAATAATTAGTATCACTTGAACAACCTAGATCATCAATTGACCCTTGACTAGCATTTGCTAGGGTACTACCTGAAATTGGGTCTGTGGTTCCAAATACTGAATACCAATGATCGGCATACGCATATCGTTGGCTTAGATACCATTGTTCTGGGTTTTTAGACATACCCTCAAAGTCCATAAGCCATGCTTTGGTCGCTTTATGAACATCTATATAAGTAAAAATTTCTTTGTTTTTTGAGTAGTAGCTTTCATTTAATTCTTGGTCTAAATAATCAAGCTGTACACCTAAATTAGTTGCTTCTTTGCCCTCTTTTTTTGCTAGGGCTTCTAATTTATCTTTACGACCACCTAACCACTGGGCTAGTCCTGTGGCTCCTGAACTAGAATTAACTGCACTGGGGTTTAATCGACTTTCTAGCTCTAATACCCCTAAAATTCCCGCACTGGCTTGTGGTGTCGCATTATATTTTTGTTTCCAATGAGCATAAATGTTTTTGGCGTTTTGCTCCATATCTTTACTTTCAAGATTAGTGACGGTTGTTGTCGTATCGCAACTATCTGTCTGCAATTTCCCAAATATTGAAGCAAATAAGATAATCATTAGTAGGACTGTACCTAGCGCTGTATAGATTATCCATTTATACTTTTTGGCTTTGTACTTTACTGATAGTACCTGCAATCTAATCACCTACTTTTTTCTGTAATTGATCCACCTTCTTTTGAGCTGTGCTTTGGTCTTTTTTAGCATTCTCTAAATTAGATTTTGCTTCCTTGACTTTATCGCCCTTGCTACTGTCTTTATCATCAATTTTGTTAGCGTCATCTAACTTCTTTTGGTTATCATCTACTGATTTATTAGCTGACTTCAAGGTCATTAAGGCTTTCAGATAGTCGCCCTTATCCTTGTTAATTGCCACTAACTTTGTTTGTGCTGTTGAAGCGTCTTGTGTGTCGTCATGGTCGTTAAATGCTTTCCCCATTCTCAACAACACATCTCCATTTTGTTCAAAGGATAACTGACCTGTTAAGGTATCAACATCATAGTTGATAATTGCCTTTTCAAGTTTTAGTTGGTTGCTTATCTTAGAACTAGCACTACTTGGTGTTTGCCATTCTAGAATATCTTTACTATCATCATTTTTATAAGCTTTCTTGACGATTTTTAACAATAAACTAGGCTCGGTGTTCAAGGCTTGTTGATATTGGTTTAAGTTAAGGTAGGTTGTTGCTTTTTTGTTTTTGCTATACCCTGCCTTATCCATAGCCTTGCCCGCTTCTTTCCACTCTTTATCATCAAGTGCAGTTTTAACGGCTGTGCTGTATTTTAATTTAGTAATTTGTGTCTGATGTTGATTTTCTAACGCCACATACTTTTTCTGGTCGTTTTTGTGAATTAATCCCATTGCAATGATAGCTACAATAGCAATTGATCCAGCAGTAATCCATAGCTTCTTTTTGGACTTTTGCTCTTTACTGTCTACGTCTTGCCATTCACGATAAGAAACATAATCATCAATTTCTTTAATCGCAAGTTTCAATTCTTCCGTATCATTAGCATTAACAATTTGTTGCAATAATTCATCTTGATTTTTAGCTAGGGCTTCTTTAGGTTCACTCAATAGTCTTTCGTATGGTGTACCTGTCAAGCAATATAGAACTAACGCCTTATATTTAGACAAGCTATTAAATTTATCATCAAATGGCATAAGTTCATTGGCACGATATGCGTACCAAACGTTAGTCATTGGATAATACCAAATATTAGCAGGGTTAAGTGAGATATGATATTTTCCGTCACTCAACACGTCTTGTGTCATGATTTGCTTAGCTATGGCTGTTCTAATAGCCTTTTTTTCTGTCGGTAAATGCTTTAATGACTTAGCTTCTTTTGACAAACCATAAGTCAATACCACTTGACTATCTTGTTCAACGATATTTTGCAAGTGTAGAAAATTAGGCTCTTGTGCTTTAACCTCGTTTAATTCTGCTAGGCTATCATATCTAAATTGAGATTGGTCGATTTTAAGCGTGAGTTTATCATTCACTCTTTTAAATGTCCCTACTTCAATATTTAGTAGTTCAAGGTCTTTTTTACTCACTATCTACACCCCCTTTATCTTCGGTCGTGGTTAGTAATTCAACTTCACTTGGTGTTAGGACAACTCTTTTTTGATAATCTGGTTGCTCTGGTGTCTCTCGATTGTATCTTTCTTGATAGGCTTCGGGATCAATTAGTCTCAATTCTTCTTCGGTTAATTCAACGTTCATGAAAGCTCGTTGACTACCATAAATCATGAGTGCGTCTCCTTGACGCCTACGTTCCAATAACTTCTTTTCTTTTTCGGAAAAGGTCATACGTAATTTTGTAATAACATCATCTACACCTTTACCGTCTAAACCAAAGAATACTTTAGTAAAGCTGTTACCAATAATTGCTTCTCCAATGTTCTGTCCGCTATCGGTTGTTCCCTCGATAACATCTTGAATTTGTTGGGTTCCTGCTATGGCGCCTGCATTATATTTTCTAAAACGCTTGTACGCTTGGTGGAAAAATGTTGACGCTGACTTGTGTAATGTCAAAAAGTGAAATTCATCAACAAACAATTTCTTACGCTTGTGACGGTCTTTTGTAATTTCGTCCCATAAATACTGGAATGTTGTTAAGTAAGCCCCTGCCTGTACTTCCTGTTCACTCTGCAATGGCTTTAAATCAAATGAGACAATCTTAGCGCTCAAATTAACGTTGGTATATCCGTCAAACAAAGTATTTGAGCCGTGTGTGTAACTTCCTAAAATGTAGTAAAAGTCTTTTACACGTTCAAACTTATCTGGGTCTTTCTCAGCAAGCTTTGCCATTTCATCATAAACGTTAGTTAGGGTTGGCCATTGATCATTTTTGATTTGGTTAAGCCGTTCATATTTTAAAATGCCACTGTTTATATAGGCTTGCTTAACTACATTATCCATGATTGCTTTTTCAACTTGGTTCATGTCGTCTTTTAGAACTTCAAAGAAACCTTTCAAACGTTGAATTTTATCTTTTACCAATTCATCAAGATTTGTCACGGCTTCATCAGCACTCAAAATCTCTTCGGAAAAGATTTGCATTGGATTAATTTTACTTTTTGCATTTGATGTTAAGTGAAGCACTGCCCCGCCTAACAGCTCAACGATTTTTGTATACTCATTTTCTGGGTCAATAATGTAAATTTGATAATCTTGAATGGCATAACGCAATATTTTTTGGATCATATACGTTGTTTTACCAACTCCTGATGTACCAATAACAACCATGTTTTGGTTCAATGTTTTATTTCTATCAAGCATATCAACCGCAATTAGTGAGTTTGTATCTTTGTTGACACCCTCAATATCGCTACGTGGCTTTAAGTCCAAAATTTCTGCGTCATCAAAGGGAAACATTGAACTAGCAACTTCTGTATTGCTTTCCTTGTACGTATAATCGCCTAAAAGATTTTCGTTGATTGGCATAGTAGACCAAAAACTTTGAAAGGTTGCTTTTACTGGTACAAGGGGTTTCATTTGAAGCTTAATCAATGTATTCTTTACATTATCTGTTAAGTCTTCCAACTCCGTTAAACTGTTAGCTCTTAAATAAACTAGCATGTGTTGGTAAACAAACGTGGTAGAATTATCTAAGTATTTATCTAACTGCATATTTGCACTATCAATGTAATTTTTGAGCACTTTTTGCTTATATGGGTCAAACGTATTTAAAAGCTGTGCTTCCTTGTTTTGAATAGTTTTCTTGTAGTAGGTAATCATTGAATTATTACTGGCGCTGTCGATATATTGCACTATATCAATGGCGCCTTTTTTGCGCTTCAATTCTGATAACCAGTTACCATAGACACGCTTAGGATAATCCGCAATGGCAATTACTCGCATAAAGTTTTCGCCTGATTGAACGTAAGTGGGGTATTGTTCCCAACTAAATGGAAATAGAGAATGTAGACTATCACGGTCGATTAAGTCCATGAAATTGTCTTTATCCATATTTCTTGGATCAATTACTTCTACGTCTTCTTCTTTTTTCTCTGCTTTCCCCTTTGCAGGTGGCATAAACAGATTGATTAAATTATCTCCAAAACTCATATTTACACCCGCCTATCCTTTGAAATTAATTAAGTTCTTCAATATTTCTTGTACTTCTTGACTAGATAATACTTTTGCCGTTAAATCAAAATCGGTTAAAGCATTTTCTAAGTCACGTTTAACCTGATTTATTTTTTCATCAAGATTATTGACCGCTAAATCAAGACTTTCCATTGTCTTGTCTTTAATTGGTACTTTAACAATTAAAAGGTGCTGTTTAGTTGTCATGTTCTTTGAATTTTGTACGGTTGTAAAGTGATCCAAATAACTAGCTATCAGTTGAATTTTAAACTCTTCTTCTGGGTGGTTATTCTTTAAATCAAGATACTTTCGCTTTAATCCATTCAACCATTCTGTCATATTGACTGGAATTGTTGGCTCTATGAACTGTAAACTGTCATCTACGCCCTCGCCTAACGTACTCATCAGAAATGCCCCATAATCGCTAAATACGTCTTGCTGTTCATTGTCATTTAATAAGTCAAGATTGATACCGCTGACGTCTAAGATACCGACTAGATTACCTGTTTTAGTTACTTCGTAATTTTCATACATTCCTGCAACTAAACTCATATCATCAATTGTTTGTTTACCACCATTAATTTTTGGTGGTTCGTAATCCCACTCTAATTGAGATTTTTTTGCCTTAGTATTTTTCAATTTCATTAGGTTCATCTCTTTTCTGTGGCTTTAAATAATAGAGCTTTTGACTATGAGTATATTTCTGTTTCAGTCTCAAATTATCACGTACTTTGATATTCTTGCGTGAAGCAATTGGTCTTACTGTTAAAATAGCCATGACCACCGTCATGGCTAATACAACAATTACAATTTTTACTAATACAAGAATAAAACCATAGGGTGGTATCGCAATAAAAATTAACCCAATTAATAATGTTAAAATACCATAGCCAAAATCTTTTAAGGTGTAATCTTTCCAAATACCATAATCTTTATCAACGTTTTCTGGAAAAATAAACTCTTTACCTTTTTTCATTTGGCAAGCTCCTTTTCATATAGTCTTTCTTATCAAGTAAATAGACTGTATACCCATGGCAATATCCAAACAATGGCGGCTGCTAATGCTACAAGACCTGCCACTCGTCCGACTGCTTTATAGACTTCTGATTTTTCTCTTGGATCATCTGCGTCTGGTAGTCGCTTAATAATAATAAATAATGCCACACAGACGCCAACCAACACGACAATACCTGTCAAAATTCCTTTAATTGTATTAGCAGCATTCGTGATTTTGCTCTGTACTTCGCCACCGTCTGCAGCTAATACGATTTGAGCATTTGTAAGCATTAAATATCCTGCCGTACTCACAGAAGCTAAAATACTTGTGATTTTAGTTTTGTTCAATACTTTCATTGAGTGTTACTCCTTTCCGTTATCAGTATCTTCATCTGGCGATTTAATACTGTTACTCTGTTGCTGAACTTGTTCTTGTTGTCGTGAGTAGAACTTGTTTAGCTCCTCCTTAGCGATTTGCTGACTTGGTAATTCAGAAGTTGCTAGTTTTAATTCACCCTTTTTGCTCTGTCCTAAGTAATATTTTTTCTCATTACTTAATCCTAAGTCTTGGGTCTCAATGATTTGTAGGTTATTTTCATACCTAGCTAGCGCATTATCCACTTCCAAACCGTAAAAACCTAGAAAACCCTCCAGAAAACTTTCGCCAAAAAATGTCAATTCATTTTTGATTTGCTTATACTGCCTTGTTGGCTTGTTACTTTCCAACTTTTCAGTCTTTTTAGCATTATCACTGTCGTATTTACGATTAAACCAACTACTAAGTTTCAATGGATCAGTTTTAATATTTTTCTTAATAGAATTTTTTAGTAACTGATGCCTGGCTTCTTTTATCGGTTGTCCTTTTTCAGCTAATCGCTTTGAAAGCTTTTCAGTGTCTTTAATGTCGTCTGCTTCATCAACAATAATGGCTTTATCATCTTCATAAACTAGACTTCCTTTAATTCCTTGCCAGCTCTCTTTTTTCATTCCGTCACCCCCTTTAATTTGAACTTTGTGGGCTGGGCTATGGCGTTAGTAAATTACCTAGACGTCCCCTTGCCCACCCTGTAAAATGGATATTAAGGGCTTTACCTAATACTCGCAATATTAGGTATTTATCCTCATTAGCACTACTGTTGCTGACGAGGACGCCCGCTTTTTTTATGTTTTCTTTAATCCATTCTATGCCTTGTTCAGAAATCATCTTGCTGTTTCCTGACTCCATTAACATACTGCTTGGGAAGTCGTCTTTATGTCTGCGTAACCACACGCTAACATAAGTTCTGCCATACCCCAGTTTTTCACTGGCTTTGGTAAGATTGTACCACTCCTGATTTTCTGCCACACACGGTTTCTCCTTTCCTAATTTATATAACCATTATATCACTAATTGAGCACAATGTGCACAATTACTAATTACATTTATTTTACATTTGTCTACCATGCTTCTCATGCTGTCTTTTTTTCTTCTCCATTTCCCTTTCTGTTTCTTTCAAGCCTTTCTTTCTACGTGCTTCATCAACATATAGCAATTTCATAATGACACTACTAAATACATTGTTAAGATACTCCGCAGGTGTTGTTTCTCGATAATTGACACTCTGATAATCACTAATATTGGCTTTGCGATAATCTTCATAAGCACCATTGTTTTGCGTCATAACTTGCTTGACCTGTTCTATTTGTTCCTTAGTAATATTAGGGTCTTGACTACTTTCTCCTATAAATAGCTGTTTTGTTCCCTCATTAGCTAATACTCTAATCAGATTAGGGTTCTTAATATCATCAAGTTTTATCGTACCGCTCAAGTAAGCAAGCCCTTGTTGATGTTCTCTCGTACTAAATTTAATCGGTGGATTATCCTTTAATTCATTAAATTCTTGTTTTGAAAGTTGTTTCAATTCAGGGTTAAAGTAGACAATAGCGGTATAAATTTTTTCCCGATCAACCATTGTCACATTATCAATATCCATGTCAGAGAATGTCTTTTTTAACACTCCTGCATATTGAATTTGAACAACGTTTTTAATTTCATTAGTTGCCTGTAAATCTTTAATTCCACGTTTCAAAATATCCTGTTCTTCATCACTAAAGTTACGTATAATACTACCTTTTGAACGTTCTATATCAGCAAATTTATAACCCTTTTGAGATAATATTTCCGTCATATTATTTTTGGTTCTTTCTTCCTGATGTTCCAAAACTAACCAACTAACATAAGGTCGCTTTGTAAATGATAATATTTCTTTATTCAAAATATCCGTTCGTATCATAGCTAAACGGTCTTTTAATTCTTGTCCTGTAAAGATTGTTTTTTCACTATCTGTTTCTTTAATTAATTCTCTTCTTTCAGCAATTGTTGTTTGTTCAATATCAACATCTGGATAAATACTATTAATTGTTCTATCAACAACTTTATCAAGTAAATCATTTGCCTTTTCTAATGACTGTTCTTGCTGATTAATAGTAAACATTTGCTTGGAAATATCTTCTCCAACCGCTTGCTTAATTAATAAGCTGTTTTTCCAGTTAAATAGCATACGTTTTTTGTCGTCTAGATTTTCCAAACTAACAAATGTTTGTAACTCTTTACTTAGCTGTGATACAGAACGCTTTTCACTAAATGATAGATGATTATGTAGTGTTTGCATTCTACGCTCATTATGAATTTTTTCGTCAACGTTTTTCAGTTGTGCTTTATGCTTTCTATTCTCCAAAGCTAATTGATTAAATTTTTCTCTTTCTGGTCGTTGTCCGTTTACACCAACATGTTGCGTTGCTACTCCGTCAATACCTTGTTCATCTAATGTCTTTTCGCTAATTCGATCTGGCATATTTTTTTGTTCAAAAACATGGTTTACAGACTTAGCCCATTCTTTACGCCATTGTTCAACTTTTCCTTTTTTATCCCAATCGACTAACCAGACTTTTCTTGCTCTTGGAAACCTACTATTTCCTGTATATGTTTTATTTCCTTTTTCGTCTAATATATTTTCCCTTTTACTTTTTAGTCCCCACGTTCCGTCTGGGTTAAATGGACGATTAGTTAACATCACATGAGCATGCGGATTTTCTGGGTGGTCTCTATGGATTGCAACATCAGCAACCATTCCCTCATTTACAAATGTATTCTGAACATAATTCAACAGCAATTCTTTCTGTTCAATGTCGCTCAATTCTACTGGTAGTGCGACATTAAATTCTTTTGCGTATCTTGAATTAGAGCGTCTGTCTTTTTCTTCAACTTTATTCCATAGTATTTCCCTATTATTAACCCATTCTGGTGCATTATCTGGTGCTAAGATGTATGTTTCAGGCATAACATCTCTAGCATAAAAATAATTTTTTCCCTCCATATCACTGTGTAGTTTTTCTCCACTTCGATAACTTGCACTGGCAATAGCACTTCGACCTTTACCTGCACTAATATTGCTAAAGTTCATGTGGAATATTGCCATACTGTTCGCTTCCTTTCATTTTATTTATGTTTTTTAATTTGTTGTCGCCATAGGCGACTTCTGATACACGGTTTTTAGCAATAACACAATCAACTTTAGTTGTTGTGTGTAAGTGCGCATTGAACTCATTTCATTCGTTCTTCTGATGTCTTGAAAATTCAATTTTAGTGTACTATTTATTTTTTGTTTATGCAAACGATATGTTGACTTTCTTCTATCATTATGTTATTCTGTGTTCAAATAAAAAATAAAGTATTAGTAAGGGGTGTAAATATGTCTTTAAGTAATTTAGAAAAACAGCAAGAAAAATTGAATAAGCTAAATGAAAAAATAAAAAATGAAAAAGATAAAATTGATAAAAAGTTAGGTCATGAAATAATCAAGCTTTCTAATTTTGATTATGCAAATTTGGATCAAGAAAAAATTAAAGATATTTCAAAAAAAATAGCTGATTTTTTTAATTCAAGTATTGTTAGCGATAATGAAAATAATGTTACAAACAAAGATAATAGTAACTCACCTGAAAATGCTAGCGATAATGAAAATAATGTTACAAACAAAGATGATAGTAACTCACCTGAAAATGCTAGTGATAAAAACAATGGTATCTCTTAAAAATAATTAGAGGTTTTAGCCTATGAGTAAAAAGTTAAATCAATTAGTTTCATCAAAAGAAAAACTTCAAAAAAAATTGATCAGGAAGAATTTACTTTACGCCAATCAAAATATTTTGAAAACTCTAAAGCTAGAAAAGAACGTACCCGTCTTTTAATCCAAAAAGGTGCCCTACTAGATAAATACTTTGAAACTGAAAGTTTATCAGTTGATGACACAGAAAATCTTTTAAAAATATTTTCTAATTACGTTAATTCAAATAAGCCTGATAAATACAAAAAAGGATAGCCCTAAATCTTAGGGTTATCCTTTTTAATTGTCTTATTTAAATTTTCAGTAACGCTTGGGTTATTTTCAGCAAATTTATCTAATTGATTTTGTACCTTTTTTGAAAAGGTTACACCTTGATTAATCCATGGATATTGTTTCAAGTTATTAATCTGAACTTGCTCATGTTTTCTCGTGTATACGTTGATAAATTTTTTACTGTTATCATAAATAAAAACATTATCACTTTTAAACGCAACTGCTGACAAGTTATTATAGGATTGACTGTAACGCTTTTTAATCGTTTCTGGTGGTATACCATGACCGCCATTTTTAACTCTTTCCTGTACTCGATTAATAGCCATTTCAGCACTATTGACTGTGACATATAGTAATGTGACTTCAAAACCATTTTTATGGGCTTCATCAATCAAATTTAATTGTGCTTTTCCACTACCTGCAAGTGTTGTCTCCACATGAATACTTTTAAAATTATTGAGAGCGTCATGTAATTGCTTAACTTCTTCTCGCATAGCTCTAAAGTTATCAATTTCTTTTCTCCAATCGCCACCCATTTTTTGCAAAATTTCATCAGCATTAATTCGTTCTGTACTGTGAAATAATTCAGGTTGTAATCGGTATAATGTACTTTTACCTGCTCCGTTTATTCCTGCGATAATCACATATTTTGGCTTTTCCATAATTAAATAACAAACTTTTTGTCTTTAAGTAGTTCGTCCTGTTTTTTATCAAGCGCATACGTATAAATTGCATGCAACACTTTTTTCTTGTCGGGATCTTTTTCGTTTAAAGCATTATCCATTAAAACTTGTAAGTTGGTTTTTTCAGCTTCTAACAATAGTTCATCAAAAACATTTTGTTTATTCATTTATATTTCCTCCTGCTAAATGTATTTATCTTCTAAGTCAATTATACAATGGACTAGTTATTTATGCCTTAATTGCTTCTTATTAAGCGTATCAGGCGTTTTATTCCTTAGTGCTTGGTTTTATACGTCATTCAAAAAAACAAGCTTAAACGCTTAATTAGACGCTTCCTTGTTTCTTTGTGCCATTTCAGAGTTATACCAATATCCAAAGTAGTTCTTCATTGAGATATACAGATAATTTTCAGGACTATTAATTTTTTTGTTTTTATTATCTGTGTTTCTCATGCTATTAAAATATCTTCTAAGTGTAGTTGTTATGCCTTTTTGTAATTCGGGTTCAGTATCCATGATAATGGTTATTGGACGTCCTGTTTGTTCCTCAATGTCAGCTTGAATGTCTTTTCTTGCATTTAATATTATGCCAATAAAAGATCTCATTTGTTCTGGGGTTCTTACCCAATAACTGATTAATTGAATTGTTTCTGGCTCAAATGGCATGCTATTATCTACGTTTTCTCCAGTAAGATATTTGTAAGCATTTGTAACTAGGTCTTGGTTTTGTTTTTTAATTTCGGATTGAGAAAAATTTTTGGAAGAAAAGTCAAGCTTTGCAGTATCTATATTAGTATCTATATTAGTATCTAAAGGTTGTCTATATAGATTGCGTGTGATTTTCACATTTCCGCTTGTATCAACGGTTTCAGAACTTGTATTCGTTGCCGTTTCTGGAAGTGTGATTTTCACATTTCCGCTTGTATCAACGTTTTCTGGAAGTGTGATTTTCACATTTCCGCTTGTATCAACGCTTGAGCGGTTTATTTGCTTATAAACATCTGTGGCTTCAACTTCTGGTCGCAATAAATATAAATGATTGGGTTTATTTACTCCCATTCTTTTTTGTAATAACAATCCAACACTGTCTAGCTCTTTCTTTATTTTAATCACTTTTTGATTGCCACTAGACAATAAACCCATTAATTCATCATTAGTGAAAATAAAGTAAATATTATCGTTTTCATCTACCCAATTATTACGTATAGAATAGTTAAAGCGATCTTTTAACAAGGCATAAGCAACTTTAGCGTCATTACTAATTCCCTTGTATAGAGGATTAGTAAAAAGGACTTTTGGTAGTTGGTAAAATGTTTCTCCGTAAATCTCTTTTGCTTTATAAAAGTTTTCTTCTGACATAATTAATACTCCCTTTCGATTTGAAAGGAAAATAAAAATAGTTGCATGATTTTACAAATTCTTACATAGTTGCTATAATTTACTAGCAACTAACAAATACATGAGTTAGCAACCGAACTTGTCGGGCGGACAAGTTTTTTATTTTCCTTGAATTAATAAAATTAAAAGGACTAAGTAGATTAACCCTACTTAGTCCTTACATTCTGTAAATTACTATTCTTGTAGACTTGCCACTTTGGGTGTATCTACGGTATAATGAAAGTAATCAAGAAAATAAATATTCAATTAACTTTTACTTGGCGGTTGAAGTTAATTGGACTAAGTAGCTGGTAAGAGCTACTTTCTAAATTTAAGTCTTAATCCTTTGGGATTAGGGCTTTTTTAGTTTTCTTTTAATTAGTATTAAGTTGTTTTCATTTTAGCATAAGGCTTTGTAATCGGCAAACCTTACTTGTTTTGATATGACCGTGGTTGAAACCAAAAACTGATTGGTGCAAACATTAAATAGTACGTTATGAATAATAGAATTGACGTGTGGTTCTCGTATGGTTCATTAAAAATATACATTGGTACTGTTGCAAACATTAAGCCAAATATACTAAATAACCAAACCAATATATGACCTAGACGTATTGCAGAACGGCTGTAATTCGTTGTTTTTTCAAGTTTTATCTGTATTAGATATTCTAGAGGGAAAAGCATTTTACGTAGCAAAAACTTTGTATCTTGCTCTTTTAATCGTATAAGTTTTATTAAGGGCAAAAAATAGATACAGGACAGATACAAATAAAGCCAGAAATTGATTAAATGACTTTGCATAAATTTCCCTCCTTTCTAAATAATCAGAATTAAAGATTAAATTCTTTTTTTAACAGTTGTTCCAAATATCTAGAAGCTGTTAGCTCTTTTTCTTTAGCACGTCTTGCTAGTTCATTGGCTATATCTTGTTTTAAAGTGTAAGATTTTGAAATTCTAGGTGCAGTGGTCTCATTAGTTACTGGCTTGCTGTTCATACTGGTTTTTAATTGATCCATTTTATCTTCAAATGCCATAATATTATTCCTTTCAATAGCATAGCATGCTATGCTATGCCGTGACCTGATATATTGTGTTATGCTTCCTGATTAGTAAAAGTATCAAAGATATTGTCGATGTTATCGAAAAATTCCCTTGCCTTTTGAGTTGAATTATTTTCTTTTTCCATATTAATCAGTGGTTCATGATTAAGAGTTGTTTTGTTAAATATTTCTCTTTCAGGAATTAGTGCAATTGTTCGGGTGTCTTTTTCCATTTGCTCTACAAATTCATGTGAGGATTTAGTATTATGTTTTATTCTGTTGCCAATAAATTTTAGTTCTGCTGTTACAAAACTTTGGCGACTTTCAACATTAATTACATCTTGTTTTAATTGTTCCATTCTTAGTTCCAAATTACTTTTAGAAATAAACCCATATTCGCTTGGTTCAATCGGACTAAATACAAAATCTGAAATTACAATCATATTTTGTGTGATAGTTGAAAAATCTGGGTGTGTATCTATTAGTACATAATCAAACTTTTTCAGTTCGTCATAATTATCGGAAAACCACATGTACATTAATAATTCTTTATTGGCTCTTGTTTGAAGATCGTTATTAATAGTATCTAATTTCATAGAAGCAGGAATAATTGATAAGTTTTCATGCAACTCAATAATTTCTACTTTTTCACTATCTTTTGTAAAAATATTAGCTAGTGTGCCGTGGTCTTTATAAATATCATAGGTTTGGGTTAAACTGCATTGGTGGTCGCTATCAATCAGCAAAACATTATAGCCTTTGCTAGATAACCATTCACCATAATTAAAAGTTAATGTCGTTTTGCCAACTCCGCCTTTAATAGCAGAAAAAGTAATTATTTTCATAGTACGCCTCCTTGTTTATATATATATTATATCATAGCATGCTATGATATGCAATGATATGGCATGGCATTGTTTCCTCCACAAACTGGTACTTAGGTAAAAAAGTATCTGATATAATTGATATATCATAATACAATATATCATAGCATGCTATGATATATCTTTAAACCGTCTTTGTTGTGTACGTTCACTTATGCCTGTTTTTCTAGCAATCATCTTGTATGTCATGCCTTGTTGACGCAACTCATAGGCTAAACGTATTTGTTCATCTGTGTAGGTTTGTGGGCGTCCCTCATGAAAATAAGGGTCGTTCCTTTTGGCATATTCTTTTCCCTCATGTGTTCTTGTCACAATCATATCTCGTTCAAATTGCGCAAAGGCACTAAAAATCGTAAAAATCAGTTGTCCTGTGGGGGTGTTATCAATTAAGCCCATGTTAAGGATATTAACTTTGATGTCACGTTTAAATAGGTCTTGAATTATATCAAGGGCTTCTCGAGTGTTGCGTGCGAAGCGGTCTAATTTTGTCACAATTAATGTGTCATCTGTTTTGAGTTCATTCAGCAATTTATTAAATTCAGGGCGTTCAGTAGTCGTACCAGTAAACTTTTCTTTATAGATTATTTCAGCCCCTGAATTTTTTAAGCTCTCAATCTGATTCTCTAGTTTTTGATCCGTGGTACTCACTCTGGCGTAACCATATTTCATATCATTTCTCCAATCTGTTTTATATAGCAAATTTGGTACTTTTGCAGTAAAAAAGGGTGCGCATTTATGGCGGTAAGTTATGACGCATTCTAACCCCTTTAATTATAAGGCACAAAAAAAGGCGACACAACTGTTAAGTTATGTCGTTTGTTTAAAAGTATTATTTTTCTATATTTAGAATGTTTTGTGCTATATTGATAATAAAATGATGATGAAAGAAGCAGAAAATATGGTTGAAAATGCTTGGATTCAAAATGCCACCCAAAATTTACTACCTTTAAGTAATTCTAGTGATTTTGCTAATGCAAAAAAAGAATGGGAATACGTCGGATTAGTCGATAATGAGGAAGCTGACTTTGATTGTCAGTTATGTGGGCACAAAGAGATTAGATACGAATATACTATCGAAAATAGAATTAACCAAAATGAGATGATTGTTGGCAGCTCATGTATTTTGAAATTTATTACACATCTTGCTGAAACACAAGATTTTTTCTACGATACTCAAAATAATATCATTGACAAAACACGATTAGAAAATGATAAACATGATTATTGGGTTGATATTTTGTTTAAGTCATTAGACGCTAATTTTTCAAATAATGACTTTCAAAAAAGCATAACCGATCAAATTGAAACAGACGGTAAATTGACAATTAACCAAGCAAAATGTTTGAGAAATTTTTACGATAAATTGAACCCCAATGAACAAAGTGCTTTTAAATATATTGTATCTATAAAATTAAGAAAAGATATCCAAAAAAATCAATACACATTTCTAAAAGGATATGACAAAGAATTTATTGATATGCTTCTAAGTCCTCAACAAAGGAAAATAGTTCAATTTATATAAATAATAAAAAAAACGCTATCAATTGTTAATTGGAAGCGTTTTTTTTT
>NZ_JAFBEK010000013.1 GCF_016908715.1 Leuconostoc rapi | reverse complement strand
TGAGTCGCAGTTCCTTTATGGTTGTTTTGGACAATTACCATTAAAGGCGCTGCGGCTTTTTTATTCAAGTGTTCGGTTTAATTTTACAATCTACCTTATCAATACTTTTACTTATTGTTGTCACCATAATATTTGGCAAAATATCGGTTAAAATGGGGTTTTCATCAGTTGTTGGGCAATTATTATCAGGGGTTGTGTTAGGTGCGAGTTTTTTGAATGTGGTACAAACGAGTGATTTAATGCATGTCATTTCAGAAACGGGTGTCTGCCTGTTAATGCTGAATTCCGGTTTGGAATCTGACCTCAAGGAGATGCGAAAGTATATCAAGGCATCAACGCGTATTGCGGTACTGGGTGTGGTTGTACCGGCTATCGTATTTCCTCTAATTTGTTTATTATTAGTCTACACATTACCGATTGCTCTTTTTGCGGGTGTTGTTTTTTCTGCCACATCAATATCGATCACATTAGCAGTATTGTCTGAACAAAAGCAATTAGCTACGCCAATGGGCGCCATTATAATATCAGCAGCTGTGCTTGATGATATTATTGCGTTAGCAGCTGTCACGTTGTTTTCAATAGTTATTGGTGGCGGT
This sequence comes from Leuconostoc rapi, assembly GCF_016908715.1. GTDB lineage: Bacteria > Bacillota > Bacilli > Lactobacillales > Lactobacillaceae > Leuconostoc > Leuconostoc rapi. Next base: position 24,816 of record NZ_JAFBEK010000013.1, on the reverse strand, counting down.
ACTTTAGGGATTAGTAGTTTATTACCATTAATCGCTTTTGCTGTTGGTATTTTATTACGAAAATTGTCATTTTCAGCGTTTATTGGTAAAGGGACCACGAGGATAGGACAGTGGTTCTTCTATCCAGTCTTTTTTGGTTCGATTGGATTAACAATTACAGTTCAAGGATTAGGTGATAAAATTCTGCCAATTATTATTTTTAGCCTGTTAGCCGTCATCACAAAATTTGTCGGCTCATCAATTGGTGCTAGGCTGTCCGGCTTGAGTCGTCGCGTAGCTTATGCGATTGGTGCTGGCATGATATCAAGAGGTGAAATGGCACTAGTTATTATTCAAATTGGACTATCTTCACATATCATTAATTCTGCCACGTCTAGTGAGTTCATCGTGACTGTGATTATTTCAACTATCGTAGCGCCACTGATGATGAAGCCATTATTTGCAAAAGTTTAGCTGACTTATTTGTGATGAAAGTATGAGTTAAAAGCCCGATGTTTTAGACAGTGTTGCTTGTCTAAAACATCGGGCTTTTAATTAATCCATACGACGAATGATTAATTGACTACCAAACGGATCGGTTAACCAGAGCTCGTTTGCTACAGGAGCAATGTTTTGATCAATTAGGTTGGTTTTAAGTAAATTAAAGTATGTGTGATCGACTGATACGGTCCAATTGAGCAAACCAGTATCATGTGCTTGGCGCAGTGTGGCATCAGGGCCTAACCAAGTATTATAGGCGTGATGATGGTGGTAGTGATTATGCGAATAGAAATGCGCACTGTCACCAACGGTTGATGTGAGTGCCATTTTCAAGGCGTCGATAAAAAACGCATTGCCACGGGTCAGATTATTACCAACAAAATGAAGATGACCGATGGCCATCTTAGCGGGGAACCCTGACCAATCAGTTTGTTTTTGTTGAAGTAATGCTTGAGCATCAACATCTTTTGTTCCCATTTGAACCAAGTCATTGTCCCATTGCCAAAGTTCTTTAGGGCGGTCATGGTAAAGTTCAATGCCATTGCCATTAGGATCATTTAAATAAAAGGCCTCGCTGACATCATGGTCACCAGCACCTAAAGGATATTCAATTAATAGTAAGCGTTCAATGATACTTGCCAAGGAAGCTGTGTCAGGGAACAGTAGCGCGAAATGATACAGTCCTTGATGCGGTTGGGTATTTTTATGACCATCAAATTGCAGTGTTAAAAATGGCGCATCACTTTTTGTGAAGGCATAAGAATAGACTTGGTGAGTCTCTTGGCTTTCTATCAAACCTAAAATATCGCGGTAGAAAGTACGCATCGCTGGTTCATTGTCTGCTCGTAGCGTTAAGTGTTGAATGTTATAAGTGATATTTAGCATGTTTTTTCTCTTTACTTATTATTTATAAGTAATATTAATGTTTTTTACAGGTTTTGTCTAGCAAAAACATAACATAAAAAAGTAGTCATCGTTATTTTTGTTGTCTACAAATTATGGTTATGATAAATCATGTTATGAAGTTGATTAATCTAGATTATAATTTATAAATTAAATTCACCCTGTATTTTAACATTGTGTCATAAAAAACTGGTATGTCAAAAATAATCGTTGACAAGTTATTGGTTTGTATGTAAAATAGATTCTAATATAAATGTGGATGAGATGAGTAATACTTAAAACTTTATTAGAGAGTCTGTGATTGGTGAAAATAGGCAAAGTAACAAGCATGAAAATGGTCTCGGAGTTTGACATGAATACGAGCAAGCAAGGCATATTTGTCTCGCGCGGTAAGTTGCAATCGGTTGTCACCGTTATTGGACAGCATATAAACTTTACTTTGCTGTAATCAGTTAGTTTAAGTCGTATGTTTTGAGGTGCTGAAAGTGATTTTAGCACGAATATTGGGTGGTAACACGTTTAAACGTCCCGTAGTCTTTGATTAGACTACGGTTTTTTTGTGCAACTAGGCGTTACGAATGACGAGCGTACAGAAATTAATTAGAGAAGGGGGACTCGATATGCAAAATTTAACACCACAACGATTTTTTGAGATTACTCGTGCGTTGAGTATATTGCTAGGCCTCGGCTTAAGAAAGGCACGAATGTCGTCTTTTATAGATGAGTTGATACTCAAACGTAGTTTAACAATTGTTGAATAACGCATGGCAATATTAACAGAAAATAGTCGTTTAAAAATTGGATCACAACATTTATTGGAGAGTAAAAATGAGTACAAAAACTAACTTTATTATTGGTGGCATCGTTATTGTTATTGCTGGAGCAGTGATTTTAAGTCAAAAACCAGCAACTAAACATGCTCAGGCATCGAATGAGTCAACTAAAACGATAACATTAGGTTCTACAGGGGCATCATTTCCAACCTCGTATAAGGACGGGAACAAATTAGTAGGATTTGATGTGGAAGTGGCTCAAAATGCAGCTAAAAAAGCTGGGTACAAGGTCAAGTGGGTCAATGCGGACTTTGATGGCCTTTGGGGTCAACTTGATACCAACCGTATTCAAGGTATTGCTAATGCAGTTGAAAAGACCCCCGAGCGTGAGAAAAAATATACGTTTTCAAAAACATATGTCAATGATGAAACACGTATTGCCGTTAAAAAAGGTAGCACTTATAAAAAAGTGTCAGACTTAAATGGCTTACAGGTAGCAGCTGTGGCTGGATCAAATAAAATCGCTGCGTTACAGAACTTCAATAACAAAATAAATATATCACCATTTGAAAATAGAGATGGTTCAATTCAAGCTGTGTTGTCAAATAAGTCGGTAGGGTTAGTGAATTCAGGATCTATTTTGTCTGCGACTATTGCACAGAAAAAATTAGACTTACGCTTACTACCTGATGTTGTCAGCAAATCGGAAATTGCTTTTGCTTTTGCTAAAAATGATACTGGTAAAAAATATGATAAGGCACTCAATAAGGGATTAGTTGCTATTGCAAAAGATGGCACGTTAAAAAAGTTGTCAATTAAATATTTTGGATCTGATGTGACTAATCATGAGTTAGAGCAATAATGAATTTGCTAATAAGGATATAAGAAAGGTAATTGTAAATGAAGTGGGAACCAGTACGTTTAAGTCCTGTTGAATATGTTAATGAAGTGGGCATTTTAAAACAGATAAATCAAATCATATCAGAAAAAAATTACCTAGAACCGGTTATTTTAACTGATGACCGTGTGATTCAAGTCAGTAAGTCTTTTCTGCCTAATAGTTTTTATGAACATCATCGTGTAATTATTTTTAAGGGGCATGCGACTTATGCTGAAATTGACCGCATTGTCAGTTTATTGGAGTCGGCGGATGTTTTGGTTGCGTTAGGCGGTGGTCAACTATTAGATACTGCCAAAAGTGTTGTTAATAAGGGGAATATTGATTTCATTAACATACCAACAATCGCATCCAACTGCGCAGCAATCACAACCAAAAGTATGATTTATTCTGAAGAAAATCATGAGTTAGTTGGGCGACAACGTCATAACAAACCAGTGCAATTGGTGTTGGTTGATCCATTATTACTTAAGCACACACCAACGTCGTATTTGCTATCTGGGATTGGTGATACGCTGGCAAAATATTATGAAATTCGTCGCCGATTATATGTTCCAGAAGCTCAGGGTGCCGTTTTGGACATTGCAAGAACAACAATTGAAATTGCTAAAGAACGTACGTTAGAAATCAATGACTTAAATCAGATTGATGACCAAACATTTGTTAATCTTTTGGACACGATATTCTTAGTGGCGGCTTCAGTTGATGGCTTTGCGGCTACCAGAGGACGCAGTGTTGCTGCACATAGTTTTCATAATGGTTATCTTAAAGCGATTGATCATCCTGCCAAGACACATGGTGAAATTGTTGCGTTTGGTATTTTAGTTCAATTAGCTATCGAAAACGAAAAGGCCGAACTTGCCAAAATGAAAAAGTTCTATCAGACACTAGGGCTACCAACGCAACTAGCTGATTTGCATTTATCTGCACAAACTGAAACCATTCATATTATTGCTAAGTCCATTACTGCATCTGATAATGATCGTATTCAAACAGTTTATCATAATCTCACAGAACAAACGGTTTATGCTGCGATTAATTCTTTGGCGGGGTGATTCATTATGGATTTTAAAGCTTCCAATAGGCTAGTTGCCGTTGGCGATAAGTATCTAGCGGTGCAACAAGAACAAATTAAAAAGTTGCAACAACAAGGTATCAGTATTATTAATTTGGGTCGTGGTAATCCTGATCAACCAACATTTCCTGATATTGTCGAAAAGGCAAAACACGAGCTAGATAATCCAATCACACATGGTTATCCACCCTATGGTGGTAATGCTGAACTTAAATCTGTTATTCGTGAATTCTATCAAAACGAATATGGCGTCGTATTGGCAGAAAATGAGGTGACGGTACTCAGTGGCTCAACAGCTGCCTTAACAGCGTTTCCTATGGCTCTAGCAAATGTTGGTGATTTTGTCTTAACGCCGACACCTGCCTTTTTTGGCTATCACATTGGTATTACCATGAGTGGCGCCAAGTCGTGGCCGATGCTGTTGTCAGAAGAAAATAATTACTTACCAGATTTACATGCCATTCCAACGGATGTGGCACAAAAATCACCGTTGATGTTTTTAAACTATCCTCATAATCCGACTGGTGCAGGTGCAACACGAAAATTTTTTGATGAAGTCACAGCGTTTGGATTAAAAAATAAGATTGCTATTGTGCATGATTTTGCGTATGCTGACATTTCTTTTGATCATCAGGCGCCTAGTTTCCTACAGAGCGCTAGGGCTAAAGAAACTGGTGTTGAAATTTATACCATGTCAAAGGCCTTTAACATGGCGGGTTGGCGAGTTGCTTTTGCTGTGGGTAATGCCTCAATTATCAAGTTATTGAAGACATATATTCAAAACTCAGTTGGTGGGACATTTGGCGCAGTTCAAAATGCCAGTGCGTATGCTTTACAAGGACAAGGAGAGCAGCGGCAACAGTTGCGTGAATTATATTTAGATCGTCGAAATGCTGTGATCCAAGCTCTAAATCAGATAGGTTTGTCAGCCACGCATTCATCGGGAACGTTTTTTATCTGGGTTAAATTACCCAATTCAAAGACGGATGATAAAGCGTTTGCCAAAGAGTTGCTCGATCAAGCGCATGTGGCTGTTGTGCCCGGAAGTGCATTCGGGGATGCTGGTCAGGGGTATATTAGAATTAGCTTGGTTGCGCCAGTCGATGTGTTATTAAATGGTGTGACAAAAATTGGTCAATTTTTACATCGACAGACATTAGTGTAGTTATATGTCATAATTTGATGTGAGAGCAACAAATTTTTAGAAAGTTCACGTTAAGTGAACTTTTTTTATGTTGCGCTTTTCCGACTGTATTGGCGAAAGTTGATATTTGAATTTTAAAGCGTCACAAAATTGGGTTATATTCTCAAGTTATGATAAAATAAAAGTCATAATTGCGAATTTGTTCACATATTGGGTCGGCAAGTCTAGTATTTGTTATAATTTAAATTAGTTAAGGGGGGAATGATACATGAATTTCAATAATCAGAAAGTAAGAACGTCCACTTTTTCGGACAGTGGACGTATGTACAGATGGGGATTACAATCATTATTCATCATGTTTTTAGTCATGGGATTGCATATTGTGGTTCACGCGGATACCGCTTCACAGCCATCTTTAAAAATTAATAATGGTGTATTATACGGTTTTTCGGATGGGCAAGCGCAGCACATCGGTGCGACAGTAGTTATCCCAAACAATGTTACTAGCATTGCCAATACGGCTTTTTATAATCAAGGCATCGGGAAAGTAGATTTTAGTTCAGCGCATAATTTAAAATCTATTGGCGATTTTGCCTTTGCTAAAAATCATTTAAGCACGGTTAACTATCCAAATTTAGACGATAACAACTTAGGATGGTATATATTTTATGATAATGCGATTAATGTGGTCACATTTGCTAACGGTGTGACGCATATTAATGACGGTGCTTTTGCTAAAAATCCCAATTTAGCAGCGGTTAGACTACCATCAACGATCACAGCGATAGGCGACTGGTCTTTTGCTGGCGATCATTTAAATACGATTGATTTAACAACAATTAAGGACACGAATGATTTGAATGTTGGATCGGGGGCGTTTTATGGCAATCAAGCGTCTCATGTTCAGGTGCTACCAAATAACCATTTAAATGGTAGTGGTAAGCAACCAATTCGTTGGTATGGTTATGAGGCTTTCGGGAACAACACTGGCCAAGCTAATAATATTGCTAATCAATATGCGTTAAAGCATCAAACTTATGGTACCGGTACGCCAGGGAACATTAACTCAGCTAAAAGTTTTACCTACGATGTTCAAAATCCAACCGTGATTACAGGTGTCAAGTCCGGCGTAACAACGCTTGGGAAAACCATTGTGATACCAGCTCATGTCACAAAAATTGCGGACAATGCGTTTAAATCATTGGGCATTGTAGCGGTTGATTTTTCTAAGGCAGCAGGCCTTAAGCAAATTGGCAATTTTGCGTTCTATGATAATCAAATTTCAAATACGTTGACTTTGCCTAGCAGCTTGAACGCAGATATATCTGGTATTGGTTGGTATGCTTTTGCTTCGAATAATATTTCGACAATTAACTTGCCGAACAACAATATGACGGCGTTAAATGATTTTGTGTTTGCTAGTAATAAGCTAACAGGGATTAATTTGCCCAATACTTTGCAATCGTTGGGGGATGGCGCATTTTTGGATAATCAAATCAAGGATGTCACGCTACCATCAAGCCTGCAGCGTGTTGGTTCTGGTAGTTTTGTAGGTAATTTATTTAATCAGCAGCGTGCCATTGCACTAACTGCTGTTGTAAATCACATGCCATCAGAAAAAAATATTTCAGATGTTTTGTATCCTTTCGGTGTCGCAACGCCTCAAACCAATAGTGCAATCAAAAATCGATTTGTGAGAATGGCAAATGGTGAGTGGCAGTATCTAAATAATAAAGGGCTGCCATTAACAGGGCAACAAATAGTTGATGGTCATACGTATTATTTTAATCCAGATGGCACGCAAGTTAAAGGCTATTCAGTGACATTTAAGGATGGCAGTGTGCATGAATTTGATGCCAATAGTGGCGATAAATTAAAATAATAGTCAGCATAATATTTTCAATACCATAAGCCGCTAATTAACAAATTCATTTTTGTTAGTTAGCGGCTTATTATGCTGTTTGAGCCGTTAGTTTAATAACAATAGTGCTTTAGTTATCGCCGTTGACAATTTTGAAAAATTAGGTCATACTTTACATAATATAATTAAAATTAAGAGGTGTGTTGAGCATGGGATTTTTAGATAATAAAAAGATTATCGTTATGGGGGTAGCAAATAAAAGCAGTTTAGCTTATGGTTGTATGCAGGCAATTATCGACCAAGGTGGACAAGTTATTTTAACGTATCAAAATGATCGTATGAAGCGCAGTTTGGATCGATTTGTTGACGATTCAGTTTTAAAAGTTGAATGTGATGTTTCTAATCCAGAAAATATAGAAGCCGCTTTTACAACTATTGTTCAAAAAGTTGGAAAAGTTGATGGTATCGTACATGCGATTGCCTACGCCGAAAAGAGTGATTTAGATAATAAAGTGACGGATGGGACACTCGCCAGCTTTTCATTAGCTCAAAATATCAGTGTCTATTCATTAATCGCTGCTGCCAAGTATGGTCGCGAAATTATGAATGACAATGGTTCAATTGTAACCCTTACTTATATGGGTTCTGAAAGAGCTATACCTAACTATAACGTTATGGGTATTGCTAAAGCGGGCCTTGAATCAGCAGTTCGTTATTTGGCACGTGATCTCGCTGATAAAAATATACGTGTTAATGCTATCTCAGCGGGTGCTGTTAAAACATTAGCCGTTACAGGTGTTAAAAGTCATAATGACTTAATCAGAATATCAGATGAACGCACTGTTGATGGTGTTGGTGTGACGATTGAAGAAGTTGGGAATACAGCGGCATTCTTGTTAAGCCCGATTGCTAGCGGCATTGTTGGTGACACGATATACGTTGATAAAGGTACCCACCTGATTTAATTAGTTGTGTAAAAGTCAGTTAATTGAACTTGCTTATTTCTAGGACTAGGGCGTATATTTCATAGTTTAATTAAAAAAGCACATCATGGGCGATTTTTTACCCGTGATGTGCTTTTTTTGATGTCAAATAAAATTAATTGAACAAAATATGAATCAGAATCACTGCTAGAATGACTTGTATGGCACCAGTTACTAGGCCATATGCTAAGAATTTACCGCCGGATTTTTTGATCGTAGCAATTTTAAGATTTAAACCAATTCCCGCCAAGTTAACAACACCTGTGAAACTCGAAATTGATTTGGCGCTATTATTGAGCATATGTGGTAAAGAAATAACACTATTGACACAAAGTAAAATGACAAAGACGATAATAAACCAAGGAATTTTAATACCTTTACTAGGTTTTGCAATGCTGCTATCAGTATTATTTTTTTGTGCCATCTTTGCAAATATCAGTACGACGACAGTGAGTAGAATAATACGCAACATTTTAAAGAGTGTGGCGTAAGTCACAACAGTTGGGTTAATTAAAGCAGCAGTACCCACAACTTGACCGACTGATTGCACGACACCGCCAACTAATGCACCAAGTAATAAATTATTGTTGCCAACTAAATAAGGACCGATGACAGGGAGGACAAGAAGTAGTACGACACCTGTCAAACTGACAGTTGCCACGGCAGTTCGACGTTGATCATCAGTTGCACCGATTGCTGGTGATACCGAAGCAATCGCACTGGAGCCACAGACAGCGTTACCAGCACCCATCAGCATGGCAGATTGCTTGGATACTTTAAAGAGACGACCACCTAGCCAAAGAACAATCACAATTGTTAACGTCATCTGAATTAAAATGAAGACGAGACCGTTGATACCTAATTTTTCTATTGTTCGTAATGTGACAGTTAGTCCCATCAAGGCAATACCAATTTCAATCGGAAATTTTTCAGCCCATTTTATGCCTGGTGCCCACATATCACCAGTTAAGACGGTATTTCCTAGAACAATACCTAGAAGCATAGCAATGGCTTCAGCACCTAGAAAAGGCAGCCACAAGGCCAATATTTTGGCAACAAATGACAGGATTACCGTTGCGATGATACCATTAATCATATTAATTTTTATTCTCATCGATATTTCTCCTAAAAATTTTATCACATTTTATCCTACCGCTAAGTTTGCTATTTGTAAAATAAATATTTATAATGTGATTGATTAATAAATTAAATAGGAGAGATGATGTTTAAGCTATTGCAAACGTTTATTGCGGTTTATGAAACAAGATCATTTTCAAAAGCAGCTAGTCAATTGTTTATTTCACAACCAACAGTTAGTGTTCATATTAAACAATTAGAAGAAAAATTGACCGTACGTTTATTCGAACGTAATGGGCATACAGATCTTTACCCAACTAATAATGCCAGGCGTTTTTATCAACATGCGCTGCATTTACTAGATGATTGGCAGGCTGCAACTGCTAGTCTGACTATTGAAGCAAATCCAGTAAAAACACAAGTTGTCATCGGGGCTTCACAGACTACTGCAACTGTATTATTACCCAAAATTTTTGAGAAACTCCCCCTAGAAATACGACATCGTGTGCATTTTAAAATCGAAATGCATAATTCCGAAGAAATATTAGTAGGTGTATTGAATAAGCAATTCGATTTAGGATTAATCGAAAAGCCAATTACACATGATTTTATTGTGCGCGATAGCATTGCTGTCGATCAATTAGTTTTAGCAGGGGATCTGTCTTCTGATACCTGGCTAGTGCGTGAAAAAGGTTCAGGCGTTTACCATTATATGCAACAATACTTTAAACAAGAGTATATTGTACCGTCGCAATTTTTAACCATTAGTAATAATGACGTCATTGTTAAAATGTTGTCAGCAGGCATTGGTAAATCTATTGTGAGTATCCAATCATTACCCGAACATGTGCCATATCAAACTTTATCAACAGCATTTAATCGTGATTTTTATTTGATACATCATCAACATCAACGTACTGATCTCAATGACATTATTATGGCTTTAGAAAGTATTGCTAAAAAGTTGTAAAAACAAATAATAATAGTACATCATTGTTTAATGTTCGTGTTAAAGGGTGTTACAATGGACAAGTCTATTAAGACAAATAAAAAAAGGGGTAGATATCTGCGCGTTAAGTGTGAAGGAGACGGAATGTGAGCCTTCAACGAAATAAAAATATCAGGTGTTTTGAATCAACGAGAACCAGTGATATTTTTATGCGATGCAGATATCACATTCACCACTATATTGTTTTGCGGTGAGCGCTCCACTCGGAGGTTCAGAACTATGGCAGTTCAAAATATTACTCATGGTGTCAAAGACACCTGGTCACTACCCAAGTTAGACATACGTCAATTTGTGGTACTTGCGTTACTGATGGCGCTTGATATAGCGTTAGGCAAACTAACTGTGGGCACTAACGTGTTAAAAATTAGCTTTGTCTTTGTTGCTATGTCATTAATTGCAAAATGGTATGGGCCACTTTGGACAATGCTAATTGCAGCCATTCTAGATGTTGTCAATGCAACCATTATTACGCCTAGCGGTGCATTTTTTCTTGGTTTCACATTATCGGCTGTTAGTGCCGGTTTGATTTATGCGTTGTTTTATTATAATCAAGCGCATGTGAGTTGGTGGCGTATTCTAGGGGCAGTGGGATTAGTAACGCTTGTTGTTAATATCGGTATGAATACATTGTGGCTGTTTATCATGTATTCACAGGTACAAACATGGCATACTTTTGTCACATTATTATTACCACGTGCTATTAAATCGATAATCATGTACCCAATACAGGTTATTATTACCTATATTTTCTTGAACAATGCAGCTGTTAAGCAAGCGACAAAACAAATTTTTCATCGATGATGGCTAGAGGCAACTGAGGTTGCTTTTTTATTGCCATTAAAAATTAACAATGGTAGAATTAGAAAACGACTGTTTTAGGGGGAGAGTTATGTCAGCTTGGGGCGCACTAACAGATTTTTTTAAGCGATATACAAGTTTTCGTGGTACCAGCTCACGTCGTGCATATAATTGGATGACTTGGTTTTGGGGTGTTATCTATGTGATGATCGCAGTGATCATCATTGGCGTTGCAGGCTTAGGTTCTTTTCTTGGTAAACATGGTGAAGTCGCGACTGATACGAGGCCACTATTAGGCACAATTATCTTAGTTCTGTTAATTTCACTCATGATGTCAATTATTGTGATTATACCTAATTTGGCACTTTACAGTCGACGATTGCATGATATGGGCTATTCTGGTTGGTGGCAAGTTGTACCTTTGATCATTAATGTGGTCATTACGCTGGGTATCATGTATTTTGGAAAATCAGAATCTGATTTGTCATGGGGACCAAGTGTGATAAGTTTTGGATTCAGTTTGTGGTTATCGTTTATGCCCTCAAAAACAAATACACGCTACAGCTAAAAGGATATAAAAAAACTGCTAATCGTTAATGATTAGCAGTTTTTATGTTAATTACCTCTAATGTCACCGTGTACTAGGTGAGTGAAGATGTGTTTATCAGTCCAGGCAATATTGCGACCTTGAAAGAAAAATGACAGTACTGTACCAAATCCCAATGCCACAAAGTGATGGCTAAAAGCAAAAGCAATCAACGATAGCGCAATGGCAGCGGCAAAATTGCTCATTTGTGCTTTCGAGGCATTACCATGAAAATAGTCGAAGCGTAAAATGTTAGTCAGATCATCCAACGGATGCATAATCCAATTCACACGTTGATAAATTGAAATCGCAACACCAATGGTCCAAATCGCAAAAACGTCTATTGGTATTCGTAACCACCAAGCTATTTCATGAATACCTATACTAATGAAATAGTTTGAAAAAAGACTCACTAAGAAGCTAAATGATAAACCGAAAATAACATTTCCTAGCAGGCGCAGCCAATTGAAACTCATGGCTAGAAACATATTGAGAAAAGCGACAGCAATAGCAGTTAGTGCTAAGAAAATGCCAATTTGAATTCCGGTGGCATTTGCTAGGTTAGCAGCACTAGCGGTCCACGGTGCAGAACCCATAGTTGACGCCACACTGAGGCCGTTTCCAAAAGAATTCAGCACGAGCGAGATCATAAAAAAGCTGACCTTTTGTTTTAAACCGAGTTGATAAAATTGCCCATCAATATAGTACATACATTTCTCCCAAATGTCATAATATTCTCATTATAACTAATATTAGGATGATATGGTTGTTTTTATGTGAAGTTTTCAAAATGATATGTTTACATTTTCACAAATAAGGCGTATATTCTTATTTGTAAAGATCATTTTGTTGAAGAAAGGAAATTATTATGAGTAAAGTAGCATTAGTAACTGGTGCAGGGCAAGGAATTGGTGAGGCGATTGCGCATCGTCTAGCAAATGATGGATTTAAGCTTGCGTTGGTAGGGCGTCATGTTGAAAAAGTGCAGAGAGTAGCTGATGATATTAAAACGCAAGGTGGTGAAGCGATTGCCATTAAAGCAGATGTTGCGAAGCGTGATGAAGTCTTTGCGGCAGTAGCAGCAACGCAATCAGAATTTGGTGATTTGAATGTCATTGTGAACAACGCTGGTGTTGCACCAACGACACCAATCATGGATGTTACAGAAGATGACATGAATTGGACATGGGGCATTAATGTCAATGGTGTTGTTTGGGGGACTCAGGCAGCTACTGAAGCATTTAAAGCTTTCTTTGGGGCATGGTGGTAAGATTATTAATGCCACGTCACAAGCAGGTGTTGAAGGCAACCCTAATTTAACTGTTTGTGGTTCAACAAAGTTTGCTATTCGTGGGATTACACAAACAACAGCCAAAGAATTAGCCCAATTTGGTATTACAGTCAATGCTTTTGCACCAGGAATTGTCAAAACACCTATGATGTGGGATATTGCCCATGAAGTCGGTCAAAATGCTGGTAAAGATGATGACTGGGGGATGGCACAATTCTCAGATGGTATTGCACTAGATCGTTTGAGTGAACCAGAAGAAATTGCTAGTGTCGTCGGTTTCTTGGCTAGTGATGATTCAAATTATGTGACAGGTCAAACGATTATTGTTGATGGTGGTATGGTATTCCGTTGATTACTTGACTAACATGTAGTATTTGTGTTGCAATAAAGAAATTTAGTTTAATTAATTATTATAATCGGGATGAACATTAATGTTTATCCCGATTTTGTTATTGGCGAATTATTAAAGGAAAATATGATGATACGTTATTTAAAATCTGAAAAGATAAAATATTTATTTTGGGGCGTTGTGACGACATTAGTCTATTTTGTAGTACGTTTTATATCAATGGGACTCCTACATCAGGCTATGTTACCTGTACTGATTGCACAAATTGTGACGGTTTTGTTTGCTTTTGTAGTCAATAAATTTTTTGTATTTTCGGCTGACCAAAATCGCCATATATTGGTGCAGTTATGGCGATTTATAGCTGGTAGGCTATTCGTGGCGGGAATTGATTTTCTGTTAACCTATATTATGATTGAACGGTATCGTGGTGTTTTCATTCACTTATTGCGACTGGACACCATTAACTTTCAACTATTTCCTTTTGGATTATCGTGGGTACATCGTTGGATGTATGATAGTATATCATTGAATAGTGTGATTGCTGTGTTTTTAATTCAGATCATTGCAATTGTGGCCAATTATTTTATCTCTAAATTTATGATTTTTGATTAATAAATATTAGGAGATCAGTAAAAAATAGTGTCTGTGTATTATTTTGTACACGGACACTATTTTTTTCTTAAACATGTGATGTCATTGTGTTTTATACGGTGTTTGTGTTTTTAAACACAAACACCGTATAAAAAGTAAAACGCTTACAAATGGCTTTGAAACAGCTTTTGTAAAAACATTCACAAAAAGTTTGCATTTTCAAAGCAAGTGTTATATACTTATATTGTTAAGAAATGAGCAAACAATAAAAGGAGCACATTCATTATGGTAGAAACAATTATAAAGAAGCCTGCAAAGAAGGTTTTGACACCCGAAGAAAAGGCAGAATTACAAACTCAAGCAGAAAAAATGACGGCAGAATTAGTTGAAAAATCACAAAAAGCTTTAACAGCATTTTCAACATTTACACAAGAGCAAGTTGATAAAATTGTCGCAGCAATGGCATTAGCTGGCTCAGAAAATTCACTCGTACTTGCTCATGCAGCTCATGACGAGACTGGTCGTGGTGTCGTTGAAGATAAAGATACAAAAAATCGTTTTGCATCGGAATCTGTTTACAACGCTATCAAATTTGATAAAACTGTTGGTGTAATCAGTGAAGATAAAATTCAAGGAAAAGTTGAGTTAGCAGCGCCACTCGGTGTGCTTGCCGGTATTGTGCCAACTACGAATCCAACATCAACGACAATTTTTAAGGCTATGTTGACAGCGAAGACACGTAATACAATTATCTTTGCATTCCATCCACAAGCACAAAAGTCATCAGCACTCGCCGCAAAAATTGTTTATGATGCCGCTGTTAAAGCGGGTGCACCTGAAAACTTCATCCAGTGGATTGAAAAGCCATCACTTTATGGCACAAGTGCATTAATTCAAAACAAAGGTATTGCCTCAATCTTGGCAACTGGTGGACCAGCGATGGTTAACGCAGCCTTGAAGTCAGGAAATCCATCAATGGGTGTTGGTGCGGGAAACGGTGCAATCTATCTTGATGCAACTGTTGATACTGATCGTGCTGTATCTGATTTACTTTTGTCAAAGCGTTTTGACAATGGTATGATCTGTGCGACTGAGAATTCAGCAGTCATCCAGGCACCAATTTATGATGAAGTGCTACAAAAGATGCAAGAACAAGGGGCATATTTAGTTCCTAAAAAAGATTACAAGAAGATCGCTGATTATGTTTTCAAACCAAATGCTGAAGGATTTGGTGTAGCAGGGCCCGTGGCAGGTATGTCAGGTCGTTGGATTGCCGAACAAGCAGGTGTGCAGATCCCTGAAGGTAAAGATGTCTTGCTGTTCGAGTTAGACCAAAAGAATATTGGTGAAGCATTATCATCAGAGAAGTTATCACCATTGTTGTCAATTTATAAAGTTGAAAAACGTGAAGAAGCAATTGAAACAGTACAATCACTGTTGAACTATCAAGGCGCTGGACACAATGCTGCTATCCAAATCGGATCACAAGATGATCCATTTATTAAAACCTATGCGGATGCTATTGGTGCTTCACGTATCTTAGTTAACCAACCTGATTCAATTGGTGGTATTGGTGACATTTATACAGATGCTATGCGTCCTTCTTTGACGCTTGGTACCGGATCATGGGGGAAGAATTCATTGTCTCACAACTTATCAACATACGACTTACTCAACATTAAAACAGTTGCTCGTCGCCGTAATCGACCACAATGGGTTCGTTTACCTAAAGAAGTTTATTACGAAGCCAATGCGATTACGTATTTGCAAGAATTGCCAGCAGTTAAGCGCGCATTTATTGTTGCCGATCCTGGTATGGTGCAATTCGGATTTGTTGGTAAGGTCTTGAGCCAATTAGAGTTGCGTCAAGAACAAGTTGAAACAAACATCTATGGTTCAGTGAAACCTGATCCAACCTTGTCTGAGGCAGTTGGCATTGCACGTCAGATGGCTTCATTCAAACCTGATACAGTAATCCTATTAGGTGGTGGTTCGGCACTTGATGCGGGAAAGATCGGTCGCTTCTTGTATGAATACTCAACACGTCATGAGGGTATTTTGGAAGACGAGGAAGGTATCAAAAACTTATTCATGGAATTGCAACAAAAGTTCATGGATATTCGTAAGCGTATCGTTAAGTTCTACCATGCGCGTTTGACACAAATGATTGCTATTCCAACGACGTCTGGTACTGGTTCAGAAGTAACCCCATTTGCGGTGATTACTGATGACCAAACACATGTTAAGTATCCATTAGCTGACTATGAATTGACACCAGAAGTAGCTATTGTGGATCCAGAATTTGTCATGACAGTGCCAAAGCGTACAGTAGCCTTTTCTGGATTAGATGCACTATCTCATGCGTTGGAATCATATGTATCAGTTATGTCTTCTGAATTCACACGACCATGGGCTTTGCAAGCGATTAAGTTGATTTTTGAAAACCTAACAACGTCATACCAATATGACCCTAAAAATCCAACCAAGGAAGGTCAAAATGCCCGTTCAAAGATGCACTATGCTTCAACATTAGCAGGTATGTCATTTGCTAACGCATTCTTAGGCATTAACCATTCATTGGCCCACAAAACTGGTGGTGAGTTCGGTTTGCCTCACGGATTGGCTATTGCCATTGCGATGCCACATGTGATTAAGTTTAATGCCGTGACAGGTAACGTTAAGCGCACGCCTTACCCACGCTATGAGACATATACAGCACAAAAAGATTATGCTGATATTGCGCGCTACCTTGGCTTGAAGGGCAATACAGATGTTGAATTGGTCGATGCTTTGATTGCTGCCGTTAAGAATTTGGCTAAGTCAGTTGAAGTTGACCAAACATTAACAGGTAATGGTGTTAAGAAAGTAGATCTAGAAAACAATATTGAAAAATTGACGGATCTTGTTTATAACGATCAGTGCACACCCGGAAACCCACGCCAACCTAGTTTGGCAGAAATTCAACAATTGTTGAGAGATCAACTTTAATAAACGATGAAAAACATCAAATTTTGATGTTTTTTTGTTTGCAAATTTCTTTAACCGTGTATATAATATATCCATAGACATTTAAAGTACATGGAAAACGAGGGCTCAAAGGCATGAAATTTTGGAAAAGCGCAGAGTGGCAGCGCATTGGTAAACTACGTGGTTTAAAGTTACTGTTATTGGGGATTACATTGATTCCTAGTATCTATGCAGTGATCTTTTTGTCATCACTGTGGGATGCATATGGTAATGTAAATAATTTGCCAGTGGCCGTTGTTAACCAAGATCAATCGGCTAAGATTAATGGTAAAAATCAGCATTTAGGTTCTGATTTAGCTGACAAGTTAGTCAAAGAGCAACCCTTGAAGATCAGTGAGGTATCTAATAAGAAAGCACAGGATGGCTTGAAGCAAGGCAAATACTATATGACCATCACGATACCAAGTGACTTTACCAAGAACGCAGGGACATTATTAAGTGATCAACCTATAACGTCAAAAATTAAAATTTCGCATAATGCAGGGACCAGCTTCATTGCTGAAAAAATGACGAGCTCAGCAGCTGATAAAATTCAAGCAAGTGTGACACGGTCGCTTCAAAAGGTTTACAATGAAACCATTTTATCAGCCACTAAATCATCACAAAAAGGCTTACAGGCGGGATCAGATGGTGCCAGCAAACTCAACAATGGTGTAGGTCAATTGTCTGACGGCACCAAAAAATTGAATGATGGCGCAGAGTCATTAACTTCGGGAACATCTACTTTGGCTCAAGGGGTAAGCCAATACACAAATGGTGTGTCACAAGTCAATAATGGTGCTAATCAACTGGCTGGTGGTGCGAATTCAGCAGCTACAGGTGCTAACCAATTGGCATCAGGCACATCACAACTAGCCCAAAACACACCACAATTAGAAGCCGGTAGTCAACAATTGGCTGCAGGTGCACAAGAACTAGCTATACAACTGCAGAAAGTTAGTGCGCAAATTGATAGTCAGCAAAAGGCAAAATCAGCAGATCTCAATAAGTTAGATACAGGATTAGCGCAATTAACAGAAGGCTTAAAAAATATACAAAATACGTTGAATAGTAATTCAGTACCAAATGTGACTGTTGATGATGGTGCGATTAAAAAGGCAAGTAGTGATCTAAATACTGGTTTGACAAATTCAGGAGCGGCAACTGCCAAACTCAAGGGACAGCTTGAACACATGACAAAAGATCCAAAATTTGTTACGTTTTTGCAACAAAATCCAGAAATAGCACAACAAATTCAGGGAATGTCTGAAACGTCGCAACAATTAGGCAGCGGGCTAACCAGTAGTGTTGTGGCGGCTAAAGAGATGAATGCTGCCTTACAACCATTACAAGAAGCTTTACCATCTTTGAAAGCACTACAGTCACAACTAACCACAGCATTGCCCAAATTAGAACAATTGAGCCAAGGTGCACAAGCAACAGAAGGTGCTCGTCAAGCAATCAAGCAACTTAACGACAGTCTAACAACGATAAGTACTGGTTTGTCACAACAAGCAGTGCCAGGCGCTCAAAAACTAGCTGATGGCGCAGCCACTTTAAATGCCGGTCAAAAACAAGTCACTGCTGCCTCATCACAACTCAACAATGGTGCTAGCCAACTAGCACGTGGTAATAGCCAGTTAGCTACTGGCACAAGTCAACTAAATAGTGGTTTAGGACAATTAGCAAGTAAAGGTGGTGCTTTGAACAACGGTGCTGGTCAGTTAACTCAAGGGGCGCAACAACTAGCGACTGGAACGTCACAAGCTGCCTCCGCATTAGGTCAAGTACAAAATGGCACGGCAACACTAGCAGCTAAGTTAGCTGATGGTGCGATTCAATTGAATGCCGTACACAATAATAAAGGCAACGTCACAGCACTCACACAACCAGTTAAAAGTTCACAAAATAATTTATCTCATGTGGCAAACAATGGCACAGGTATGGCACCGTACATGATGTCAGTTGGTTTATTTGTCGGAATGATTACATTAAGCACGATTTATGACTTCATGACTGTTGCTAAGAAACCACGTAGTGGCTTCGCATGGTGGGCAGATAAACAAACGGTTAACTTTCCAGTCTGGATTGGTCAGGCACTTGTGATGACAACATTGTTGATATTAATTGATGGCTTAAATGCTGCAAGACCTGTGATGGTTTTTGTTGTCGCGCTAGCAGCAGCATTCTCATTTAATCAATTAGTTTTGTTTTTCAATGTACTGCTTGGTAAACTTGGGTCAGGCATCATGTTAATTTTGATGGTACTGCAACTGAGTGCCAGTGCTGGATCGTACCCTATAGAGTTATCGAACGAATTCTTTAGGGCAGTCCATCCATGGATGCCAATGACTTACTCAGTTCATGCGTTCCGTGAAACAATATCTATTGGTGGTAGCGTCGCTACAGATTTGACGGTACTATTATCAGTTGGTATGATATCAATGGTGTTGACATGGGGTGTCTACCACTGGAAATTGCAACATAATCAAATGCTATGGGCGGACTGACATTATTTGAATGGTCATATCTTGTCTGCTAAATTTAACTGATTGATTTTAAATTGGAGAACATTATGAAAATGTCAAATGCCGTTGAACAAAGTTTAGTCGTCTTGGTGATGCTTGCTTTGCAAAAAGATGAGTTGCCTGTTAAAAGTTACTTATTAAGTGATCGGCTGGAAGTGTCAGAATCATATTTGAAAAAAACGATGCGAAAATTAGTCGTGGCTGGTATTGTGCAAGCGATTGCGAGTAAGGAGGGCGGCTTTAAATTAGCGCGCCCAGTTTCTCAAATTACATTATTAGATGTCTATCAGGCAATTGAAGGTATGGGAAGCTTTATCCATTCTACGCAACTTGCTGATCGTATTTTCTTAAACCAAGAATCAAATAAACGCATAGAAGATGTTCAGCAAGCATTAGCAGTAGCTACTAATGATGTTTTGACAGTGTTCAATGAGGCGGAACAAGACTTCAAAAACCGATTAGAAAATTATACAATTGCTAAATTACTACAACACATTAATGTTGATGCTTTTGGAAAAATTGATTGGCGACAAGTTCATCTTACTGTTGATTAACGACTTTCGGGTCGTTTTTTTTGACTAGACGTGTTGTTAATGTAAGCGCTTTCTAAATATGCTACAATCTTTTTAACAAACAACAAAATTTAATCGTGATATGGAGGTTACGGTAGTATGAATTTAAATTATTTAGCGATTGATATTGGTGGGACAAATGTGAAATACGGTATTGTGAACCGGGCTGGTCAACTGATTGAAAGGCATAGTGAGCCAACACAATCTGAAAATTTAACCGTATTTTTGGCGCAATTACAACATATTATTAATAGGTATGCCAAAACAATCAAAGGGTTAGGAATTAGTGTGCCGGGTAAGGTCGATCATCATGATGAAACGATTTATGGTGGCGGGGCCCTCACCTTTTTGGACAAGATAAACTTACCCAAAATGTTAGACATTCAGGTGCCTGTGGGTATCGAAAATGATGGTAAAGCAGCAGCACTTGCTGAACTATGGTTGGGTAATTTAAAGGGTATTAGTAATGGCGCCGCTATCGTATTAGGAACGGGTGTTGGCGGTGGACTAGTTTTAAATGGTGAATTATTCACTGGAACACACTTTCAAGCCGGCGAGTTGAGTTTCTTGTCGTATCATTCAAATATGTCTTTTGATCATTTTGAAGGGTCCCTTGGCAGTGCTGTTAAGATGATTGAGCGTGTAGCTGTTGCTTTGAGTATGCCTGACAAGCACGATGGATTGAAAGTATTTGAAGCTATCAATCAGCGTCATGAAGTGGCATGGCCAATTTTTGAGGCTTATGTTATGGAAATTGCACTATTGATTTACAATGTCCAGACAGTGGTTGACCTAGAACGTTATGTCATTGGTGGCGGTATTTCTAGTCAACCGATTGTAACAACTGAGATTGAAAAAGCTTATCATCAACTATTTGAGCGTAATACTGTCGTGGCACAGACATTAACCAAAGCAGAAATTTTGCCAAGCCATTTTAGTAATGATGCTAATTTATATGGGGCAATTTATAACTTACTGCTAAAAATTGATAGTAAAGTTTAATAATTTGATATACGATGTCAGGTTGGCATCTGTAGTATCTTTTTTAGGACTTGTAAATTATGTCGTGTACGATATAATTTATATATACAACATATATTAAGGAGTTAAGATGGCAACAGATAAACATCTTTATGATGAACTGTGTTTATCAGTTTATAATACAAATCGCTATTTTCATCGATTATATGCGCAAGTTTTAGAGCCATATGATTTATCTTATTTACAATATATGAGCTTGCTCATTATTGATAGGCGTGGTGCAGTAAATATGATGGACATTGGGACGGAACTTGAGTTGTCAAGTAATACGTTGACGCCAGTTATTGATAAGCTGGTCCAAAAAGGCTGGCTTTCAAAAATTCAAAGTAAACAGGATAAGCGAGTTAAACTTTTGTCCATAATTGTTGATAAAAAACAATTATTTCAAAAAATTCTTAATGAAGTCGATGCTATACGTGCAGTTTTACTTAAACGTAGTAATCGACCGCTAAGCGATGTCTTAGAAGACAACCAAGCGCTTAATCTTGTGTTACAGCAAATAATAGCAGAAAAGGAAGAAAAGTAGATAATGTATGATGTGATTTTTATTGGTAGTGGGCATGCTGCCTGGCACGGTGCACAGATATTAGCACGTGCTGGTAAAAAAGTGGCACTTATTGAAGAAAATAAAGTTGCGGGGACATGTACAAATTTTGGTTGTAATGCTAAGATTTTGTTAGATGGCCCAGCGGAAATGATTCATCACTTGCATCATTATCATGGTATTGGTATTAATCAGACACCAGATATTATTTGGCCAGAATTGATGGCGTACAAACATGAAGTGATTGATCCATTATCAGATGGCTTAGCTCATATGTTGTCAGTCGATGGTATTGATATTATCGCAGGTCATGCTAAATTTATGACAGCGCGGTCAATCACAGTCGCAGGTGAAACGTATACGGCTGAGCAATTTGTCATTGCAACTGGCCAACGTCCAGCTAAATTGCCAATTGTTGGTTCCGAACTAACGCACGACAGTACAGATTTCTTAGATTTACCAGATATGCCAAAATCAATGGTATTCATTGGTGCCGGTTATATTGCGATGGAATTTGCATCAATTGCACACGCTTCTGGTAGTCATGTGACACTGATTGAACATGGTGATCGCGCATTGACTGGGTTTGATGCCGATTATGCAAAAGTTGTGGTGGCCGATATGACAGAAAAAGGTATTAAATTTGCCTTTAATCATACAGTTTCGGGTGTGTCGGCAGTTGAAAATGGTCAATATCTTGTGACAACAGCACAGGGTGATAGCTACCAAGTTGATTATGTGATGGATACAACTGGACGTGTGGCGAATACAGAAAACCTTGGTTTGGAAAATATTGGGGTGCTATCTGATCGTCAAGGTATCTTAGTTGATCATCATTTACAAACGCGTGTACCTAATATTTATGCGAGTGGGGATGTTATTTCAAAGCCAATTGCACGGTTAACACCGACAGCAACTTTTGAATCACATTACATTGCTAGTATGCTACTTGGGGACAAGAAGCCAATTGCCTACCCAGCTATTCCAACAGTTGCTTTTACGCTACCGCGTATCGCACAAATTGGCGTGACAACGGATGAAGCGAAGAAACGATCTGATTTAACAGTTATTGAAATACCTTATGGTCAAATCATGCGTTTCCAGACGTTAAATGATGTGCATGCAGCCATCAAAATCGTGATGAATCAAGATAAACATTTGGTTGGTGCCGCTTTAATAGGCGACTTTGCACCAGAAGTGATCAATGCATTGGTACCAGTCATTAATAAGCAATATACAAGTGAAGACATTAAGTCTCAAATTTTTGCTTTTCCGACACATACTGGTATTGTGTTACCCATGATCGCGAATTACTTAGCTTAAAAGTTAGGAGAAAAAATATGCGAGCAGCAGTTATTAATCAATATGGAGATAAGGATCAATTAAAAGTTGTTGATATAGTCGTACCCACAATTGGAGATGATGAAGTCTTGGTTGAAAATGTAGCAGCAAGTATTAATCCAATCGATTACAAGGCACGTCAAGGGTTGTTGCAACAGATGTTTCAATGGCAATTCCCTGTTGTATTGGGCTGGGATATTGCAGGTACAATCATAGCAGTTGGTGACAATGTAGATAATTTTCATGTTGGTGAAGCAGTTTTTGCACGACCAGATACTGACCCAACAGGGAAAAATGGCGCATATGCTGAGTACACGGTAGTTAAAGCTGATAAGTTAGCGCGCAAACCGGACAATATTAGTTTTGAGGAGGCTGCAGCTGTCCCATTAGCTGGGTTAACAGCGTTACAAATGTTACGCCAACTGAAAGTAACAGCTGGTCAAAAAGTGCTTATTCAAGCTGGTGCAGGTGGTGTGGGAATTTATGCCATTCAACTTGCTAAAAAATTAGGTGCGTATGTGGCGACAACTGCTAGTGAAGCTAATCGTGAATTTGTGGTGGGACTAGGTGCTGATCAAGTGATTGATTATCGGCAGGCAAATATTGTTGATGTGCTGTCAGATTATGATGCTGTGTTTGATATGGTTGGGGATGTTGATAACGGTATTGCTATTTTGAAGCCTGGCGGTCATTTTGTTACCATATCAACAATGCTTACTGAGTCTCAAAAGCAAACGGATGGCAAAACGGTTGAAACAGGGTGGTTAGATACCAATGGGCAAGATTTAGAGCAATTGGCTAATGCATTTGCTGAGGAAACATTAGATATTGTGGTTGATTCTGTTTATCCATTAACAACAACGGGTATACGAGCAGCGCATGAGCGTAGCGAAACGCACCATGCACGTGGTAAAATTGTGGTACAGATTAAAAATGCTGTACAAGAGGAGAAATAAATGTTTGGATATATTGTCACTGGATTAGTTGCCATTGAAGCTATTGTTATTATGGGTATAGAAATTTTTGGTTCAGCCCCACAACAAGCGAAAGCATTTGATTTAGACGAGTCTTTTGTTAAGATACCTGAAGTGAAGGTATTATTGGGGAACCAAGGTGTCTATAATGGCTTACTTGGCGCCTTAATTTTTGCCACAATGTTCTTACTGACAGGGCACCAACAGATTTTGATGTTGCAATTAGAAATGTTATTTGTTTTAGTTGCCGCAATATATGGTAGCCTAACGGCTACACGTAAGATTATCTTAGTTCAAGGTTTGCCAGCAGCTATTGCTTTGCTTGCACTGTACTTTAACTGAATGATACGTTAGCTCAGAATCTGTTACCTCTTGAAGTAAGCGAAAACTTGATTGAAGAGGATTAATTGATTACATCTGAGTTAGATATAAATATAGTAATAAAAGTATAATCAAGATGCTGTACATTTCAAGGATGGCCTCTAGTGAAGAAGAGTAACCATATTTGGTTTAGTAATGGGATTTGTTTTATTTAAGATGTAAATGTGGAGAGTAATATGAATGTCAAACTATTAACAACTTGAAAAATTATAATATGGGATCGAGTTCAAGTCTTTAGATACCTTCGTATCTTATGTTTATTGATGGTAAAATATAGAAGGTACAATATCATGATTATTTTATAATTATGGTTAAACAAGTATATTCAGGAGAGACAATAATGAAAGAAAATATTACACGAAAAAAGTTATACAAATCTGGTAAAAGCTGGGTAGCCGCTGCCACTGTTGCCGCAGTAATAGGCGTAGCAGTCGGAACAACTACAGTTAGCGCTGATACGGTTGATGAACCAGCGATTAACAATGTAAAAGTTGTCGCGAATACGGAACCGGTTACGGCAGCGTCAGATGCGAAGGCAGCGTCAGATGCGAAGGCAGCGTCAGATGCGAAGGCAGCGTCAGATGCGAAGGCAGCGTCAGATGCGAAGGCAG
>NZ_JAFBEK010000012.1 GCF_016908715.1 Leuconostoc rapi | reverse complement strand
AAAAACTCAATGGTCTGTCGCCGATTCGATATCGGCAACTCACCACTGAGTCTGTTAATTAATTTTATTTTGTCCAACTATTGGGGTTCACTTCAATGTGGATGCCTTTTTGAATTAAATATTTGTGAGATGGCCGCGCTTATCTTTAGCAATTAAGTAATAAACGGTTGCAGCGATAGCCCAAGCCCAGACAATGTGTCCGAAGAACTCTGAGAAATGCTCAGCGAATGGCTGATTCCAAGGTGCAGGTACTGTTCCAAAAGCTGGCATGATGATTACATGCCAAGCAATCCAAAGGACAATACCATAAGCAGCACCCTGCCAAAGACCAATGTTTGACCAGTATTGTGAAACAAAAACATACAATATTGAAAAGGCAATTGCGAATGAAAAATGCAAAATGAGTGTAAACCAAAATACTTTTTGATCTTGTGAATAGTAGACAAATGACTCAACTAATTTCTTAGGAATGCCAATTTGCATAGCCATATGCTGTGGGGGATTGATTAAGTTACGGGCGATCGTGCGAGGTGGAAAAATATTCTCCCAACCAATCTTGACCATACCAGAAATCATACCAGCAATGAAACCGAACCAGACACTTTTTATGATAATCTCTTTTAGATTAGCTTGTGGTTTTTGTAATGTAAACATGTGTATATATCCTTTCAAATGTTACCCTAAAATAAATATTTCTTGCTGTAATTTTCATTACAAATAGTAAGTTTAAACGCTTATATGTGAAACGTCAAACATATTTTTATTTTCTTTATAAATTGTTAATATGTTTTGATATCAATAGTTTAGCGATGTTTAATCATTTATTTTGTAATGTTTAATTGTGCGTTGTGAAAAATGTGTTAATATGGGCAGATTAAGGGGATTGTGTTGTCTTTCGTTTACTGTTATTATAAATGACAGTGTGTTTTAGTGTTAATTTGCCGCTGACTGTTTCAAACTATCAGTTGCAATGGTCATAAAATATAACTAATTTCTATGTATACAGAGAGATACATAGTCGGAGGAAAACAAAATGAAACGTTCTATGGTCATTGGTGGCATTATTGCTGCTGTTTTGGTGATTGGCATTGGTGTGTCTGTTGCAAAAAATTCAGATACAAACCAAAAAGATACTTACTCGGTAGCATTAGTTACGAGCACAGGTGGTGTGGATGATAAATCATTTAACCAATCAGCTTGGGCTGGTATCAAGCGTTTTGGTGAAAAAAACAAGATGAAGCAAGGTCAGTCGGGCTTTTCTTATTTTGTATCAAATGATAATTCCGAGATTAAGGCCAATTTACAACAGGCTGTTAAGGCGAATTATCAGTTGGTTGTTGGTATTTCATTTATGGGCGGTCCAGCGATGAAACAAGTTGCTCAAGCCAACCCCAAGACCAATTTTGCGATGGTGGAAGCAGACGTACCTTACAAGAATGCTGTTTCAATTATGTTTCATTCAGAGCAGTCCTCCTATTTAGCAGGTGTTGCGGCTGCAACAGCGTCAAAAACTGGTAAAATTGGTTTTGTCGGTGGCGTTAAAGGTGAAGTGATTGAGCAGTTTGAGGCTGGTTTTAAGGCGGGGGTTTTAGCAACTAACCCTAAGGCAACCTTTGTGTCACAATATGCGAATACATTTACTGATGCGGCTAAAGGGAAGACAATAGCCGCAGCAATGTATGCTAGTGGTGTTGATGTTATTTTCCAGGCAGCAGGCGCAACTGGCAACGGTGTATTTGCAGAAGCTAAGGCAGAAAATCAAAATACGACAGTGGACAAAAAAGTGTGGGTCATTGGCGTTGACATGGATCAAACGGCTGATGGTAACTATACTGCAAAAGATGGTAAACCATCGAACTTCACATTAGCATCAGCGATTAAACGTGTTGATAACGCGATTGAAATCGTTGCACAACAGGGTCAAAGTAAACATTTCCCTGGTGGCAAAACAGTCACTTATGGTTTGAAAGAAAAGGGTGTTGATATTGCACGAGATGCGATGCCTGATAATGCATGGCAAGCCACTCAAGAAGCTAAAAAGCAAATTTTAGCTGGTAAAATTACGGTACCTAAGAAATTAAGTGATGTTAAATAATTTTTTGTTGGTTGCTACAAGTAGATGAATTGATACATGGACAATTATTATTTCTTGTTTAACATGTATTTAATGTTATCAGGTTAAGATTGTTATATTGATAAGGTAACTTAGCTTATCATTTTAACGAAACCCTGGTAGATAATACAAAATTCTCTTTTCATTCTCTCCTAAATTTTCTCTTCTCTTTCTCAAATACATTCTCTCCCCCTGTATTGTTTAGTTGATACAGGGTTTCGTTTGTCCTAAATATAATGAAAACGCCGATTCATTTGTCAATGAATCGGCGTTTTTTTGTGTACGTTATTTGTTAAACCGTCAGTTTTGTACGTAATTGTTGATGTAATATTGGATAGGTGATAAGCACCACGAGCATGGTGGTTGCGCAGTTGATCACAGTTGGCATTAGCGCAGATAAGGTAGCAATGACTGCTGGTTGAAAGGTTAATCCTTTAACTAAACCCATAACAAAATTATGTAGTGTGGTTGTCACAAATTTAGTCACAATCGCAGCAGCGATAACAGTAACTAATTTGATGGGTTTTGGTGCCACGCGATAATGCGTCATGTTAAAAACAATGATGGCTATACCGCCGACAATAAATATTTCAAAAAAATAATACGGTGCGTCTAAGACATAGTTATGCGTCACATCAAATAAGGCTAATCCAACACCACCGGCAAAGGCACCACGTTTATAGCCTAATAGTAAAACAGAAAGTAAGGCTGCCGCGTTACCAAGATGAACAAATGGTTTACCAATTAAAGCAGGCATAGGCACTTGAATACTGGTTGCTACATAGGTAATTGCTGCAAAAAATGCAACAAAGACAATTGTTTGGGTTTTTTGGTTTATTCTCATATTTCTTTTTATCTCCAAATAATAATTATACGTTTAACAAGCAATTGCATCTATTTTAACACATGTATTGTTTAATACAATTAGTATTATGATATTATTCAAATAAAATGAGTCTATTGTAACAAATTAATAAGAATTATGTTTAGTTGACAGAAAGAACTGTACCGCGTATCATAGTACACGTGATACAGATGGCAAATGATGTACTGTGTCTTGGGGAATAATGAAACACGGTCTAAATTTGATGGCTGGGTTGGTCACTTGACGAACCCAGCCATCAAAAATTTTAAGAAGGAAGTACATGAATGGCACAAATTCAGCGGAATCAACCATTATATGAACAGCTTATGTGGCGTATTAAAGGTCAAGTTGCTTCAGGTGTGCTGACGATAGGGGAAAAACTACCCTCGGTAAGGGAGATGGCTTTAATTGAGGGATTAAATCCAAACACGGTAGTTAAAGCCTATAAAGCTTTAGAACATCAAAATGTGATTGAAACAGTTGCTGGGAAAGGTACTTTTGTGAGTGCCAATGATCAGCAAGTGGCGGATGAACGTTTGATCAGAGAACTGCGTGAACAGCTTGGGGAAGTTGTGATTGACGCTAAAAGAGCAGCTATTTCTGCCCAACAATTAAATGACTGGATTGCTGAGGCATATGGCATCTCTAAAAATCCAGAGAGGGAGAAGGCATGACATTAGTCGTTGAAAATATATCCAAAAAGATCCAAAACAAAACAGTATTACATAATGTTAATTTCGAATTGCATGAGGGCGAAATTGCAGGTTTGGTTGGTCGTAATGGCGCGGGGAAAACAACACTATTTAGTACAATTAGTGGTGAGCTCTTAGCAGATTTTGGTCGTGTTGGCTTGGATGGTTTAGAATATCATAAAATACCCAGCTTACATGACCAACTGTTTTACATCAATATGCCTGAAAATTGGTTGAGTTACCACTCACCCAAAAAAATTAAGGCAATTATGAAGACGGCTTACAAAAATTTCGATGAAACGTGGTACGATTTAGAAATTAAACGATTTGGTTTAAATAATGGTCGGCAAATTCGCAACTATTCCAAAGGTATGCGAGCGTTATTTATGATTATTGTTAGTTTTGCTAGCCGTGCACAATATGTTTTTTTAGACGAGCCACTTGATGGTCTAGATGTTTTGATTAGAGATCAAGTCAAACAGATGATTGTGACCCAAGTGACAGAACATAACACAACAGTCGTGATTGCCTCACAGAATCTGATTGAATTAGATACATTAGTTGATCGTATTTTACTTTTGAAAGATCAAACGATTGATCGTACTTTTTCAGTTGAGGATAATAAGAATGTTAAGAAATATCAATTAGCATTTGCCGGTGACACTTTGCCTGCATTTTTACGGGACAGTGGGACAATCATTGCACAAACAGGTCATATTGTGACCATTGTTTTTAATAATTTTATTGAAGATATTGGTAGTAAGTTGGCTGGACCGGATTTTAAATTTGTTGAGGAGTTACCGGTGGGTAGTGAGGATATTTTCCGAGCCAGTTTTGCTAAAGAAGCATATGCATGGCAACAAGAACTGGAGGTGGAAGAATGAGGCAAAGCATGAAGCTATACTTTGTTATCAAAAAAAGTCAGTTCACTATGGCATTGCTATTAGGCTTATTATTGGCTGTTGTGTCGTTGACTTCGAGTTTTCTATGGCAAAATATTACTGTGAAATATTTTAACGAACAATTTGGGCCGCTTGTGAGCTCGATTTGGATTCTAATTGCTGCCGCAACAGTGTTAAATGATCAAATTAAGCACTTGGAAACGTGGTTATACACGCAAAATATTTCACGTAAACAACTCTTTATCACGCGAGTTATACTTTTGATCATTTTGCCAATATTGGTGTCGTCGTTAATGGATATCATACTGACGTTAATCACGCATCCTAACAGTGTGTGCGATATTATTGCAAATGACGCTGTTAGCGGCGTGCAGCTATTTTTCATGGCAAGTGTGATGGCTCTAGTTTATACACTGATTGGTCCCATTTGGATGAAAATAATGACAGCTATTTTTATGCTTATTGTCGTAATTTCACCGATATTGACAGTAGAAAAAATTGATCATATCTTCCATATTAAAATGTTTGAACATAGTGATGTTTTACAAACATTTTTGGCGAATGTTGTCATTTTATTCTTGGCACTGATTGTCTTTATCTTTGCTGGCTACTTATCAACTAAAATAAGCGCCGATACAATTGATAATGCTGTTCGACTTCATTATTTCAGGTGGCCAGTTGTTATTTTTGCTTTTGTATCGCTGTTTATCACGTTAATGGTTGGAAATCGATCATCATTGACAATAGAAGTTGTTTTGAATAATATGATTTTACCAGCGATTATAACAGTTGTGACGTTTGTATTTGTGTTTAAGCCCAAGTTGAAATTAACATGGGATAAATGATCAATTAAAAAAGGGGAGAAAGTAATGACATTATTAGAAGTAAAAAATATTGATAAACATTTTGGGAAAAAGATAGGGTTGTCGCAGGTGAGCTTTAATGTGGCAGCAGGGCATATTGTGGGTTTGATAGGTCCTAATGGGGCTGGAAAATCAACTGCGATGCGTGCAATTACTGGCTTAATGAGTTATTCTGCTGGTACGATTACACTTGATGGCCAACCAGTAACTTTTAGTGACCACCAAGCACTTGATAAAGTTGGTAATTTAATCGAATACCCATCAATTTATCCTAATTTAACAGCATTTGAACATTTAAAATTGTACGCCATGGACACAAAAACACCGGCTGATTTTAAGGACTTAATGCACCGGACACAAATTGATGGTGATAACTTTGGTAAGCGTAAGGCTAAACATTTCTCACTTGGTATGAAACAACGTTTAGGTATCGCTATTTCACTGATCAGACAGCCTAAACTTGTGATTTTAGATGAACCAATGAACGGATTAGACCCACAATCAGTGCATGATTTGCGAAATTTAATCCGAAATTTAGCAAATGACGGTGTTGCCTTCTTAATATCTAGTCATTTATTAGATGAGCTGCAAAAACTTGTTGACGATGTTGTGATTATTAACCACGGTAAAATTATTGAAACAGCAACGATTACAGAATTTTTCAGCCACGATAAAATCCGTTGGGTATTTGAAACATCTGACAATGAAGCAACTGTTAAATTGGCTCAGGCGCATGGTTGGGCAGTTACCACTGAAGACGATCACGTACAAATCTCTGGAGCAGAGAATTTACAAGAAGTCATAACCGCTATTAATACAATTGATGTGCAAATCAAAACAGTTAATACAGTCACAGGCAATTTGGAAAAATCATTACTTGATATGCTAGCGACTGATGATAAGGGGGCGTAAAAGATGTTAACTTTAATGAAACAAGAGTATTACAAAGTATTCAAACAAAATCGGATACATATTTGGCTAGGGTTAGGTGTGTTGTTTCCTTTAATAATTATGGGACTCTTTAAATCACAACGTGGTGCAGGAACAATTGTCGATTTAGGACATGGAACATTTTATGTCTATATGGCAGGTATTATTATTACGGCACTGAGTGTTTCTCAAGAGTTTGGATTTGGTACGATTAGACCATTGCTATCACGTCGTTTCAGTCGTGGTATGATTTTTACGAGTAAGTTACTATTGAATTTTAGCATTTATATTGCCCTATTTTTGTCAGTATTTATTGGTACCATGATTGGGCAGTTAATTTTTGCGCCAAATTTTGATTTTTCTGAACGGGTTAGTTATGCCGGAAATGGTTGGCAAACGATTGGTATTACAGTGTTAGGTACACTGTTACAAATGATATTTGTCGCAGCACTGGTGTTGCTTATCACGAATTTGGTTAAGAGTTCAGGTGCGGCGATTGGATTAGGTGTTGTGATGATTGTTGGGACACCAATTTTAAGCAGTATTTCGATGATGTTGATTCAAATGGCACCAATATTAAAGTGGAATCCTTTTAATATTTTTATTGGTATATCGATGTATGGCCAATTAGCACCTAGTGGTATTAAAAGTATCGTGCACATGTCTCAAGGCACAGTTTTCATTGCTTATATTGTCTATATCCTAGTGATGTATGCAGTTGCTTATCTGATTTTTAAGAAACGATCTGTTTAAGCCCATATAAAAAGCGAGCGTTTCACGTGAAACACTCGCTTTTTTGTGATTAGAATGATGCTTTGTCCGCGTCAAGATGTCGTTCCCCGACTGCTTGTAATTTATCCAAGGCAATGATATCTTCAGCTGTTAGAGAAAAATCGAATACATCAGCATTAGCTTGAATGTATAATTCATGGGTTGATTTTGGTAAAGGTAAAAAGCCTTTTTCCAATGACCAACGAATTAAAATTTGAGGGATTGATTTGTTGTACTTTTCTGCTAAATCACTTACTTGTGGTAAATCAATGAGTTTGCCAGTGCCAAGCGGTGAATAAGCCTCATTTAAAATATTGTGGACATCATTATACGTAACAAGATCAGCTTGTTGATCAGAAGGATTAAGGAAATTTTGATTGACCATTGGCGCAATTTTTTGCGTCTCAGCTAACGCTTCGAGATGATGGATTTGAAAGTTAGACACACCAATGGCTTTAAGCTTGCCATCCGTATAGGCATCTTCGAAAGCACGCCAAGTATCAGCGTTAGCAGATTTCCAAGCATCCGTGCTCTTAGCTTGAAGGTCTGCTGGGTTAGGCCAATGAATCAAATAGAGGTCGAGATAATCAAGCCCTAATTTATTCAGGGATGTATCAAGTGCTTCAAGTGCTGCATCATGGCTATGCGCATCATTCCAAAGCTTAGATGTGACAAATAATTCTTCTCGTGGTACACCAGAATCTTTGATAGCACGACCAACTGATGATTCATTACCATAAATTGCTGCTGTATCAATGTGTCGATAACCGGCATCAAGTGCCCATTTGACGGCTTGATAAGCCACATCGCCATCGGCTGACTGCCAAGTACCAAAGCCGAGAACAGGAATTTTAACGCCATTGCTTAGTGTATAAGTATCTGTAAGGGACATAAAGATTACTACCTCCAATTGTGATGTTATTTAGTTATCGATAAGTTTATCGGTAATCTTAATGGGTATCAGAAGTGACTGATACGTTTCAAGAGTAGTATAACATATTCAAAACAACTGATGGTGTCATGCGATTATGGTTTGATTTTTTGTATTTGCTTTAATTCGGATAACTTCCAAGTGACATAATTATCACCATTTGGAATTGTTTCAGTGACGTTAATTACGGGCACATCATTTTCTTTAGCCAATGATACAAGATTAGAAACTGTTGTGCTAGTTGTTTGCTTATTATTAACCAAGAAAGCAATTTTATGATCTGTAATCGCTGACTTAAGGTTTGTTAATGTTGCAGGAGAGGGATCATTACCCTCTTCAATAGCTTCTGAAAAGTCAGTATCCATAACCTTATAGCCTAAAGCAGTTAACATGTATTCAAATACAGGTTCTGTTTGTGCGACTGATTGGTTATGAGATTCTTTTTTGAGATCATTTATTAAGGCTGTCACTGGTTTGAGGCTAGCAATATATTTTTTTGCATTGGCTTGGTAATCTTTTTTATGTGTTGGATCTTTTTTAGATAACGTATCAGCTAAATACTGTGCAGTTTTAGTCATTGTTTCTGGGTTGTTCCAGAGATGCGGATTAATACCGGATTTTTTCTTCAGAACATTTTCACCGATGCGAATGAGCTGCGTGTTCTTAGATGTTTTAGCGAGTTTATTTAGCCAAGAATCATAACCTAAACCATTAGCAAGCGCAATATCGGCACCGCTGACTTTTTTTGCAACTGTTGTTGTTGGCTCGTAGTCTTCTGGTGAAACATTAGCGTTTTTGATGATAGCTGTGGCAGTACCATGATTACCAACAACTGTTTGTGCAATTTCTGCATAGAAATCCGTTGATGCCACAATTGTTAATTTATCAGTATTTGATTTTGGTGAAGCACCTTTAACGGTAGCAAAACCAACGATAGCAATAATAACAATGGCCATAATAGCGATTAGTTTTTTCATGAGTGATCATCCTTTAAATGGTTAATTTGGACAAGAAATGTCATAATTGTTTCTTGTTGTTGAGGTGTAAAATTAGCAATTGTGGCATCAATATCTTGATGTAGACTTTGATGTGAATGTTCGTGCTGCATCGCTAATTCGACACCCGCAGGGGTAACTTTGTACTTAATACTACGCTTGTCCACAGGATCTTGTGAAGCTGATACGTAACCATGGGCGGTGAGATTTTTGATCGCCTTGGTAATTGCTGGCTTGCTCAGTTTCATTTTGTCAGCAAGCGTGGTATTAGTAGCGTTTTGAGATTGCAATAGCATGAGCAAATGTGCTTGTGTGGCATTGATTTGTTGTGCTGTCGTTGTACGAATGAACTCAGAGCTTGCCGCGTACGTTTGGACAAAGGTATTGAGTTCTTGAATAATGTTGTCGGATTCTGACATGATTGGCCTCGATAGTTTACTAGTTAATTAACCAGTAAACTATAACAAATAATGATTGTGTTTGTCAACCTTATCGTTAAAAGTGGCAATCTGACATTTTTGTCAGGTTAAGTGCGTATTTGTTAGTTCAAGGGCGAGTTAATTATTAGATAATAGTTATATCGTATAGAGTACGT
This sequence comes from Leuconostoc rapi, assembly GCF_016908715.1. Classification (GTDB taxonomy): domain Bacteria; phylum Bacillota; class Bacilli; order Lactobacillales; family Lactobacillaceae; genus Leuconostoc; species Leuconostoc rapi. The sequence goes on along the minus strand of NZ_JAFBEK010000012.1, from coordinate 32,033 downwards.
ATTGGAGAAAAAATATGTTATTAGAAGTTAATCACTTAGCAAAAGTTTTTAAAACACGATTTTCAAAGGAAACAACAACCGCATTACGTGATATCGATTTTAGTATTGAGACAGGTGAATACATTGCAATCATGGGCGAATCGGGCAGTGGTAAAACAACCCTACTTAATATTTTAGCAACCTTAGAACGTCCGACAAATGGGATTGTGTCATTAAATGGCACTAATATTACGCGTATTAAGGCCAATGACTTGGCAAAATTTCGTCGCGAACACTTGGGATTTGTTTTTCAGGACTTTAACTTGCTAGACACATTGAATGTTCGAGATAACATTTACTTGCCACTGGTGTTAAACAGAAAGCCAGTTCAAATCATGCAGGAACGTCTGCATACGTTAGCACCATTACTCCACATTTCGGAATTATTAAATAAACAGCCTTTCGAATTATCAGGTGGGCAAAAGCAACGTGTAGCCATTGCTCGAGCTTTGATGACACAACCTGACTTGATTTTAGGCGATGAGCCAACCGCGGCATTAGATTCAAAAAATTCAGATCGTTTGTTAACTTTATTTGAACAGATCAACGATGAAGGGCAAACCATTTTAATGGTGACACATTCAAGTGTTGTTGCTAGTCACGCTAAACGTGTGTTATTTATTAAAGATGGCATGATCTATCATCAATTGTATCGTGCTGAGCGTAGTACATCAGAGTTTAACAAAGAAATCAACTTAGCCATGAGTAGTGTGTTAGGAGGCAATTGATATGTTCTATCTGAAACTTGCGCAGCGTAATATTCGTCAATCATTTAAAATTTTCGCGCCATTTTTATTGGCAACGGTTATGATGTTTGTTCTGAACTTTATTTTGGCCTCGATTACCTTTTCGCCAGAATTAGATAAATTAGACATTAAGTCCGTAGCTGTCGTTCTAATTATTGGTCAAATTATACTGATTCCTTTTTCAATCGGTATTGAAATTTATGCTTATCGTTTTTTATTAAAGAAACGATCACGAGAATTTGGACTATATGATATTTTAGGACTTGGAAAAAATCAAATTACCCTGGTTGCATTGCTTGAACTACTATTGATATGGTTTGTCACAGTAGTACTTGGCACCATTGTTGGTGTTATTTTATCGAAATTTTTATTTTTGGTGTTTATCGCGTTAATCGGTGGTAACTATTTTAATTTAACGTTTTTGAGTTGGTCATTTGTTATGCCAACGCTGATTGCTTTAACCTCTTTTGTGATATTGGCGTTTATTAGTACATGGGCGCTTCGGCATAATTCTAGTTTGACATTATTGCGTGCGGAAAGTCACGGTGAGCGTGAACCAAAATCACGCAGTTTCTTAGCATTAATTGGTATCTTGCTATTAGGTGTCGGATATTATTTGGCGATAACCATTAAGGTAGGGACGTTTATTGTTGTCACATTCGCTGGGGCAGTCTTACTAGTCATCGTAGGAACCTACTTGTTTTATGTTGCCTTTACTATCTGGTATTTAAAGCAACAAAAACGCGGTCGTCGCTATTATCAACCGGAAAAATTTATTACAATTAATTCATTGTTGTATCGCATGAAACAGAATGTGATTGGACTGGGCAATATTACAATATTGGTCACAATGGCCATCGTGACTTTAGTGACGACCGTCATGTTACAGGCTGGATTAAAGCAAAATATGATGGCGAATATGCCATTTACAACAGAACTGATTGCCATGAATACAGGTGAGACTAGTATTGGCAATGTCACTGAAGAACAGTTTGACCGTCTTTTGTCATTAACTGAAAAACAAACGCAAGTTGATTTGAAAAAAGGAATTCAATATGTGGATTATGGTACAACGTCGGTGAAATTGACTCATGGTAAACATGTGACGGTTAAACATATCATGTCCAGCGATAGTCAATCAGGTGTTACGAATGTCCAGCTTGTTTCGCGTGATACGTTAATTAAGCTTGGCAATAAATTACCAAAATTAGCGCCAAATGACATATTCATTCATAATTATGCTGGCGAATTTAATCCAAAGACGATTAACTGGTTTGGACAGTTATTGCGTATTAAGGGTCAAACAGCGCACGTCAAAAATTACGCAACACAAAGTCTTGTAGGAAACAGTACAATGATTGTCACGGCAAATGATACACAAACTAAACGATTGTATCAACGGATGACGTTTGACGCAGATGGTTACTCAATTGCACAGCGTAAACTAGTGATTGATTTGAGTAAGAACGATAATCAAAATGTTGTTAAAGCCTTTAAATCAATGAACGATAACACAGCACCAGTATCACTGCTCGTATCTGATCGATTTGCACTACTAAAAGAAGGGCAAGCATACTCGGGTGGTTTTCTCTTCATTGGCTTTACTCTGGGACTAACTTTTATCATTGGGGCAGCGTTAATTATTTATTATAAACAAATTGCTGAGGGGGAACAGGATAAAGAGGCATTCCGAATTTTACAAGAAGTTGGTTTATCTGAAAAAGAGGTATCCCAAACAATCAATAGTCAGATACGTTTATTATTTTTCATGCCAATTGTAGTCGCTGTTATTCACTTTGCGGGTGCTTATATCATGATTTCTAAAATTATTAATGTCTTTGGCATTAATAATGAGACGTTAATGTTATCGGTTAGTGGTGGTGTTATTCTATTAATTGTTGTGATGTACTATCTGATTTATAAAGTCACGTCGCATAGTTATGTTAAGATTGTACAACGTCACGTATAATGAAGTTATGCAAAAAATATTTATTGTTGAAGACGACACAAGTATTGTCGACAGTTTAAAAGATATATTATCCAGAGAATTCAGCGTTGCGACAACGCTGAATTTTCGTGCTGTCGCACAAGAAATAACCGAGTCACATGCTGATTTAGTATTGATGGACATCACGTTACCTTACTTTAATGGTTTCTATTGGACAGCTGCATTACGTCAAATTAGTAAAGTGCCTATTATTTTCATTTCAAGTGCTAATGATGAAATGAACCAAGTGATGGCGCTGAGTATGGGCGCTGATGACTTTGTCGCTAAACCTTTTAATTTAACTGTTTTGAATGCTAAAGTGCACGCATTGTTACGTCGTAGTTATCATTTTAGTGCATCAGAATTGATGTTTGCAGGATACCGTTTAGTCGATAGTGAGTTGATGAGCACAAATGCTAAAGTTGATTTAACGGCTACTGAAACTAAAATACTACAAACGTTATTTGAATCTGGGGCAACAGTTGTGCCTAAAGATGTCTTGTTGGCAAAGCTGTGGGAAAATGATGAGTTCATTGATGCGAATACACTGCATGTTAATATGGCACGGTTGAGGAAAAAAGTAGCGGTCATTAATTTTGATAAAATTCACACAGTACGAGGGGTTGGCTATGTATTGGGGTAACTATTTAAAACGGCAATTGGGGTTATGTTTGACGGTTATTGTGGGGATGAGTCTATTTTTGTGTACTTTTTTCTTATGGCAGTTACCAATGATATCACTACTTAATGCGAGTTTACTGTTCTTGCTAATGCTTCTCGTTTATGCAACGATTGATTATCAAAAATTTCGGCACGAGCAAAGATATATCGCTGATTTAGAGATAGAAAACGAGCAAATTCGTACAAAACTGGCCAAACAAATGCAGCGAGATCAAGCATTTATGGATATTATGCGTGTATGGACACACCAAATGAAAGTGCCGTTAGCTAGTTTAGATTTGATTGCGCAAACGCGGTTACCTGAACTAAAAAAGCAAACATTTGAATTAGAAAATTATTTAACTATTCTGCTTGAGTACCTTCGCGTCCAAAATATAACCACTGATTTCCGTTTTGAGGTCGTTAATATTCGTGAGTTAGTTAATCAGGTGATTAAAAAGTATGCCGCACAATTTATTCATAAAAATTTAAACGTTACAATTGTCGGTAACGCAAAGATCAAAACGGATGCTAAGTGGTTAGCGGTAGCTGTCGAACAGCTTATTAATAATGCGGTGAAATACACCGAATCAGGTGGTGTGAGAATTGAAATAACGGATCAGCAGTTACGCATGACAGATAGTGGGATTGGCATATTAGCTTCAGATTTACCGCGTTTATTTTCACATGGTTTTACAGGATATAATGGGCGTTTAGACAAAAAATCCAGTGGTTTGGGACTGTACTTAACCAAATTAGTGTTGGATAAATTGGCATGCAATATTATAGTGACTTCGAAAATTGACGTTGGGACGACAGCAGTCATTGACTTTCTACCGCAAAGATAGATAATATTAATTAATAATTGTGTTATGATGATAGAAATAACTTATTTATCATAAATATATTAATTAATTGGGGGTACATTGTGAAATATGAATGATATAAAGGCACTATGTAAAGTATATTTAATTAATATGCTGAGTAATAAGTTTGTTTTTGTGTTTAATTTACTATTACCAACGCTTTATTTTTTATATCAAAACGGCAAGTACTGGACTCGTCCTGCTGTCACTTTCAGCCAATCAACCAATTTAATCATTAGTTATTTTTGGGCATACATTATTATGGTAACAATCTTAAACAATGTCATTGTTGCCATGATTGCACAACGAGAAAATGGTTTTTATAAGCAGTTATTTTTCATTGTTGGATCTAAATGGAAAATACTCATCGCTAATTTTTTAGTACAGCTGGCGGTTTTAAATGGTGAATTGATTATCTTTAATGTAGTGGTGATGACTATTTTTCATAATTGGCATATTAGTTTGGTTCTAGCTGGCATGCTGTCGGCAACAATTGTCGCTGTACCTGTGGCATTGATTAGTAGTCTGTTGTTTTTGTTAAAAGTTAAAATCGAATCAATTAACATTCTGGTATCTATTTTATTGTTTGGGTTGTTTGCCTTGATTAATTTACCAGAAAGCGGATCGATTAGTCATACGCTATCCTTACTTAATCCAATAACTTATACGGTTGAAACGTCGTTTCAGACGTTGTCATTATTTTTTAACCATACGTTTGATCATAGTATGATTTTGATATGGGTGCTTGTCACAATAATTTATGGTTTTTTCGGGTGGTTTGGCACGTCAAAATTGTCAGTTCATTCGATTATTGATCGGGCGTAGTTGGGGGATTAATACATGCAAATAAAAAATTATTCATTACGTTATGTTGATCGTGTACTCGCTCAGAATTTTGATGTTGAATTTTCTAATCAGGCAATTAATGTGATTACAGGTGCTAACGGTGCTGGTAAAACAACACTCTTAGATTTTATTGCGGATGTCGGTCCAAAAGCAGCTAAAGGCGATAAAATCAATGTTCCCAAACAAGCTGAAATTGCCTATCAATTACAGCATATTCATTTTTTTACAACACTAAGCGTTGCTCAAACAATTACAATGTATCGGCAACTTGGTGATCCCGCGGTTGAAACACAAAATCCAACGTTTCAAATAATTAAAGCACAAATACTGGATAAAATATGGCATGTTGAAATGGGTAAATTATCTGGTGGTGAGCGGCAGATGGTATTAACCTACGGGCAGTGTTTGTTGGACAGAAAGCTGTATATTTTTGATGAACCCACCAGTGGCGTTGATGTTGATAATACAAAAATTATTTTGAACATGATTGCTTCTTTGGTACAGGAACGTCAAAAATTAGTCATTATGACGTCACATAACTTAGAACAATTGGCCGAGTTACCAGTAAATTTGATTGCTTTGGCGTAGTCACATTTATCATGAGTTAAATAAGAGATAGATTAACGCCTTGGTAGTCGTTATAATCAAATTCAGGAGAGTTTTGATGCGGTATATACGATTAAAGATGCTAGAGTCTGTTAAATTTTTATGGCGTAGTAAAAGGTATTTTAAAAGTGTCCTTGCGGCACATGCTTTATTTATTTTCATACTGTTACCAACATTGGGTAAAGCCAGTCAACTCATTTTAAAAAACAGTCACATAAATTATTTATCGATAAATACGTTAGGCAAGATGATGTGGCAACAACCAATACTTTTTATGGCGTTGCTTGGGGTTGTCCTATCATCAATGCTCTTGTCCTTTTTTGAATTTGCTTTTTTACTCATAAGTGTTTATTTTATTCATATTAAACAACCAGTTGCATTACATCAATTAATATTTAGAAAATTTACCCAAATTAGAAAAATTAGTATCAGTATGGGCCTGTTTTTCACGTTGTATTTAATGTTAATATTGCCATTAGGTGGGGTTAGTTATGGGTCGGATTTACTGTCAAAAATAAAAATTCCAGCATTTATTATGGATTATATCTTTGCTCATCGTCTAATTATAGTTGGTGCATTCATTGTCGTTTATCTGTTGCTGACATATATTGGTGTACGATTTATATTTGTATTGCCCAACATGATATTTAATAATTTACCGACTGGTGAGGCAATTAAAAGTAGCTTGAATTTAACACGTAACAGATTTTTTGATATATTAAAAAAATTGGCAATCATTGCTTTTGGGACAGCGCTATTTACATCACTTAGTTTCGCTATTTTAATTGAGATTCAAAAATTAGTTGAGCAATATAGCGGAATGTATACGTTAGTTAGTGCGGCAATCATTATGACGATACTGCAAATCATTATTTTGACTAACTTGGCATTGACCACAGTGGGAATGTTTCTTGTTATTGTTGATGACATGTCTCATAGTAACGCACTACCAGTTCAAGAAAAGAAGGCGTATGTTTTAGTTAATAATAAGCATCAAAAATTTTTTGGACAGTTAAGTGCTTATCTTATTTTCGGCATCTTAAGCGTAGGGATTGTCGCGCATTATAATTTAACATATCTCAAGTCTATTGATATTTCTAAACCAATAAGCGCGTCACATCGGGGTGTTTCCGAGAAAAACGGGGTACAAAACAGTATTGCAGCTTTAGAAAAAACAGCACAATACCATCCTGATTATATAGAAATGGATGTACAATTGACTAAAGATAATCAATTTGTAGTGTTTCACGATTTCAATTTAAAACAGCTGACAGGAGTTAATCAGACACCAGCAAATATGAATCTAAAGGCATTAACTCAGTTAAATGTTCATGAAAATGGTCAAGTGGCACCAATTGTATCCCTTGATGATTATTTGAAAGCTGCCAATGCGATACACCAAAAACTTTTAATTGAATTTAAGACAACGGATAAAAATAATACACAATTAGTTCAACATTTTATGCGTAAGTATCGAGATAATCTAATAGAAAATCATCACATTATTCAATCGTTAAACTTTGAGTTAATTGAGGACGCTAAAACAATGGCGCCCAATGTCGAAGCAGGCTATATTTTACCGTTTAATATTATTGGACCACCACAATCAAAAGCGGATTTCTATACGGTTGAATTTAGTACTGTTAATAAACATTTTATACAGGCGTCACATCATGATGGTAAAAAAGTATTTACTTGGACACCAAATGATAAAAAATCTATTTTACGCATGATGTATTTTGGTGCAGATGGGGTAGTTACGGATAATATGCGGGCTGTGAACCAAGCAACTTTTGATGCTAATCATGTCACTTACTCTGACAAACTTCTTTATTACGCTGCAGGTGTTGGTTAATAGAATAGCGTTTTTAAAAATTAATAATAGTCGTAAAAAAAGAATTGATTTCATATTTTAATGAAGTCGATTTTTTGTTTGAATAAAATTTGAATTATTAAAAACAAATGATATAATTTTATAATATAAGAAAAGAAGGTTAAAAAATGGATGGAAAATTATTAGAGGCCAAAGACGTATCCGTTGAGTTTAAAATAGATGGACAATATCAGACAGCGATTTACAAGTTAGATATATCAATCAAACGCGGTGAAGTAGTAGCTTTAGTTGGCGAGTCTGGTTCAGGTAAATCAACATTTGCGATGAGTGTAATGGGGCTACATAATGCAGATCAAACGCGAGTAACTGGTTCAATTAAGTTGAACGGGGATGAATTAATTGGTTTGACTGAGAGACAATTTGATACATATCGTGGTGTGTCTGTAGGTATGATTTTCCAAGATCCGTTATCTAGTCTGAACCCTCTGATGAAAATTGGGGATCAAATAGCTGAGGCTATTACAATTCATGATAAACAGTCCAAACAGGTGAGTCAGCGTGTACAAAAATTAATCTCAGATGTTGGCATTGTTGACGTTCAACGTGTTTCTCAGCAATATCCACACGAACTTTCAGGTGGTATGAGACAACGCGTTATGATTGCCATTGCATTAGCTAACGAACCCGATTTAATTATTGCTGATGAACCGACGACTGCCTTAGATGCGACAATTCAAGCTCAAATATTAGATCTAATAAAAGAAATTCAAGTAAAAAAGAACGCAGGCATTTTATTGATTACACATGATTTGGGTGTCGTTGCTGAAATGGCAGATACAGTTGCCGTTATGTATGCTGGACAAATTGTGGAACAAGCTCGCGTAGATGATCTTTTCAACCAACCAAAACACCCATACACCCGTTCATTACTGCGTGCAGACCCATCGGAAGTGAATTCTGGAGACGAATTATATGCTATACCAGGTACTGTTCCAGCTTTAAAAGACATGGATCATAGTAAAGATTTATTTTTGAAGCGTGTGCCCTGGTTAGATATAGCTGAAGTTGAAGCACAAATCGATGAAAAGTTGCAAAAAATTAGCGATCAACATTATGTGCGTGGTGATGCTTGGAAAAACTTTGAATTTTTGGAAGATCGTTAAGAAGAGGTAGAGTAATGAGTGAATTAGTACGAATAGAGAATTTAAAAGTCTATTATCCAGTGAGAACAGGATTTTTCAATCGTGTAACAGATAATATCAAAGCAGTGGATAATATATCTTTTACAATTGAAGCGGGGCAAACATATGGTCTTGTAGGCGAATCTGGGTCCGGTAAGACGACAATTGGGAAGTCACTAGTTGGACTGGAAGAGCCAACTAGTGGAAAGATTTTGTTCGAAGGTCATGAAGTAACAACGACTAAACAAAAAAATGCTATTAATTATAATAAAGATGTCCAGATGGTATTTCAAGACAGTCAATCTAGTTTGAATCCAAGAAAAACTATTGGCGAAATTATTGCCGAACCCCTTAAAAGTTTTGGCGTGCCAAATGTTATTGGTGCAGGGTATGATGGAGCAAGATCATTTGATCAAACAAAAATTACTGATCGTGTTTTGGCGTTATTAAAGATTGTTGGATTACCAGCCCAGACAGTAGCACAATACCCGTTTCAATTTTCAGGCGGACAACGGCAACGTATTGGTGTTGCTCGTGCATTAGCAACAAATCCGCGTTTAATTGTTGCTGATGAGCCTGTATCAGCTTTAGATTTATCAGTTCAGGCGCAAGTATTAAATTTTATGAAGAAAATTCAACGTGAGTATGGTATTAGTTTTTTATTTATTTCACATGATCTAGGCGTGGTTAAGTACATGACTAATAACATAGCCATTATGCATAATGGCCGCTTTGTCGAAATGGGTACAACCAATGATATTTTTAAGGATGCTCGGCATATTTATACCAAGCGGTTATTGTCGGCGATACCAAGTTTGGATGTTAGTAAGCGTGAAGAAAAACGAACATATCGTAAACAAATTGAGGCTGAATTTATACAAAATAAAGATGCTTATTATGAACATGATGGTCTTATAGATCGCGCATATGATTTAGAATCAATTACAAAAACTCATTTTGTGGCACTAAAGAAAGAAGGTGCGTAATTATGTGGCGAACAGTCTTAAGGCGTGTACTCATTATGATTCCACAATTAATTTTAGTTTCTATCCTGATTTTTATGTTAGCGCAATTAATGCCCGGAGATCCGTTTTATGGTAGTTTAAATCCTAACTCCGATCCTGCCACAATTGAAAGAATGCGGCATGCAGCTGGGTTGGACTTACCATGGTACCAACAGTATTTTAAATGGGTTGGAAATGTGTTACACGGTGATTTAGGAACATCATATGTGGTCAATAAAGGATGGACGGTGACACGTATTATCAGTCAGCGTATATGGCCAACACTTTCTATGGGAATTATTGCTGCCGTGTTGACTTACTTTTTGTCTATTACACAGGCATTATTAGCTGCACGTCACGAAAATAAAGTGATTGATCGTGTTTTAATCGTATGGAATACGATGACATCAGCTGTTCCCTCATTTGTGTTTTATTTTGTTATGATGGTTTTGTTTGTTTATATTATTCCAATATTTCCTAGTTCAGGTACAGGTATTGACGATACTCAAAATTTTTCCACGAACTTTTTTAGTAACTTAAAATACGCGTTTTTGCCAGCATTGACAATTGCGTTGTTTAGTACAAATAGCATTTTTCAGTATTTACGTTCAAACTTATTAGACCAACAAGCACAAGACTATGTTCGAACAGCACGTGCTAAAGGCGTTCAAATAAAAGATGTGTTTAGGAAGCATATTTTGCGAAATGCATTTTTACCAATTGCCTCAGGTATTGGTTACTCAATTACTGGTATTTTAGGTGGTGCAATTTTTGCTGAAACTGTTTTTGGTTATCCTGGATTGGGTGCACTGTTTGTACAAGCGTTAAGTGGCCGTGATTATACCGTGATTACTGCGTTAATGTTATTTCAGGGCGTACTGGCATTACTAGGTGGTCTATTGTCAGATATTATTTCAGCGTGGGTTGATCCTCGCGTTCGAGTGAAGTAGGGGGATCATGAACATGACAGTTAAAAAACAACGCTTCGGATCAAAATTTATAAAAAATTTTTGGCGTGAATTAGAAAAAGATAATCTGGCTTTACTGGCATCAGTGCTATTAATTGTACTCTTTTTGTTCATCGTTATCGGGCAAATTTTTGTACCAAATGATATTGGCACGATGAGTAACATTCTCAGTGCTAATTTACCACCATTAACTAGTGGTCATATTCTTGGCACAACAAATTCGGGGGCCGATTTTGTATTGACATTAATTGCTTCGGCGGGTAACTCACTTGTTATCGGTTTTGGTGTTGCAATATTGATTACAATTATTTCAGTCACTTTTGGTATGATTATCGGCTATTTTGGTGGTTATATTGATTGGATTGCGATGCGATTAATTGATTTTTGGTTGGTTATGCCGCTACTCATGATTTTAGCCATTATTTTTTCAACGGCAAAGGGTCTTTCAATTTGGAGTTTGATTCTCATTTTATCAGTGTTGAGTTGGCCACCAAATGTACGTTTAATTCGTACGCTAACTTTATCTGAAGTTAATAGAGATTATGTTCAAGCAGCTAAAATTTCTGGGACACCTTGGTATAAAATTATATTTACAGGTATTTTTCCCAATATCTCATCTACCGTCATCTCTGATTTTGCATTAACTTTGGCAGGATCAATCGGTATTGAAACAAGTTTGACCTATTTAGGATTTGGTTTGAAGCATGGGACAAGTTCATTGGGCACAATGCTAACAGTGCTAAGTGGTAGCTCTGCATCGTCAGTTTATACACAATGGTGGTTATGGGTGCCAGTAACTATCGTTTTGATTATTTTGACTTTTGGGATTGTTGTTCTGGGACAGGTTGCTCGTCGGGCGATAGATCAGAGACAATCTGTGTCATAAATTTAAAAATTAAATATAGATTAAAATTATATGTTGACAAATGAAAATATAATGATATATTTATGATAGTTTGTTTTTGATAATTAGATTTATTGTATTATTGGTTTTATTATAATTGAGGAGAATTTTTATATGGTGAGTACGGGAAAGAAAATAGGTTATGGCGTAGGCGGCTTAGTAGTCGTTGCGGGTGCTGCCTGGGCGTTGTTAGCTACGACATCAAATAATACATCAACGAGTAAAGCAGTTGATGTTGGTGCTTTTAAAGGAGACTATAAAAACTCAAAATCAGCCACTAAAAACGGCAGTTTGAGTGTTAGCTATCCTGGAAATGCATCTGATCCGGTCTCTTTTGCTGGTTATACGGAATTCGCACAGTGGTCAGCTGCACAAGAACAACTTGATCCTGCAGGAAAAAATACACTTTTTTTCACGGATGAAAACGGTAAAGCAACCAACAATGGTCCGGCTAAAATGACGGTTGATAAAACTGCGAAAACGGTAACAATTACACTTCGTAATGATTTAAAATGGTCGGATGGTAAAAATGTTACAGCACAAGACGTTTTGTTTTCACTGCAGACACTTGCAACAAATAAAGTCGCGTCTGGTAACTTTACACAATCTTATACAGAAATCAAAGGGTTAAGCGAGTATCAAGAGGGTAAGGTAAAAGATATTTCTGGTATAAAGTTGAATGATGGTCAGGACGGCAAGAAGTTAACGGTATCATATAAGAAATTACCAGCTGCCGTTGATTGGGGGGATGGTGTTCCGGCCTATGCACTGCCATACCATGATTTAAAAAATGTGAAATCAAAAGATTTAGCCACTTCTGAAAAGGTAACAAAGACGCCATTATCTTTTGGACCCTTCAAAGTCGCGTCAGTATCGTCAGATTCAACAGTTAGGTACGTGAAAAATTCAGATTATTGGGGTAAGACTCCTAAACTTAGTACAATAACTTATTATGTTAATCAAGATCAAACAAAACTCGAAAACGATTTATCAAAGCAGAAATTTGATATTGTAACAGAGGCACCATCTACTCTTTGGAAGGACGGGAGCAATAGGCCTGTCTTATCAAAATACGATAATGCTAAAGGCTATGCAGCAACAGGATATTATAAGAGTGGCTACTGGGAACTCTACTTTAATTTAGGACATCTTAATTCAAAGACTAGTGAAAATATACAGGACCGTCAGACACCACTGCAAGATGTCAATGTCCGCAAAGCTGTCGGGTATGCACAAAACGTTGGTGATGTTGTTAAAAAATATGGTAATGGTCTGCGCGTAACTGTTGATACTCTTGTTTCAAAAAATCAATCTAAAAAAATGTTTTATGATAAAAGCGTTGTTGGTTATCAGAAAAAAGCATCTGGGGATATCAAAAAAGCTGGTAGTCTACTTGAAAAATCTGGATATAAAAAAGATTCAGCTGGCTATTATGCTAAAGATGGCAAACGATTAAGTTTGGTTTACTTAGCACGTTCGGGTAATACAACTTCTGAAGCTGAAGCTAAAGCTTACATTGAGGCATGGAAAAAGTCAGGAATTGAAGTTAAATTGTACCAAGACAAATTGGTAGATCCTTCTACTTGGCAATCAATTGTGCTAGATGGGAACAATAATAACTGGGACATCACTGATGGTGGCTGGTCAGAAGGCACTATTCCAACATTTGATCAGCTATGGAGCAAGTCGGCGCCATATAATTTTGGTCACGTTGTTTCAACTGATTTAACTAAGAACTTATCTGATACACAAAATGCATCATCGGAAGCATCCTTGGTTAAGAACATCAAACAATTCCAAAAGTTGGTTGTTGATGAGCAAGCGTATACGATTCCGACATTTACTAATATTAGAGTACAATTGGTTAATGGCCGTGTTACTGGATGGACTACTGATTTTGAACAGCAACAAAATGACTTATACGCACAGTTAGGTGTGTCACAAAGTAAGCCTGTTACATCAGGTAATCCACGTAAATAATTAGCAATAAAAGAATGATCGTGCAACGGAGTGTTTGATATATTAGATATCCTCCCAGGTAAACAATTTTTATCACACGTTCGTTGCATAAAAAGCGCTTAGAGAATTTAAATTCTCTAAGCGCTTTTAGTTACATATTAATTTTAACCTTTAAACACCCAAGCGTCACCGTTACCGGCTAATAACTTGTCAGATGCTTCAGGCCCCATTGAACCTGACTTGTAAGTTTCAAGTGGTGCCTTGTCAGCAGTATAAACTGCTGAAATCGCATCCACAAACTTCCAAGCAATTGCAACACCGTTCCAGTCGGCGAAGTTTGAGCCATCGCCATTCATTGTGTCATGAATCATACGTTCGTATGGTTCTGGTGTGTTTTGCTTATCTTCATCAGAAATGGTCCAACCAAGATCAATTGTGCGTGTATTGAAAGCATCTTCAACAGACTTTGAGTTAATCTTGAATTCTATACCGCCCTTAGGATCGATCAAAATTGACAAAACAGACTCTTGCGCTTCTTGTGTTGTACCAAAGTCAAATGTACCAGCTTTGAAAACAATATCGACACGTGTTTGCTTAGCAGCTAAACGCTTACCTGAACGGACATAGAATGGGACACCTTCCCAACGTGGCAAATCAAACTGTAATTCACCAGCAATAAAGGTATTATTCTTTGAATCAGCAGGGACATCCAATTCTTCAAGGTATGGCTTGAAGTCAGCTGAGTCGCCGGCACCGTATTGTGCGCGAACGAAGTACTTGTTGACTTCTGCTTCATCATAAATTTTTAATGCATTGAAAGCAGCGTTTTTAGCAGCACGGATGTCTTTATCGTTAAATGATTCTGGCTTTTCCATGGCTAACCAACCAACAATTTGCATCGTATGGTTTTGAATCATATCAAGCAATGCGCCAGCTGTATCGTAATAACCGGCACGCTCTTCAACGCCTAATACTTCTGACAATGTCACTTGTACGTTTTTAATGTAATCTTTGTTCCAAGCGGCGTCAAAGATTGGGTTCCCGAAACGCAAAGCGGCGATGTTTTGAACCATTTCTTTGCCAAGATAGTGATCAATACGGAATAATTGATCATCTTTAAATGCGTTTTCTAAATCATTTTGCAATTCTTCAGCGGTCGTGTATGATGTACCAAAGGGCTTTTCAATCATTAAACGGTTGTAACCAGTATCAGCCAGTAAGTTTTCAGACTTGAGATACTTTGCAATTGTACCAAAGAAGCGTGGTGCAACTGACATATAGAAGATACGGTTGCCGTCAATGTCAAACTTTGTGGCAGCTTCTTCGATGGCTTCTTTCAAAATACCATATGAAGCGGCATCTGTGACATCATGTGCACGATATGAAAAATGTGAGATGAATGTTTCAGCTTGTTCTTGGTCCTCTGTGAAGTCAGCGATTGAGTCGCGAACCAATTGCTTAAACTCGTCATCAGTGAGCTCTTGACGTGCTGTGCCGACAATGGCAAAGTGTTCTTGTAGGTATCCCTTTTTGTAAAGGTTGAAAACTGATGGGTAAAGCTTACGTTTTGCTAAATCACCAGTACCGCCGAAAAATGTTACCAACGTTTTGATTTCTGAAACCATAATGTTCCCCTTAATATTAAAATTGAATTCACTATTATTATAACGCAAAATTAAGTTGAAAGTATGCGTTTTCACAAACATATTAATCGTTTAATAAGGAAAAAACATGTTAATAAATAATTTCACCCCCAAACAACAAAAAATATTACGACAATTAGATGTTGGGCAGTATGCTGGTCAGTCACTTATTGCCCATGCACCAATCAAAGCATCATCTAAAAATTACTATGTCATTCATATAGATCTTAAAACAAACAATTGGCGTTACCAAATCGATGAGGCACTAAAACCGTCTGAAGTCGCTGAATTATTAAAAGCTGGTGGATTAAAAACAACGAAGGTGCGTCATCAGTATGTTTTGAATTCTGCGGTCTTCGGAAGACCCGTTTATCGTTTGTTAAAAGCCGTTGTGGGGCAATCTAAAAAAATGATTAAACGATAAACTCTTTTTTTGATGTCATCACATGGATGACTGTATTTTTTAGTATAAACCATGCGATAATAGTCGTGTATGTTGGAGGAGTTATGCACAGTGATTTAATAAATAAACCACAGCCATTGAGCGAAAAATGGTTACTTTTAGGTACGCTATTGTCTAGTACTGGGAACTCCATGATTTGGCCTGTTATGACACTGTATATGACTGGGGTTTTACACCAAAGTTTTACAACAGCTGGTATTGTCTTGATGATTGGTGCAGCGTTAAGTATGTTTGGCTCCTATATTGGTGGCAAATTGTTTGATCATTGGCAACCTTACCAAGCAATGGTATTAACAGGTATTATTATTTTAACAGCGGTTACTAGCTTGGTATTTTGGAACGATTGGCCAGTTTTTGCTGGCTTGGTATGGTTAGCAAATTTTGGTATGGGTGTTGAGCAGACACTGGTTAATTCCTTTGCGACCACACTGCCTGGGCAAAAGACACGTGTCATATTTAATAATATGTACATTTTCTTAAATATTGGGGTGGTGTTAGGGACACTGGCTGTTGGTTATTTATTTGATTATGGTTTCAGTTTATTGATGATCGTTTCGACTGTCATCTATTTAGGATTACTGACGATTATTGTGACAAAGTTTAATGTACCGATTGATACTGTTGACAACACGTTGCCACCGGATAACCAACGCATTCAGAGTGCTGATGTGTCGCGCAGGCCACAACAACAATTCCGATTAACACCCATTCTAATAGCTATCGGGGCGTTGTTATTTATCACATATTTATCTTATATGCTTTGGGAGACAGTCATGGCACCGCATATGAAGACCTTGGGGATGCCAACGCGCAATTATGCTGATTTATGGATGATTAATGGGATAACCATTATAGTGTTGCAAAAATTTGTTTCGAATTGGGCCAATAAACATCCGTATCATGTGTCTGTTATTTTAGGCAGCGTTATTTTTGCGTTGAGTTTTTTCTTTTTGATTTTTGTTAATGAATTTTGGCAAATTGTGCTTGTTTTTGAACTATTAACGATTGGTGAAATGTTGCAAAGTCCACAAGTACCGGCATGGGTTGCCCAAATCACCCCCAAGGCAGTTGCGGGACAGGCGCAAGGCTTTGTCTCAATGATGATCAGTTCAGGACGCGTGATCGGGCCTATTTATTCTGGTATTATGATGGACCATGGTTGGATGAAAACATTATTTTTTTCAGTGTTTATTGTCATGATACTCATTACTGGTGTTTTGTCATTAACAATGATAAATCGTGTTGACAAGAATTCAGTCTCATAGTAAACTAATGTTACTTGAAATTAGCAATTATTTAGTAGAATAGGCATTCGGCGTTAAGAGAAGCAGTGGTTGGTGAAAACTGCACAGGTGTTGATATTCGAAATACAGCTATCGATTTAAGCATGGCAGCACCATGTTATCAAATGCTAAAGTGATGCGCTTTTTAGCGCGTAAGCTGGGTGGTACCACGGATTTTTAAATGTCAATTCGTCCCTTCTGTCAATGTGACAGCGGGGACTTTTTTATTGTCACAATATAGAAATTGACAGGAGAAGTGGTATGGATAATAAGTTAAACACAGGAACTTCAGTGGCACTAGTTGTCGCGACAGTTATAATTTTGGCAATCGGTGTCATTGGTTTTGGGCTGGCACCCATTGCGCCGATCTTGCTTGTCATTGGTATGATTATGGTCGTTGCGCGCTTTAGGGGCATTTCTTGGAAAGATAGCCAAACAGCGCTTATTAAAGGTGTTGAATCAGGATTGACGCCATTATTTTTATTCTTATTAATTGGTGCACTCATTGCCTTATGGTTAGCCATTGGTGTGATTCCAACAATGATTTGGGTTGGCTTTAAAGTCTTAACACCGGCTTTTTTCTTGCCAACGGCTTTCATTACAACATCAATTATTGGCACATTTATCGGTAGTGCATTTACGACCTTATCGACAGTTGGGGTCGCACTAATGGGCGTTGGAACATTAATGGGCATTAATCCAGCTTTAGTTGCCGGTATTGTTTTGTCAGGGGCAATTTTTGGTGATAAGAATTCGCCATTATCAGATTCAACGAATTTAGCCAGCGCTATTTCCGAAACTGATTTATTTGCACATATCAAAAATCTGATGTGGACGACTGTGCCAGCTTGGAGTTTAACATTTATTGTGACGATTGTCATGAGTTTAGGTCATCAAACTAACGCAGATGCTACGCGTAAGATTACGGCGTTGCTACCTTTGCTACAACCGACATGGTGGGCAATTGTACCACTTGTGTTGTTGGTTGCAACGGCATGGTTTAAATTGCCTGCTATTCCTGCTCTGATGATCAACGTTCTAGTATCAAGTGTCATGTTTTTAACACAGCATAACTTGAAGGCTTGGGCTGACTTATTAGTGAACGGTTTTCATACAACAAGTACTAATGCAACGTTGATGTCGTTACTTAATCGTGGGGGGATGTCTGCCATGATGGAAACGATTATGATGATTATGCTGGCACTTGCTTTGGGTGGGTTGTTGAGCGGATTGGGTATTTTAAATCGTGTCATGGCACCCATTGTTGGCCATTTACAGACACAACGTTCAATTATATTGGCAACATTATTGACCGGAATTGGCGCTAACTTCCTAGTTGGCGAACAATATTTAGCAACAATTTTACCAGGGCAATTGTTTAAAGAAAGCTTTAAAAAAGTTAAGTTATCAGCACTAGCGCTCGGTCGAACAATTGAAGATTCAGGAACAGTCATGAATTATTTGGTACCATGGGGTGTGGCAGGTGGCTTTGCTGCACAAACATTAGGCGTGCCAGTGATTGAATTTGCACCATTTACATTATTTGCCCTATTGTCACCAGTCATGTCAGTGTTGTCAGCTATGACGGGTGTTGGGTTGAAGCAAAAAGAACAGTAAATTATAAACAAAAATTGACTCAGCTATTAAGGCTGAATCAATTTTTATTTTAATTAAACCGCGCGAAAATAAAGGGCAAAGTGTTTCTATTTCGTCTCGTATTTCGGAGTGTAGATCAATTATGATCGCTAGAAAAACAATCAATTATAATTATTACGACAAGAACTATTGCACCTAAAAGCCATCCGATATTTATATTTTGCAATAAAGAATTATGTAATGATAAGATTACACCACCAATGGTAACACCAGTAGAAATACCAATGTTTTGTACCATTCTTTGAAGTGACCCTATTTCTCCTTGAATTGTGGTTGGCACAGAACTGGAAATGAGTCCAATATTTGCGGGTTGAAAAAGGCCACCACCAATACCGTAAATGAAAAGGAAGATTGTTACTAGGACTGGTGTCAGCAGAGTATGACATGCAAACAATAAAATAAATGAAAGTGTCATCATAATAAAACCAATACTAACAAATTTTCTACTTTTATTTTCTTTGTTCAACTTACTACTAATTCTCGAGAAAATAACGAGTCCAACAGGTGTTCCAAGTACAAAAAGGCCAGCTAAACCTGCACTTACTCCCAAATGTTTTTCGAGTAGAAAAGGTGGAAAAAGAAAAATTAGTGCTGATGCAAAGCCGAAAGACATTGTTTCGAGTAGAAACAGCCCTAAGTGTTGACTCTTTTTGTATAATTTCAGGCTAAATAATGGATTTGTTTGATGGTTTTCTATTTTAAATAGAATCCACGTGAGAAAAATAGCCGTGAGTATGAGTAATCCAGCTAAAGTGCCATTGCTTTGCACAAAGGATAAACCAGAAAGTAAACAAATAATAACTATTGCACTTAACATCACACCAATACGATCAATTTTGTGTTGTGCTATTAGATTCTCTTCTACATTTTTAACTAAAAAAATATTTGTTAACAAAGAAATCAAAACAATCGGAACATTCATCCAAAATATCCAGCGCCAATCGCCAAGAGACAAAAAAAGTCCACCTATTGTTGGTCCTAGGACTGGGCCAAGTCCTATTGCGATACCTAATATACCAATCGCTGTATGTAGCCGTTCTTTATTTACAAAAGTTGTAATCAGAGCAATAGAGGTAGCTTGTAGTCCTGCTGCTCCGATTCCTTGAAAAATCCTAAAAATGATCAACATGTCAATATTTACTGAAAATCCTGCCAACAAGGAACTTAATCCAAAAATAATAAAACCGTACAGAGACACTTTAAGTTTCCCAATTTTATCACTCAGTACACCAAAAAACATGATGACAGCTGCAAGCGTCATTGTGTAGCCTGAAATGCTGATGGTTGCGATAGAATTTGTCGTCTCAAAGTGATGTGTGAGAAATGGTAGCGCAATATTCATGATGCCGGTATCAAGAGTTGAAAGAAACATACCAATACAAGCAACCATAATGATGAGATTCTCAATTTTTGATTTATTATTTATCTTCATACAATTTGCACCTGTTTATAGCAATTTTTGATACCTAGAATCATAAAATCAGCCTCCAAAATTTATTTTTACTGATTTCATCATGCGCTTTTTCACAAAGTAATGCTACAATATAAGTAACGATTTCCATATCATTCAATCAAAGAAGGTGTTTACATGGCCATTGAAATAAATTTTGAAAATTTTTCTACCCAGACAGAAGAAACGCTGACGCAAAGAGTTCAGTTTGTTTTTTCTCCGCTCAACGAACTTTTTCGTTCTCTTCACATTCTACTTAATCCTAGGCATCACGGTCTTCATATGAAATGGATTGTGGAGACGCAACATAAAATGACATCAGAATTATATAATGATTTACACTATTTTCGTTTAATCTATGAATTAGGAACGCCAACTTTGTTTTTACCGAGCAGTGAAACATTTGTCACTAACTTAGATAACGAAATTGTACTATTAAGGGATAAACTCAATGCAGTGACAGATGATGAAATGGTTAACCTTTTGACTGTGTTGACTAAGAATAGAGAGAATAGTTTCATTCCAGAATTAGCTAAAGGCTTAGAATGGGGAGATTTTAAGCTGAGTCATAATGAAAATATTATTTCAGATATTTTAAAGGATTCAGAAATTGTGTATAAACGTTTTTTCAATTTTATAAGTCAATATAGAACGCTAATTTTTGATGATTATTGGTATGAAAAAAATATTGAACACATACTTTTAGAAGAAATTGAAAGTGCTAGTCAAATCATGCATCATGTAGGATTTAAAGGTTTTTTGAATCAACTTCAAATTGAACGTATGCAATTTAAGGACAATAAACTGATAATTTTAAAGCCTTTTGATGCTACTATTCAGTTAAAAAACGCCGATGCTTTACTGTTTGTACCAAGTTATTTTATCTATCCACATTTATTTGCGGAAACGTTTTCTAAGGGTATTTTTATTACCTATGATTGTCTCAGTAATCGGCATAAAAGATTAGATATTGACCAACTGAGCAAAGCTTTTTTTGCGTTAAGTGACCCTGCAAGAATCGAACTTGTGTCTCACCTGCATGAGGAAAAAAACACGACCCAAGGACTTGCGCAACTACTATCGTATACCCAATCTAATGTTTCTAAGCAGCTCAGACTTTTGAAAGAGGCAGGATTGGTGGCAAGTGAAAAGCAAGGAAAGTATGTTTTTTACGCGACAACCTCGTTATTTGAACGAGTATTGCCAGATTTTAATTTATTGGTGAACTATTCAAAATGAAAGTATGATGCAGAACAGTTCAGGTACAGTGATGAGTATTATGATTTAAAATTAAATGTTCCAAAAAGACAGTAAATAAATTTGCTGTTTTGATAAAATGTTCTATATGGTATTTCATGCTGATCCATTGTAAGTTTGAATAATAATGTATAATGTAATCAACGCAACTATTGTCATTATAATTTTAGGAGAATACAAAAATGGGTAAAGCAAAGCTATTTGGTACAATAGGGAAAATGACTGTCGGAGCTTTAGCCCCGGATTTGTTAGAACAAGGCACAAAAGTTGTTAGTGATCAGTTGGAAAAAAGAAAAAATTATGTTAAAATTCCAGATGTTAAATTACTTAATGTAGATGAAGCGACAGCTACTATGAAACAATATGGTTTTAATCATTCATTGGTTAAAGTAGTAGCAGACATAAAATATGCTAATCGTGTACCCAACAGTGTTGTTAAAATACAACCCAGAGGTAATACTTCTGTTGACCCTAAAACATTCGTAAAAGTTTATTATATTGATGAAGAGACAGTGGCTCAGAGTCAAAAACTAGCTAAAGATCTTGAGATAAATAAGTTAAATAGAAAACATAAAACACAAGAACAAATTCACAATGCGATCGATGCCACATCCAAAGTGTCATCTCATGTGACTGAAAAATTGCATTTTAAGAAGACAACAAAAGATTCAAATGAATCTCATGAGTGAAAACCCATTAAATTATAGTAACAAATAAAAAGCCAATTCTTTTGAAATAAAGAGTTGGCTTTTTGGGTGTTTTTAAAGCTATTTCAAAAGAATTGTTTGACCCAAGTCAATGTTACACGAAGTAAGCGGTATTAAATAATCCAATCAAAAGCAGCTAAATCAGACTTTATATCTTTGATTTTTGCTTGCGAAATAGGTGGTAATTGTAATTGTGAACGCAGTTGGATGCTGTAACGTTGTGTTGATGGATTGTAATCAATAGCAGTAATATCATGGATAGGAATAATGATCGAACGTGTCACCATAACAAAACCATAAGGTTTTAATTTAAGAAACAAGGCATTGATTGTCTCTGTCGTTGTTAGTTTTGAATCATCAGTTAAAAGTAATTTAACGTGACGTAATTCTTTCTTGATTAATTTGATACTATCAATATTAACCATTTCTATCATATTTTTATTTTTAATACCAATTTTAACATCGTTATTTTTCAGAATATGATGTCTATTTGTCTGTCGTATTTTTGTTAGTGCTTTTTGTAATCTGACAGCGTTGATTGGTTTGGTAATATAGTCAATAGGCGAAGTTTCATAGGCATCAAGCGCATAAGAGGCTTCAGAGGTGGAGAATATAATTTTAATGTTGGGGTAGATTTCATTAATCATTTTTGCAATGTCTAAACCATTTTCATTATGGAGTAGAATGTCTAAAAATAACAAATCTACTTGATCAGCATGTGATTGCAAGTAATGCCAAAGATCGTTGAATGAAGACGACGTTTGTACGACATTGATGTAGTCATAAAATGCTAACATTGATTCTAAATTTTCAATTGCTGAGGGTTCGTCATCTAAAATGATTGTATTTATTTTATGTGGCATTGTTCTCTCCTTAATTATGATAATGGTATCGAAATAGCAATCTCAACATAGTTATTACTTGTTTCTGTAATGACTAACTCGCCAAAATATTTATCAACAATTTGTGTGATAATATACAGACCGAACCCATGTTGATCTGCGTTTTTAGATTTCGAACTAATACCTGGTTTTACCATATTTGTTTTGATCGCATGTTTTATTTTTCCAGAATTTTTAATTAAAATATTAACATGTTGCTGAGATTGCGAAAAAGATAGTTCTACTTGTGGCTTTTTGGCTGAATATGCTTCACTGGCCTCAAATGCGTTAGTAATTAAGTTACCTAGTAATTTATTTAAATCATATAGTGACATTGGTAGTTTAGATAAATTATTATCAAAGTAGATGGTGAAAGCTATTTGCTTTTTTTTAGCTAGTAATTCATATCGATATAACAACGCGCTAATTTCTGGAAACTTGAGTCCAGCGACATTTGAAAGGTAATCGTTGTCCTTGATTAAGTCGTCCATGTAGTCATTTAATTGCCGTATCTGACTACTCTTCAACAATTGATGAATCGTATTGAGATGAGCATTGTATTCATGTCGACTAGCTTTCAGTGTGTTCAAGTATGATTGTAGATCGTGGGCTTGCTGTTTAACGCTTGTTTCCTTTAATAACTGGATTTGACGTTCGTGTTGCAAAAAAAGAAAAGCAACACTCATCATTACGATGGCAAGAATGAGTATGATGACTGATTGTAAGATTGTCAGTGGCCAAGCGGTGATTAACTTCTTGAGATCACCACTGAAAATACAGAAAATCGTTAAGCTGCCAATAATGAATATGAGCGCTTTATTCATATTTTGGTGCCAAAATTGTTCCTGATCATGTTGGACAGTGCTCTTAGACAGTAGCCATCTTAATGTTATCGCGCAGACATTGAGAGCAGTAAAAAAAATGATATATGTTATCAGATTATTGAGCAGGTGTTCATTTAAACTAGTGAGAAAAACGACAAATATTAAGTATAAACCAGAGGTTACGATAAAACCTAATAGTAAATTTAAAATAGCAGGGCGTGCATCCAAAATAATTAGCAGGGTTAACGAGACTATGAACAATGGCGTTAACAGCCAAAAGAGCGGGTTATTTTGATTGAAACAAAATATCGTGATTGCGCTTACGGTGAAGTAACTAATTAAATTTTTTAAAGTAAATGATTCTGGGTGTTGGGTTATCGTATACCCACAGTTAATCGCCGTTCCTAATAAAAGGACTGATTCGAATAAAAATATCAACATATGGCCTTAATCCTTGTATTTTGTTATTAATTACAACTATACAGCATTTGAGCACGGAAAATATGATGTTCAGACGTCAATATCGCTTGTTCGATCATTTTTACAATAGCTCAAATACAGTTTATGCTATCAGAATAGGTGGTGTTGATTTAGCTACAAAAACTATTATAGGAGAAACCAATGACTAATAATATATTAGAGGTGAACAATTTATCCAAAAGTTTTCAAGGTAATCGTATACTGAAAGACGTGTCTTTGACTGTGCACGAAGGCGATATTTATGGTTTATTAGGTAAAAATGGCGCTGGGAAGTCTACAACGATGAAAGCTATTTTAAAGTTAATTAAACTTGATAGTGGCACCATCAAGTTATTCGATCAATATAATATAGCAGAAACAAACGCCTATTTATCCGATATTGGTTCTTTGATTGAAGCCCCATCGTTTTATCCTAATTTGACTGCGATTGAAAATTTGAAGATCTTACAATGTTTAGCAGATGTCCCTCAGGATAACATTGAAAAGGTTTTAACAATTGTTGATTTGCAGAATGTCCCCAAAAAGAAATTGGTTAAAAATTATTCTCTGGGTATGAAACAGCGCCTAGGTATAGCATTAGCCTTGTTGAAATTCCCGAAATTAATTATTTTAGATGAACCTACAAATGGTTTAGACCCTAAAGGGGTAAGAGAGATTCGAGAATTAATCGCATTACTCCCTGAAAAATATGGGACAACAGTTTTAATTTCTAGTCATATTTTGTCTGAAATTGAGAAAATAGCTAATCGGGTTGCGATTATCAATAATGGGCAGATAAAATATGAAGGTAGTTTAGCAGAACTGGAGAAAACCAGTCGATTAGTGATTAAGACGGACAATAATAGCGCAGCGGTTCGTTTGTTAGAACAACATCAATACTTGATTAATAAACAAAATGAAGATGGTTTTGAACTAAACAATATTGACCGTGCGACGATTATTCAAATAAATCAATTGTTGGTAACGCATGATATTGGTGTCCACGAGTTGCATGTTGTCAAAAATTCATTAGAAGATATGTTTCTAACGATGACGGAAGGTGCGCAATGATAAAAAATATTTTTATTGAAGTGGCTAAAAATAGACGGCGTCCATTTTGGCTTGGACTGATTTTGATTATGATTGTTGAGGTGTTTTGGTTTTATGTTAGCATGATTCGAACACAATCTTTACCTCATAAAACATTTATTTTGGATCAAAATTATTTGTTATTAATGTTAATGACGGTCAATGGTTTCTTTGCGCCATTATTTATCAGTATATTAGCATCGCGTATTGTGGCAATTGATTTTGATAATGACATGCCAAGTGTTTTGCGTGTTAATAACCAAAATCATCGACAACTATATACAGCGAAATTATGCTTTGGTAGCTTAATCGTTCTGATGTACTGGCTAATACAGGTGATGACAGTAAAATACGTTAGTCAAAATATGCATATTGTTTTTACAGGGCACCTTTTTATCATAACCATGGTTTGTTTGTTAACGGGTTTAGTCGGTACACTAGCGTTTCAAATGTCGGTATCATTTATCGTTGAGCGTCAAGTGGTGGGTATATTATTAGGACTAGCAGGCAGTTTTATTGCAATGATGACCTCTGGTATGTTGCCGCAAACTACGATGCGTTTTATACCTATGTTGTATGTGTCATTATTAAATCCTTTGATGCTGCAAGCAAAAACAATTGTAGTCAATCCATCTATATTAATCAATTTGTTTATCGTGTTTTTTGTTGGTTTAGTCGTAGTTCTTTTCACAGAATGGTATACAAATAAGACATTGGAGGTATGATATTGTGCAAAATGTAATGAGTTTGATGTATACCGAACATTTAAAGAATAAAAGATCTATGAGCATGGCGATTCTGCTGGTTGGTTCATTTCTAGGTTTGCTTTTGGGAACATTTTTATATACTGCTAATAAACAAGTTTTTATTCAGAGTCATACGCAGTGGTTAGCATTGTGGGGAGAGAGTAACTTATTTGCTTCTCAAATATTTATTCCTATGTTTTTGGGTATTATTGTCGCAAATAATATTAAAAATGAATTAGATAACAATAATTTATTTAGAATGATCGTATCGCCAATGAAAGTAACACATCTTGTCATGGCAAAATGGTTGTATGTTGCTTTTATAAGCTTAATTAATCAGGTTGTTGGTTTCCTAATATTTGTGATCATGGGTTATTTATTACATTTACCAGGATCTGTTAGCATGAGTCAATTTGTGAGTTGGGCCATTCTAGGGTGGTTTGGTAGTTTGGGTGTGATTGCGATTCAGCTTTGGATTGCATTGAAAGTTAAAAATTTCACGGCTAGTTTATTAGTTAACTTTGGTATCATCATTTTTGGTTTGATTATCTCAATTATTAATAGCACGGTAGGTGACTTTTATCCGTACAATCAAATCGTGATCGGACTGCATGCTAAGTCATTGATTAGTTTTGATCATGTTCAAATTGTTGTATTTTTGTTGGTTGTTTTTTTAAGTACGATTGTTGGTTTAGTTGGTGCGGGTGGGGCTGTTAAAAGGATGATACTTAAATAGATATGCTCTGTTATAGCAAAAAAGCGTTGTCTCTTTTTAAGGAACAGCGCTTTTCAATGCAATAATATTTCCAATATTTAAAGCTTATGATCATAAACAATCCAAGCAACTAAGTAAACAAAAAACATCAAAATTAGGCATATGGCGATTAAAATGACTGGTATGAGACGAAGTACGAAAATAGAATTTGTCAGTGCGTTGCAGAACACAAGAACAATTATAGATGCAGCTAGAATATTAGTCATGAATTGATAAGTTATCTTGGTCGCATGTTGTGAAATAAGTTTTTCACGTTCGTCTTGGTAGCTAAATTCTGCGTTTTTGGCGTCATAGCCATCATGTTTGCCGAGATATTTGCTGTACCCGTAGCGTAAAACAGTAAAAATAAAAGCAGCCAATATGAAAACTAACCATAATTTATCAAAATGAATATCGACAAGATAATCAGATGAATCTGTATTGATGTTAGAACCTGCAATCGTTGATGCGGCTGCACAAGCTAATAGTATTGCAAGAATCATATTAGATACTTGTTCAAAAATTATTTTTTTCATGACTTAACATTCCTTTTTATTCCTCAATGCTGAAAATATCATTAATTTCTAGATGAAGTACCTTTGATATTTGTAAAGCCAATAACAATGATGGCGTATAATTACCGCGCTCCAGAGAATTAATCGTTTTTCGAGAAACGTTTACTAGCTGAGCTAGATTTTCTTGTGTTAGTCCAGCTTGCTTACGATAATATTGAACATGATTAACAACTTCCAAAACAATCACCTTCTTAATGTGTAGTTGACTTCTCTTTTTATTGTATCAAACTAGAATGAGAAGTCAACTACACATTTTAAGACCAGCTGGAATAATATTTTTAGTTATATGTATGATGTCGTTTGTCGTGGGAAAAAGTCTACTAATGGCAAAGTACAATCCCGCTATTAACTTGGACATTAAATGATTTATTTTGGGATGAAAAAAATTAAAAATTGACGCTACAATTTGTTTTCAGTACACAACAATTGGTCAATAGCTTATAATAGAATTATGCAAAAACCGCGTGAAATTTTAAAAGAAGTATTTGGGTACGATGATTTTCGTACAGGACAATTAGATATTATTGAAAAAGTATTGGCGCATAAACATGCATTAGCCATTATGCCCACTGGTGGTGGGAAATCGATTACATATCAATTACCAGCATTGATGTTTCAAGGCATCACGTTGGTGATTTCGCCATTAATATCGTTGATGAAGGATCAAGTTGATGGCTTAGATGCGATGGGAATTGCAGCAACCTTTTTAAATTCAACGTTGAGTGGTCAAGTCCAAGCACAACGCATGTCTGACTTACGTCAAGGTGTTTATAAAATGCTTTATGTATCACCTGAAAGGCTAGAAATTCCAAGTTTTTTTAGTTTTATTCAGCAACTACCAATCGAATTAATAGCCATTGATGAGGCGCATGTCATGTCACAATGGGGCCATGATTTTCGACCAAGTTACCTTAATATTTTACCGTTATTGGCTGAAATTCCTGGTCATCCAGCGGTTTTGGGTTTGACAGCAACCGCTACAGATCGTGTTCGTCAGAATCTACAACAATTGTTAGAAGTACCGGATGAAAATACGATTTTAACAGGCTTTGCTCGTGATAATTTGGCGTTAAAAATTGCACGTAACGTTGATAAAAGGCAATATGTACAAGATTATTTACGTGAAAATAAAGAACACAGTGGCATTATTTATGCTGCTACGCGCAAGCAAGTAGATGAATTGTACGATTTTTTAAATAAAAAAGGCATCAAGGCGGGGCACTACCATGCTGGTTTACCAGAGCGTGAACGTCAAGCGATGCAAGAGGCTTTTTTGTTTGATGAAGTACAAGTGATTGTTGCAACCAATGCGTTTGGCATGGGTATTAACAAGCCAAACGTACGCTTTGTTATTCACTACTCAGTACCGGGAAATATTGAAGCCTATTATCAAGAAATTGGTCGTGCTGGGCGTGACGGGTTACCATCTGAGGCGATATTATTATATGCACCACAAGATATTCATTTACAAGAATTTTTTGTCCAAAAATCAGAAGGGACAGAAGCGCATAAGCAAAATGAATATAACAAAATTCGTGAAATGAATGCATTTGCTAACACACAAACGTGTTTACCAAGATATTTATTAGGTTATTTTGGGGAAATGATTGATCATGATTGTGGTCAGTGTTCTAATTGTTTAGATTCACGCGAAATGGTTGATGTCACAATCGATTCTCAGCGTGTGTTGGCCAATGTTGTACGCATGAACCAAAGCTTTGGAAAAGCGATGGTTGCTAAAGTTTTAAAAGGCTCACAAGATGCCGCTGTGAAGAAGTATGACTATTTGATGAAGTTACCCACATATGGCTTGATGAAAGACAGAACGATTAAAGACCTAAGCAGTTTTATTGACTACTTAACGGCTGATGGCTATCTAAGAATTGAGGGTGGTGAGTTTCCTGTCTTAAAAGTCACCGAAATGGGCGCACGTGTTTTAAAAGGTCAGCTCGTTGTGGAAAAGCGACTAAATCGACGCGTGATTGCACAACAAAAAGTCACATCAGCAGCTAAGGGACTTAAATTGTCTGATAGTGACAATCGATTGTTTGCTACATTGAAAGCTAAGCGTTTAGAGTTGGCACGTGAAGCGGGCATTGCGCCGTTTTTGATTTTCTCGGATAAAACCTTAATGAATATGGCAATTTTACGACCTAAAACGGCCGAAGAGTTTTTAGCTATTTCTGGTGTTGGTGAGAAAAAGTTTGATATTTATCATGACGCATTTGCAGAAGTACTAAAAAATGATATGAATTAATAAAGATGCTTGCTACAATCCAGTATATCTGGTATAGTAGTATCTGTTATGGAGAAGTACTCAAGCGGCTGAAGAGGCGCCCTTGCTAAGGGTGTAGACGTGTTAAAGCGTGCGAGGGTTCGAATCCCTTCTTCTCCACTCAGCATGTCATGGCGTTGCATCAGGTTTCAAAAACCTTGATGTAGCGCCTTTTTGTTGTAAAAAATTTATATTGTAAACGCACAATAGCTTACAGTTCAGCGTTGACTACGGGCTTGACATCTTTTAATAAGATGTGATGGTAAGAGAACCAAGCAAAGCCATTTCTATCTCGCCCAGACTGCTCTCCTGAGAGATTGTGACGATAATCGTAACAGCAAATAGCAGCGCGTGAGAGTGTATGTAGGTTTCCACAGCGGCAAAGAACCTGATTTTTACCGTCGAGTACAGTAACTTCTATTTTAGGATCGTCTTTAAACTGTAACTTGGCACCAATTGGAATCGATAGGTAATGAAAATTACGATTTGGACGTTGCCCTATTTTTCTTATGACATTTGGTTGATCGATTCCGGTAACTTTAGCATTGTAGGCATTTGGTTTAACAAACTCAGCATTGGGATCATTAAATAAGAGTAAGTCAAAAGCACTTTTAACCTGATTATAACTCGCTTTAAAGTATTCTTTTGAAAGGCTATCCCGTTTATCTGCGAGCGCAATATGCAATAATCTTTCGGCTCTTTTGAAATTAGTTATTTTGAGTGCAAATAGCAACAGAGTGGGCTTGCTATCCGGAATGCCGGTATCGTTAAATTGCTTTAATCTTTGGCTTAAATGAGCTGTTTGCCCGATTTTGATATAGCCAGGAAATGATTTGTTTTCGAGTGCATATACATAACCAATAGTCGTCATATGTCAACTTCTTTCTGGACTTTTTAACGTGAAACGCTTGGCACGTAGGCATTTTATCAGTATTTTATTTTTGAATTTACAGTTAATTCACATTATCTATGCCGCATATATTAATAATACGCCAATGACTACAAAAATAATCAGAAATAAAACATTTAGAAGTGTGAAAGTGATAAAGAATTTAAAATTAGTATGATTTCGAGAATATGCTGAATATTGTCTTAAGGCAAGTAGATTAGCTAATGAAGCGATTAATGTGCCAAGACCACCGACTGAGACACCTAAAAATAGGGCATAAACATGATTAGTAAATTGAGATAATAATACCGCTGCCGGAACATTGCTGATCAATTGGCTTGTAATACTTGCTGATATAAATGTTGCGATTGGATTTTGAGTGCTGATCGTCATTAAATTTTGAACAAAAGCAACTCTGCTAATTGCACCAACGACTATAAAAAAATTAACGAATGTCAGTATAACAGCGTAATCAATATGTAGAAATGATTCCTTGCTTAAAAACAGACATGCTAGTATGCTGATTAGCAATGCAATATTTATGGGAATGATAGATAAAACACCTAGTATGACAATGATGCTTAGAATTATTAATATCACCAATTTTTTTGGATCAATTGTTTGATCATTGTCAAAACTAATATTTATTTTTTCAGAACGTATAAATAACGTGCTGAAGAATAATATACTAAGAGCGATAGCGCCAATCAGGAGAGACATACTTAGAAATTGAGAAACACTGAGCTTGTAAAAGGTAACCATATAAATATTTTGTGGATTACCAAAAGGCGTGACAGAGCTACCGAGATTAGCAAAGATTGTCAATAAACTAATGGTAGTCATACTTGGTAAATGCATATATTTTTTGATGTTAAAAAATATAGGAACGAGTGTTAAAATTGCGACGTCATTGGTTAATAGCATCGACCCGATAAAGGCGCATAGCATGAGTACTAGGAAAACTGTACGAGAAGAACTGCATTTGGAAACAATATAGTGGGCAATATGTTTTAAAATACCTAATTCTTGGTAAATTGATACCGTGATTAGTAAGGCAGCCAGGGAATAAACCGTTTGAAAGTTGACATCTGTTGTTTTGACATGACCCACTAATAAGGCAATGATGGCTAAAATGAGCGTCACGAGGAACGTTTTATCAATTAGTGTTCGTTTAATCACGTTTAGCATGACATTTATACACTCCAGTTATAATTATATATCCATATCATAACAGACCAACACGAAAATTTGATTGAAACAGAGTAATGATGTTAAAATGAATAAAGTTAAATATCAATCGGTTGAGTGAAAACTTCAAGAATTGTTAGTCGGGGAGCTAACTATTTTTGAAGTTTTTTGTTTTCAAAGGAGAAATTATGATTTATTTATGGTAGATTGCAAGAATTAACCGAACACTGCAAACTGCTGAAAAACCTTTCGTGGTGATTGCCAGTTGAGTGTTTTCATTGGTCTCGCATTGAT
>NZ_JAFBEK010000011.1 GCF_016908715.1 Leuconostoc rapi | reverse complement strand
TCTTTTCCTTTCGTTCGCTTTTTATCCCCCTTTTTTTCTTCCCCCTTTTCTCTTATTCGCTTTCCTGGTTTTTCCTTTACCTTTCCTTAAGGTTTAAAAAAGGACTCGCTACGCGAGTCCTTTTAAGCCTTGTGCCAACGTTGACCTTGTGGTGTATCCTCAACAACAATCCCTAATTGACGTAGCGCTTGTCGTAAACGATCCGATGCCTCAAAATCATGTGTGTCACGTGCTAACGTACGTGACTTTAATAATTCAGATTGTTCTTTTGTTAAATCAGATTGCACAGACAAATCTTCGATTCCAAACACAGACATTAATTTCGCTATTGTGTCTAGCAAATGCTGAACCGTCTCAAGTGATACTTGTCGACTTTCAGCCAACGTATTTGCAGTTGTTACGAGTTCGAAAACTGACGCTAAAGCGTTAGGGGTATTGAAATCATCATCCATTGCAGACTCAAAATTACTGATTTGATTTTCAATCATGTTCTCAATTGCTTGATCTTGACCAACAACAGCTGTCTCTAAACGAAACGATAAGTTGCGGTATGCTGTTCGAATACGATCTAGTGCCACGCGGGCCTGCTCCAATGTATCATTTGAATAATTAATTGGTCGACGATATTGTGTCGTGGCTAAAAGATAGCGAATTGCCATGGGATCATCATAGTTTGCTAACATATCATGTACAGTCGTAAAGTTACCCAATGATTTAGACATTTTTTCATCGTTGACGTTAACAAACCCATTATGCATCCAATAATTAACAAAAGTTTGACCTGTTCGGGCCTCTGATTGTGCAATTTCATTGGTATGATGCGGAAATGCCAAATCAATACCGCCACCGTGAATATCAATCGTATCAGCCAAATATTTTTGTGCCATGACAGAGCACTCAATGTGCCACCCAGGACGGCCTTTACCCCATGGCGACTGCCACGAAATTTCATCTTCTGCATGACTTGATTTCCATACAGCAAAATCAATCGGATCTTCTTTACGCGTTAGTTCAATATCATCCAAACGGCCAGCAGCGTTAGCCTCCATTTCAGCTAAATCTTGATGTGCTAAAATACCATAACCCTTAAAACGTTTGGCACGAAAGTATACATCGCCTTCAGATTCGTATGCATAGCCTTTTTTAATTAAATCCCCAACAAACACAATAATATCAGGAATAACATCCGTTGCACGAGAACGTACTGTTGCTGGTTTAATATTCAGCGGCAATGTATCTTGGTGGAACGCATCAGCATATCGGTTCGCTATTGTCATCTCATCAACACCCTGTTCACGAGCACGTTTGATAATTTTATCGTCAACATCCGTAAAATTTGAGACATAATTAACATCATACCCACGGTACTCAAAGTAACGACGGACAACATCAAACGCAATTGATGATCGTGCATTTCCAATATGAATATAA
Organism: Leuconostoc rapi; assembly: GCF_016908715.1. Lineage (GTDB taxonomy): Bacteria > Bacillota > Bacilli > Lactobacillales > Lactobacillaceae > Leuconostoc > Leuconostoc rapi. Next base: position 49,453 of record NZ_JAFBEK010000011.1, on the reverse strand, counting down.
TTATAAACTGTTGGTCCACAGACATACATGTTGATTTTACCCGGTGTAATCGGTTTAAATAGTTCTTTTTCGCGTGTCAATGTATTATAAACATGAATCATAGTGCTCTCCTTTAGCGACTCATTTTGTTGCTTAGCATTCATTATACAGGACATACTGTCTGTTTTACCAGTTATATGAATATATGCTCATATTTATTGTTAAAAATACATTTTCAGGTCATGACAACAAAAAAACAGCCTCTTTCGAGACTGTTTAAGCATATTACTTTTCAGAAATAGCAGCAATGCCAGGTAATTCCTTACCTTCAAGGTACTCAAGTGAAGCACCACCACCAGTTGAAATGTGTGTGAGTTTGTCAGCAACACCCAATTGTTGTACGGCAGCAGTTGAATCACCACCACCAACGATTGTTGTGCCACCATTTTCAGTTACTTTAACTAATTCTTCACCAATAGCTAAAGTACCCTTGGCAAAGTTAGACATTTCAAACACACCCATAGGGCCGTTCCAAACAACCGTCTTAGCATCAGCCAAAGTGTCTTGCAACAACTTGATTGACTTAGGGCCAATATCAAGGCCCATATAACCATCAGGAATACCAGCTTTAGCATCCACAATTTCCGTCTTAGCATCGTTTGAAAATGCATCGGCCGCAATTGAATCAACCGGCAAAACCAACTTATCACCAGCTTCAGCCATTAATTCTTTAGCCAACTCAACCTTATCGGCTTCAAACAAAGAATTACCAATTTTATCACCCTTAGCAGCATCAAACGTGTACGCCATACCACCACCAACGATAACCTTGTCAGCCTTGTTTAACAATGACTTAACAATCTCAATTTTATCAGAAACCTTAGCCCCACCAATGATGGCAACGAAAGGACGGACTGGATTAGCTACCGCGTCACCCAAGAACTTGATTTCTTTTTCCATCAAAAAGCCGGCTGCTGCTTGCGAAACATTAGCTGAAATACCAACGTTTGATGCATGTGCACGATGTGCTGTCCCAAACGCATCATTAATGAACAAATCATCACCCAATGATGCCCAGTACTTACCCAACTCTGGGTTATTCTTCGATTCGTTCTTAACTTCTTGACCATCAACAACGTCTTCAAAACGTGTGTTTTCAACCATTAATACTTCACCATCTTGCAAAGCAGCAATAGCAGATTCAAGTTCTGCGCCACGTGTCTGTGGTACAAACTTAACATCTTGACCAAGTAATTCTCCTAAACGTGCTGCAACTGGTGCCAATGACAATTCTTTCTTGTCATCCTCAGACTTGATACGGCCTAAGTGCGAGAACAAGATTGCACGCCCGTTGTTTTCAAGAACATATTTAATTGTTGGCAATGCTGCCACAATACGGTTATCGTTTCCGATAACGCCTGATTTGATAGGCACGTTAAAGTCAACGCGCATCAATACTTTCTTACCTGAAAGTTCCAAATCTGAAACAGTCAATTTAGCCATGATAGCCTCCAAAATTTTATTGTTACAACTCCATTATAAAACAAAATGTCGTTGTTGTGTTGTGATATGTGAAAAGCTAATCAAAATTTGACGATGCGCACTTTATGTGTCGCAATACCCTGTGATTTCAAAATATCAAAGTCATGCTGTGAGATGCGCACTTGTTGAATTTTATGTCTTACATCATTCAAAATAGCGATTACATCATGTCGCACTCGACCTTGTCCATCCAAAACGCCATCAACTAATGTTAAAACTGTATTTTGTGGCGAAAAGGCAATTTCACGTCCTAACTGTGTCGTATTAAAAGTGTATTGTGGCCATTTATTCCCAATACTAGCAATATATGCCTCCGCTTGTTGATATTTTTGATCATATGCATACACAAAATTACGGTGGTTTTCAAAGTAAAAATCGCTCACTTGAACGGTCCCTTGTCCAAAGTAAAAATCTGACTCTAATAAATCCCCTTCACTAAAATATTGCTTCGCAAATAACTTTCCATCTCGTCGATAGATATCTTTGTAATCAATCTTGCCATCTGGATCTTGCCAGACAACTGCCTGGACGAGCCTTTTAGAATCATTGAACCAACGGACGTGTGCTCTGACCTGCCCACGACTAATAATGTCCTTGGTTCCATCCCGATTAATCATAAATTGCGCGCCATCAGGTACTGGTAAATCCGTCCACCAAAGGCCGTTTTCATTGTCGATGTCTTCAAGATAACGTTGGGCATACATATCGTAAACATACGTCGGATCTAACCCTAATTTACGGACTAGATCCGTTGCATCCTCATGCGGTGTGGCTAGCCACAATGCATCACTTTTACCAGACCTGACCTGTTCGATTTGCCAAGCAATACCTGGAAAATTAGTATATGCTAAGGAATTAATGATTTCAATTGTTGTCATAAATTCACCATTACCTTTTGCCATTGGTTAGCAATACTGTCATTTTGAAATTGCATGGCAACATCATGTGCCCCTATTGATAACTGATTATAGGTTTCAAACGTATGCCGCATCGCGGCAGCGAGTTGACTAATATTAATCTGTTCATCAGCAGGATTACGGCTAAATTGCGCCAAATAACCGTTAACCCCATCATAAACAAGCTCTTGTGCACCATATAAATTAGCATAGGTTGCAATCGGCAGTGCATTACTGATTGCATCAATATAAGTTAACCCAAAGCCTTCTGAATAAGAAGCTGATACAAAAACATCATAAGCTTGCATATCTAGTCTCATATTTTGACTTAATCCTTTTAACATCACAAACGGAGACAAATTTAACGTATTAATCAGCGTGATCAAGGCGCTTTCTTCAATGCCAGCGCCATATATAGCTAAGGTTGCATCCAACCCCGCCTGACGCAATTGACTAATGGCTTGAATAATATGAGTAATGTGTTTTTCGGAATGCAGACGTGATGCTGTCACAAACTTCATAGCGCCGCCTAACCATTTTTGGGGTTCCGAAACGTCAGCGACACCGCCAACCGGAATAGCAACGATTTTCCGTGATAAATTATTAACGCCAATATCTTTTAATTGTGACAACATGGCCTGCCGTTGTAATTTTGTGGCAACAACAATTAAATCTACGTCAGCCAAATGATCAAACATATATTGGTAATAATTATTCCAAAGTGGGTGTCCCTGATACCAAGTTACAAAATGGTCGGCATGAACAACATCGACTATTTTCAATGTGTAATCCTGTTGCTTGATACGAATAATCGCCTCTTCGTTTTCAGTTCCACGGTCAATCAAATAAACGTTATTTTCAAAGCGATGCTGAATGTCTGAAAAAAAGAAGTCTAATAATTCTTCAAAAGTTGTGAACAAATAATCCTTTTCACGGAAGTTATCCACACGAATATTGGTCATTTGATCACCACGTGATGGCTCGTTTCTGTAATGCCAAGACACTTGATGTTCTTTGTTTTCCAAAATCACACGATCATCTTCAACTTGATATACTTGTTTTTCTTTATCATAGCGTTTTCGCCGTTGAATGGTTTCTATATAATTGCCGGTCGTCTGCCGTTTAATAATCCGTTGCGTATTGGTATTATCCCAAAGCACTTCTTCATCAAAGTTATGCATGGTCGTGTTACCATCACGTAAATATTTATCTGGGTCATCACTCAATAAATAATCATACACGCCAATGACCTCATGCTCAGCAATATGCCATTCCTTCATATGTTGATGTAATCGTGGTAAATGGTCTGTAAAAATCATTTTAAAGGGTAGATTTTTATCACGAAACTGAGCTGCACGATAAAATTGGGCATGCTCAACACCACTATTACCATGACCCATGCCTTTATTGACAAAAAAATACATCATGTTACCCCCTGTCCGTCAGTTTATAACTTTTATGAACACATATTTTCCCTATCATAGCATAAAAGCGACAATCTCCGAAACAGAAATTGTCGCTTTTTATCATATTTCAAGGGTTTAATTGCCTTGTAATATTTTTTTGATTTGTTCAACTTGTAACGTTGCTGCCTTATCAGGATTAACCTGAGTTAACGCTGATAATTGCTTTTTCTGTTGCTCAGCGGCGGCTTTATCAGCAGCCGATTTTGGCGCCAACTTACCTGGTAATGCTTCCGCTTGTGCGGTTGTCATTGCAATCCATGTCGCTGGTACTTGATAAGTGACATGGCGATGCTTCAATTCGTGATCATTACCGGCAATACCAAACAAAAACTTAAAACCATTCGATTTATAAACAAAACGCGTTGTCTGAGTCACCTGATAAGCTTTATTTCCTGAAATGTCCGTTCGACTTGAAGAAGTTTTTAAATCCGGTTTTGATACTGTTGTTTTTTTATCAGTTGCAGATTTTCTGTAAATATAGACATTTTCTTTACCATCAGTCCCAACATTTTGGTAAAGTAACACACCAAAGCCTTGATCGCCAGCACCCGCCGAATGAATCACTTTTTTACTAGTAGTCGTGACTTTCTCCATGCCATAATGATCATGCATATTGCCAACTAGCGCAGTAACACTCAAAATCAGCCCAGCAAACATCAACAGCGTGACGGTATATCGAACACCAGATGATTTGATTGTCATATTCGCAAAAAATGCTAAAATTGCAAACGCCGCCATAATTAAAATAATCATCTTACGTCACCTCCTTGATTTGGGGTGTTAACCTTACCGCTATGAAGCAGAAAAGTAATCAGTAAAGCAACAACAGCAAATGATGCAGCCAACAAGAATGATGCATGAAAACCACCAAGCGTTGCATCTAGAGCCTTGCGACCATAAGCCAATGGATCTTGCCCATTCAAGCCTTTCTTTGGCATGTTACTTTTAGTAACGGATTGCATAACTGAAGCCAAAACCGCTGTTCCTAAAGATGCAGCAATTTGCCTCATCGTATTGTTAGCTGCTGTGCCTTGTGCAGCTGTTTTTGGAGACAAGGCCCCCATGGCAGAAGCTGTCAAAGGCATCATTGTCATGGCAATACCAAACATGCGCAAAGTATAAAGTGCTGTGATATACAACGTTGGTGTTTCAGCTGTCATATAAAACAATGGTACCGTACCAATAATTAGAATTGTAAATCCAGTAATAGCTAGGCGCTTAGCGCCATGTTTATCATAAAATGCACCAGCAATTGGCGAAATAATACCCATCATGAGCGCACCAGGAAGGAGGGTCAAGCCTGAATTAAGTGGTGATAGGCCCCGAATATTTTGCATATAAATAGGTAAAACCATCTCTACACCTATCATGGCCATCATGACCAATGACACTAAAATAGTTGTAATCGTAAACTGTCTTGACTTAAATACTGACATATCTAAGAATGGCTTCTCCATTCGAGACTGATGCCACATGAATTCAATAACAATGATAATGCCAACAATCAAGGGAACAATAACATTCAAACTCCCCCAACCATCTGAAGCTACCATGGCAAAACCATATAATACTAAACCAAAACCAAAAGTAGACTCAATAAGAGACCGTATATCTAACGTCACCTTTTGTATTGGTAAAATGTCGTGGAACAAGAACAGCGAAGCAATCATAACAACAATGACAACCGGCAAAACAACGCCAAAGATCGAGCGCCATGAATTTTGCAACGTTAAGCCTAATAACGTATGATCTTTTTCTAAAATCCACCCTGACAATGTCGGTCCAATAGCCGGTGCCATACCAATGACTAGACCACCCATTCCCATAGCTTTTCCACGTGATTGGGCGTCAAACAATGACAGTGAAACAACCTGCATCAAGGGCATGAGTATGCCAACAGCCATCGCCTGCAAAACCCGTGCTACCATTAATAGCCAAAACATGGTCGTTGGCGTCATGAACGCAACAAACGTTCCTATAGTAAATAATCCTAATGCTGACAGATACAACGTTTTTGTGGGAATACGTGTTGTCAAAAAAGCAGAAACCGGCACCATAATACCATTGGCCATCAAGAAAATGGTTGTTAACCATTGCACTGTTGCAGCATTCACATCAAATGCTTTCATCAACGCTGGCAAAGCGGTACCTAATGCTGTTTGCATCAGCATGACTGAAAACACACCAATTAACATTACTAACATCATCGCCAGACGATTGACTGATTTACCGTGTGTATCACGTAATTCGTCACTCATGATTATTTTCCTCTGTTATATTCACTAATTTACCAATCGTTTTCAGAAAACAATTGATTTAACTTCTTAAAATATCTTACGCCTAAGTAAATAGATTGTCAACTTTGTTGACAATCTATTATAGTTATTTTATGATGATAGTCTCAATATCATGTTTTTTGTCTAATTTGACAACAGCGTCAGCGTGAGCACAACTAGGTCGAATGTAACGCTCAAGATTGACCTGGTTCGTCTCATCCCAGACCTTCATTACCAATTGAGAAAACTGCCCAATAGGCATCTGTGCATATTGATAACGCCAAGAAGTCGGATCATTCTTCGACCGTGCGGTCATTTCTAATGTTCGCGCCAAATACCATGATTTAATGTCTATTAAATCAGCATCGAGATAAATTTTAAAATCTGTCTGTTCAAGCTGTAGTGCTACGACACCTTCAATAATAAGTATGTCTGGTCTGTTAATGCGTTGTTTTTTGTCCGGATGAATATCAGCAATTTCTTGCGCATAACAAGGGATTTCAGCTAACAGTTCACCCGCCTCAAACTGCTTGATGAGCTGTGCTAAAGCCGCCATGTTATATGTTTGCGGAAACCCTTTTTGGTTAAAAATGCCCTTTGCCATTAACACAGCATTAGGCATCAAAAAATCATCTGTACTAATTACACTGACACGCACATCAAGTAATTTAGCAAGTTTCTGAGCAAAAGTACTTTTTCCAACTGACACTGACCCAGCAATGGCAACCGACATAAATGTATCGTTATACCGTTGCTTAATCGCTTGAACAAGACCATCCATTAGTTTACCTCATATAAATGTTCTGGCACATTGTCAAGTAATTGCGTCGTATGCTGTTCAGCTAATAACGTCAATGTATGCATAGCACGACTAGCTACTGTATACAGCAAGCGCCGTTCCGAATCATCCCCGTAACGTGTATTATCAGCGTGCCAAATAATGACGGCATCAAATTCTAATCCCTTAGCCAAATAAGACGGCACAATGATCGCCCCCTTTGCCAGACGTTGGTTTTCTGACTGAATTAAGGTGACTGACTGACTATCGAGTTGCGCAGCCAACTGTTGTGCATCATCACGTGTTTTTGTAATAATCGCTGTTGTATCATGATTTAACGTATGTTGCGTTAATTGTTGCTGTAACTTAACCAGCATATCCGATTCACTTGGCAATGTATATACCATCGGCTTGTCCCCGTCACGGTTAAACGCATCAATATCCTGTCCATCACGTAAAATATATTTTGTGAAATCTGTTATTTGCTGTGTTGAACGATAAGTTTGTGTTAATTTGACCTGCTCGATGCGTTCAGGATCAAACAACGATGAAAAGTCATCCTGTAAATGCGTTGCATTATCTTTTGTAAAAATAGCTTGGTTGAGATCTCCCAAAACAGTAAACTTTGCTCTAGGAAAACTAAATTTCAAAAATGCAAGCTGGAAAGGCGTGTAATCTTGGATTTCGTCAATAAAAAGAAAACGAATATCACGTTCACCTTTTTTACCGGTCATCAGATCATAGAGATATAAATACAATGTGGTATCTGTCAATGATAATTGTTTTTGCTTCAATGCAGCAACAATTGTTTCAACATGCGCTAACCAACTCGCTTCTGTCATATTAAACGCTTTTAGATCAAAATAATGGTGGGCATGCCGCAAAAAATCAATAAATTGTGCATTGATATTTAAGAAATTTGCACGACGAATTTGACGTGCTAGCGGCTTTAAGGATTGGGTCACAATTTGTTTTGCAAGGAAATGCCGTTCAGCTTTTTCACTCGCAAATTCACGTTCCTTTGGTCCCTCTCCGAGTTGAACCTGTCGCGTACGTGCTGCTGCATCAGTTTCTTCATTATCACCAACACGTACTTGCCCAGCGCCAACCAGTTCATCATATTCTTGCTTTGAAAGATTTTCAATGGCTAGTTCTACCCAGTCTTTACGCAATTCCTGACCGATATGAGCGCTCAAAATCCGCATCAATGTATCACGTGTTGCCTCTAATCGTTGCCCTAATTTATAATTTTCATTATATTGATAATAAATTTCTGAAATACGCGCTTTAGAAATTAAAGGCGCCCCGCGGAACATGAGATTCCGAATTTTCATGTCCGTTTGATTCAAATGTTCTGCATAAGCAGTGACTGCGTGAAACATAGCCAAACTGCCTTTTGCACGATTAATGTTTTCAGCAGTCTGATCATGCTCAAATCTTTCTTGTAGCGTTTCAACAGCCATTTTTGGCAAACGACGCGAAGCATATTGATAAAATGTCATTTGCACCATATTTTGTTCACCAAGTTCCGGCAACACATTATCAATATAATCATTAAATAGTTGATTTGGGCTAAATAAGACCACTTGTCCAGAAGTAAGCTTGCCACGATAACGATACAATAAATAAGCAACGCGTTGTAGCACTGCTGCTGTTTTACCTGAACCTGCCGCGCCTTGAACAAACAATAAGTCAGCAGCTGTATTACGAATAATTTTATTTTGTTCTTTTTGAATTGTTGTAACAATTGATTTCATTTTAGTTGATGATTCGCCTGATAAAGCATTCATCAACATGGCATCGCCAATAGCTTCTTCTGTGTCAAACAGCGTCACAATGACGCCATCTTCAATTTGAAATTGCCTTTTCAGCCTAACATCTGCCTGTTGCGTGCCATCTGGTGTTAAATAGGATACTTTCCCAATGCCACCATCATAATAAATTGAAGCGACAGGCGCACGCCAGTCATACACTAAAAACTGATTCTTCTCATTACTAAATGATCCCAGACCAATATAAATGGTTTCCACTTCACCATTTTGACTAGCCGTTTCACTAAAATCAATTCTGGCGAAATAAGGCTTTTCAATTTGTTTCGTTAATGTTGCCACACGACGTTCTGCACGTGTTTTAGAGTTTTCACGCTCAGATAGCATTTGTTGTTGCTGGCGAATTGAAGCTGCTGTTTCAACAATCCCCGAATAGGTATCCGTTTTTAGTCGAACATCACTCCAATTCTGTGCAACAGAGTCAATACTCTTGTTCGTTTGTTTAATTTCCGCGGCGGTTGCCGCAAGCGACTGTTCCATCGCCTGTAGTGTTTTATCAAGGTACTGCGTTTCGTCAATTTTAATTTGATTGTCCAAAATGCGTCTCACTCTCTTCAAATTCAGTGCTTTAATTATACGCTTTATAAATATAAAACACAAAAAAATTGCATGAGTTTCAAATAAAAGGCACATAAAAAGCCGCAACCGAAGTTGCGACTTGATATAGCTCGTGAGAGAATCGAACTCTCGATTCCGCCGTGAAAGGGCAGCGTCTTAGCCACTTGACCAACGAGCCATGGTCAGTGATGTCCGATATCTATCAGACAACTATATTAGTATATCAAGAAATAATATCGCCGTCAAGACTTTTTTAAATTGATTTTTGTTTTTGTATCAAACGCACGTCGCCGTCACTTTATGGTCGATTTTTCAAGGTCATTAGTTTGGTGGGATCAATCGGTTTGGTTACTGTTACCACAGCATTTTTATAATAGCGCCATGGTTGCTTTGGATCAAATAACACATCCGTTGTCACCGGGAAGCCATTTCTAAATCGTGTTAATAGCCACTCTGCCAACGGTTTGGGCACACCTAAAAGATCAAAATCAGATGGTGATATGGCATAACGGATGGCACGTTCATCGTTATTGGCTACTTTTTGAACCCAATTGGGTTCAACAATAAGTTCGCGTCCTAACGCCGCAAAAGTGACTCCAGCATCCATTAACTCTTCTACTTGTTCAGGTTTTTTAAGCAAACCAGCAACCATTAGTGGATACCCTTCAGGCAACGTTTCTCGATAATAATCTATGACCCGCTTAGTATCCTGCGTGTTCTTAAACGGCACTTGAAAGCTATCTTTCAATGATAAATGTAAGTAATCTATCGGTAAAGATGTCACTCGCTGTGCAAATTCCAACGACTCTGCTAGTGTGATACCTGGCACCATCGGTTCTTCTGGTGATTGACGATAACCCAATAAAAATGGTCTGTCGGCAAATTTTTCAATTGTCTGTGCCACCTTGGCAGTTACAGTTAAACCAAACCGTTGTCGTTTTTCGGTTGTACCACCCCAAATATCATCACGCCGATTACTATCTGCTGAAAAAAATTGTTGCATCAAATAGAGATTGGCGCCGTGTAGTTCGACACCATCAAATCCAGCCAAAATTGCTCTTTTTGTCGCATTAGCAAAATCTTCAATCGTTTGCACGATTTCATCATGTGTTAAAGCTCTTGGTACATCAAAATCACCATTTGTATAGGGCTGATTAGATGCAGACACCGGTGTTTCGCCACGTAAAATAGCATTTGTTGTTTGGCGCCCAGCAGCAAAGATTTGCAAAATAGCTTTCGCACCACCAGACTGAATCGCACTTGCTAATCGGCGTAACCCAGGTATTTTATCATCGTCAGCAACAGAAATACCGCCTTCCCAACCACGTCCAATTTCATTGATGTAGGCGGCCTCTGTGATGATCATCGCTGGCCCTTGCGCACGAAGCTGATAATAATGCAACTCATTATCCGTGACAGTCCCATCTTCTAGTGATGAACGCAATGTTGTCGGTGCCATAATCACATGATTACGGAGTGTCATTGCTTTATTTTTAAAGGTATACTTTTCTAAAAAGTCATAATTAATTTGCATAGATTCATTATACAAAAAATAAATACTTTAAGCCAATAAGCAACATTACAAATGATAACAAAAAAAACCGCATAAACGGTTTTAGGAAACTAATTAATGATTAATACCAACCAGTAGCTTGTGAATGTGCCCATGCATTTTCAGCAGAGCCATAACGTGCGCTGATATAAGACTTCATGGCGTTCAATTGATCATTGTAATCAGTTGAGTTTCCACCATAAACGGCACGCGCTTGTGCTGATAATTGACCAATACCATAGTATTGACCATTTGTCGCGTTCACGTTGCCACTTGATTCACGTGAAATCAATGCATCTAACGCTGCAGATGATGATACTTGTGGTGCTGCTGGCGTTGCGGCTGGTTGCGCTGCTGGAGCAGCAGGTTGTGCTTGTACGGCTGGTGCATCAGCAACAGCTTGTTGAACTGGTGCTGTTGCTTGTTGTGACGCTGCAGCAGCTGTTGTCTTTTCAACAAAGCTTAAGTGTTGCCCAACAACGATCAAATCAACGTTGTTGATGTTGTTGTTCGTTGCAATTGTATCAACAGACAAATTAAATTCTTTAGAAATCTTGTTCAATGTGTCGCCAGACTTGACAACATAATCTGTTGGTGTGTTTTGTGCGCTTGTTGTATCAGCGCTAGCATTTGAAGCGCCAAATGCAAATGCACCTGCAACACCCGCAGCAATTGTTAATGACTTTTTAAAACTAAACATGTATTTTCTACCTCTTAGATTGATTAAATTCTTAAGTTCATAAGTGCTCTTATGTTATGTAGATAAGTTTATGCCTTAAATATAATAACCAAACATCGAGATGATGTCAGTTCTATTACGCTCTGTTATTTAATAAACACTGAGATCAAATTTGTTTATTATTTAACGTGTAATTGTAATTTTGGGGATTCTGGTAACTGTGCATGCGTTTTAAAAAACGCTATTAGCATCTCTTGAATCGATTGATCACCCGTAGTTATTGTTTCAGATGAACGATATTCTGTATAATTACCACCACCAACAGCGCGATAGTTATTCATAGCAATCGTGAAAACATCCTTATCTTGTACTTCAACCCCTCGATATTGTAATTTTGACACCCGCTGACCGATTGATTGAGAAATATCAAAGGCGTAATCAATACCAAAAGCAAGATCGTAGTTATAATGTTCTACTTTGGGGACTAACCATTTCGGATTAATCGCTAGTTGATCATCAATTAATGTAAAATATTGTGCCGTATGTTCTAAACTCACACGCAAATCATGACCAGTCACACGCTTGGTGACAAGTGTATTGTCGAAGGGGTAATTTTGTAAAATACGACGTAATGTCAGGTTTTTAGGTAAATTAGAAGGATTATTGTTTAAACTCACAAGCGTGATGTCTGCTCCTGAAGACAGTAATTGCACATTGGCAATCCACTGTAAAATCGCATTCCCATGCTGAGCTAAGTATAATGGTGACTCAGCTTTGACTGCATGACTTAATTCAGTAATTGGTTGATCCAACCATGCCTCAACGCGTTTTTGCAATGGCTGTAATCGCCGCTTTATCGACTCTTGACTGACTAAACCGGCTGATTTTGTTACCGCATTAAATTGCCATTTACCATCAATTTCGTCACCTGTGATTTCAGCAAATAATTTTGCTTGGTTAGGCATTTGTAATGTTAACACATCATTAATAACTTGCGGCTGTACATTTCCGTGCTGATGACCAGTCAATAAAATGTCTAAATCAAGAACGTCAGTTAATTGCCAAGCAATATTTTCTGTACTGTCACTGATAACTTGACCTGTCGTTAAATCGCGTTCATAGCCACCATGATATACACCAATCACAACATCCACTGTTTCACGTAATTTTGCAATCGCTGCTGCTGCCTTAACCAATGGTGATTCAATTTTAATGCCTTCTAAATGTGCTGGTTTTTCCCAAATGTTAATATAGTCTGTCACTAAACCAATCAATCCCACGCTTGTCCCATTTTCTAATGTTTTTATTTGTGCGGGATAAAGCGTTTGGCCATCAAGATCTGTCACATTTTCGGCAATCACTGTTGCATCTAAATCATTCAAATGTTGTTGCAATTGATGGTACCCAAAATTAAAATCATGATTACCTAATGTTACATAATCATAACCTGCCATATTCATAGCAACAGTTACTGCATCAATATCATGATGTTTTTCTAAATATTGTAGTAATGGGGACCCTTGATACATATCACCACCATCAATAATAATTGTATTATGATCTTTACGGTAGTTTGCTACCACATTGATCAAACCTAAGGGTTGTTGACCATCTTTTATATAATCTGTCGGAAATAAATAACCATGTACATCGGATGTGTAATAAATTTTAAACTGCTTCATATTTTTCTCCCAAAAAAGGACGACAGTCGTCGCCCCCTTTTATATTAACCATGCAAAATCTTTTGACGTAATTTGTCAGATAAAATTTCAACCACAAAAACAAGAATAAACAAACCAATTAAGATGGCACCCACTTGATGCCAGTGATAGGCGTTTAAGGCAAAAATCATCGGTGCCCCAATACCGCCAGCACCAACAAGACCTAAAATTGTTGCTTCACGCAGGTTCATATCAAATCTATAAACTAAAATCGAAATAAAATCTGATCCTAATTGGGGTAAAATGCCATAACGAATTTTTTGAAAAAGAGTTGATCCAAAAGCATCTAATGATTCTAGAATACCTGAATCTAAATCCTCAATTGTTTCAATAAACAGTTTTGAAATCATACCAATCGAAACAATCGCCAACGTCATAACACCAGCAAATGGTCCAGGTCCGGTGACCCGGATAAACATTAACCCATAAACTAGTGATGGTACAGTACGAATCGCCATAATAATCACACGTGTCACAATGACGACTGGCTTTGGAACAATATTGGTTGCTGAAATAAACGATAACGGTACCGCAATAATTGCGCCAACCAACGTACCTAAAAATGCGATTGCAATAGTTTGTAATATTAAGTAGGCAACACCACTGTCACCTAAACCAAATAACAGACTTGTATCAGGCGTAAAAATACCAGATAGAATATTCCAACCAATTTCAAAACCTTTAGAGGTAATATGCGCGCCACTTAGCACAGGCGCTGACGAAGCCAATAGGATTAGTAGGATAATAATCGTTACACCATATTGCAGCCCGCGACGTGGTTCTTTACTGAGAACAGCTTCTAATTTCTGACTCATGTTGTTCTCCTTAACTCAAATACTTACGTAATTGTTGGCTCACTGTCTCAATGATAACCACGGCAATGAAGATGGATAGCAAAATCATGCCAACGCTTTGGAACTCGCGCCAACCAATTTTTTCATTCAAAATCATTCCGATACCACCAGCACCAACGTAACCTAAGATAGCAGCGTAACGGACATTTCCTTCAAAAGCAAACAAGGCTGTTGAGAGATAAGTCGGCAAGACTTGTGGCAAAATGGTTGTCACAAAAGCACGTGATGTATTTGCTCCTGTCGCAGTTAATGCCTCAAATGCACCCATATCAACTGTTTCCATATATTCAAATAATTGTTTACCAACAAAAGAGAAGCTAAATAGAAAAATGGCCACTGTACCGGCAAAAGTCCCTAAACCAAAAATATAAGTGGCAATCAGCGCCGACACTAATGTTGGTATCGTACGTACAACGGTTAAAATAAATCGAACAACCAGGTTGATTAGACGATTATTTGTAATGTTACTAGCTGCCAAAATGGCAAACGGTAGAGCGACTAGTGCGCCGAAAAAAGAACCAAAGAAGGACATTTGGATAGTCATCAATAACGGACGCCAAACCTGCATGAAATAAGGCAACTTTGGTGGAAACATACTGGCTAATATTTTCCAAAAACCAACAAAGTTTGTAAACAAGGTCACTACACTAAATCCAGTTACCCAAACAGATACCACAATACCTACCAAAAGCAAGAAAATAATCAATGGTACACGTGTAAATTTTTGTGAGACTTGTTTCCCATTTTCAAGCGTAAAACTTTCAGCTTCAAATAATTTATCGTACCAGCTCATTATTCGGCCTCGTCTTTACTATAAATTAAATCTAACACATCTTGTGTAATACCCGCAACTGGACCATCATAAACTATTTTGCCAGAGCGAATACCAATAATGCGTTTAGAATACTCCAACGCCAAATCGACATGATGAATATTAATTAAAACAGTTTGCCCAAGCTCTTCGTTAATACGTTTGAAGTCATCCATTACTTCATGCGCTGTGACTGGGTCTAACGCTGCGACTGGTTCATCTGCTAGTAAAACCTTTGGATTTTGAGCCAATGTTCGCGCTAATGACACACGTTGCTGTTGTCCACCAGACAATTGATCTGTACGAATAAATGCTTTATCCAACATCGATACACGGTCCAATGATTCAAGTGCTTTAATTTTGTCTTCCTTTGAAAACGCACCGAATAGTACACGACCAAATGACATATCTGGCACTAATGAGCTCATCACGTTTTTAATGACTGATATTCGAGGAACCAGATTGTATGATTGAAAAATCATACCGACTTTACGACGATAGCGGCGTAGTGCTTTACCCTTTAGGCTAGAAATTTCTATGCCATCAACCACCAATTGTCCTTCAGTGATATCATTCAAACGATTAATCGTACGAATAAAGGTTGATTTCCCTGCCCCAGACATTCCTATAATACCAATGAATTCACCATCTTGTATTTCTAAGTTAATGTCTTGTAGTCCCTTTACGCCGTTGGGATATGTTTTTGAAACATGTTCAAATTTAATCATGATTGCCGTCCTAAATTTTATGTATTTGAGCCGTACAGGCCCAAACGTCAGAAAAGCGGCGCTAATTGCGCTGCTTTTCTGACGTTTTGAGTTACGTGTGGTTATTAGCCAGCTATAAACGAACGCTAAACTAAGCACTTGCGTAATCAAATTTTATTTTTGTACACTTTTTAACAATTTTTGTGCAGCACGTTCGCCATCATAGTTTGATGATTTGGCTGGTTCGTACCCTTCATGCGAGTAAACCGCAATCACTTTCTTACCTGCATCTGTTTTTGCTAAGTTAATAAATGCCTTTGACAATGCTTTTTCCAATTCTGGGGTCATTGTCTTTGACTTCTTTGAAACGGAAATTGTATCATTATAAATTTCTTGTGAGACGCCGATAACATTTGTTTCTTGCCAAATTGATTTTGGCTGCTTATAATCTGTTGTCCATGCACTTGTAAAATCACGTCGTGCATCACCATAGGCAGGCAGTACGTCAATTTGACCAGAAGCCAAACGTGCCATACCTGAACCATATGAATCCACAGTCACTGTGCTTTTCAGATCTGAAACTGTTTTCTTATAATTCTTGTTCAACCACAATGCTGGATAGATATAACCAGCTGAAGATGTCGTTGATGACAAGCCCCACTTAGCAGAGTTAATATCTTCCCAAGTTAATTTTTCGCCAGCGTTAACTTTTTTAGCTAATTCTTGACCCTTTTTTGAGGGACCAGCGATAAATAATGAGCGATACTTTGATGATTGTGATTTTGTTTGTTCCGTTGGCTTCCCGTCATTCCACTTCTCTGGATTTGAGAAATTTTTGTTCAACCCAGCACGTGTTGCTGTCAACAAAACTTTAGCACCATCTTGATACATCACATACGTGCCACCTGGAATAAAGCCAACATCAGCTGTACCAGAAGTTAGGGCCTCACCAGCTGCTTCATAACTTGTACCGACTTTGATATCAACTTTCTTGACATCATAGCCTTCTTTTTTCAACTCTTTTGTTAGCAGACCCTTCATCGGTTCAGTCATGGTCACAATTTTATCAGGTTGCTTAGACGGTACAAAATAGATTTTTAAATCTTTAATTGTTTTGTCTGATGTTTCTTTTGCACCTGCATGCGTGAATCCAAAGTACGCTACAATAGCAACGACAACAACAATAACAATTGCTGCGAGTGTTTTCGCATTCTTACTCATGATGTTTCTCTCCCGTACGCCTACTGGCAATTTTCCATAACAAATATTACTCTTCTACTATACAAAACTAATATCCAGTATCTAGTTTTATTATGTAAAGGATTTGTATATTTGCCTCGAATACTAATATAACAGAAAAATGCCGTTGTAAACGATTTTCAATGTTAGGATTGTCTCATTTAAAAATGAAACGCCCGGCACATGACGAACGTTAAGCGATAATAAAGATATGTTTCCGAACGTTTGTCTTTTACAATTTGCCGTCTGAGCTTAAATAGCGCACAAAAAAGCCGAATGAAATCATTCGGCTTTCGTTTAACGGATTATTTACCTTGTCTAATTGCAGCAACATGGATACGATTAACTGCTCGCATCAAAGCAACACGAGCACGCTTCAATTCAGCATCATTATGATCACTTTGTGCATGAGCAATACGTGCTTCAGCACGTTCTTTGGCGCCCTCAGCACGTGTCACATCGATATTATCAGATGTTTCTGCACTGTCAGCGACTATTGTGAGCAAATCATTAGAAAACTCAGCAATACCACCATTGACGGCTAGCGTATCCATTTGACCGTTGCTTTTTACAAGCAATTCATTAATTGTTAATGCAGCTAACAATGGTACATGCTTACGCATAATACCAATTTGTCCACCTTGTGTATTTACAACAGCCAACTCAATGTTTGACTCATTATAAACTTCCCCAACAGGTGTCACAATTTGCACTGTGATTCCTGTTGACGCTACAGTAGCTGTTTCATCTGCCATTTTTCAATACCCCCTTATTGGGCCATTGTCTTGGCTTTTTCAACAACTTGTTCAATAGCCCCAACATTACGGAATGCATCTTCTGGCAAATCATCATATTTACCATCCAAAATATCCTTGAACGAACGTACTGTTTCAGCAACTGGTACATATTCACCATTGATTCCGGTAAATGTTTCAGCAACTGAGAATGGTTGTGATAGGAAGAATTGAATACGACGCGCACGATTAACAGTCGTTTTTTCTTCATCCGATAACTCATCCATTCCCAAGATCGAGATAATGTCTTGTAACTCACGATAACGTTGCAATGTTCGTTGCACTTCAGTAGCAATTTCATAATGCTCTTGACCCACAATTTGTGGATCCAAAGCTGATGAAGTTGAGGCCAAAGGATCAACTGCTGGATAAATTCCTTGTTGTGTCAATGAACGCTCCAAGTTTGTTGTTGCATCCAAGTGAGCGAACGTTGTCGCAGGGGCTGGATCAGTATAATCATCAGCAGGCACATAAACGGCTTGAATTGATGTTACTGATCCTTTTTTAGTCGACGTAATACGTTCTTGCAATTGACCCATTTCCGTTGCCAATGTTGGTTGATAACCAACAGCTGATGGAATACGACCCAGCAAAGCTGAAACTTCAGAACCAGCCTGAGTGAAACGGAAGATATTATCAATAAACAATAACACATCCTTTCCTTCATTATCACGGAAGTTTTCAGCCATTGTCAAACCAGTCAAAGCCACACGCATACGTGCACCAGGGGGTTCATTCATCTGACCATAAACCATGGCTGTTTGCTTCAAAACGCCAGATTCTGCCATTTCATGGTACATGTCATTACCTTCACGGGTACGTTCTCCGACACCAGTGAAGACAGAAATACCATTATGTCCTTGCGCAATGTTGTGAATAAGCTCTTGAATTAGAACTGTTTTACCAACACCAGCACCACCGAACAAACCAATCTTTCCACCACGGACGTAAGGTGCGAGCAAATCAATCACCTTAATACCTGTTTCCAAGATTTCCGTAGAACTGGCTAGTTCGTCATATTTAGGGGCTTCGCGGTGTATAGAATTACGTGGTGTATCATCGGCAATTGCGCCGTTGTTATCCACTGGTTCTCCTAACACGTTGAAAACACGACCCAAAGTAGATTCTCCAACCGGCACAGTAATTGCATCGCCAGTATCAGTGACTGACATGCCACGTTGAAGTCCATCAGTCGAGTCCATAGCAATGGTACGCACTACGCCGTCCCCTAATGCCAATGAAACTTCAACTGTCAATGTTTGGCCTTCGCCTTTATCGATTTTAAGCGCATTATTGATATCAGGCACTTGCTGCCCTGCTTCAAATGCAACATCGACAACCGGACCAATCACTTGTACGACTTTTCCAGTACTCATTGTCGTCTTCCTTTCAGTTTAGAGCGTGAGCAACCAAACGTTTGGCGTCGTGATGTATAGAAGATCATGAGCGATGACAAAGCCATCACAAGCAATCTGTTCTTACACCCAGGCACCAATCGGTTGCCAACGCGTTTCTGCACATGCAGTTTTATTTTTAATTGTGGTTAGTTGTTTGTCATAAACGCGGTAAACAAAACTTAATTGCTATCTGTCAGATCTTGTCGTGTTTACCACTTTCGTTTACTCCAACGCAGCCATACCACCGGTAATTTCTGTAATTTCAGTCGTAATAGCTGCTTGACGCGCACGGTTAAACTGTAACTCCAAGCGTCCAATAAGATCCTTGGCATTATCTGTTGCACCCTTCATCGCTGTTGATGAGGCTGCATGTTCGGCCGTTTTAGCATCAAGAACTGCTTCATACACTAAGCTTTGTGCAAATTGCGGCAATACAACGTTCAAAACAGCCGTTGTATCGGGTTCAATTTCATACGCACTTTGAATATTCAATTCTGCCTTTTGTTCCTCTGTTCCACCCATAGCATTCAATGTGTCACCAGTTAATGGCAATAATTGAACATCACGATATTCACTAGTCAGACGGTTAATAAAGTGGTTGTAGACAACATGAAGTGCATCAAACACTGCATTTTCATACAAACTTGTCACTGTTTTAATCACTGAGCGAATCTCGTTAAAGGACGGTACATCTGAAACACCACGGTGTTCTAGAATAACTTCAAAACCACGTTTCTTATAGAAATCGGCACCATTACCACCCACCGCAAGAATTGTTGTGTTCGTGGTATTCAAATTTAAACGTGCCATCAATTCATTAGTTTGTTTGATAACATTAGCATTATAAGACCCAACCAATCCACGATCTGACGTCACAACTAAAATACCCGTTTTGTTAATTGGACGTTGTGCAATCAGAGGAATATGCTTGGCATCTGCATTATCAAAAAGATGCGCAGAAACTAAATGTTCCACAACTGCTTCCAAACGCGCAGCATATTCTTGATAACCAGTACTATAACGTTGAATTTGACTTAGTTTAGCCGTAGAGACCATTTGCATGGCACTCGTAATTTGACGCGTCTTTTTAGTAGATGAAATACGACGCTGAATATCTTGCAAAGAAGCCATCGCAGCGTCCTCCTATTATTCCGCTGTTGAATTAGCAAAACCAGCCTTAAAGGCTTCGATTGCTGAATTCAGTGCAGCTTCTTCAGGCAAATTTTTTGTTTCGACAATTGTCTTAAACAAGTCAGCGGCATTTGCATCAACATATGCGATTAACTCATCTTGGAAACGTTGGATATCAGCAATATCAACGTCATCAATATAACCATGAGTTAAGGCATACAAAACAACAACTTGTTGTTGCACAGCCATTGGCTTGTGTAATGGTTGTTTCAAAATTTCGACTGTGCGACGACCACGAGCCAATTTAGCTTGTGTTGCAGCATCCAAATCTGATCCAAATTGTGCGAAACTTTCTAATTCACGGAATGATGCCAAGTCCAAACGTAATGTACCGGCAACTTTTTTCATTGCCTTGATCTGTGCATCACCACCAACACGTGAAACAGATGTTCCAGCATCAATGGCTGGTCGAACACCCGCATAGAATTGATCAGCATCCAAGAACACTTGGCCATCAGTAATGGAAATAACGTTCGTTGGGATATACGCTGACACATCACCAGCTTGTGTTTCGATAAATGGGAGGGCAGTCATTGAACCACCACCAAGTTCATCAGATAATTTAGCTGCACGCTCTAACAAACGTGAATGTAAGTAGAACACATCACCAGGATAAGCTTCACGTCCTGGCGGACGACGAAGGATCAAAGACAGCTCACGATATGCCGTGGCTTGCTTTGATAAATCATCATACACAATCAACACATGCTTACCGTTGTACATGAATTCTTCACCCATGGCTGCACCAACATAAGGTGCTAGATACAACATTGGTGCTGGTTCTGAAGGTCCAGCATTGACAACGATTGTATAATCCATTGCCCCTAATTGACGTAATGTTTCAACTTGTGTACGCACAGTTGAATCTTTTTGACCAATCGCCACATAAATAACAATCATGTTTTGATCTTTTTGATTCAAAATTGTATCGATGGCCAAAGACGTTTTACCTGTCTTACGGTCTCCAATAATTAATTCACGTTGTCCACGTCCAATTGGTACGAGGGCATCGATTGCTTTAATACCTGTTTGCAACGGTTCGAAAACCGACTTACGTTGCATAACACCGGGTGCTTTAACTTCGACAGGGCGTGTTTTATCAGTCTTGATTTCACCTAATCCATCGATTGGTTGACCCAAGGCGTTTACAACGCGTCCAATTAATTGTTCGCCAACGGGCACTTCCATGATGCGCCCAGTGCGCTTAACTGTATCACCTTCACGAATATCATCAAAACCACCAAGAATGATGATTCCAACTTCGCTTGAGTCGAGGTTTTGGGCCATGCCGAATGTGCCATTAGCAAATTCAAGCAATTCACCAGCCATAGCATTTGCTAAGCCAGTTGCACGTGCCACACCATCACCAATATAGGTAACAGTACCCACTTCTTCTACAGTTAGCGTTGTGTCGAACTTTTCGAGCTGTTGCTTAATTAAAGCAGAAATTTCTTCAGCTTGAATAGCCATTATTCTTCCTCACTAACCTAATAATTGTGCCTTCATTTTGGCAATTTTTGTTTTTAAGCTACCATCAATTAACGTGGATTGTGATTGTAAAATCACACCACCAAGTATACTTTGATCCACAATATTTTTTAAATTAACATGTTTAGCACCTGTTTTTGATGCAAACACTGACGCTAATTTAGCTAATCGCGTGTCATCTAGGGCAACTGCTGTAATTGCCGAAACATCCACAATGCCATTAGCTTCGTTATAATAATCATCAAATGAATCAACAACTTGGGGTAAAATAGCCAATCGGTTATTATACGCTAATAGTTTCACCAAATTTTGAATTGGCTCAGCAGCACCCGTTGTCAGCGTTGTTAACAAGCTGTCGCGCGATGCGCTATCAATATCATTTGAGGTTACGATAACAACAAAATTTGGATTATCATTGAAAACATCTTTTAATGCATTCAAATCTGACCGTGTGGCATCTACGTTATTTTGTTGCGTAGACAATTCAAAAATTGCTTTGGCGTATTGGTTAGCTATATCTTTAAGATTTTTTGCCATCCCAATACTCCTTATTTAGTTTCTAAATCTGAAATGTAAGCATCAATTAATGCTTGTTGATCATTTAACGATAATTCTTTTTGCATTAACTTTGAAGCAATTGCTACTGAGAGCGCTGCAACATCGTTTTTTGCATTTAAAATTGCATCTTCCTTGAGCTTTTCAGCGTCTGTTTGTGCACGCTGGCTGATTAAAGTAGCACGATCAGAAGCAGTAGATATTAATGTATCACTTTGCTTTTGTGCGCTTGCTTTAGCATCAGCGACAACTTGAGTTGCTTTTTGACGTGTATCAGCCAATTCACTTTGGCGTTGTACTGCTAAGTTTTCTGCTTCTTGACGTGCAACTTCAGCGCCATCAATATCATTAGAAATTTTAGCAGCACGATCATCAAGTGTTTTGGTCACTGGACCGTATGCAACCTTTTTCAAAATATACATCAACGCGAGGAATGAAATAATAATAAATACCGAGTTACCTATTGGTATTTTTTCTGCTGCTAAGGTTGTTAAACCAAACATGATTTTCCTCCACTAGTTACTTGTGCTTATCTACCCATCAACATGAAGGCGAACACAATTGATAAGATGGGCATAACTTCGACCAAAGCAACACCCAAGAACATACGTGACAACAAACGACCTTCAAGTTCTGGTTGACGGCTCATACCTGCCAAGAATTGTGAGATCAAAACACCGTTACCAATACCACCACCAACGGCGGCTCCAGCGGCTGCAAGACCAGCTGCGATAACACCAAGATTGTGCAAATCCATTAGATTTCTCCTTATTGTAAAGCGTTTAACGAAATTTTCATCACTAAGCGCGTTTCTATTTAACTGGATGAAACGCTCCCGCGTAATTAACAAACCAACTTGTGTCATAACCTGATTATTTTTTAGTCAAATTGTGACACAAATCTCATTTGTTAGACAACTATTCGTTTCCTGAGAGTTGTGCAATGAAGACGCTCGTCAAGATAACAAACACATAAGCTTGAATACCACCTATAAACAGCGAAAATCCTTGCCATATCATTTCAATAGGCAGAGCAGCTACTGTCCATAGCCCATTAAAGTGTCCAGGCCAGGCCAAATTATTGGCCACCAATGTCAGTAACATCTCCCCTGCAAATATGTTACCGAACAAACGTAGTGATAATGTCAAAAAGTTCGCCAGTTGTTCAATAATGTTCAGAGGTAACATCCAACTATACGGCTTAAATAACATATTTTTAAGATAGCCCTTCAAACCAAGCTCTTGCGTCCCAATACCATGCGCAATAACCAAAGACATCACAGCCAAAGTCATCGCTGCAATTGGTGTCGCTGTTGGTGACTTAAGATAAGTAACACCATCAGCTCCTTCAAAATGAAGCAACAGTCCCATCTCATTTGACACGATCAAAAAGAAAAATAGCGTAAAAGCGTACAAACCAAATTGTCGTGCTTGTTTTTTGGGTAACTGCCCATCAACAATACTACTCGTAAATTCCAGTAAATATTCTATCAGGTTCTGGCGCTTACCCGGCTTTAACGACAGACGCCGTGTCAAGACAATTGATACAATCACAACAATTGCCATTGCTAACAAAGTTGAAATGATCGTTCCCCAGTCAAATGTCAGACCTAAAAAATCAAATTGTGCCGTTGGGTCATTCATTTTTTTCTCCTTTCCCAATAAATTTGGCGAAATGGTCGTAATCGGCTATTCGTCTTAACATATAAATCTATAATACGCTTTTAAAAATGAAATACAACCACTTTACGTCACTTTTTCACAAAGAAATACCGGAATAGTGAGATAAGCATTGGTACGCTAGTTTTCAGAGGTTAATTATTAAAACTGATTTGTGTTTTAATTGTTTATATCCCAGTAAAATTCTTAATAAACTGTTAAAAAGCCTTGTTTTTTTCGTCTTTAAGGCGACAAATTACCAAAAATCCAGTGGTATGTTTGCAGTTAGATTTTATGCTATTCATAGTAAATATAGATGGCTATTTTGTCGCAAATTCAACTATATTGTGACAAAATAAACAAAAATCCCGCATCATTGCAGGATTTTTATCTATGACTATGCTCTTTCGCTTGCAGCTATTTTGGGTAAAATTAAATTCAATACAATGCCCAAAACTGTCGCAATCGCAACACCAGAAAAATCTAACTGCGCACCTAATTGTAAATGAAAATTACCAATCCCAACAACCATTACGGGTGCGGCAATCATCAGATTACGTTTTTGACTATAATCAACTTTATTATCAACAATCACTTGCAGACCCGCCGCAGCAATCACACCATACAGCATAAAGCCCACGCCACCAGTAACTGCTCCTGGAATGGTTGAAATAAGTGCAGACAATTTACCGACAAAACTAAAAATAACAGCAAAGAACGCGGCGCCACCAATTACCCAAACAGAATAAACACGGCTCAACTGCATCACACCAATATTTTCACCATAAGACGTTACGGCAGGTCCGCCAACCAAACCGGCCACGACCGATGCCGCACCGTCTCCTGTCAAAGTGCGTTTTAACCCAGGATTGACGAAGAAATCATGACCTGTTATTTTTGACAGCACCATTAAATGACCTAAATGCTCAGACAACGTGACCAAAGCTAACGGCGCCATGCTTAAAATAGCCGCAGGATAGAGTTTAAACCCTTCTTTACCAATAAAAGTTTCATAATTTGGTAATTGAAACCAGGATGCCTTTGCAATTGGTGTGAGATCAACTAATCCAAAAAATAAAGCAACAATATAACCAAAAACGATACCCAAAAGTACAGGTAATAAGCCCAAGAATCCTTTCAAAAACATGTTAAAGGCTATCGTTGCTAATAACGTTAGTAAAGCGACCGTAAAAATTTTCCAATCATATTGACCATTGGCAGTCGTTGCTGAGCTGGCTGCTGATCCCGCCAAACTCAAGCCAATAACCATAATAATCGGCCCAACAACCTCTGCTGGGAAAATAACGTCAATCCAACTTGTTCCCGTAAAAGTAATGATAAATGCCACAACTAAGTAAACGACACCGACAGAAATAATGCCTTGTGCAACGGCAGGATATCCCACAGTCTTCATTAACGAGGCCATCGGGATAATAAAGGCAAAGCTCGACCCCATATAGGCCGGCACCTTTCCGCGTGTAATCAGTAAATGAAGCAGTGTCCCGATTCCAGAAGTAAATAAAGCTACCCCGGGATTCAAGCCAACGAGTAATGGCACTAGTACCGTTGCGCCAAACATTGAGAAAAGGTGTTGCAATGATAAGCCTAACCAAGTAAAAAATGGGGGTTTATCATACAAATCATAAATTGCCGTATTTGCGTTTTTTGCCATCGTACTTTTGTGCGTGTTTATCATCAATAGCACGCACTTCCTCCTAAAATCATTAAATGTCTATCTCACATGATGTCAAACAATCTTATTATAAACTAAAAACCCGACATAGCATCTTACTATGTCAGGTCTTTAGTTTATTTAATTATAAGTTGCGCTGCAAACGCACTGTTGCTGCTGAAATATCCACAACCAACTATCGTCTCGCTTCTTGCCAATTTACTAGGACTGCTTCCTATGTGCTGGTGTCCAGACAATGATTTGTCTGCTAATATGTTAATGATTTGCAGCCGATAAATTTTTTTAACGCCAGTTAATTACGCTTATCATTTGTCAATGTTATTCCCAAAGGAATGGTTATCTACATAACTGTCGTTTACAAGATGATAGTCCATGAAGTATCAATTTCTGTCAAATTGTTTTGCGTCATTCATGGCCTCCTCTTTATTTGTTAACTTCATTATACCAATAATTGTAAGCGCTTGCAATACTATTTAAAAAAATAATCTCACTGATTATTTTTTTAAATATACATTACATTTTTTCTTCCAAAATAACATCTGGATACTTATCGTGGAACCAGTTCATAGCAAACCTATTCTCAAACAGGAACACTGGTTGATCATAGCGATCTCTTACAAGTTGATTACGACTCGAGGCCATTTTTTCATCCAGCTGTTCAGGTGATATCCAACGGGCAACCTTTGACCCAATTGGCTCGAATTGAATTTCAACATTGTATTCATTTTCCATACGAAATTGAAACACTTCAAACTGCAATTGACCTACGGCACCGATAATGTAATCACTGCCTTGCCATGACTTATAGAGTTGAATTGTCCCTTCCTGCACAAGTTGTTCAATGCCTTTATGATATGATTTCTGTTTCATCACATCTTTAGCAATAACCCGGTTAAACAATTCAGGCGTAAATGTTGGCAAATCGGGGAATTGTACAGATTTTTTACCCGCGTAAATGGTATCACCAATTTGAAAATTACCCGTATCATACACACCAATAATATCGCCTGGAACCGCATTTTGAACATTTTCACGTTCTTCGGCCATAAATTGTGTGACATTCGATAACTTCAATTTTTTACTATTTCTTTGTAAAACGACGTCCATCCCGCGATTAAATTCACCAGATACAATACGGACAAAAGCAATCCGGTCACGATGACGCGGATCCATATTAGCTTGAATTTTAAACACAAAACCAGTAAACTGCGTCTTATCAGGTGTCACAATGTCGTCATTCACGGTCTTCATCGCTGCTGGCGCCGGTGCATACGTCAAATATTCACGTAAAAATTCTGTTACACCAAAATTGACCAAGGCTGATCCAAAAAATACAGGTGTTAACTGCCCATGCGCAATGGCATCTTGATCAAATGCATTACCTGCATCGCGTAATAACTCGATTTCATCCATCGTTTCATCAACAATTTCTGGATGTGCCGTCGCGTTTTTGAAAGGTACCATAACATCTTTTTGCAAATCATAAATACCTTGCAAAATTTGACCCGAACCCACTGGCCAATTCATTGGATAGGCTTGAATACCCAATACAGTTTCTAATTCATCCATCAAGTCCAATGCTGGACGTGCATCACGATCAATCTTGTTAAAGAACGTGAAAACTGGTATGCCACGTTGTGCCACGATTTCAAACAGCTTTTTAGTCTGTGGTTCAATACCTTTAGCAGCATCTACCACCATCACAACTGAATCAACAGCCATTAATGTCCGATAGGTATCTTCTGAAAAGTCTTCGTGTCCTGGCGTATCCAAAATATTAATTCTTTTACCATCATAATCAAATTGCAGTACCGAAGAGGTAACAGAAATTCCACGTTGCTGTTCGATTGCCATCCAATCAGATGAAGCTAATTTATGTGACCCACGACCCTTGACTGTTCCCGCCTCACGAATCACACCACCATGAAGTAATAATTGCTCAGTTAAAGTTGTTTTACCAGCATCCGGATGCGAAATAATAGCAAATGTTCGTCTGTTTTTTAATTGTTCTTGAAAGTTTTCCATAATCTTTAGTTTACCTGATATAGCAGCATTGAGCAACATAAAAAAGCTGATTCTATCAGCTCACTATTTATCAAAATCATCAATCATTTTGATAAATGAACAGATATGACGTCTCGACCTGCAATATCCTGTACATCGCGATAATTATGAGGATAATGCTGATGTATCACCGATAAATCATCTGCACTAATTGCAATAGGATGCGAAAAAATCACCCATGTGACATTTTCACCAAGTGGCGGGGTCGTCAATGACCCGACGTATCGATAATATGACTGATCTGTCGGTAACCAATTAGCTAATATTTGGGCATCGACTGTTTCTGAAAACACCTCTGGAATATGTGTATCACTTGCTGATGTTGCAACATCTCCAAATACTGCCAGTACTAAAATCCGATCATCACGATGATAAACAAAATGAATTTCAGTGTCATGTCGCACATCATCAATGAGATGCTCTGCACCGTCATGAAAGTGGAAACGTTCGAGCGTCCAAGTTTCGCCAGCAATTTCTAGTGTACCAGATACTAAAAATTGTTCACCAACCACACGATCTTCAAATAACGTTTGACCGCTAAAATGCGTTATTAAATCTGATTGTGTATCGTCTTTTACCTGTTGACTTTTAATAGCAATTGGTGACTGTCGTAATGTATCGCCAACTTCGCGCCAGTCTTCTTGTTGACTATAATCTAAGTGTTTCATATCACACCTCCAAAATGGTTATTTAATATTGTAACAAATATAGACCCGAACATTGATAAATTCCGTAAAACTCACCCCTATTTCCACTATTATCCTGTATAATAAGACTAAGAATTGGAAAGAAAAGTGACTCAAATGCAACTTGTAACTGCTACTGAAATGCAAAATATTGATAATTATACGGTCGAAACAATCGGCATGCCACAAGACGTACTCATTGAACGGGCAGCTATGTCTGTCATTGATGTGATTGGTGCTGGACACTTTAATTTAGACCACATCCTTGTCCTAGCTGGTTTAGGTAATAACGGCGCTGATGGTGTCGCAATTTCAAGACTATTATATGCACAAGGATTTAATGTTTCGCTACAATTTGTTGGTAATGTCACACGCGCTAAGGACAGTGTGAAGCGCCAGCTAGACATTATTGAAAAATACGGCCTTGTTCGTGCTGAAAAAAGCGATTTCAACGAGGCAACACTAATTATTGATGCCATCTTCGGTACTGGTTTAAATAACCTACTACCAGAAGGTCTACAAAAAATGATTAAAGCGGCCAATCATATTGAGAAAACAGTCATTGCTGTTGACACCCCCACTGGTATTGATGCAACAACAGGTGAGGTGCGTGGTGCTGCCCTAAAAGCACACACAACTGTCACATTTGGTTATAACAAAGTCGGTTTAACGCAGCGCGTTGGCGGCTATCTTTCAGGAAATGTCATTGTTAAGGATATCGGTTTATTGACACCGCAAGATTTTACCTTCTCATTACCAGACAAAGAGAACACCCCTTCAGTTGCAACATCATAAACACAAAATGCTTCATAAAAGCCGCATGGTTTAGAATTAAATTTCTAATACCATGCGGCTTTTATATATTTAACATTTAGCTTCTATTAAGATTCCTTATTACCAATAATCGTTGCTTTTTCATATTCAAAACCATTATGTGCTACTGTAGCTGCACTAATGCGGCTCAAAAATTCCTTGAGTCGTGGTGATTTAGGATGGTCAAAAAATTCAATCGGTTTATTTTGTTCAACGACTAAGCCCTTGTCCATAAATATCACTTTATCGGCAACATCTCTGGCAAAGGCCATTTCGTGCGTCACAACAATCATTGTTTTGCCTTCATCAGCCAACTGCTTAATGACTTGTAAAACATCTGCTACAAGCTCTGGATCTAGTGCACTTGTTGGTTCGTCTAATAAAATGATTTCAGGGTTCAACGCAGCTGCTCGAGCGATGCCAACACGTTGTGCTTGACCACCAGACAACTGACTCGGATATTGGTTTTGAAAATCTAATAACCCAACTTTTTTCAAGGCTTCCTGCGCTTTTTGTTTTGCTTGTGCTTTGGGTATGTGACGTCCAATAACTAAGCCCTCTTCAACGTTTTCTAGGGCTGTTTTGTTAGCAAACAAATTAAAGTTTTGAAAAACAAATCCCATTTTTTGACGTAATTGTTTGATTTCTTCTGAAGTAGCTGTTTGAATATCAATTTTTTGATCATCAAATTCAATATGCCCTGAGTCACCTGGCGTTAAGAATGCAAGACCCCGTAAAAAAGTTGTTTTACCAGATCCTGAAGGCCCTAGTAGTGCCACAACATCCCCTTTATCAACCTCAATATCGATGCCTTTTAGTACCTCATGTTGTTGATACTTTTTTCTAAAATTTTTAACTTTTAACATGCTATGCTCCTTGTCTAGCTGTGCCACGGACTTTATGTCGACTTAAATAACGTTCCAAAAATTTAAATCCCAATTGGAGTATGGCGCCTAAAATGAAGTAAACAATAAATATGTCAATATAGGCTTCAGTGTAATCATACGTATAAGCCGCGGCTGTCTTAGCCACTGCGGTGACTTCCTGAACGGTCATCATGAAAGCAAGTGATGTCCCTTTTAAAATGTTTAAAGTCAAATTACCGATGTTAGGAATGGCAGACACAAGTGCCTGTGGCACAATAATGCGATAGTAAGTTTGTAATGGTGATAGGCCTACCATGACTGCCGCTTCTTGTTGTCCTGGATCAACTGTCAAAATAGCGGATCGAAATACCTCTGAAAGGTTAGCCACTGCAATGAGCGCAAATACGGCAATAGCATAAATGGCTGGATTAACGTCAAATATTTTAATTTCCAAATGTAAATGCCGATTTAAAATAACGTTGAGTAGGCTAGGCAATGTACTATAGAATAGTAAAATCAGCAACACCATCGGTGTAGCACGCATGAGTGATGTGTAAATAATCGTTAACGGATATAATATCTTAATTTTCTTGATTTTAATCCATGCTAACAAAAATCCCAATGGTAAACCAATCAATACAGATGCACCAGTGATTAAGAGCGTCATGGGAATCGCTTTGATTGCTAACCAAAAAGTATGAATTAAAAATGATATATTCATGCTGTAACCTCCACTGGGTTTGATGCAATAGCACGACTTTTCCCCAGACGCTTCTCCAGATATTTTGTCCCCTGTTCAACGACCACAAAGATAATCCAATAAATGATGGCCAATGCAAGATACGTCTCTAATGAATGATGACCAAAGTTGCGAGAAATCAAATTATCTCCTGCACCCATCATATCAACCAACCCAATCACGTAAGCTAACGCGGCATCTTTAATTAATGCAGCGATAGTATTAGCAAAGTTCGGTAACGCAACCACAATTGTTTGAGGCAATGTTACACGATAAAAAGCTTGCCATTCTGATAACCCCACCATTAATGCCGCTTCACGCTGACCACCATCAACAGATAAATAAGCTGATTTAAATACTTCAGCTAAATTCGAAGCAAACAACAACGATAAGGCAATCACGACAAAAATCGATTTTTGCCAGTCATTGATATTGATATTTAGCGTTAATAGCAATAACTTTGGTAACCCATAAAAAATTAAGAATAATAATACAATTGGTGGTGTAGAACGTAATACAAACACATAACCTTGGGATAATGTCCGCCACACTGATGATTGACTTAATTGACCGCGAGCAATAAGTACACCTAATAAGGTACTGAAAATAGTTGATGTGACAATAATAAGCAAAGTAACTGGAAAATACGGTAAGACTTCACCAAAAACAGATACTAAAAATTTAAAACTAAATGGCGGCATATTCACTCCTTCATTTTGTTGATGTTATTTATCACCAACAAAGTCCCAAACATTTTCTTTGAAGTACTTTTGTGATAATTTAGTCAGTGTGCCGTTCTTTTGAAGCTTTTTAATTGCCTGGTCATATTCTTTAGCAAAGTGCGCATTATCCTTATTTGAACGGCTAATAATTGGATATGTCTTAATGCCCTTATAAGGCGTGTAAGCTAATTTGTCAGCTGACTTATGATAAGCGCCGTTAGCAGCCGCAACAGAATTTTGGTAATTCACCTTGACATCAAAGTAAGCATCGTAACGCCCTTCTAGTACCCAGTTATAAGCATCTCCGACAGTAAATTGATCGGCTGCCTTAAGATTAATTTTTTCGTTTGGATGCGCCTTATTCCAATCCTGTACGACCGCATATTGACCGTTTTGCGGTGAAATTGGTACCAATTTACCTGATTTTTTAGCAAAATCAGCAAATGTTTTATAATTATCATCTTTCCTATAGGTAATTCCTATAATAGAAGCGCCAACTGCTTGCTTTGGTAAAATGTACTTTTGTGCCCGTTCTTTGGTCCACCAAGCCCCTTTAACACCCACATCATACTTGCCAGAATCCAATCCGACTAGTAAATCTTCGTCTGATGTTGGATGGTACTTAAACTTATAATCTGGTAACAGTTTATCTACTGCTTTTAACACATCAACTTCATAGCCTTTAGATACGCCATTTTGTGCGTAGTCATAGGGCACATAATTCTGTGTATGCGCCACATTAATTGTTCGCACCTTTTGTGCCGATTTTGTACTATCTGCATTCAAATGACGAACGACTGCACCTGCTCCGACAACAACGACCACCACAGCGGCACCAATAATCAATCCTTTTTTCTTAACCATTCTCTTCTCCTCATTACACAATAGCAACTTGATGTACAGCGTCAATTGCCCATTTCAAGTGATCGATTGAAATATCACGCGGTACGGTGCAATCCGCACCAATAATGACACGACTTGTGTCAACATCTGCTAGGACATTCGTAACCTCTGCTTCAATTTCTTCTCGACTGCCTTGGTACAAAATATCTTGTGTATTATTACCAAAACCGCCCAAAACGATTTTATCCTTAAAAATATCTTGCCCTTCGCGCAAAGAAACATCTTCAATTTTAACTGCCCAATTGACAATGGGTAAATCATAATCAGTAAACCATGACAAATGATTTTTTGTCTCACTGTAGCCACAAATATGTAAAATATTAACATCACTCACTTCGTTAATGACTGCAATGATTGATAAGTCGATCTTTTTTTGTATATGATCAAAAAGATCGTGGTTATAATGATCACTTTGAAGCTCTTGTGTACTATAGTAAACACCATCTGCACCGCCTTCGTTTACAACAGCCTTAATTTGCTTGATGACACCTTGTGCAATAACCTCTAATATATGTGTTATATCATCAGGGTAATCAATAAAAAATTGTGTTAAGCGTTCATCTCCTTGTTTTGGTAATTCTTGACTACTATCAAACAAAGCCCATTTCAAAAGTGTCACCGGCGAAAAAATGTTATAAAATGCTTGTCGATTACCGATCACCTTGCGCTGCGCTTTGACCAAATCGACTTGTCGTAATAACCAATCATCATCATCGGCAATTACCTGAATCTTTTTCAAATCGTCCATATTTTTTGGGTTATCCACACCATCCAAGGGTAAATTAAAGTAACCATCACTCATTAATTTAACAAAATCTGGTTGTACCGCTTCAATGTAGGCCTTGTGCCCTTCAATATTAATCTGATTTTCTTCTGGATGTTTTAGTGCATCAACGGTCTCATCGTCGGCAAAATGGCGCCAAAAACTGACTGGTATAACTTTTTTTGTCTCTGTTAATATAGCTTGTTGATTACTCATATGTAATTATGCCTTTACTTTCTTCTGCTGTACTGCTTCTGACACCCAACGTAGACGGTTCAGATCGATGTCACGTGGCACTGTACAATTTGCCCCAATGATTAAATGATCACGACCTGTTTCTTGAATCAGTGTATGAACATATTGCTGTATGTCTGCTTTTGTTCCTTGATACAATAAATCATACTTTGTGTTACCAAAACCACCTAAAACTGTTTTGTTCGGAAAAATACGTTTACCTTCACGCAGCGATACTGATTCAATATCCGTTGCCCAATTGATAATTGCTGCTTCATAAGTTTGGAACCAATGTACGTTGTTTCTAGCGCCACCGTTACCACAAATATGTAGAACATTGAGATCTGATAGCTTATTAGCTGCTTGTAACACCTGATGATCCGTATCGGCCACGAACTTTTCAAAGTCTCCTTGATTCAGCCGTTGGTCTTGAATGACTTGGGTACTATAGTAAATCCCATCTGCACCAGCCCGAATGGCTGTTTGGACTTGTTTAATGACATCCTGTGTAATGACTTGCAAAGCTTGTTTGATCGCATCAGGGTTCTTTAAGATTTCAGTTGCTAATGTTTTATCAGCATTTGCCTTGTCATGCTGACCATTTTCTTGTTTCACCAACGCCCATTTAAGTAATGTTGTCGGTGAAAAAATATTGTAAAGGCCCTGACGATGACCAATTACTGCGCGTTGTTTGGCAATCAACGTTGCCGTTTGTTTTAGCCACGGGTGATTATCTGTTATTGGTGCTAAGTCATCATAAATTGTGCGATGCTCACTTTTTACTTGATAATTAAATTGGTAATGAAATAAACCATCACTCATTAATTTAACAAAATCTGGTGATAAACGGTCAACGAGTTTTTGCGTGCCACTGACCGTGCGGTCAATAATCTCTGGATCCGCAAACGCATCAAGATCAACCCCAGAAGCTGCTGAGAAATGATACCAAAAACCAACCGGTACCTGTTGATTGCTATGGCTTACAAATGTATTTTCTATATTACTCATGTATCCCCCTTAAAAAGATAAATAAATTAGAAACATAACGATTTTATTTTAATAGTCACATTCGGTCGTTGGCTATTCCTAAACCTTTTAAGTAAATTAACCTTGTTTTAATCATCAAACAGGACATTTTATTTGTCTCCTCACATT
This sequence comes from Leuconostoc rapi, assembly GCF_016908715.1. GTDB lineage: Bacteria > Bacillota > Bacilli > Lactobacillales > Lactobacillaceae > Leuconostoc > Leuconostoc rapi. The sequence goes on along the minus strand of NZ_JAFBEK010000011.1, from coordinate 14,845 downwards.
TTTAGAACAAAAAAGTCCCGCAGCTCGAAATGACTCAAGCTGCGGGACGACATGATCGCGTTACCACCCGTTTTTTGCATATAATTACTTATACACACTTACTAAGTACGGAAAAATGTTGCCTTCGATACTCTGACACTGTAACGGGTGTACCCGAATGACGTTTACTTCACCAGTAAAGCTCACATCATTTTTAACTCCAAGACCATTTTTCCAATTGGCATCATACTAACTTTCACCAAGCGTTAGCTCTCTATTCAATCATGTCAATAGGTACTTATCTTTTCAATGTTATACGTTGGAAATATTATATAACGCTCATTTTCTAATGTCAATGGTTTATTTAAAACTCTCAACCTTACTTTTTAATTTTTTGGCACAAAAAAAGCACGTCACTATGATAATTACGTGCCTAACTACTTATTTTTATTTCACGACGCCAATGACACCAAGTAACAAGAATACGATACCAATAACAATACGATACCAACCAAATATCTTAAAGTCGTTGTTCTGAATATAACGCATCATTACCTTGATTGCGAAAAAGGCGACAAGCCATGATACGATAAAGCCAACTAGGAATACAAGACTTTGCATCCCTGTAAATCGACCACCGTCTAGCAAAAATGAGCCGACTTTCAAAAATGTGACGCCGAACATAATTGGAATAGACAAGAAGAACGAAAATTCTGCAGCAACAAAGCGTGAAGCACCTAAAATAACAGCGCCTAAGATTGTCGCTCCCGAACGAGATGTACCAGGAACTAACGATAATACTTGGAACAAGCCAATAAATAGTGCCAACTTAAATGTTATTTTATTAACATCTGTAATTTTAGGTGCAATGTTTTTTTGTCGGTTTTCGATCAAAATAAACGCAATACCATAAATAATTAACATTGCAGAAACGACCCAGAAATTAAGGAGATGCGCGTCCATGAAGTCATTAAACAAAAGGCCAAATATGACTGCTGGAATAACACCGACAACAACTTTGATCCACAAGCGCCAAGTCTGAAAACGTTCTCGTGATGTTTTTTGTGATGAGAATGGGTTTAAACGATTAAAATAAAGCTGAATCACAGCAAAAATGGCACCAAGTTGAATGGCATAATCAAAGACTGGCTTAAAACTATTTGTCCAAACATCGCCACCTGGTATACCCATCAAGGCTTCTGCCAAGATAATGTGCCCTGTTGATGATACGGGTAGAAACTCCGTGATACCTTCTACGATACCGATAATAATCGACTTTAATATATCTAGCATGTGCTATATTGTTGTATGAGCAGTTATTGCGCCTATTACACCCAAATAACTGTCACGTTTCCTTCCAATTTAACTCTCTTTATTCTATACTATCTGAGGTTATTACGCCACAATACACATGTTTCTAAAAAAGTATTGTATTTTTAAAAAGGGCATGGTATTATATTATATGTTGTTTATAAGATAAACATCGTATGGACAGCTAGCTCAGTTGGTAGAGCAACGGACTCTTAATCCGTGGGTCCAGGGTTCGAGCCCCTGGCTGTCCACTAGATCAAACCAATAGAAATATTGGTTTTTTTTATGTTTTTTATCATGCTAAAAAACCGAAGCGTTGATGTGTACTCCGAAAGTTGGTTTAACTTTCAGGGTACACTCACTTTTGCTTCGGTTTTTTGTTTATAAACTCATATATATGCTGACAAACATTAAGCCTGCACCAATTAGCACAAATATATGCCAGTAGACATGACCCATTGGAATTTTCGGTATCAGATAAAAAATTGTACCTGCCGAATAAGTGATGCCTCCAGCGACTAAAAGCCAAAAAGCAACCGGTGACAAGACACCCCACAAAACTGGCATTGCTAAGACAATTAACCATCCCATCACCATGTATATCGTAACAGACACCCATGGCCAACGACCAACAAAGAACAAATCATAGGTAAAGCCAGCAATTGTCATTGCCAGTATCGCACCCCAAATTGTCCAACCTTGCCAGCCTTTGATAAGCAACCAAGTATATGGTGTGTAACTACCCAAAATCACAAAATAGATACCTGCATGATCAAAGAATTGAAACAGTTTAGCTGCTCGTGTAAAGACCAAGGAATGGAAAAGCGTTGAAGCGAGTAAAAAGAAACCGATCGTGCTGATGTATATGACAATAGCAGTCAGTTCCAACGCTGTCACTGGTCGTCTTAAAACATGAAGCATTAAAGCAATGCCAGCCAACACGGCTAACAAAAATCCGAGTCCATGGGTCACCGCGTTTAAGACTTCATAAGTAATTTGGTAACGTTTAGATCGTTGCATTTAGTTGTCCCCGTAAATCAATTTAATGTTAATATTATAACATGATTAGTCATAAGATAGCATCATTTGACAATCGTATTCGTAAGCTAACACGGCAATGCATCCCTAGAGTCGTACCATTTTAAACGAGTGTTTCCCAATCATGTGCCCATAAGACACCCATTGCGCCATCACCCGTATGCACACCAATATAAGCACCAATAACGCCACGTTCAAACTTAACTGTCGGATAATCATGTTGTAAGTCCTTAAGCCACTTGTCGCCAAGTTTTGGATCATTACCATCTACAACAATTGCACGAACCGGAAAGTCAACTTGTGTTAAATATTGATTAAGTGCTGTCTTAATTTCTTTGAGCGCACCGCTCATTTTACGCGCTTTACCGACTGCACCGATTTTACCTTCATTTTGAATGTCCATCGATAAAATTGGCTTGATATTAAGTAACCCACCAACTAAAGCCGCACCACGGGATAGACGGCCGGTACGTTGTAAGTGTGATATATCATTGACAACAAAACGTACATCAAAGGTCTGCTGTAAAGTTTGTAAAGCTGCAATAATGTCGTCTAATGTGTGCCCTTTTTCAGCCATAAAAGCTGCCATGACAGCTTGCATGCCCGATCCCATCACAGCAAACTTCGAATCCCATACACGAACATCTGAAAGGTCTTGACATGATTCTGCTACTAGACGTGCTGTTTGGTAGGCACCCGATAACCCTGAAGAAATAGGCACAATCAACGCTTGATCATATCCAGATGACTTAGCAATATTTAAAGCCTCTTCCCAATCTCCTGGCGCCGGTTGTGATGTTGACGCTACCATTTTTTTATCCTTCATCATCTTAACTAATTCACCAAGATCATGAATATCCACTGATTCTTTATAGACTTCCTCTCCAAAAATAATCGGATCATTTACTTGAAAAATATGATAACGATTACGAATTGCTGCTGGTATTGCTGAAGCTGAATCACTAATGATTGCTATTTTAGACATTTTATTCTCCTAAATCAACAGATTATTAATCGTCTGTCAATGTTGTTACTTAATTCATAATTACCAATGCGCTGCCCAACATAAAACACAGCATGCCGCCAATCAATTGTACCATGAGATAAATTAATTGCTTGTAAAATGGCTGTTGCGCACTTTGGACCATCATTGTACTAAACGTGGTGAAGCCACCAAGCAACCCTACAGACCAAAAATTGTGCATATCAGATAACTGATGACTTGCAAATAGCATTCCCATACAAAGCGCACCAATCATGTTAATTGCAGAAACAGCTGTAAAAATATGTGTGTGAAATGGCCAAAACATCACCAGAAGATAGCGCAACATTGTACCAAGTGAGGCACCAATAAATACTGATAATAATATCATACGGTTCTACCAACTTTTTGCCCTAATCTTACCATTAAAATACCACCAAAAACGGTCAATATAATATATAACCATGCAACTTGTAAATTATTGCGAAGTAGTTGATTAAATTGTAAAATCATTGTACTAAATGTGGTAAACCCGCCAATAATCCCGGTACCAATAAATGGCTGCCATCGCGTTAATTGGCTACTATTTTTAGTTAAATACGCACCAAAAAGTGCCAGTAAGAAGGCGCCTAGCCAATTAATAGTCACCGTCATCAAAGGTAGATACCCAATAATTGGTATCAAACTGAGTAAATAGCGCAAACTACCCCCAATGCCACCACCAAAACCGACAATCAGTAGTTCACCTAGACTTTGTCGTTGTTTTTTCATAACTATCATTTTAACAATTTTAAGCATGATGAGCAAAAGAAACGTCTCCTGCATTGCTTTTTTATCGCGTTCATGACACAATGTAATGGCTAATTTTTTTATTAAATACCAACCAATTAGGGAGTTACTATGTTTTCATATTATGTTTTGCCAACCATCTATATTTTATTACTTGTTATTTTTTCATTACTCAAACCTGAACGTTTTACAATCACGGCGTCTGAATTTCAGCGTGTCACTACAAAGGCAGTGTTACTCGCTATTTTGGCAGTCACACTGACCACAAGTACACTCACACAAGTCTATGGCTTTTGGTTCAATATCACATTATTCTTGTCATTAATCCGTGTGGTAACGCGTGTACGACAACAGAAAAAATAGCAGTACTTGCTAAAAAGCATTGATTGAAAATTTCAATCAATGCTTTTTAGATTATTTTTGAGTTGCAAAAACCATTAAATTCGGTACATAAAAAGATGTCACAGACATTAACAATTATCTCCCAAAAAATTGTGATTTATTGACGATTGTTTGCAACTGACTTAAGAAACCAGCACCTTCAATCTGTATCAATGCTTCTTCACTTAATTCCTCAAAGTTCATTATTTTTATCATATCATGTTCCCTTTCAATTTACTTAACAAATTATACGTAATATCGAATAAAACTACAACCGTCTTATCCTTATTACTGAAATTTTCATGGTAAACGTTTACTTATTAGTGTAAAATATTAATATATTTTGGAGGGATTTGCTTTGAATTTATTAATTTTACTTCATCTTGTGTTTGGCCTTTTATTTTTATCAATTATAAAATTCACTGTATTTTGTGCAATAAGTAAAACTCAGTGGCACATAGAATATTACCTAATATTCCTAGTAATGACCACATTGACAGCGTATATTTTAGGTACATTTGGTCACATTGTACAAGTGGTTTTACTAATTATATTAGGATTCAAATTTAATCGGCGAACCCAAAGCATTCACCTCATATACTTTTACGGGCTATACGCTGTATTGAGTGTATCGGCTTTTGGTACGATTATTCAGTCACTTGGTACATTTTTTTCACCAATAAAATTCCTTTCATATAACACAACAACTATGTACGAAACAATTTTATCACCAGTCATTATCGGCATTTTACAATATTTCATTATTAAATTAATCGCGCCAAACTTGACAATTATTCGAAAGAATCAATACTTTCAAAAAAGCAATCGATTCAAATTCGTAAACTTACTTTTATCTCTAAGTTTATTATCTTACTTGTTAATCCCATTATTTAAAAACAACGCGTATAAAGCTACTGTTAATATTTTTTTGCTATTAGTGTCGTTTCACTATTAATTTATCTTAAAAATACTACCCAAAACTACTTTAATTTGCAATTGGCAGAACAAAGACAACAACAACTTAAAAACTTAACAAATTACACAACGGAAATTGAAACGCTTTACAAAAACATTAATGGCTTTCGTCACGATTATATCAATTTAATCATTAGCCTGGAAACAAGTATCCAAAATGGTGATATAAAACAAATTCGCGAAATATATAATAACGTATTAAAAAAATCGCCTAACATACTGAATCACGATCACCATTCTCTAGGCGTCTTATCAAAAATTATGATCCCCGCTATTAAAAGCCTTTTATCTCATAAAATTATCTATGCTTTGGAAAAGGGCATTCGTATCGAAATTGAAATTGAACAACAGTGGGCAAACTGCCACATGGATACGCTTGATTACATTCGAATTCTAGGCATCTTACTTGATAATGCTATCGAAGCAAGCGAAAATACTGCTAACGCATTTATTCATATTGCCGTGATTATCGATCCGTTACAAAAAGAAAATCGCTTCATCATTGAAAATGCCACCACTGAGGAAACAAGTGCAATTCACCAACTTTTTAAACACAGTGTCACAACAAAAGGAAACGGCCATGGCACAGGTCTACACAATGTGCAACAAATTTTAATCGACTACGAACAAGCACACTTAGAAACAGCACACGCCAACCATAAATTCAGCCAAACATTGGTTACACAAGGATAATTTTTATGCATATCAATATTTTAGAAGATGACATTATACAACAACAAAAATTAAAGCGCTATTTAGTTGAAATTTTGCAAGAAAATGATTGGTCTTATCAGCAAATCAATACCTATTCTAGACCAGAACAATTGCTCACTACTTTAACCGGCCGTGGTACACATCACCTCTATTTTCTCGATGTTGAACTCAAAGGTTCCGATAAAAAAGGATTCGAGGTTGCCAAAGAGATCAGAAACCATGATCCATATGCCATTATTATTTTTGTAACAACACACTCTGAATTTTTATCGCTCACTTTCAAATATCAAGTATCCGCACTAGATTTCATTGCAAAAGATCAAGATGCCAAGGATTTTAAGCAACAACTAGAAAAGAATTTACAACATGTCGTTGAACAATTCAACATCGATACGCCACTTGACTTATTCCAATTCAACACACCAAAGGCCCACTTTAAAATACCTTTTAGTGATATTCTGTATTTTGAAACACAACCCGGAACGCGTCAAATTGTGCTCGTTGGTGTTGCGCAACGCATGGAATTTACAGGCCAATTACAAGACATTGCGGCCATGGATAGCCGTTTATTCCGCAGCCATCGCGCTTATCTTGTCAATACGAATAATATTGAACAGATCGATAAGGTTAACAATGTCATTATTTTTAAGAATCAATCAACCTGCTTGATCTCACGCCGAAAAGTGAAATCATTGATAAATATTTTATAACTAAAAGCCGCTGACAATACTACTAATTGCATTGTCAGCGGCTTTTTGGTTAGGTATAGCAACTCTCGAATTATAATTATTACTGATGCTTAACCGAACTGCCCTAGACAAAACAATGATCCGAAATATTGACTTAGGATCAGTATAAATCAAACCGATTACCGCAGCTATGATATAGAAAGATTTAAAAGCAATGCTTCCTTTTAAAATAAGCTCAACGTTAATTTCCCTCTATAATATTTTAATAACTTTTGTTAGCCGTAGTTAACAGCATTTAATCCAATAACCACGCCTATTTCAAGTCCTACAAAAAATACAGTTGTAAAAAATATCCAATAACGATATTTATAAAATTCTTCGAACGTCTTTTTCATCAATACACCTACTTTTAATTAATTCTGTTCAGTCCTATTGTGGCTCTAGTTCCAGCCGCTGTCCAAATAGCCCAAGACAGCTATCGGAATAATTCCTCCCTCAACTTGACGTAGTTGACTGTCAGTTAATACGCTAAATCCTAAAACACTATTTCCCATATTCTTATCTCACTTCTAATTTTTATCGTTGCGCAACGAATACATTCAATATACGCTGATAAAATAACGTTTGATATATCAATGACCTCAATAGTCTGTTTACAGCACTGAAAGGTTGAAATCAACCATTCACGTCAAAGTCAAAATATCTACAAAACATTGAGCCCATGGACAGCCGTTTATTCCGTAGCCATCGATTTTTAGTTAAAATGTTGTACTCACCAGTGGCAATTCTGTTCTTATAAAATTAAAAGATGTTTATATGTATAAACTGCTGCATTAGCTCCCCCTCTTGCTGTTTTTCCAACAACATATCCAAATCCTGTCCAAAATCCGTCATTCGAACCACCTACCGTAATCATTAACTCTTCATTACTAATTGTCGTTAATTTATATTTTTGAACCATTTTATTTAATTCATATTTTTTCATTTTTCTATTTATCCTTCTGTATTTTCATTAGTCAAAAATGATAATATCATATGCTAACCCTTGATCGCTGTTTCACATATACTAAAATTTGATTATTCTCGCTGCTTCATTTTTAAATAGTATATGTAACTGGCTATAATCAAGGTGAAATATACTGACAATCCACCAACAATTATAGTTATGATGAAACTGTCAATAATTTTGATAATTAAACTATTTAAAAAATCTCCAATGCTGATTCCAATTAAAATAACTATTGCAATATAAATCGGATGCACATTTTCAAAAAAAAAGCGGACTGTCTTCTCCATATAAATTTCCTCTAATTTTTTATCCCCACCCTTTTTTAATTCCCTTGACAATTTGATCTGTATGTGTCCATCCATCCTTCAAAAAATACAGACCTACACCCCAACCAATAACGGCCGGTACAAAACCACCATTTACTTCACTTAATTCACTATCAGATAATGTTTTATAGTTTTGATAATTCAATTTTTTTCCTCTTTTCTTTTACTTAAACTAACCACAATGAGTCCTTTTAATTATATCTCCATGCCTCGTGTTCATGTTTCTTATCACATTTTGTTGCATCTGTCTTATTTTGTTTGGATGGATTTTTGAGATATGAACAAAATGATCCTATACTGACATTCCGAACTGTTTGTTGCTAAGGTACAATTCACGATACTCAAAACATCAAAACAATCCTAACTTTCTAATTTTTATCGCTGCGCAACGAATACATTCAATATACGCCGATGAAATAACGTTTGATACATCAATGAACTCAACGGTCTATTTACTGCACTGAAAGGTTTAAATTTACCATTCACGTCAAAATATCTACCATTAGTGTTACGAAACACATTGAATTTGCAGGCCGATTACAAGACATTGCAGTCATGGATAACCGTCTATTCCGCAACCATCGCGCTTATCTTGTCAATACTAATAATATTGAATAGATCGATAAGGTTAACAATGTCATTATTTTCAAAAACCAATCAAACTGCTGGATTTCACGCTGAAAAGTAAAAGCATTGACAAATATTTTATAACTAAAACCCGCTGACAATGCTACTAATAGAATTGTCAGCGGGTTTTTGGTTGTGTATAGCAACTCTCAAGTTATAATTATTACTGATGCAGGTTGTAAACTGATATCAAATACATATTGTCTACATAACTTTTATAAGTAATAACGCTCAATATTTTTTAAACGTATTATTTGTTTTTGTCTCCACCAAAACGCCTAATGCTCCTATGGTAGCAATTAATATACTAAAATAGGATAATTGTCATAAACTATAAGACAGTCCTAAAAACAAAATTACAAGTTCTTCTGATGATTTAAACTTTGTTTGATTCGACTTTAATCCATGTAGGACAACGTCTATAAACGATGCCACAGTCAAAACACCTATGCATGTCTGAATTACTAATATCATCATATTAAATTATACAGTCTCCCCGAAATAAACATCAATAGCAGTTCTAACTAGACCTACTGATCCTATAACGTTACCCTGCCATGTGTTTTTTTCACCTGCCACTTTGCTTAATTCGATTTCTGCTAACTGTTGATGTGTTAATGATTGAAATTCATTAACACTGTTTGTTTTTTCTTGATGAGTCATAGTTGATTTCTCTCTGTATATTACAATATTTTTCAATGACTTTCGTTAACCATGGTTAACAGCATTTAATCCAATAACCACGCCCATTTCAAGTCCTACAAAAAATATAATTGTAAAGAGTATCCAATAACGATATTTATAAAATTCTTCGAACGTCTTTTTCATCAATATACCTATTTGCGGTTAACTCTGTTCAGTCCTATTGTTGCTCCAGTTTCAAGTCCGGCTGTTCCAGCTGCTGTGCATATCAACTCAAAATATAATTTTTACTGTTGCTTAACCGAACTGTCCGAGACAAAACAACGGTCCGAGCTATTAACTTACAAACACAGTTTATTAGACCAATATACTTGATATCACTCCGAAAAATGAAAGCACTAATAAATATTTCATAGCTAAAACCCAATAACTTGAACAGCAGAAAAATCACAACTATTTAAAAAACAATTTATTTACTTTACATGAGTAGGTGTAACCAAATAAGTAAGAACCAACATATACATAATTAGTATCCCGGTAAAGTTTTTAGAAATAAGGTGAGGTGTTGTTATAATTTTCATATCACCTAATAATAATAAACTAAAACATACTAATTCTATCACTGTGATAGTTACAATTATTATATTTTTATAATTATTTAAAAAACTTAACATAATAGTACCTATCCTTGTTTAATGTTTTCGATTAGCTACGTCTTTGCCTACATTATATCCCGCTTGAAAAACACCAACTGCAAGAGCAGCTGGTGGTATCCACCAAGCCCCACCGTTTACTCTAGATAACTCGTTTTCGTTTAGTATTTTAAAACCCGTATTGTTCATAGTAAAAATCCTTTTCAATATATATTAGCGACGATTAACAAGGTATCCAGCAGCCATGCCAGCTACAAAAACACCTCCATACATTGCACCGACAACCAAAACAGGGTTACCGCCAACAATTCCTTCCATCTGCAAATCACTCAACTCAGTAAACTTTGTCATTTGTGGCATATTTATTTCTCCTTTATTTATTGTATTATTAACAAATGTTTATATTATATACGATGCTCATTTAAAACAATTAATACAGTTGTTCCCATACTGAAATTCCGCACCACTTTATTTCCAATTTACAGTCCACGATACTCAGAACAACATTAACTATTATAATCATCTCAAAATACAGCAGTCCTATATTTTTTCATCGTTGCGCAACGAATATACCCAATATACGCTCATGAATTTCTACTTGATACATCAATGACCTCAATGGTCTGTTTACAGCACTGAAAGGTTGAAATTAGCCATTCACGTCAAAATATCTACCATTGACGTTTATTTTGAAAAAAAAATGTATTTTCCCTATAAAATTTAGACTGGTACTATTTTAAGGGAGACTATACATAAAATGAAGAGATTTGATTACATATCACAACTAGAAGAAAAAGATTGTGGTGTATCTGCACTTGCGATGATTTTAAAACAATATGGTTCTGATGTTTCCTTAGCAAGTATCCGCGAACGTTGTCAAACATCACTGTCAGGAACAACGGCACTCGGTTTGGTAAAAGCAGCCGAATCATTTAACATGGATGTTCGCCCTATTAATGCCGACCTGACATTATTTGATATGAAAGATTTACCATTACCATTTATCGCTCATGTTGAGAAAAACGGACAATATTTGCATTATTATGTCGTTTATCATGTTACTAAAAATAAAATCATGATTGCGGATCCAGACCCAACAGTTGGTAAAACAACTATGACTCTGCAGGATTTTTCTAACGAGTGGACCGGTGTCGCATTATTCATGTCCCCATCCCCAGAATACAAACCAGTTAAAGAAAATAAGAGCAGCATTCAATCATTTTTACCCATTATTGGTCGACAAAAACCACTGATTGCTAATATTATTGCGGCGTCTTTATTAATCACACTAATTAGCATTGCTGGTTCATACTACATGCAACTTGTTATCGACGCTTATGTTCCCAACGGCCAAGCTAATACCCTAACTATTGTTTCATTAGGATTGATTGCCACCTACATCCTACAACAAGTACTGGGTTTTGCTCGAACCTACTTATTAACAGTTATGGGGCAACGTCTATCTATTGAAGTCATATTGTCTTATATTCGGCATTTGTTTGAATTACCAGTTAATTTCTTCGCCACACGACGAACTGGTGAAATCGTGACACGTTTTAATGATGCTAATGCTATCATTGATGCAATGGCTAACACGATTCTTTCTTTATTCTTAGACTTAGGCATTACTATTATCGTCGGTAGTGTCTTGGCTGTGCAAAACATACACCTGTTCTTACTCTCTTTAATTTCATTTCCAGTGTATTTTTTAATTGTTTACACCTTTATGAAACCCTTTGAACACCTCAATCAGGAACAAATGGCGAGTAACGCAACGTTAAGCTCATCGATTATTGAAGATATTAATGGTATAGAAACAATCAAATCACTCACAAGTGAAAAGTCTAGTTATCAAAAAATTGATCGAGAATTTGTCGATTACTTAAAGAAATCATTTGCACATCAAAAAAGTGAAGCGATTCAAAATAGCATTAAACAAGCGACTCAACTGATTATTAATGTGCTCGTCCTATGGTTTGGTGCTAAACTAGTTATTTCTAATCAACTGAGTGTGGGTCAATTAGTCACGTATAATGCCTTATTAGGTTATTTTACCGAACCGTTTCAAAATATTATTAACTTACAAACCAAAATACAAACAGCAACTGTTGCAAATCGGCGATTGAATGAAGTGTACTTAGTGGATTCAGAATTTAAAGCGAACGAATCACAAGAATTACAAAAAGATAATTCATATGACCTCAAAATAGACAAAGTGAGCTATCAATATGGTTATCAGAAACCTATTCTAATCGACTTTTCTCTTAAAATAGCTTTTGGTGAAAAAATAGCCCTTGTAGGTGTTAGTGGATCAGGAAAATCAACACTTGCCAAACTGTTAGTTAACTTCATGTCACCATCTAGCGGAAACATTCAAATTGGTTCCCAAGACATTACTCACGTTCATCGCCAAAATCTCAGGCGACATGTGACCTATTTACCCCAAAATCCTTATATATTTACTGGTAGCATCTTGGACAATCTCACGCTTGGTGCCCCTGACGGTACAACACAAGAAGATATTTTAAATGCTGTGACATTAGCGGATATCAAAAACGATATTGAAAGTATGCCTCAGAACTATCAAACTGAAATTTCAGAAGATGGCGGCATGTCTGGTGGTCAAAAGCAACGCATTGCTTTAGCTCGTGCGCTTTTAAGTCAATCCCCTATTCTCATTTTGGATGAATCAACTAGTAATCTCGACGTATTGACTGAGAAAAAAATAATCGATAACTTACTCACGATTAAAAATAAGACAATTATATTCATCGCTCACCGACTGGCTATTGCTGAAAAAGCACAACGCGTTATTTTACTTGAATCAGGTACTATTGCTGAAGATGGTACCCACAACGAGCTGCTTACCCATCACGCACAATATTATCATTTAGTTAATCGCTAATCATCGAAAGGTCACAACATGTTCAATGAAAAACTCCTAGAAAGCTCGGAATTTTACAGTAAACGTTATCAAAACTTTACAACACTAATTATCTTTCCAACGCTGATCCTATTATTGCTCTTAATCGGTTTAGCTTTTTTTACGCATAAAGAAGTCGTAGTCAAAAGTACTGGTGAAATTAATCCGGATAAAATATTGGCTACCATACAATCTACAAGCAACAATGCAGTCATCAAAAACAACTTAATATCAAAAAACTCTGTGCGTCATGGTGATATGCTAATTCAATATCAAAACAGCGAAACCGATACCACTTTAAAGCTCGAAAATGCTAACCTTCAAAACCTACAGGCACGCGAAAAAGCATTGTTAACCTATAAAAACAGCCTGAGTGAAGACAAAAATCTTTTCTCCGAGACAGATGCCTATGGCTATTCCGATGCCTTTCAAAACTACCTGTCTCAATCCCAAATACTATCCAATGATTACCAACAACAATTAGATGGTCAAAATCGTGCTACCCAACAAAAGGATATTCTCACAAGTTCATTGAACAAGAAAGAAAATAATCTCAATCATTACCAGTCATTATTACTTGCTATCCAAAATAACACGAATTTGTCACTAGAAAATAATTATTATCGTATGTTTTCTGAGTATAAAAATCAAACAGCAACGCTCAATACTGAAGAATCTGCTAACATCAAACGCAATACTATCAATACGTTGCAAGAACAAATAGACCAGTTAGAAGATGCTATAGCGAATTATAAAACACAATATACCGCTTTACCCTCTGAAAACGCATTATCACCCAATACATTAGCAGATAAGTTATCTGATCTAAAATCACAGCAATTGAGCACTGTTGCCAAAGATCTCAGTGCTGTAACACAGGAAATCAAACAAATAAAAATTCAGCATCAAGCCACCCAAGATAACTATAACAATGCTATTGTTTCCCCAGAAACAGGTACGGTGAAACTACTAGTTGATAAGACAAAAACGCGTTATATGCCACAAGGTACAAATATTGCACAAATCTATCCTAATTTAACTGAGAAACCCAAATTGAAAGTAACTTTTTATATTACCACATCGGAAATTACAACTATATCTAAGGGACAATTAGTTCGCTACATGTTATCACAAAACAACAACACAAAATCAACATTAACCGGGCATATCTCCCAAATTGCCGCCCATCCTGTGACAACTAAACAAGGTCATTTTTACCAAGTCGATGCAACATTAAATTTGAAAAATAACGACTATTCAACTGTGCATTATGGTCAAGAAGGTACTGTTAGTGTTATTACGGGCAAAAGTACCTGGTTTGTTTACCTCAAAAATAAACTGATCAGCTGAAAGTATATTAATAACTGATGTGAACCCAAAAAGTTATTGGGTTTTCTTATGTCATAATAGTCAAATAAATCCTATTCTCCTCACTCATCATTACATCAGTTTCCATGTCTAGAAGGAGGTATCAATTATTTAAATTGTCTATGTAGAAGTAAAAAGCAGATACCAAGTGAAAATTAGGTACCTGCTTTTTATAGTGCTGATTATATTAATCTGAATTATCTAATTCTTCTGATAGTGCCATAATTCTTTTTTCCTGTGAATATTTACCCCACATAAATCCCACCAAAAAGAGAGATTGCTCCTAAGTCAATAGTTCGGACTCTTTTTTCTCTAGGGCCGTTCGGTTAAGCGACTTGCATTTTGCGATGCACGACACTGATGCGTTCGTCATTGTACCAATCTAAATAATTTGAAACAGCCAAAATTAAATGTGCTAGCGAGGCAAAGCGGAATTGAT
>NZ_JAFBEK010000010.1 GCF_016908715.1 Leuconostoc rapi | reverse complement strand
CTGTTTCTGTTTCTGTTTCTGTTTCTGTTTCTGTTTCTGTTTCTGTTTCTGTTTCTGTTTCTGTTTCTGTTTCTGTTTCTGTTTCTGTTTCTGTTAATTGTGTATTGTGCTCAGATATTTTGTCAACAACTTCTTCTGTTTTATCTGAATAAACTGACGGGGATTCTGCTACTTCAGAATCAGTCTCAGACAACACCGTTTCTGACTCGCTCTCATCTGGTCGTGTATTAGTCGTTGTTTCTGGTGTTTCGCTGGTTACGTCTGCTTTCTTTTTTCGAAAAATATCAAATAATCCCATATCACTCCACACTTTCTGTTGCTTTATCCAAATCAATCGCAATCATTTTTGAAACGCCAGCTTCCTGCATTGTCACACCATAAAGCAAGTTAGCTTTTATCATTGTTCCTTTGCGATGTGTAATCACAATGAACTGTGTATCACCAGAAAAATGGTAAAGATACTTAGCAAAACGATCGACGTTTGCCTCATCCAAAGCCGCTTCTGCTTCATCAAGTACCACAAACGGTACTGGTCGTACATGCAGAATAGCAAACAATAAGGTAATCGCAGTTAGCGCCTTTTCTCCACCTGATAAGAGACTCATTTGCTGGAATTTTTTACCCGGTGGCTGTGCCGTAATATCAATACCCGTCGTTAACAAATGTTTGGGATCTGTTAAATAGATTTCTGCTCGACCGCCACCAAACATTTGGGCAAAAACATCAGAAAACCGGGTTGCAACGGCATCAAATGTTGACTTGAATCGTGTTTGCACTTCTTGATCCATTTCATCAATTGTTTGCAATAATGTATCACGTGCCTGATTCAAATCATCACGTTGTTGTGTAAGAAAGTCAAAACGTATTTTAACTTCCTCATATTCTGTAATGGCATCCAGATTAACCGAACCAATTTCAGCCAAACTTTTCTCTAATAAATGCAATTGTGATACAATTTGTTCACGTTCCGACATATCATGTTTTGCTACAATATCTGTTATATCCACAATATCATACTGTGTCAATAATTGTGTTTGTACATTATCCAATTGTGTTTCTAATCGCGCTAGTTGTGCAGCAGTTTGACTTTGTGAACTAACATTAAGACGTAGCGTTTCCTGCTGCACTGCAAATTGACCTTCTAATGCCATGACGCGTTCAGATAGCACCTTAACTTGTTGGGTATGTTCATCAAATTGTGTTTGGGCTGTTTCCAATTTAGTTGTCATGACATTGACTTGCGCATCATTATTGGTTGTATTTTTGGCTGTAGCTAATTGCGTTTTGAATTGTGAAACTGACGCTTGCGCATCATTTAATTGTTTTTGCGCATCATCACGCTGCCCTTTTAATAATTTAAGCTGCTCAAGCAAACTATCAATTTTAGCCTGAACTGTTGCATACCCAGCCTGCACACGCGAACGCTCATCTTGGCTAGTTTGTGCTTGAATTGATATAGCCTGCAATTCTTGCTTGAAGCGTTCTGCATCAAATTCTTGTTCTTGCTGCTTGCGTTGCGATGTTGCAAGTGCTTGATTATTTATTTCTAATTGTTTGTCAAGGTCGTCTAATTGTTGATTTATATCTTGGCTTTCAAACTGTAGCGACTTTACCACGCGTGCTTGTTGCCTAACAGCATCTTGTTTACGTGATAACTCATAATCTACCTGAGCGGAAGCATTCTTTGCCGTCGACAAGGCCGCTTGAGATTTTTGTAGCGCCTCACGCAAATTATCGGTTTGTCCACGTTGAGTTTGTAATGTGTGCTCTAAATTTTTAGCGAATACCGTTAAACTATCCACGCGTTCATTTAACGCGTGGACCTCAGTTTGTCGTCTCAGTATTGTACTTCCTGATTTCTGATTAGCACCACCTGTCATTGAACCACCAGCATTAACCACTTGCCCATCTAAACTGACAACCCGAAAGCGATAGTGACCAGCGCGAGCAATTTGCGTCGCAGCATTAAGATTATCAGCAATCACTGTACTGCCTAGCAAATTAAATTTAATCCCATCCATCTCTGGTGACATTTCTACCAACTCAGCTGCAATACCCACAAATCCATCAAGTGTTCTCAAAGTTTCAACGCCTGTTAAATGCCTTGGCTTGATCGTATCAACTGGCAATATTGTCACGCGTCCTGCCCGCTTTTTCGTCAAATAACTAATTGCTTGCTTAGCTGTTGTTGTTGTGTCAACCACGACCTGTTGAAGTGCGGCGCCTAACACTGTTTCGATTGCTTGTGTGTAGTGATTCGGAACAATCATTAACTCTGCAACAACACCTTTAATTCCCGTTAATTCTTGTCTGATCTGCTTTTGCATCAAAGCACGCACACCTTGGTAAAAGCCAGCATAGTCATCCAATGATGTTAGTGCGTCACGTTGACTACGCGCTTTGTTTAAATCATCTAGAGCGTGGTACCATTTTTTTTCATCAGCTTGGTACTGTTGTGCAGCTTGATCAACCTGTCGCTGCGCATGGTCAACCTCTATTTGTAACGCATCAATATTTCCAGTCTGCCCCTGCTCTAACGTTTCGTCAGGTACATCAGCTTGACTGTTTGTTAATTTTTGTTGGGCAGCTATCAATTTTTGAGTCAAATTTGACATTTGACTCAATAATAACCGTTTTGTCTTCTCGTCATTTTTAATCGTATTATGTAATGCCGCAATCGTTTGCATGGTTTGAATATAAGCATGTCGATTGTCTTCTATTTTTTGCTGTAATGTCTGTTGTAACGCGTCTTGGCTGACCTTATCATACACCGCCATCTCTTGTTGCAACACTTTTTCTTGTGCCTGAAACACCTTCTTATCGTCAGTTAACTGATTAATTGTTGTTTTGATTCGCTCCAAACGCGATAGCCAGTCAGTCACTTGTGCTTCTTTTTGGCGCAAATTTTGTTCTAATGTTTCAATTTGTTGCGCACTTAAATTTTTAGCCCCAATTAAACGTTCACGTGATTGCGTTAACTGTAAAATATCTTGTTGTAATTCGTCACGTTTTAATTGTGTACTAACGCGCTCTTGTCGTTTTTCAGATAACACTTTATTGAGCTTATCGAGACCAACTTTTGTCTGGTTCACGCGCTTATCTTGTAATTCAACCTGAATTGTCGTATTTTTAATCTGAATTTCCAAATCGCGGTACGTTAGGGCTAATCGAGCCTTATCCAACGTATTAAAGCGTTCTTTTTGCGCAATATAATCCGTTGCTTGGGCCGATTGCTCAGCAAGAGGTTGAATACGACCTTTTATTTCATGAATAATATCAGCAACGCGTGCTAAATTATCACTCGTTTGTAATAATTCTTTTTGCGCACGTTCTTTATTTTGTTTATATTTATAAACACCGGCGACCTCTTCAATGATACCGCGCCGGTCTTCTGGTTTAGCATTAAAAATACCTTCCACACGTCCTTGAGAAATGATCGAAAAACTTTCCCTACCAAGGCCTGTGTCCATAAATAGTTCATGGATATCTCTTAAACGGCTATCAACACCGTTAATTTGATAAGCACTTTCACCAGATCGATAGAGTTTTCTTGTAATCCGAATTTCATTAAAATCTGATTTCACATAATGATCCGAATTATCAAAAGTCATTGAAACCTCAGAACGATTCAAAGCACCACGCTTGCTTGTGCCACCAAAAATAATATCTGCCATTTTCGTGCCACGCAGATCTTTAGCACTTTGTTCACCCATAACCCAACGTATGGCTTCAATAATATTTGATTTACCTGAGCCGTTTGGCCCAACGATGCCAGTCATACCGGGCATGAATTCGATAACTGTTTTATCAGCAAAAGACTTAAAGCCACTGATTTCGAGTGATTTAAGTTTCATAACTTACTTTTCTTCCAATAATTTTAGTGCTGCGCGTGCTGCAGCTTTCTCGGCGTCTTTAATAGACTTACCAGTACCACGCGTTAATTCACGATTATCTACCGAAACACTGGCTTCAAATAATTGTTCGTTACCAGCCATTTGTTTCTCACTTTCAGTACGATAGGCAATATCGACAGCACCGTTTTTTTGCAATTTTTCCTGGAGTCGACTTTTAAAATCAATAAAGCGATCAAAGAAATCAGTATCAATGGCAGCAAATAGTGTTTGATCCAAAAAAGTTCGTACAGCCTCAGGGCCTTTATCTAAATATAAAGCACCAATAAATGCTTCCCAAATATCCTCTAATAATGAATCACGATCACGCGCGCCAGACATTTCCTCGCCCTTACCCAAACGAATCCCTTCGTTCAAATGTGCAACACGTGAAAAATGTGCAAACGAACGTGTTTGCACCATTGCAATTCGCATTTCAGTCAATTGGCCTTCATGCCAACTGGGATAGCGTTTGAAAAGATACTCCGCAACGGACACTTGCATGACCGAATCACCTAAAAATTCAAGACGCTGATAATCACGTCCAGGTTCATCTGGATGTTCATTCAAATAGTTACGTTGCGTTAAAGCTTCTCGTAATAATTCTTCATTTTGGAATTGAATATTGAATTCTGATAATAAATGTTGTTTAAAACTGTCTTGTGGCACGATTTTTTCCTTTTAAATCATAGTTTTATACTCTATTATATCAAAAAAAGTGCCTGATTTTTACTAAACTTAGCACTTCTTTCACTTTATTTATCTGCTTGTTCACGCACAACTTCAGCAATCATCTCAACATACTGCGCCACTAACTCTTTTGTCGGTGCCTCAGCCATTACTCTCAAAATTGATTCTGTGCCCGAAGGACGTACAAGCACACGGCCATCACCTGCCATTAATGCCTCAACCTCTGCTATTTTTGCAACAACATCTTGATTATGTTGAATTGCTATTTTATCAGCAACTTTAATGTTCACGAGCTTTTGTGGATAAATTTGAACGGCTTCAGCTAATTCTGATAGTTTCTTACCGGTCTCTTTCATAACATATAACAACTGTAGCGCTGTTAACAAACCATCACCCGTTGTCGCCCAATCACGAAAAATGATATGTCCCGATTGTTCACCACCAAGATTATACCCTGATTTCAACATTTCTTCCATCACATAACGATCACCAACAGCAGTTTTGATGCTGGTCATATCATTTTCTGACAGTGCCTTATAAAAGCCAATATTACTCATGACTGTAGAAACAATCGTGTTGTGCTTTAATCGACCTTGCTCATTCATAAAATTACCGACAATAAACATAATTTTATCGCCGTCAACAATTTCGCCGTTTTCATCAACGGCAATTAATCGATCGCCATCACCATCAAAGGCCAATCCTGCCTGTACCCCATTGTCTTTCACAAATTCAGCCAGTGCTTCAGGATGCGTTGAACCCACCCCATCATTGATATTTAAACCATTTGGTTCCGTTCCCATTGTCACAAATTCAGCATTTAAATCAGCAAATAAACGTGCCAATAAACCACTAGTAGCGCCGTTAGCACCGTCCAATGCAATTTGCATACCATCTAGATCAGTGGGTATTGTCTTTTGTAAGAAACCCATATATTTTAAGGCGCCTTCGGGATAGTTATTAACCGTGCCTAGTCCTTCAGCACTTGGTCGTGGTAGCGTATCTGTTGGTGAATCTAATAATTGCTCAATTTCATATTCAAGCTCATCGGATAACTTCAAGCCATCCTTACCAAAAAACTTAATCCCATTATCTGCTGCCGGGTTATGTGAGGCAGTAATTTGTACACCAGAATCTGCTTCCAAATTTTGTACCAAAAATGCAACGGCTGGCGTTGTGATCACCCCTAAACGTAAAACATCAATACCAACTGATAGAAAGCCAGCAACAATTGCCTGTTGCAACATTTCACCAGATATTCTGGTGTCTCGACCAACAATAACAACTGGTTTTTGACCTTCTTCTGCATGCCGGGTTAATATTGCGCCGCCTGTTCGCCCTAGACGAAACGCTAGTTCAGGCGTTAACGTTTCATTGGCAACACCACGTACACCATCTGTTCCAAAATATTTTAATTTAATGTCTGACATGATTTCGTCCTACTTTCCTTAGTGACTACTTGAAGTTTCTGTATCGCTACTACTGCTACTGGTTGTACTTTCAGCGCTTTCACTTGTTGCTGATTCTGAAGGAGCGCTCGTACTTGCACTGCTGCTGTTACTGCTAGCGTTTATTTGAGACACCGTAGCCGTCACAGTATCAGTATCATAACGTACAATACCATCAATCTGTGGTAATTTAAGTTGAACACTGGCTTTATCTTTAATATCTTTCACATCTACCGTAACACTAATACTATTCATAGCATTAAGTATATCAGATGAGCCATATACCGTCACATTTTTTGGATCAAAAGTCACTTGATAGTCTTTACTATCACCATTTTTTATACTAGCAGATAAAGCGACTTTTTTCGAGTCTTCTGGCGCAATTGTTATCGTTGCATCAACATTTTGACGTCCTAAATTAACCTCCACTTCTCGACCATTTTTATCCAATGGCACTAATTTAACGGTTTGCGTTAATGACGACTTAGCGCCACTTGGTAGCGACATATGTGCGGCAACTGTTGTCACTGCATCTACGTTTGTTTTAGGACCGCTAATTGTAACACTCTTAGGCGTAGCAGTCGGATCACTGGCTGTGTAGCCCTTAGCAATCTCATCTTTATCGTAGCTGACGCTCACCGGTAATGTTGTGGCTGTTTTTTCAGCGATGGTCACTGTCACTTTTTGTGGGTTAACAGTTGAAGTTAACGACGCATTGACGCCTCGTAACGCAACTGTAACAACATGTTTTCCAGGCTTTAGAGAACGCAAATCTGCACTTGCTTGTATATCATTTCGACTTTGTGCAGCAGATACCAATGCACCTGAACCTTCGATATCCACTTGAACTGTTGCTGGTGCACCAATCACAACATATTTATCATTGTCAAATTGCAGATTGAGTGCCACCTTAAGTGACGCCTTTTTTTCTGGTATTAGCGTTGTAAAGTTATTAGAATTATTAGTCGTTGACGTTGTTGATTTTGTACTTAATACGTAAGATGATAGCAAAATCGCAATCACGAATGAAATGGCAATATTGACGATCTTTGATTGACCTATTCTTTTCATTGCAATCTCCCTCCTTTACGCCACCAATGATTTTTATCCACACTAGTTGCTGGTACAGGCAAAAATTGTCGATCAAAGAAGTTGAGATAACTCTCTTGATCCATATGTCTGAGCAAATCACCATTTTGAGTGATTGAAATTTCACCCGTTTCCTCAGAAACGACGACTGTAATGGCATCACTAGCCTCAGAAATACCAACTGCCGCTCGGTGTCTGGTTCCTAACTCTTTTGGTATTCTTGTGCTTTCAGATAGTGGGAGATAAGCTGCAGCGACAGCCACGCGTCCCTTACTAATAATGACGGCGCCATCATGCAGAGGGGTATTGGGTATAAACGTGTTGATTAATAATTGTCCCGTAATATTAGCATCTAATTTAATGCCTGTCTTGATGTATTCATCTAGCTGAGCATCACGTTGGATGGTAATTAACGCCCCAATTCGTCGTTTTGACATATATTGTAACGCATCATCCAAGCTTTTAATGAGTTGGTGTTCAAGCGCATTGTCAATACGGGCACGACGTATCGTCAAGCGTCTACCAACAGTTTCTAAGCCACGTCTAATTTCTTGCTGGAAAATCACCACTAGTGCAATAGGCGCCCAAGTGATTAATTGATCCATTAACCAAGACAATGTGATTAATCCAAGGTACCAACTGACGACTTTAACTAAAATAACTGTGCCAACACCAAGTAAGATTTGTAGGGCACGCGTGCCTTCTACGAATTGAATAATTTTATACAGCAAAAACCAAATAATGATAATATCCACTGCATGCATTAAATTGTTAGTCGTTAGATACGATAACATAGTTTCCCCTTTGTCTCATTTCATAACAATTAATGAGCTTAACTGTATAACGAAAAAATAATAGCAATATTGTGCTCACGATTCATCTTTTCCGGCTAATGCAGCTGTTTCAGAAAAGTTAATAAACTGCCTAATGTTAATACCAGCTTGTCGCGTAATTAATTTTTGCTCATATAAATTTTGAACTGTCTCACGTTGTGCATTTAACGCTTTTAATTCTAAATCCATTCTTAATTTATCGTCCAACTCACGTTGTTCCGGCGTATCTGCATGCTTTTCATTCTCAATGCGATACCGATAAGTCACTATTAAATTATAAGCATTTTGGCGTTCGACGCGATGTGTAATTGTGTCACCATTATACTTTTCCATATGAGCCGACAAGGCATTAATTGCTGCTTTTGAAGTTTCGCGAATAGACAATGATGTTTCAGCCTTAATTTTTTCACTAGTTTCATCAGAAAACCAAATACGAATACTTCTGAAAAAACGATGAATGAGTATCGCAAACCATTGTGATGAAAATTGATAGTGTGCATCTTCCTTGATTAAATTTTCAAGGCGTTCTAATCGACGTGATTGTGATGAAAATGTGAGCGGCGAAATTTTCTCTTCAACCAACAACTGCTGCAAACGTTCCCGTTGTGCAACCAGACCAATTAATCTTAATTCTGAATCATCAGCATGTGTATACCCTGATGTATCACCAATCAATTGTCTTTTAATATGTGCAATTGTGCCTTGTTTTCTTGTAATCAACTCATAAATAATTGCGCGATTTTCAGTGCGCTGTTGTTCCCTTAGGGTTTGAATACCAACCTGAATAGCAAAAATACGCGCCTGTGATTCTGTCATTTTTGGCTTTTTATTATCCGTATCATCTTCTGATGCATCTAATGTTTGTGGTTGTGTAAAATCGTGAGATGATCGTTCTTTAGTCATAATAGGTAGCATAATTGTAGCAACAAGCAAACTCATGATTACCACGACTGCTGCTACAAAAACTAACAATTCACGTTGCGGAAAAGCAGTGCCATCGTCAATAATCGTTGGTACAGTCATCACAGCAGCCATTGTAACAGCGCCTCTAACACCTGTCAGTCCAGAAGTCACAGCTGTGTTAAACGATGGCTTAACAGTTTTATTTTTAAAATATAAAACAAACTGATTACCATATGCCCAAAAGGTTCGTATCGCAAACACAATAAACCAGACTACGACACCATAAAGAATAGCATATCCCGTGTTCATTTGTGAATTCTGTACAACAGCAACCAATGCTGGTGGTAATTCAATGCCTAATAATACAAAGATCGTACCGTTGAGCAAATAAACAAATATTTCCCATGTTCGAATTGAAGTCACTGATATTTCTGGACTACGTGCATCGATATGTTGATCATTGAGTATTTTTGTTAAAATAGCCCCAGCGACAACGGCAATAACACCAGAAGCATGAAATACATCTTCTGCCACCCAATAAATTAGGAACGGCGCTAACAGGGTCACAACTGTGTGAAAGACAACATCGTTTAGACCGAAACGGTCAAAAAGATCTCGTAGCCAATTAATAATGCTCCCAACTACCAAGCCAACCATTAGGCCAATAATTGTCATCCAAAAAAAGTTACCAATCGCATTTCCTAACAAAAAAGTCCCTGCAACAGTCGCTTTGATTGCAGTATTGAAGCTCACCAAACCACTGGCGTCATTGATTAAGCTTTCCCCAGAAACGATATGTAACACATTTGTAGGCAACTTAACACGCCTAGCAATTGCTTGCACAGCAACAGGATCTGTTGGTGAAACAACAGCTGCTAATGCGATCGCGACTGATTTAGGAAGCTGCGGAATTAATATATGTATGAAAAATCCACCAACTAGCGTTGTCAACAACACTAAGATAATGGCATTACCTAGAATTGGTCCACGTAATTCCCACAACTCATGTTTTGGAAATCGCCAAGCATCGTTATACAGCAACGGCGCAACGAACAGCAACATAAACCAATGTGAATCAATTTCAATAAACACACCAAATGCGAGTGATAATATTAACCCGATTGCAATTTGAAACAAACTCACCGGCACATCTGGCACAAAATGAGACAACACATTTGATATCGTAACGGATATGATTAAGATAACGATTAATTCTAATACAAACATAAATTATCGTTCCCCCATAATACGTACTTCAGTTTCTAGTGTGACCCCAAATTTTATTTTGACCGTTTTTTGTACAAAATGAATCAAGTCCTCATAATCATTTCCTGTGCCGTTGCCAATATTAACCATAAACCCAGCATGTTTTTTGGAAACTTCAACACCCCCAATACGAACGCCTTGTAATTTTGAATCCATAATGAGTTTACCAGCAAAGAAACCTTCTGGCCGCTTAAATACTGAGCCATTTGAAGGATAGTTTAGTGGTTGCTTATTAGCACGTCGAAAATTATTATCGTCCATACGCGATTGTATGCTTTGCTTGTTATCTGGTACTAAGGCAAAGGTTGCACTAACGATTACCCCACCATTCTTTTGAAAAACAGATTGGCGATAGTCAAAGTCTAATGTGTCTGCAGGAAAGGATTTGACTTCACCATTTGGCATGATAGCCGTTGCTGAAGCTGTCACCATAGAGGCCTGACCACCATAGGCACCCGCGTTCATAAAAATTGCGCCACCAACAGAACCAGGGATACCTGCAGCCCACTCAAGTCCAGTTAAGTCATTTTCCATCGCGGCTTCAGCCACTAAAATCAAGTCAGCGCCTGCATCTGCAGTTATCGTATTTTGGTCAACGTGAATATCGCGTAACTCATGTAATAAGATTGATAACCCTTTAAGGCCACCATTGCGTACAACTAAATTAGATAAGCGCCCAAAAATATGAATGTCATGCCCATTTGATTTGGCCCAATCTAATAACTTTTGTAGCGCCAACAGTGTCTTTGGTATGGCTAAATATTCTACCACGCCACCGACTTGCGTGTGTGCATAAGGTGCTAAAGCTGTCTGTTCAAATATCGTTATATCATCTAATTTCATTATTATGCTCCGAGTCTATAGTTACTATTCTACCAAACTTTTAGCTAGACCACTTGAATTGCACAAAAAAAGCTTGATTTTATGAAATCAAGCCAATAAAAAACTAATCAAACCACAGACTGATTTCACGTTGTGCTGATGCAACGCTATCTGACCCATGAACCACATTCATCATAGCTTCTTGAGGCCATTCACGTCCAAAATCACCACGAATTGTACCAGGAGCTGCTTTTGTGGGATTCGTTTCGCCCATCAACGTACGCCATCCCGCTACAATATTTGTCCCTTCGCCAATCATCACAACAACCGGTCCTGAAGTCATATAATCGACAAGTGACGGGTAATAAGGTTTACCAACATGTTCAGCATAATGCACATCTAACAACGCTTTCGTTGGCGTGAGCATTTTCATATCTACAATTTGGTACCCTTTATTTTCAATACGTTGTATAATTTCGCCCACTTTAGCGCGCTGTACACCATCTGGCTTAATTAACATTAATGTCTTTTCGGTCATCTTGTCCTCCAATAAAGTCACTTAACACCTTCATTATACATGATTATGAAGCCACTGATTCGACTTATTTTCGAGCTGTTTTTTTAACATCGGCTGGCCGGTATTCTAATGCCATTCCTTTTAGAATGTTTCGTAAATAGCGATCTCCTGCTGGTTTATAATTACGATGATCTGGTCGGCGTAACACAGCACTCAGCTCGTTGTTTGAAATCACGACACCTGCTGATTTTAGAAAACTCATGTAATCATCACTTGTATAAGACATCGCAATTTTGAGTTTTTTCATGACAACATTATTAATGTCTGTTTCTTTATGCATATCAAATGTTGGTGGTACAGGTTTTAAGTCTGCCCCAAATTTTTGACCACGTTGAGAAATAATCAAGCCATTCATAAATGATTCAAGTTGATGCATGTCGACTTGTTCATCACGAGGACTCTCATCATTTTGTTTGGTCGACAAGGTATGAAGTTGTGTCTCATCAATAGACACCCCACCTAATTGAAAAATTTTAAGCATATCTTCATTCTGAATATTTAATGCGTACCTTAAGCGAATAATAATATCATTGTTGTTCATCTATTGATCTCCTGTGTAAAAAATAGCATTTCTAACGTTTTTTTAATAAGGGTGATTATCATAAGTTTCCCATTTTTCATGAGCATCTTGAATGCGTTTAAACATTTTTTCCATCTCTGTTAGTGTCAACTGTGTCAATACTGGTCGACCATGTGGACAGTTATAAGGGTTTTTAGCCAACGCCAAACGTTGCAGCAATGCTTTAGCTTGAATATCAGATAAATGCATATTTGCTTTTATTGCGCGTTTACAGCTCATCATAATTGCTGCTCGTTCTCTAAATTCCGCAACAGTTAACGAACCATCACGTAGTATCCAATCAATCATTTCACGAATAATCGCTTCTTCTTGACCACTTTCAAACCAAGTTGGGTGTTCACGGATAATCACTGTTGTTGGTCCAAATTGCGTTACCGTTAACCCAACATCAGCTAATTCTTGTTCATGATCTGCAATTTTCAGCATATCCGAAGCCGTGTAATTAATCGTAATCGGTACTAAAAGTCGCTGTTTATCAGCACTGACTTCCCCTATTTTTTGACGATAGTATTCATAATTAATGCGCTCTTGGGCAGCATGCTGGTCAATTAAAAATAGACTATCCGCACTTTGAGCAAATAAAAACGTGCCATGCATTTGCCCAATATATGACAAATCCGGAAAACCACTTGGCCTTTCTGGCGTAACATCTAATGTTTCTTGTTGCGCTACAATCTCATCGTGAGCAGATGATTGGTACGCCGTCACCGGTTCTGTGACATGCGTCGTCTCTTGTTCATTAAAGACTGGTAGGGTAGCTTCATGAGTGTATTTATTAAAAAAGGTCTGTACCGAATTTTGTGATAGTTGCGTACGCTTTGTGATGCTAATACCATCAATTTCTGAACCTGTGTTGGTACTCACATTTGGTCGGTCTTTAACTGTTGATTGCACATCTTTTGGTACCCAAGGTGCTGTTTGTGTTGGGCGTATGGACTGAGGTGCTTGTGTTTTCCCGTATAAATTCTCATAGGCATCAGGAATTAAATTTTCTTCAGCTAGTCGTTCTTGAATGGTTTTAACAATCAACGCAGAAAGTTCAGTTTCTTTGGATAGACGTATTTCTGATTTCTGTGGATGCACATTGACATCAATTAAAAGTGGATCTGTACTGATATTAATCACGCCCATCGGAAAACGTCCAACCATCAACTTTGACCCGTAGCCATGAATAACTGCATTAGACACCGTAAAATTTTTAATAAAACGACCATTAACTAAAATTGTTAGATATTCACGTGATCCACGTGTTAATTCTGGTAATGAAACGTATCCCGTAATATTAAAATCATCATCTTCACCTGTAATTGGCAACATTTTTTGTGCTGATTCACGCCCATAAATTGCAGCAATAACTTGTTGTTGATTACCATTACCAGTTGTTTTGAGCAATGCACGCCCATCAGCAGTAACTGTAAAAGCAATATTAGTATAAGATAGAGCCAGTCTATTCATAATATCGGCAATTTTGGATAATTCAGTTTGTGGTCGCTTAAGATATTTAAGGCGTGCGGGCGTATTATAAAACAAATCACGAACGGATACGACAGTGCCAAAACGACCATTTGCCGGTGTCGCACTGACTTGTTTTCCCCCTTTTATGTGATACATTAAGCCTTCCGGTGCATCGTGCGTCGTTGTGTTTAATGTCACATCAGCAATGGCTGCAATTGAAGGCAAAGCTTCACCTCGAAATCCAAGCGACACAATATTAAATAAATCATGTCGATCGACAATTTTACTGGTCGCATGACGCGTAAATGCCAGTGGAACATCTTCAGGATCAATACCCGCGCCATTATCAACCACGCGAATTAATGCTTCACCAGCATCTTCAACAACCACTTCAATTTGGGTTGCACCTGAATCAATCGCATTTTCAACCAGTTCCTTAACAACACTTGCCGGCCGTTCGATCACTTCACCTGCAGCAATTTGGTTAGCTAATAAATTTGAGAGTTCATGTATTTTTCCCATATTGTCAACGCGCTCAAGCGCTTGCCTCCTAATTTCTCAGCTTTTTTAATGTGTTTAAAGCATTCATAGCATCTACTGGTGTCATCGTTAAAATATCAAAGTTATCCAAAGTGTCAAGTAATGTCTTCACCTCTGGATTGATCGTATCGACATTAAATAACGCGACTTGTTCAGACAATTGATCCATTTTTTGTGCTGGTTGTGATTCTGGTTGATCATGTGTCACAATGATTGATTTTTGCGCTTCCAGTTCAGTTAAAATAACTTTAGCCTGCGTAATTAGCGTCTCAGGTAACCCAGCTAATGCCGCAACATGAATACCATAAGATTTGTCCGCTGGGCCTTTTTTAATTTGGTGCAAGAAATGCAATCGACCCGACTCATCCTCAACAGCGCCAACATGAACATTTTCAATACTATCGTGTTGATCTGCCAGAACTGTTAATTCGTGATAATGCGTTGAAAATAATGTTTTAGCATGCACATGAGCATCTAAAAATTCAATGATTGCCTGTGCCAACGCCATACCATCATAAGTTGCCGTTCCTCGACCTAATTCATCAAATAAAATGAGTGAATGTGCCGTTGCCTCTTGTAATGCGTGATTGGCTTCCGCCATTTCAACCATAAACGTCGATTGGCCCATTGCCATATCATCATTAGCGCCAATACGTGTAAATATTTGATCAAAAATAGGCAACTCTGCTGCATCTGCGGGTACAAAACTACCCATTTGAGCAAGAATGACAATTAACGCTAACTCGCGCATATAAGTTGATTTTCCGGCCATATTTGGTCCAGTAATTAACTGCATCGTGGTATTTTCGTCAAGCAACACGTCATTGGCAACAAATTCGCCTGCTTCTAGTAATGATTCGACAACAGGGTGACGACCTTGTTTAACGAAAACACGATTATGTGTGGTAAATTCTGGGCGAACAAAACGGTGATTATCGGCAACATCAGCCAATGTTGATAACACATCTAAACGTGCAATCTGTTGTGCTAAGTTTTGCACGCGACTAATATTTGCTTTGACACGTTCACGTACCGTCACAAACAACTCATATTCACGTTGCGTACGTTTAGCTTGCGCTTCAATAATTAACCGCTCATGCGCTTTCAGCTCTGGTGTCACAAAACGTTCAGCATTGGTCAATGTTTGACGCCGTTCATAACGATTTTCTTCTAATTTACTAATATTTGCCTTGGTTACTTCAATAAAGTAACCAAAATTTTTATTATAGCCTACTTTGAGAGAATGAATACCAGTAGCTGCACGTTCATCTGTTTCCAATTGTGCCAACCAAGTTTGATTATCTTGTAAAACGCGACGATAACTGTCAATTTTATCGTCAAAGCCGTCGTTGATAATATCCCCTTCACGCACACTAATTGGCGGATCATCAACGATTGCTTCTTCAATTAACCCAGCTACATCTACCATATCATCTAGTGTGTCACTAGCATTTTTTAAAATACTTGTTGTTTGCGCTAAAGCAGACTTGATACTTGGAATAGCTAATAATGACCGTTTTAATTGCACTAATTCACGAGCATTCATTGTTCCCATCGCTGCCCGTGCAGCTAATTTCTCTAAATCATAGACTGATTTTAGCTGGTCTTGCAACGCACCACGGGTAAAGAAATCATCTCGAAAAGCATCAACTAAGTCTAACCGGTCCTCAATGTCATTTTGATCACGCAATGGTTTTAACGCCCACTGTTTGAGCAATCGACTGCCCATAGCCGTGTGCGTGCCATCTATCAAACCAAGCAATGATCCAGCTCTTTTTTTTGTTCTATTATTTTCAACTAAATCTAAATTGGTACGTGTATCTTGATTGAATTTTAAATAAGCTAAACGTTCATAGCTAATAGCCGGAACGATATGATCAAGGTTGCGTCGCTGTGTGTCAAAAATATAATTTAACAGCATAGCCGTCGCTTTTGTTTCTTCTATTTTCAATAATGGTTGCGTCAAAAAACTGACTGTTGCATTTGGTTCAATAGCCACTTGAGTTGAAATGACTAGACCACGTTCACCTAATTGAGTGGCTAACTGTTGCTGTGTTGTCAAACCATCGTTTTGACGCAAGACAACTTCCTTCACTTCTAATGAACTCAATTCATCTAAAATATCCGCTAATCGACGAATGGTTGTCGCTTTGAGTTCGCCCGTTGACAAATCAATATACGCCAAAGCCCAACTGTCTCCATTTGGTAAAAGAGCTGCTAAATAGTTGTTTTGCTTATCTGATTCCGCGCCATCATACATTTTAGTGCCCGGTGTAATCAGTTGCACCACATCACGTTTAACCATGCCTTTGGCAACGGCTGGGTCCTCCATTTGCTCCACAATGGCTACTTTGTAACCTTGATCAACTAGGATATCAATATAATTTTTTGCAGCATGATGCGGAATACCTGCCATAGGGACCGGATTCTCAGAATTTTTATTACGGGCGGTCAGCGTTAGTTCGAGCAGCTTGGCACCCAGAATAGCATCTTCTTCGAAAAGTTCATAAAAATCGCCTAAGCGATAAAAAACAAAGGCATCTGGGTATTGCGATTTAATTTCATGATACTGCACCATCATGGGTGTATCAACAGGCTTGACCATCTAAAACTTCCTCATTTATATAATTTATCTTTGTCTCATTTTAGTCAAAATGACGATAATGTGCCATTGTACGTGACAAATAATCAACTAAAGCGTGATTATCTGCTTGTCGGTCCCAATTTTTCTGGCTGACTAGCGTAATGGCTTCTTGTTGCGCAAATTCCATCATCGTCAAATCTTTGATAGGATCACCCACAACAAACTCTGGTACACCAGATTGCTTGGTGCCTAAAATATCTCCAGATCCGCGTAATTCGAGATCGCGTTGTGCGAGTATGAAGCCGTTAGTTGTTTCAACCATGGCATCTAAACGCGCAGTCCCATAATCCGTTTTGGGATCAGCAACTAAAATCGTATACGATTGGCGATGACCACGGCCAACGCGGCCACGTAGTTGATGTAATTGCGCTAAACCAAAACGGTCTGCGTCTAAAATCAACATCACAGTTGCATTGGGTACGTCGACACCAACTTCAATGACAGTTGTTGCAACTAATAGTTGAATTTTATTTGCTTTAAAGTCTGCCATTAACGATTTTTTTTCATCATTTGATAACCGCCCATGCAGCAATCCAACTGTATATTGCGGAAATTCTAATTGCATGGCCTCATACATCGCCGTTGCATTTTGAACATCAAGCGACTCCGATTCTTCAATTAGTGGCGTAACAACGTAAGCCTGAGCGCCATCATCAATCTGCTTTTTTACAAACGCAATGGCGTTGTCCAACTGATTATGACTCATTCGTTTAGTCTGGATGGCTTTACGACCAGTTGGTAATTGGTCAATCACCGAAACATCCATTTCACCATACGCAGTGATCGATAACGTTCTTGGAATCGGCGTTGCCGTCATCGCTAAAATATCAGGATTCACACCATTTTCGCGTAATGCAGCACGCTGATTAACACCAAATCGATGCTGCTCATCAATAACAGCTAATCCAAGGTGATGAAATGCCACGTCTGGCTGTAATAGCGCGTGCGTACCAACTAAAATGTCAATTTCGCCACTTTCTAAATCTTCCAATAATTGTCGCCGAGCAGCAACTTTAAGCCCACTCGTCAGTAACTCAACGCGCAAAGATATGCCAGCATTTTCAAACAATTGCGCTAAATTTAACGCATGTTGCTGGGCTAAAATTTCGGTTGGTGCCATAATGGCAGCTTGCATCCCCGCTGTAACAACAGCATACATTGCCATGGCCGCAACCACAGTTTTACCCGATCCGACATCACCTTGCAATAAGCGATTCATATGGCGTGGTCTTTTTTGATCTTGCAAAATTTCTGAAATGACTTTTTGTTGTGCAGATGTTAAATCAAACAGTAACCCTGTTTCAAACTTTTCAAGCGCAGAGGTATCATAATTGATGCCTTCCCCAGCAAAATTTTGATCAGCGAGTTTGAGTAATTGTAACCGCATTTGAAAAACAAAAAATTCTTCAAAAGCAGCACTACGACGCGCAGCCTTTGCAGCCGGCATATCCACTGGAAAGTGCATCGCTTCAATTTGACTGTTACGGTCCAGCAAACGATATTTCTCCCGAATCGTTATCGGCACTAATGACTCAAGCGTGCCCCGTACATCAGCCCAAGCGAGTTCAATCAGATGACGGATCGTTTTAGCAGTGATTTGTTTTGAAGACGGGTATATTGGATCAAGTGCATCGGTGCTTGCATTAATCATCTTCATACCAGTCAATGCTGCTTTTGCAGCATTATACGTCCCATAAACAGCAACCTCTTGACCAATATCAATGTTTTGCGCTATCCAAGGTTGGTTAAAAAAAGTCACACGTATATTTTCATGTTCAATTAATAAACCAAACCGTGTTTGATTTTTTTTACCAAATCGTGTCACAACTGCTGGGGCGCTCACAATACCTTTAAAAGTTACTTTTTCACCATCTAATGTTTCAGACGGCAAACGTTCACCCAAGTCTTCATATCGAAATGGAAAATAACCAATTAAATCTTCAATTGTAAATATGCCGAGTTCATGTAAAGCATCAAGTCGTTTTGGCCCGACACCTGGTAGAATATCGACATTATCAACGCGTGTTATCATGCTATTATTGTAACATTTTGGGCAAAAAAAAGGCGGCAGACACTCACATTTGACTCATCTAAAAATTAGAGCGCTCCTAAAGACTGGTCACCTCAATTAAAATACTTTTTTAATCAATCATCGCCTTTTCTGCGCGCCTTTTATTCTATTTAATAGTGTGTTACAATTTCAATATTTTTAATTTGTAATATCACTTTACATTTTAAAAACACACTCACACTCGAAAAGTAAGGAGACAAAGACGTGAAATACGGATACGCTCGTGTGAGCACAATTGGACAACATTTAGAAGGACAAGTCGCTGAACTGCAAGTAGCAGGTGTTGATAAAATTTATAAAGAAACATATACAGGTACAACGGTTAATCGACCCATTTTTGAACATATGTTAACAATTTTAAAACCTAAAGATGTGCTTGTTGTCACTAAATTGGATCGTTTTGCTAGAAACACACATGAAGGACTTGAAGTGATGCAAGAATTATTCGATCGCCATATTGCTATTCATATCTTAAACTTAGGTTTGATAGATGAAAGTCCAACTGGAAAATTAATTTTTACCATTTTTTCTGCGTTTGCACAATTTGAACGTGATCTTATTGTGACAAGAACACAAGAAGGCAAAGCCTTTGCCCGTCTCAATAATCCTAATTTCAAAGAAGGTCGAAAAGAGAAATATACTGATCAAGAAATTATTGCTGCCTATGAAACACATTGCAACGGCGTTGCTTATCATCGTATTTCTCTAGAAACTGGTATCAGTATTTCAACTTTAAAAAGACGTATCAAGAAACTAAATGCCTACGAAAAATGAAACCTTTTCCCAATAAGAAAAAGGTTTCATTTTTAAAATATTTTATACAAAGCCACCAAAAGCATCGTCAAGATCAATTGGCTCATGTTTTGTGACAATAGTCTCCTTATTGACAAACGTGTCAATACCAAGATCGCCCAACTCACGTCCATAACCAGAGTTTTTGACACCACCAAATGGCAATTCTGGTAACGTGCCGCCAAAACTATTGACAAACACAACACCTGTCTCAATTTGAGAAGCAACTTCAGCAGCATGGTTTGCATCTTTTCCAAAAACAACGCCACTCAAGCCATAATTTGAATCATTAGCCACGGCGATGGCCTCTGCCTCATCCTTTACTTTGAACACTTGACCAACTGGACCAAAGAATTCTTGATAATAGGCGGGATTTTCTTTTGTAATATCTGTTAAGATAACCGGTTCAAATAAGGCTGCCGGTTGGTTTTGTTCAACACTACCAAAGACAAGCGTTGCACCAGAGTCCACTGCTTGACGAACTTGTTTCGTTAAATTCCGCTTAGCTTTCGTCGTGCTTAATGGTGCCAAAGTTGTTTCTGGTCGTAATGGGTCTCCCAACTTTGCCTCTCCAAAAACCTGCTTTAACATGTCAAGAATCTGATCATAATTCTTTTCAGTAACAATAAAACGTTTAGACGATGAACAAACCTGACCAGCATTATATAATCTCGCACCACCAATAATTTTTTTAATCTCCGACAAATCTGCGTCGTCTAATACGATAAAGGGATCACTACCACCTAATTCCAGTGAACTTTGTTTCATATGCTTACCAGCTTCAGCAGCTACTAACTGACCGGCACGTTCTGACCCTGTCAAAGCAACCCCTTGCACGCGATCATCAGCAATAACTTTATTAACTTGATCGTAATCTATAAATAAATTAGTAAATGCACCTTCTGGCAAACCAGCTTCTTTAACTATTCTTTCAAAGGTATCAGCCGCCATTGGTGTATTACTGGCATGCTTCAATAACATCGGATTTCCTGCCATATAATTTGGCGCAAAGACCCGCATAATTTGATAATATGGAAAGTTCCATGGCTCTACCATCATAAGCACACCAGTTGGTCGCGAAATGATTTCTGCTGGACCAATGGATGATTGAATCTGACGTGGTTTCAAAAATTCTGCACCATTTTCTGCATAATAACGTGCAATCGCAACCGTAATTGCAACCTCACCTTTAGCTTCTATGAGACGTTTTCCCATCTCAAGTGTTAAAATTTTAGCAAGCTCGTCAGTTTTTGACTCAATCAAATTAGCTACTTTATTTAACGCATCGGCACGACTCACAATGGGGTCATTGCGCCATTTTTTATATAACGCATGTCCCTTACTAATCGCTTCTTCAACATAGGCATCGTCATGATTGTCGTATGTCTTAATGATCTCATCTGTGAACGGATTAACTGTTTGATAACTCATTTTATCCAACCTTTCTTGAAATACCGATTAACTATAACTTACAACCATTTACTATAACACTCGAATAACGATAATAACACTATTTGACTTGTGATTTTCCCATCAAAAAAGCGCCTCAAATTTTACTGAGACGCGCGAATTAATGTGTACGCAATGGCTATATTTTAAAAGTTATTGCCCCATTAAGGCAATAACGACAAGGTAGATTGCCCATGCCCAAATGATATGTCCTAAAATCTCTGAAAAATGTTCAGCAAATGGTTGTTTTGCAGGAGAAGGAACTGTTTTTGATAATGGCATAATAACAATGTGAAAAGCAAACCAGATTACAAGTCCATATAAACTCCCTTGTCCTAAACTCATGATTGGCAAGGCACGGTAAAACAGTGCAAAAGCAACTGCAAAGAAGATAGAAAAGGCAAAGTGCATCATAAGTGCTACATAATAAACCTTTTGGTCTTTCGAATATTGCACATAAGCATGGGTGATACGACGAGACACCCCAAGTTGTTGTAATAACTGTTGAGGCGGATTCGTCTCATCTCGCGCTTGACTTCTTGGAGGCAAAATAGCTTCCCAACCAATTTTCACCATGCCAGAAATTAAACCAGCAGCAATCCCCACAAGCAAATTCATTACTATCATATATAAACCCTCCTAAAATCAAGTAGTTTAATTATACCACAGCGCTTTTGGGTCATCATTCTCATAAACTGTATTCTGTAGGCATCTTATTCAGGCTAATTTTTGACTACATCTAGTTGGCTCGTATCGTATGCCACCTTTGCATGATTCGTTTTTATCAGTTGTTGATCGCGTAGCTGACCATACTTATCATAACGATATTGATAGATATCGCCACAACGATAAACCACATGATTTTCTTCAGAAAAATGCTCGCCAACACATTTAACATCATAGCGATCTGATTGCGGTTCTGACGCATATAGTTCACCGTGTAAATATTTATCGCCAACATATGTCACTAATTGGTAAGTTGTTGATGTATTATTTTTAAATCGGTAATCAAGGTAATTATATACTATAGAAGTGCCACTACCAAATGGCACTTCGCGGTTAGCATCTGGGAACATATCGACTTGTTCATGATGATATTTTTCAACCACATCTAAAGGTGTATGTAAAACCATCCAATGAATTAAGTTACTGAATTGGCAAAGTCCGCCACCGGTTCCCTTTTTAAGCTGCCCATCATTAGCAACCATCAGACCATTTTGATAGCCTCGTTCTGCTGTACACCGACCCACCAAACGCCAAAATGAAAATGTCTCACCTGGCTTAATGATAATGCCATTAACTTTTGGTGCCGCAATTTTCAGGTTCGCCACTTTGGCTTCTTCAACTGGTACGGGCACTTTTCTTAACCCACGTCTCATTAATGATTGATGACTAAACACCAAATAAGGAAGTTTATCCTCTTGTATATGATGTGCTAAATTATTTTTTAAATTATCCGTTAGCTGTCGTTTTAAAATATGTGCCTCATATGAAATCTTATAGGTCAACGGTGATATTTCACAAAACAGCTTTCTTGTCATTATTATTCTCCTAATATATAGGACAATCTTAACACAATAGTAATTATTTTAAAAGACTAGTTGCGCTATTTTTTACAAAATTGACAAGCTACTCACATAGCAAATAAAAAACAGCTCACCCCGCAGCTCATTTACAAGACTCTCATCTGTGTAACATCGTCCGCGCGCTCAAACTTTCCGATACATGATCACATAACATGACCATCACTTCTAGTTCAAACATTGGGTAACCTGTCCTGGATTGAAAGAAATCCATTCCCGCCACCGTTTTTGATGGCCTCAACAACTTAACTTGTTATTAGGACTTCCTCCTAATCTATGTCTAAAGTATAACACTAATATGTCAATCGTGCAAGCGCTTACATAAAAAAACAATTACTTTCTTGTCCTTTATATTTTTTGGCTTGTCTGATATGCTGTACATAAGTATACTACTAGGTAATTAACATACCATTGAATCACGTTAAGAGAATTAAGGAGAGACATTATGGCTGACAATTCAACACATGTTCCTGAAGAAGTTAAAGGTTGGAACTGGGGTGCCTTTATTTTTAATGTTTTGTGGGGTATTGGTAATAAGACCTATTTACCCTTACTATGCCTCATACCCATTTTCAACTTAATCTGAATGTTTGTTTGTGGTTTTAAAGGTAATGAATGGGCATGGCAAGATGGTGATTATAAAGATATTGAGACATTCAAGGCAGTACAAGCAACTTGGAACCGAGCAGGATTAGTATACTTTATTATCACTGCCGCTTTTATTGCCTTATATTTTTTATTCATTGGCGTTATTATCACATCTGTTCTAAATAACAGTCATTATTAACTTAACGCACGCAGATCATACGTACAATAAGAATCGTTAAAAAAAGATTTTTTGAAAAACATATTGTTGGAGATAATCATGACAAAAACAAATCTATTTAGAATTGTCATCACCTTTGTTATGTTGGGCATACTATTGTATCAATTCATCACTAACACGCATAATTTATTCTTACAAATAACACAAACTGTCTTATTCTTTTCCTTCTTGTGCGCTATTGTTGTTGAGCAATATCAACAAAATCGTTCTAAGAAATACTTAGTATGGCATTTGATTTTCATAGGTGTATTAATATTACTTTTAATCGCCATATTGCTTGCATTTAAATAAGCATTGAAGCTAGGCGTAGCTGGTGAGTAGCCTCAAGTAAAAAAGCAGCAAAACAGAAGGGTTTAACAATGCAATCGTATGCAAGCAAAGACGAACTAATCAGGGCTATTAATACGAGTTATCAGAAATATATAACTGAATTTACAGATATTCCAAATAATTTAAAGGACAAACGTATTTCAGAAGTAGATCGTACACCGGCCGAAAATCTTTCTTATCAACTTGGATGGCTTACTGCACTGTTAGAATGGGAAACAAATGAAAAAGCTGGTAAAGACTTTTATGTCCCCGCAAAGGGTTACAAATGGAACAATTTAGGTGAACTATATGACTCTTTTTATGAGACCTACAGTGGTTATTCATTAGAAGCATTAATCACGTTGCTAAACTCACGTGTGGCAGAATTAGACAATTTAGTTGAATCATTGCCTAATGATGTTTTGTTCGAACCAAATAAACGGCAATGGGCAACTACAAATGCGCAATGGCCAATTTGGAAATGGATTCACATTAACTCTGTAGCCCCTTTCAAAACATTTAGAACCAAAATTCGTAAATGGAAGAAGCATGTGATGTCGTGCGACAACTTATCAAGTTCAACACGATTGGACAATTAGAAAGATAAAAGGTTACGTACAACATTTTTGCAACGTTGTATGTAACCTTTTTTGACTTCGTGACTGTTATTTATAAACTCATCGTATCAATGTCTATGCACCTTAATTATCAGCCATTGTAAAACTTTACTAACATGTTGGTTTGTATCATCCCCATATTCATGATAAGGTGCCACAGACAAGTTGTAAGCTATAAATTAGTCGTTTTTGTGCAGTATTTTATTTTTAATTGGCCTTACGCAAAAATGCAAAATATTCATAAAGTGCCAAAGCGATAAACATAACAATTCCGATATAAATCGAACTAGATATTGCTATAACGGCAATTACCGTCAGGCCAATAGCTGATGTTGTGAAGATCAAAGAAAATTTTTGCAAGTTTGTCAACTTGTCAGTGTCGCCTTGAAAAGATACTGCAGTCATAATGACCCCAATCAATATCATTATTCCAAAAAAAACATGTAATGCAATCATAATATATTACCTCCGAATTACATTATACGGTAAAAATCTTATAAATGTACAATTGTTTATATTTTTTCTGTAATTTAGTGGGAAATAATTAACTATCAGAAATAGACTTCACTATTTCAGAACTACAGAAATATATGGATGGCATGACACATTACAAGCGTAAATTCATAATAAAGCAAACGTTTAATAAATTGAATGAAATATGATAAGATTAACCTTATATAGTCCTTAAAAAATTACGACAACTAAGTCAGTGTCGTCAAGAAAGAAAAAAACATGAAATCCTTATCCCCTAAACTCCAAAAATACATTGATGATAATAGTTCCAAAACTCAAAATATTGGTACACTAGTTGCGATTATTGCATTATTCGTCTCCTTGTTTCTCTTGATTAATACCGGAATTCATGTAATGTTTGGTAATCAAAACTTTACAAACTTATTTGTCTATCTAATAGAGATAGCAGTTTTTGTCTTTGTAATTATCGCGCGTGTAAATTATGTTAAGAGTAAAAGCAACGATTTATATCAGTCTATGTATAACGGTACATACGATTATAGCAAAATCAAAGATTGGAACCGATTTGATCATTATTCTAATGTGTGCAGATTAATTGTTAAATTCAAATTAACAGAGCTATTCCCTAGTGATGTGATTTCAACAAGACTTACGGTAACAGGCGTTACGGTAGCAATCACACCTGTAGTAATGATTACTACTGAACAACTACAAGAAAATATTTTGAATGATTTCTCTGTAAATGCAGAAAATATTAAATTTTCAGAAGATGGTTCATCATATCGGTTTGAAATGTCACTTGCTAGATTAAAACTAATCAAACCTCAAGATATTGTTGAGTATCATTAAGCTAAATCCAAAATTTACAGATAGGTACAGCAATCTATATGACTTTATGGCGTATTTTGATATACCTATGTCACTTGAGCGTGCCGTTTTAAAGATATACAACTTAGGAGTATTTTATGTACTTATTAACAGTTTTTCCAATGGCTATAAGTGGCCTAACATTTTTAAGATTAAGTAAAGATGCGAAAAATAAAAATTATCGTGTAGCAGGCATACTGATGTTAGTGGCAAGTTTTATTAACGTTTTGATGTTCTTTTTCTATAAATAAACAGTCAACTATAGGATGGGACGCAAACGAATTTATCCACTCACACCCCCAACATTAAGAACACGCTGAATTGAAACAATAAAATTATAAAACCACGCTCTACTGAATGCTAGAACGTGGTTTTGTTATGTCTATTTAAATGTTATGGCAGCCACTTCGATATTATCGCTATATCAAAAGACAAATCAATATGTACCACGTTGTTACTTATATCCTATTTTTTACCTTTTGTGCAAATAAAAAACGGCTTAAATACCGTTATACTGCTTACTTGCCTATTTAAAATTTTTTCTATTTTGTGTGACATATTATGAAACACAGTGCCACGTTTTCATAAGAAAAGGCGCTACATCAAGGTTTTTGAAACCCAATGCAACGCCATGAAATATACTAATAGCGCTAGAGGGAGTCGAACCCTCGATTTCGGCCTGAGAAGCCGACGTCTTAACCACTTGACCATAGCGCCATAACAAGATATAAGTATACAGAAAAAACAGTGCCACGTCAACTATTTTTTGCGCCAACAACCCTAATCAAAAAGAGCCAACAACTTAATTGTTGTTGACCATCTTTTTCACTTCAAAACTTTCTCAGCTTCCGCCTTAATTTCCTTGTCACTCATGGTTTTGTAAGCTTTTAAGTGTGCCAATGTTGATGATGTGTTTTTATTACTTTCGTCCATGTAATGATTCCACAGTGCATCACGTAATGGGGTTTTGTCCTCACTCCAATCGAATACCTCGTTCATTGCGAGATCTAACGTTTGATACTTTTCGTCTGCCATTTTATGGCCCCCTTATCTATACCCTTGTTATAGTTCTTTTTAAACAAAAATGCAAGTTTGTTGTAAATGTATAGAAAGCTTTACATTTTTAAAAAACTTTGCTACAATATAAATGTAAAGTGTTATATACATTTTTTGGAGGTTGACCATTGAAAAATCGTATTCAGGAACTCAGAAAGGCACAACATATGACACAAGCTGATTTAGCTGATAAGTTAGAAGTCACGCGCCAAACAATCATATCTCTAGAAAAAGGCAAATATAATGCATCGTTATTACTCGCACATCACATTGCAACCCTTTTTCAACTTAAAATTGAAGACATTTTTATTTTTGAGGAGGACAAAACAGATGCTTAAAAAATTATTTGCAACACCAAAAGCTGGTATGAGTGATAAAGAATATGGTGATTTAATACGATACCAGACTAATTTTATCACGATACTTTTCATTACTTTGTCCATTTTTCTATTCGCAGCTAGTATACCAATGTATTACTTTTATGGCCATAAACTCGGTTCATTTACATCTGGTATATACGGCGGTCTAATCGGAGGTGCCATTGGTACAAAATTGGCTAGTATGACCTATTTGTCCAATCCACAGGAATTACATCGCAAAAAGATAAAGGAAATTGATGAACGTGTGCAACAAGTTCGCCAACGTGCTGATGCACTCACTTTGAAAATATTACTTGTTATTGCTTACTTAGCCTTTATTTTAGGCGCAAGTTATTTTACACAATATTTTTGGTACCTCGCTTCACCACTTATTTTGATTCTCATACTACAGCCTAGTCTTCGTTGGTTATTGACTAAACTACTATAAGGAGTAACACATGATTCAACTCACAAATCTTAACAAGCAGTTCGGCAATAAAATTGCCGTTAACGACATGAACATGACCCTAGAACCTGGAAAAGTGATGGGTTTAATTGGTCAAAATGGTGCTGGTAAAACAACCACATTTCGGATGATCTTAAATTTTATTACACCAACCTCAGGTACGATTACTTGGAACGGTCACCCGATTACGCAGGCTGATAAACAAAAGATCGGTTTTTTGCCGGAAGAACGCGGACTTTACCAAAAACTAACAATTGAAGAACAAATCTTATATTTTTCTGAGCTACATGGTATGACCCGCTCAGATGCTAAGATTGCTTTAGCAGATTGGTTAAAACGATTAGATGTCGTTGGTAAAGCAACAGATAAAGTGCAATCTTT
This sequence comes from Leuconostoc rapi, assembly GCF_016908715.1. GTDB lineage: Bacteria > Bacillota > Bacilli > Lactobacillales > Lactobacillaceae > Leuconostoc > Leuconostoc rapi. The sequence continues at coordinate 25,360 of NZ_JAFBEK010000010.1, read as the reverse complement.
ATCTAAAGGAAACGCTCAAAAAGTTCAAATGATTGCGTCTCTGATCTTCAACCCTGAATTCATTATCCTTGATGAACCTTTTTCAGGTCTTGATCCAGTTAATACGAGTATTATGATGGCTGAAATCGTGCGTATGCGTGACAATGGTGCCATGATTATTTTCTCGAGTCACGATATGAACAACGTCACTAAAATTTCTGACAATCTCACTATGCTTAAACAAGGTAAAATTGTCTTGCAAGGTGGTGTACAAGACATACGTGAGCAATTTGGTCGTACAAAAGTATATGTTGAAGGACCCTTTTCAATAGATGAGCTCGCCAATATTACTGGTGTAACGCATATCAAACCACAAGGCGCTGGATTTGATATCACAATTAGTAACGAAACTGTTGGCCATCAAATATTTGACTACGTTACGCGTCATGGCTATATTCCTGCTTTCTCACAACAACCGCCTACACTCGATGATATTTTCCGCCAGGAGGTCGCCTACCATGAATAACGGACTCGCTATTGTTATCAAACAAACTTACCGTACCCATTTCAAATCTCGTGGGTATTGGTTACTCGTGTTATCACCTATTATTTTTGCCGTAGTTATTGGCGGTATTATCTTTGGTATGGCTAAAATGCAAGGTAATACAACGCCAACAGTTGCAGTACTTGGGGATCCTCAAGTACGTAAAGTATTTAAAGTTGATGAAAAATCATTAGACATCAAAGTATCAAAAATAACAGATGGTAAGGCAGCTAATAAAGCGCTTACCGCCAAAGACATTGATGGTATTTTAATCATTGAGTCAGATAATGCCACATTAACAACACAACCAAAAAGTAATTCTATTAATAAAGAAGCCATTATCAGTGTACTAGGCAATTTGTCTCGTAGCCAAAAAGCATCAGAATACGGTCTAACGACAGAACAAACACAAGCCTTAATCAAACCTTTTAATTTGAAATCAGTTGTGCAACAGACAAATAATAAATCTACAGACGGTGATAATTCTGATATGGCCAACTATGGTATTGCCGTAGCAATTGGTATCGTGACAACAATGATTGTCATGTGGTACACTTCCATGATTGCTACTGAAATCGCTAACGAAAAATCATCACGTATCATGGAAACACTTTTAGCAGCAACATCTGCTAGTATCCAATATTTCGGTAAAATGCTTGGCATCTTTGCGCTTGCCGTCACTCACTTAATCATTTACATTATTGCCGGCACTATTGGTTATTTATTTTTGCAAAACAATACCTTATTAAGTGGCATTAAACAAACCTTTTCAAATGTCGCAATCGGATTTGCCATCTACGCCGTTTTGTTCATTTTAGTCGCTGTTGCTTTGTATCTCGTCCTCACAGCCATGATCGCGTCTCTAATCAATGATAATGCACAAGTACAACAAGCTGTTCAACCGATCACATTTTTAGCTATGATTGGCTATATGTTCAGCTTTGTGATGACCAACATGCCAAACAATATAGCGATTAAAATATTAAGTTATGTCCCATTTATTTCACAAAGTATGATGCCCGTTCGCTTGGTCACTAAGGTTGAAACGTGGCCAGCAGCAATTGTTGCATTACTTATTTCTCTTGTAAGCGTCATTGCACTCGCTTGGTTTGGCAAGCGTATTTACGCTAAAAATGTGCTATCCTATAGTGATGACAAAATCATGTCACAACTTATCAAAAATATTAAAAATAGACACTAATTTTGGAGCGGTAAAGACATGGATCACACCCCTTTCTTCTTAACAAACCGTAAGTGGTACACTTACGAAGAACGTCAAACATCTACCGGTGTGCCATTTCAACGTTTCGAACTAACTAACAAAGCCACACCAACAGCTATTAAGAGTTTTAAGGAAACGATGATGGTAATTGGACAAGATGCCATGATTGACCCAACAAACATCAATCGCTTTCAACAAGCACTTGGGTATGCTGCACGACAACATTTGCTTCATGAAGCGCATGGATTAGATGATGCCGCAATCGCTCGTGAACTCACGTTTATCAGTTATGCTATTCGGTCATACCAATTGCTCAGTGACGATTTAAACGCACCAAATACGCTTATTTTTAATCAACGTATTGGTTTCTTGTATCGAAAATTTCTCAAAGCTCATACCACAAGAATAAAAGATGATGACCTGAACACTTGGGTTATTGGCCAAGATAGTAAACTTAATCTTTTAAATTAGAAAAGGCGTCACAGTCGTTGAAAAACCAACGATTGTGACGCCTTTTCTTAATCGTTACAAAAACAATGTTAGGCATCCCCACTTAGAATAGCATCAATTTCTTTTTCTTCTACTTGAGTAAATTTTAGCGTGTCAAGCGCTTTAACATTATCAATTAATTGTTCTGGCCGACTAGCACCGACCAAAACACTAACTATTTCTGGTTGACGTAGATCCCAAGCCAAGGCCATTTCAGCAAGTGTTTGTCCTCGTCGCTTAGCAACTTGGTTCAATTGCTTAACAGTATGCAATGTTTTTTCAACCTGATCTACTTTTAAAAATGGGCTTGACGACTTAGCGGCTCGAGAATCTGTCGGAATACCCTCAAGATAACGATCCGTCAATAAGCCTTGCGATAGCGGGCTGAAAACCACTGCCGATTTACCTTCTTGTCTCAAAACAGGCAATAAATCATTTTCAATGTGGCGATCGAACATATTGTATCGCGGTTGATGAACAATAAATGGTGTTCTCAGTGACGTAAATATTTTACTAATAGCCGCCGTTTGAGCGCCATCATAGTTTGAAATACCAATATATAACGCTTTTCCTTCGTGCACCAATGCATCTAATGCCAAGGCTGTTTCTTCAATTGGCGTTTCGGGATCCGGACGATGTGAATAAAAAACATCGACATAATCTAACCCTAACCGTGTCAAACTCTGATTCGCACTTGCAATAATACTTTTACGTGACCCCCAGTTACCATAGGGTCCATCCCACATCTCATAACCCGCTTTACTGGTGATTACCATTTCATCACGATAAGGTTTCATATCATTAGCCATCATACGACCAAAATTTGCTTCAGCGCTACCCGGTGTTGGCCCATAATTATTCGCCAAGTCAAAATAGGTAATCCCTAAATCAAATGCCTGATGCACAATGCGCTTTTGGTTATCATAAGCGTCTACACTACCGAAATTGTGCCAAAACCCTAACCCAAGCGCAGAAATTTTTAGGCCACTTTGTCCGACACGATTATAAAGCATTTTTTCATAACGGTTATTGATTGCTTGATACATATCATCATCACCTCTCCTGATCATAATCAAAGGTTAAATTATTGCTACTGTCACGCCAAAAATAATCTCAAATCACTATTTCAAAGCATGCTTTTTTGCGTTACTTTTAAGTGTAAACACATAACAATCATTTAAAGTTTTTCATTTAGACATACCAATTAACAATTAAAGTTTAACATAGTTTAATCAGATAAGATATTTTTTTGATTGTGGTCACAGTAAAAAAATCAAGACATCTCGATGATACGAGCTGCCTTGATTTCTTCGAAAAATGATGTTATTGATACTACTTGTACCAACTATCAGCAAGTTTGGCATGTGCCTTCAACCACTTATTTGCTGCTTGTTCGGGTGATTGACCCTTTTGAATGTCAAACATGACACTTTCCATGTCGTCCTTCGTCCAATTAAATTTATCCATCACTTTTTCAAATTTAGGATTATCTTGTTTCAAATTCTTACGAGTAATTGTATTAATTGTTTCATTTTTACCCATTGTACCCTTTGGATCTTCTAAATACTTCAACTTGTATTTACTAAACATCCAATGAGGCGACCAACCAGTCACAATAATATCTTTCTTTGACTTATAGGCTTTATCAAGCGCTGTTGTCATGGCACCAGACGATGATGATGACAAATTCCAACCGCTAAGATTAGGATAAGCCTCTAATGTTTGCTTAGCTGTTGTCATCTCACCCGCGCCAGGTTCAATACCAGTCACTGTTTTATTCGCCTCATCTTTCAAATCAGCTATTGAATTAACCTTCATATAATCAGGAACAACAAATCCTGTCTTGGCACCATGTAAATTAGGACCAAGTAATGATATATCATTCTTATACTTTGCATATAATGCTTTATGTGTATATGGTAACCAAGCACTAACAGAAGCATCAACTTGACCATTAGACAACGACTGCCACAATACAGCGTTATCAAGTGGTGTCATGGTAACGTCATAACCATGTTGACGTAATGATTGCGCAAGAACCGTCGTTGAAGCAACTTCTGAATCCCAAGCAACATAACCTAATGTTACTTTTTGACCAGTTGTTTTTTCAGATGTCATGGCATTTACAACACCGCCACCAATCATAACAAGTACCGTTGCTAAGATTGCCCAACGTCGCCAAGGTTTTCTAGTTGCTTTTTGACCAGGTTTTGTGTTCAATTTTTGTGTGAAACGATCAATGATAATAGCCAAAATAACTAAACCAAGACCGTTAACGAAACCAGAACCAACGTCGGCACGTTGAACCGCAGACAAGACACCACGTCCCAGACCAGGTGCACCAATCATAGAAGCTGTAACAACCATTGACAAGGCTAACATAATAGTTTGATTCGCACCAGCCAAAATTGTGTTACGTGCATTCGGTAATTCGAGCTTGATTAACTTTTGCCAAGTCGTTGATCCAAATGAATCAGCGGCCTCAACCAAATCAATCGGTACCTGACGAATACCTAAATCAGTCATTCGTACCATTGGTGGTAGTGCGAAGATAATTGAAGCAAACACACCTGGCACAACACCTATACCAAAGAATGCAACTGCTGGTATCAAATAAACGAACCCAGGCATTGTTTGCATAAAGTCTAATATTGGCTTGACAACTGCTGCTGTTTTAGGTGATTTAGCAGTTAAAATTCCCAAGGGAATACCAATAACAAGTGATATCACGGATGCCATAATGACAAGCGTCACCGTACTCATTAAGTCAGACCATAAATTTTGGTTAGCGATTAACGCTAAACCAATGAAAGTAAAAATTGGAAAACCGTATTTTTTATGTGTGGTTAATATTGCAATAAAAGTTAAACCAGCGATCATTAATGGCATTGGAATGGCTGTTAAGCCATTCGTCAAGGCATCCATGATGCTTTGACCGCCCTTTTGCATCAAATCGAATAATCCTGATAGATGCGTTGTAAGCCAGCTGACAATATTGCTAATCCAGCTTTCTAACGGTATCTTAGGTAAATTAGGCATTCTCTTCTCCCTCCGTATCGGCTAATGCTTCCAAAACAGAGCCTCGAATAATGACACCACGCACACGTTTGTTGGCGTCAACAACAGCCACAGGCGTTTGTGAATCATAAATAATAGGCATAATATCTGCGACTAATGTATCTAAGGCAACAGTTGGCATTGTTGACACGGCTTGAGTTAATGGTTTTTGATTACGACGTGCTTTAACCGCCTCGTCTGATGACAAGTAGCCAAGTAACTCTCGTTTACGATTAACAGCAACTAACCCAGAGACTTCCTCATCTGCCATTTTACGTAATGCAACAGTCGGACCATCAACATCCACATTCGTTGTTAGTGAAGGAATCATAATACTTTCGGCAGTCAGAACTTTCGAACGATCAACACCACCAATAAATGTCTTCACATAATCATTAGCTGGATTGGTCAAAATTTCTTCACCAGTACCTATTTGTTGTAGCTGTCCATCTTTCATAATGGCAATATGATCACCAATATGGAGCGCTTCATTAAGATCGTGGGTAATAAAAATAATTGTCTTTTGAACGTTGGCTTGTAACTCTAACAATTCATCCTGCATTTCGCCACGAACTAGTGGATCTAGAGCTGAGAAAGCCTCATCCATCAATAAAATATCAGGGTCATTTGTCAATGCGCGTGCTAATCCAACACGTTGTTGCATACCACCTGACAACTGACTAGGATATTGGTCCTTATAACTTAACAACTTAGCATTGTCCAAGGCTTGTTCCGCGCGCTTACGTCGCTCTTCCTTCTCGACGCCCTGAATTTCCAATCCATATTCTGTGTTTTCTAATAATGTCCGATGTGGAAAAAGACCAAAATTTTGAAATACCATACTCATCTTTTGACGACGAATATCTAACATTTGCTTTTTATTGAATTTCGTTATTTCTTGACCATCAATAAATAACTGTCCCTCAGTCGGCTCAATCAATCGATTTAACAATCGAATTAAAGTAGACTTTCCTGAACCTGATAGTCCCATAATGACAAATATTTCACCTTCGTCAATACTCATACTAATGTCGTAAACACCAACAGTACTACCAGTTTTTTCAACAATTTCGTCCTTACTTTTATTCTGTTTCACCATCTTCAGCGCGGCCTTAGGTCGCTTACCGAATATTTTCGTGAGATGTTTAATCTCTACTTTAGCCATGAATCCTCCAATTTTTTTGAGAATCATGCATTTGACATGATTCTCCATTGACTCTTTTTGTAATATATCTTATACTTCAAAGTGACAACTCATTTCAAAAAATAGGTTGCCACTAAGTGATGTCTTCTATTTTGTCACAAGTTGTCACTTTTGTCAAACTAACACACGATTTCGGAGAATGTTATGCAAACCATTAGAGAGCCTAGATACCGTAAAATTGCTTATCAAATTGCAAAAAAAATCGCTGATAATGAATACGCCGTTGGTAGTAAACTCCATGCTAGATCAACGTTATCAGTCGCTTTTGGTGTGTCTTCTGAAACAGCAAGAAAGGCCGTTAGTGTCTTGGCTGATCTTCAAATAGTCAAACCAATTCACGGCAGTGGTGTCGAAGTGTTATCACGTGAAAAAGCGAAAACATTTTTAAACCAAGCGCAAGAAACTTCAAATGTACAAACAATTCATACTCAAATTAACCACCTAATTACTAACCAAAAAGAAGAGATTAAAGCATTAGAAAATAACCTGGCACTGTTATTTGAACAAAATCAACGCGTACAACGCCATAGCCCGTTAAGCCCATATGAGCTTGAATTAAATGATGAAAGCCCTAAATTTGGACAATCAATTGGTAGCCTCACCCTCTGGCAAAATACCGGCGCCACGATTGTTGCACTCATGCACAATGATGATTTGGTGATTTCTCCAGGACCTTATGCAGTGATTGAACGTGGGGATACGCTCTACTTTGTCGGAAAAGAAACGGCTGTTAATGCTGTGCAAAATTTTTTCTACCATTATTAGTGAATCACACCTGAAATGTTAAACAGCATTTCTTTTTTTTGGTGTGTCATTTTCTGAGTGCAATCGTTCTCTGACTGCTCAATTTTAATTAACATATCTTGCCGCACTATCATAATATTAATTGACAACAGTAAATTTAAATTGTAAACTTATAAAAAATAAAAGTTTACAAAAGGCGTTGTTATGAAAACTCAAAAATTCACACTTACAGTGGTCATTATTGCTGTAATCGTTGTCATGGCGTATATTCCAACGATTCCACTTAGTTTAGTACCAATCACGATTCAAAACATTGGCATCATGTTAGCTGGTACAATCTTAGGTTGGCGACATGGCTTTTTAGCCATTGTGGTCTGGTTACTATTAGCAATCGTTGGTTTACCAGTTTTAACTGGTGGCGCTGGCGGATTCCCAGCTTTTTTTGGGGCCACAGCAGGTTACATTTGGTCTTACCCCTTCGCTGCATTACTAATAGGCCTAACGGTATCAACACTCGACCGTTTCAATAAGATTAATTTTGTCACAATTTTGTTGCCTATTTTACTCTTTGGTGTGTTACTGATTTATTTTTCTGGTGCAATTGGTCTTAACATTGTCACACATATGCCACTATCAAAAGCCCTGTTACTACAACTCACATTTATCCCAGGTGACGTGATCAAAGCCATAGTTGCTACCGTCATTACCATGACATTACGCCGTCGTTTTGAAGTGGTTCGTCATGCCTGAAATTTTTGGGTTATTAACCGATCAGGCGGGTCGGTGTCAACACTGGCATCAACCAGTTGATATTATTGCTAATAAGTGCCAAATTTGTCAAAAATATTTTGCCTGTTATCTTTGCCACGACGCTTTAACATCACATGATTTCCAACCAATGCCGACATCACAAATCAGCGTTATGTGCGGCATTTGCCATTTTGAAATGAGCGGTAATACTTATGCAGGACAAGAAAAATGTCCCGCTTGCTTGCACGCCTTTAATCCAAAATGTCACCTTCACCACGATATTTATTTTTGTTAAAGTATCATTAAATACAAAAAATAGCTACTAACAAAATATATTTGCTAGTAGCTATTTAAACATTACTGATAATTTTCTGCTAAAGTGACTGTATTTTCTAATAGTGTTGCGATTGTCATTGGTCCAACACCACCTGGAACTGGCGTAATATAGCTAGCAACGCCCTGGGCTGACTTGAAATCAATATCCCCAACTGCTACGCCATCAACATAGTTCATGCCGACGTCTATTACCACTGCCCCCGATTTGAGATCAGACCCCTTTAGAAAATTGGGTTGACCAACACCAACAACAACAATATCTGCTGTTTTTAATTGTGCCTTTAAAACTGCTTCAGGCGTATAACGATGAGCTAGTGTGACAGTTGCATCAGCATTGGTTAATAGTGCAAACATTGGTCGACCAAATAATTGTGAACGGCCAATGACCAAAGCACTCTTCCCAGCAATATCAATCCCATAATGCTGTAACAAGGTCATGACGCCTTGCGGTGTGGCAGCCACCGTATAGTCTTGCAATGCATCACCAAATAACATGCCTTGCACTGTCGCGCCTAGTCCATCTGCATCCTTATGAGGCGCAACAGCAGAAAAGACTTCACGTTCTTTTACCCCTTTTGCTAAAGGACTCTGAACCAAAATACCAGTAATATGTTCATCTGCGTTCAATTTTTCAATTAACTTAATGACACTTTCTGTTGTTGCCGTAGCATCTGTTGGAATATCCATCGTTGCAATACCCACTGTAGCGGCTTTTTTGGATTTCATATTGACATACAAACGGCTACCATCATTTTCTGGATCATAGACAACCGCCAACGTCACCGGTTGTTTCAAATTTGACACACGTTCAGCAGTTTTGGTATTGGTCATTTTGGCCACCGCAGCACCGTCAAGTATTTCAGTCATTAAAAAGCTCCTTCGTTTGCTCGTAGATTTATGTTATATTCTTCTTAACAAAATAAATTAACTGGAGTTCAATATGCCACAAAATCGTATCAGCTGGGATCAATATTTTATCGCGCAAGCAGCTATCTTATCAACACGTTCAACCTGCACACGACTACACGTCGGCGCTGTGATTGTCCAGAATAACAGAATCATCACAAGTGGCTATAATGGTGCCGTATCGGGCACGCCACACTGTACAGATGTTGGCGATCTCATTGTGGACGGTCACTGCATTCGTGCTGTTCATGCTGAACAAAATGCCTTGATGCAGGCAGCGCAGATGGGAATTAGCGTTGATGGTGCTGAAGTTTATGTCACCGATGTGCCTTGCATCCATTGCACAAAATTATTGTTGCAGGCAGGTATCGTAAAAATAAACTTTATGCGCGATTATCATAATGATCCGTTTGCCGAAGAACTGTTGGCACAAAAACATGTTACTTTACAACAAGTGCCTTTTTCACAGCAAACTGCCGAACAAATTGATTTAAAACAATTTATAACACATGAATAATGCGACAAAGGAATTGCTGTATATATCTGTTAATAACGAACTATTTTTATTTTATCACAGTTTATTGTTTTAGAAAACGAATATCAAAAATATATCATCAGAATAATAAGACAGTCCATCGTTCGATAAAAATATTTTAAAAATGGACAGCATAATCATCAAATTCCCCTTGTTTTGTCATTTTTTTTACCTTGATTATTAACTAGCTTTTCGTTACTATTTATAGTAAGGAACACTCTGAAAGGAATGACGTGAAAGCTAATTTTACGTACTAACTATACTATGTCAAAAAATGAACAACAATATCTTGACCTTGCACAAAAAGTCCTCAACGAAGGCGCAATTAAAGGCGATCGAACAGGCACTGGGACACATTCTTTATTTGGAACGCAGATGCGTTTTGATTTGCAAGAAGGTTTCCCACTACTGACAACCAAAAAAGTTTATTTTGGTCTGATTAAATCAGAATTACTATGGTTTCTCCGCGGCGATAATAATATTCGCTTTTTATTGCAGCACAATAACCACATTTGGGATGAATGGGCCTTTAAAAACTGGATTGAATCTGATCAATATACTGGACCCGACATGACCAATTTTGGTCATCGTGCCCAAGAAGATGCTGAATTTGCCGCCATTTATCAAGCCCAGAAAGCCATTTTCGTTGATAAAATTCTAACTGATGACGACTTTATGGAAACATTTGGCTATGTCGGTGATGTTTATGGTAAACTTTGGCGTAATTGGGAAACAACATCTCTAAACGCTGATGCAGGTACAATTGATCAAGTCACTCGATTAGTACATGATATTAAAACAACGCCTGATTCTAGACGACTCATTCTAACAGCTTGGAATGCCGAAACCACACCGCAGGCACCTTTGCCTTCATGTCACGTGCTTAGTCAATTTTATGTTGCTGACGGCAAATTGAGCGTCCAGCTATACCAACGGTCTGGTGACTTTTTCCTCGGCGTACCTTTTAATATTGCATCTTATTCATTACTACTGCATATGGTAGCTGCTCAGACCGGCTACGAGGTCGGTGATTTTATCCATACCATTGGTGATACACACATCTATAATAACCATATCGAACAAATATCCGAGCAACTTTCACGTCCAATGCACAAGCTGCCAAAACTGTGGCTAAACCCTGACGTTAAATCTTTATTTGACTATACAATGGACGATATTAAGATATTAGATTACGATAGTGAACCAGGAATTAAAGCACCCGTTGCCGTGTGATACGATGCGTACCACAAGAAAATGAAAGCCAAAAAATGAAAATCAGACCCCTTGAAAAAAGAGATTTACCTTACATCTATCAACAAGAAAATTCACGTAAAGTCATGGCGTTGTGGTTTCAAGAAGCCTATACTTCTTTTGATGAATTAGAACTTCTCTATGACCGCCATGTGCTCGATCAAACTGAACGTCGTTTTGTTGTTGAAGATGATAATCAATTTATCGGTGTCGTTGAATTAATGTATATCGACGGTCTTCATAGGCATACCGAAATTCAAATTATTATTCATCCTGATCATCAAGGTCATGGTTATGCGCAGATGGCCATTAAAGCTGGCATCGAGTACGCTTTTAAAGTACTTAATATGCATAAAGTTTATTTATATGTCGATGTAGATAACGATGCAGCGATTCATATTTACAAAAAAGTGGGCTTCATTGAGGAAGGTATCTTACGTGATCATTTCTTCGCTGAAGGTAAATACCATGATAGTATGATGATGGGGATGCTCGCTAATGAGTTTATGGGTTGAGACGAAAAAACTTAATTATAAAAAAGACGTAGCACAAAGATAAAAAATATGAGCTACGTCTTTTTATTCATTTAGCAGATCTGCTTTTTAACAAGTCACTAGGATAGTAAGTTCTTTAATTCTGTAGCTGTTTGCCACCAATCACTATCAAAATGGTCTCGAAAACCAATTAATGGACTCGATGGTTTAGGTAACGGTAAAAAATGTTTAATTTTCACCTTTTTTTCAGATGCCGTCAAGGTATTCTTATAATATTCTGGTACATGCCAATGATTCAAAAAAGTACTATTTTCTTGGTAGTTGTACTCATGTGCTAGGATTAAAATATTTGGATTAAATTTTTTATTAATCAATTCTTGATCAGGGAAATGTTTAAATTGCCCATCGTTAATATCATTCACTAACGCTTCAATTGTCCATTTTTGTGCATATTTTTGATTATTATATAATAATACACCAGAATTAATATACTTTGAGGAGTCAGCAATATGATATGTTTCATTATACTGCTTCAGTATTTTGGCGTCTGATGTATTCAAATAATGAAATATATCTAACACGCCAGCTATCGTTTCAGATTTTAGCTGATTAAAAACATCATGAATATCCGTATAAATAAGTGTATCCGCGTCTAAATAAAGCATCGTGTCAAATTCTTGAAATTCGATTGGTATGCCCAATCGCAAAAAAGTTACCGCCGGAAATCGTTTAGAGATATTATTAGTGATGCGATTAATCCAATCCGGAAATCGCCAAAAAGAAATCTTAATTTGCGTTTTGCCGCTTAAACTAGGTAACTTTTTGATTGTTGCTTGCTGATCGTCAAATTTTTTATCTGTGAAAACTAAAATATCAATGCCTTCTTCAGAAATATAATGGTCAATAATTGATTTTATTGACACGGCTACTAACCATTCATAATCGCCACTATATGTATAAAAAATAGCTTTTTTCATTTTAAAGGTGCCTCTCTTAATTGATTAAGTCTGTTATATCTATAAAGTATATAGCAATAGGTTATTTAATTTAATCGACATCTATTTAACAAATAACTGAATCACAATAACCACTAACCCAATAATGATACCCAATGCCATAATCGTAGCTAATAATGTTTGCAGCTTTTCATAGCGGTTTCGTACTTTTTTTGGTTGAGGAACTTTATAACGTGCCTGCTCTAATCGCTCATCGATTTCATGCTGCAATGGATCTTTCTGATACTTATTCCTACCCTGTTGGTCACTCATAAACCACTCCATATTACTTAATTAATACCACTTTTATAATCACTAATACTGCTTTGGTTCGCATGCTGTTGTTGTTGTTGTAATAATGACAATAAGTACTGTCGATCACCAACACACTGTTTCATAACGTTAATTAAGCGCGTTGAATGATTTGTCGCGACAACATATTCCGGTAATGTAAAGTCTTTATTATGGGCAGTATTTTCAAAAGAAAGAACCAATAAGTTGTTCAAAAATGCTTGACGCACGGCAGACAAGATTTCTACACCGTGATTAACATCTAAATAGAAGACACATGTTGCGAACAACTCATTAATGGTATTGTAATTAATATTGGGATATAAAGTCACATTTTGATAAGCTATCAAACGCATAAGCTTACTTGACATTTCAGTCAGTGCACCAATATGAAAATGGATATTTGATAAACTTTCAATCATCTGTGTGATTTGTTCTATATTATCGGAGTTGGTTAATATAAGTGCATTGTTTTGTTGATGTGTATGTGTCTTAATTGGATAAATATAACCAATATATGATATTTGGTTAGCAAATCGTGGATATTTTGTTTGCACTTTTTCATAATCCGCTTTGCTTTGAAAGATTACTTTTTTAGTTCTACCTTGATTTTCTAACAAATTAAGCATATTCCCCGGTAAATCAACATCGTCGCCTAAGGATTCTTGCCAAAATAAGATATCATCTCCAGATTGATTTAACTGATATGAGACAAGGAACGGTACAGATAATGAATTATAAAAAATACGTTCTATATGACCATAAACAGTCTGTAAGTAGTAGATTACAAAATCCGAACGTGATTTAAACATGTAAACATGATCATTTAAATTTAAAATGATATCCTTTGTCACATGATTTTCAACTATCTTTTCATGGTTATCTACACTGTAATAAGTTGTTATTGTTGGCTGATTCATCAAATTATAATTCGTATGTGCAAATCTGTAACCATTTTTACTATAATGATCAACACTACGAATATTGCCAGCCAAATCAAGCCACTCAACCTTTTGAACATACCGCCTATGAGCCATACTTGGTACATAAATGATGTTTGCCATTTTTTTATTTTCATTATATATAGCCGCATTATTATTATTACCACGAATTTCCCAAAATTCAGGACAACGCACTTGATTAAAATATAACGGTTGCCCGTCTTGCTCATACATTCTTGTGTAATAGGAAAAGGGTGAATTAGCATGATCTGGTAAAAAACCATCTTCCGTCACAACAACAGTTGGTTGCATGAAATCAGCTGCTCGTAAAGAATCGAACAGATCTCGACTTGTTTGTGTAAATTCATCAAATAAATTAATCATTTAATACCTCGTTTATCAAGTTGTCCCATTTTTGTTGTACGTCCCCGACAACATAATCTTGTGCAATCTGATAAGATTGCTGTTGAAAATCTGATAATTCATGCTTTTTAAAAAGTTTAACAATATGATCTGCTAACTTGTTAATTTTACTTGTCACATCATCTGACTTGTCATACGCTATTAAATAACCATTCTGTTCATTCTGAATAAAGGTTTGATTACCATAACGTACATCAAACCCCATAATTGGCAATCCTGACCCAACTGCCTCCATTAGAGTTAGTCCAAAACCTTCGCTAGTCGAAGCAGAAATGTAAGCATCATATTCTTGATAAACTTGCGTTAAATCCATATGTCCCATTAATTTTATATCATTTTGAGCACCATTATCATTAATGATTTTCCGAATTTTTTGTTCGTCACCACCTCTACCGTAAATATCAAATGTGATGTCTGGTATAATTTTTTTTGCTTTAATCACTGCACTCACTAACCAATCAACGTGTTTTTCATCTGCTAATCGTGAAGCTGTGATCAATGCATGTTGTTTTCTTGTCTTTACAGGTAACCGTAATTTTTCTAGGTTACCCACAGGAATTGCAACGATACGCGGTGTATATTGTGTATATTGGTCAAAATGCTGTCTCAGTAACTTTTTTTGTGCTATTGTTGCTGTGATAAAGAAATCAACTTTTTTAGCTTGATCAAACTGATATTCATAAAAATTGTTCCATAAAATATTTTGTGCGTCAGTTTGATTATCATTGAAATGCTCTGCATGAACAACAACACCTAATTTAGCCGGTGAACTATATTTAAAAATCGTGTTACCAATATTAGTCGCGCGGTCTAAAATAATCATATCATCTTTTGTCAGATTTAAAGATAGTAACAAATAAGCTATTAAGCCTTGTTTGCCGTAGATCACCTGATCTTTAAAACGAAACATGGTGCTCTTACCATCAACTATTTCTTCGAAAGCTATGGATTCATCTTGATTAAAGAAATGTCTCTCATACACGTAGGCTCGATTGTCTCTGGGCGCATAGTACTCTGAAAACAACTTAGTATGGGTATAGTAATCTTTGCGAATTAATTTACCCCGAGAAGCATACTCTGCTCGCTCGATAACTGCTTTATTTTTTTTTGCAAAATAGGCAGTAATCATCAAATTGTCTTTATCGAATATATACCTTACATAATCTTCATGTTTCTCAACACGATCAAACACCTTACTAAAGCTCGTTTCTAACTGTGTCAATGTGTAAGATGTCGGTTCGATTTTAATATCTGAAAAATATTGATAAATCCAAATAATCTCATCATCAACAAATCCAATGTTTTGTGTTAAATGCTCAATATTGTCGCCCGTTATCAAGTCTAAAAACACAAATTTAGCTCTTTGTTTTAATTTTCTAAAAATTTGTGCGCGATACAATTGTGCGTATTCAACACCACTACTTGCCCAACCAATACCTAAATTAAAATTATAAATTGTCATATATTATTCCCCTCTTTAGCATGTCAATAATCGGTGAATTGTATCAATTAATACTTTTTTAGTAAAATAACCTTGCCGGATTAAATAACCCACTTGTCTAACATGATTAGCCATATCTTGATACTGTTCTTCTGTAGTATGCGCAATAAGCTGATCTATCTCGGACAATGATGACACAATCATGCCCAAATTATTTTCTGTAATAAAGCTTTAGTTCGAAATACCTTTATTCACAATAACTGGTAACCCCGCAGCTAAATAAGTACTTAATTTATAAGATATGTTTCGCTGTGAGTAGGCACGTTCTGATTGGTTATCAATATTTTCACTCCATACCAAACCAAAACCACTTGTTAATTGACGTAATAAGTCATCGTCTGGCAACCAACCTCGATAACTTACTTGCTCATTTAAGCTACTTATCGTGGATCGTGAAAACACCTGAAGTTTAGTTTGACTATGCCAATTTTGAACAAATGGAAAACGTACAGCGGATCCAGCAAAATTAATAAGTGGCTCGAAAATTGGTTGTTTGGGATCAAAATTTGTAACATGATCCCAAACATGTTGCACGGCAATACTATTGACTACTAAACCAGCATGTTTTAGTGTCTTAAGCATTTCATCTGAAGGCACAATAATCGATTCAGCTTTATTATATAAATCAATTGTTCGCTGCATGAGATAGTAATTATTTTCAAACATTAACGGCACAACATCATGTATCAAAACAGCGATTTTAATATCTGAATAACCTAAAAGTTTATTAATAAGCAGCTCATCAAACTCAATACCATTCCAGCTAGGGAGTTGGACTACAACAATGTCATGATTTGAAACACCGGCTAGCATACCATCGATACGCTTACGAATTTCTTGTGGCGTATCGGTATGAATTGGATACGAATAGATGCCAATTTCATTAAAACCAATTGATTTAGCAACCTCGGTTACCATATTTTGTGCAATCATAGCCGTACTTGAGGGCGATTGCCCATAAATATTTGTGATATGCGTTCTCAAAATGTTGTCCTTTCTGACCATAGGGTTATGGAAATGAAACTATGATTTCACCGCTTTTTTCTCGCTTAATTGTACTCAACATGATATTTTTTAGTACCAGTTGATCAACTTGCTGACACATTTTTTGATATGACGCAATAGCCTCTTTTTGATACTCAAAGAGCGGATTTTGTTGTGAAAATTTTCTATCCGTTACAACTTGACGCAATTGTTGTAAATTATCAACTTGCTCAACCCAACCAACATCAATTGCTTTTAAAACACAAAGTCTCTGAAAATTGACTGTCTGTGTCGTGGATTCTAAAATCTTTCTTTTTCTCTGTATTTCCTCGCTTACCATTCCTAACAATTGCGATGACAAATCATCAAATTGATTAGGATTTAGAACATCATCGTCTTGTTTTAAATTATAATTCATGTGATCTAGAATGTATCTTTTCAACAAATTAGGTGTTAATGACATGTTCTGTTGCAAAAAAAGAGTGATTTCTCGATACGAAGCAGCTAAAACTTCTTTCTCTAATGTGCGATTTAATCTGAGTAACTTATTACGTTCCTCATAGACTAATGTACGCTGTATTCTCATACTTTCATCAAACTCTAAGGCATTCAGCCTCGCTATACGCCCTTGGCTTTCTTCGGAAAATTGCGCCTTGTCCACACTGGTTTTGAACCTTTGCTGGGTTAGCTCATGAAGATGTTCCAAATCAATTTGTTCCGCAAATTTTTTATAGTATCGGTGCGTCCGTTCAGAACCACGTTTAATTATAATATCATCCTCTAAACTCACAAAAAACTGGCTAAATCCTGGATCCCCCTGTCGACCTGCACGCCCACGAAGTTGTAAATCAATTCGCATGCTTGTCATACGCTCAGTACCGATAACAGCCAGTCCACCTAATTCCGCAACACCTTTCCCCAACTTAATATCTGTTCCTCTACCAGCCATGGCAGTAGCAACAGTCACTGACCCCAGTTGCCCAGCTTCAGCAATAATTGCTGCCTCTTTAGCGATGTTTCTTGCATTTAAAACATTATGTGGAATACCCTCACGCAACAACATTTGTGAATAAATTTCAGATATTTCTACTGATCCTGTCGCTAACAAAACAGGTTGCTTATTTCGATAGCATGCTTTAACCAAAGCCATAGATGCATATAACTTTTCAGGTAAGCTGACATAAATTTTATCTGGTAAATCTTTTCTGATTATTGGACGATGCGTTGGAATAGCAATGACTGTCATGTTATATGTTTCAATAAATTCTTCTTCGTTAGTTTTACCAGTCCCCGTCATACCAGCTAATTTTTTGAACATCCTAAATAAGTTTTGATAAGTGATTGAAGCCATGGCACGTGTTTGTTGTGTTATAGTAAGCCCTTCTTTAGCTTCAATGGCCTGATGTAATCCGGCCTGTAACTTTGTACCAGACATCACACGTCCGTTCTTACTGTCCAATAATTTAATTTCGTCGCCATTAATCACATAATCTTGATTGATCTTAAATAATTCCTTTGCCTGCAAAGCCAGTTCAATATGTCTGATTAATAAGTAATTATCCGCAGAAAACAAGTCAGACTTTTCAAAAAAACGTTTTGCTTGTTCGATACCTTGAGTTGTTAACCAAACATGTTTCCTTTCATCATCAAGATCATACTCTGAATTTTCAGATAACGTTAAAACAAATTGGTTAACAACATGAAACAGATTCGACTGCACACGAGGCGATCCAGAAATAATCAACGGCGTTTGGGCAGAATCTAATAAGATAGCATCAACTTCGTCTAAAATAGCGTAGTTAAAGGGGCGTAAAAATTGATTATCTTGGCTATCCACTAAATTTTCTTGCAAATAATCAAATCCTACTGCATCGTTAGTTGTATACAATATATCAGCTTGATATATTGCCTTTTTTTCTTCGACAGTATAACGATAATTAGGATCCTCATTAACACCTACCGCAAGGGTTAGACCCAACCATTCATATACTTTTCCGAGCTCATAGGCATCACGACTAGCTAAATAACTATTCGTTGTAATCAACATGACCCCTTTACCAGTTAGAGCGTTTAAATAAATGGGCAACGTGGCTGTTAATGTTTTTCCTTCGCCTGTTTTCATTTCAGCGATGTTTCCTTGATGCAAAACAATGGCCCCTAATACTTGGACATCATAAGGAAATTTTCCAAGTACTCTTTTATCTGCTTCTCTTATTGTCGCAAATGCCTGCGGTAACATATCGTCTAAAGATACGCCTTCACGCAATTGTTGCTTTAACAAACCTGTCTGTTGCTTGAGTTCAACATCTGTCATTTCAGACATCTTACCTGTCCAATGATTGACTTGTCTCAAAATTTTTTTTATTTTTTTAAGACGCATACCATCTATACTGAACATACTAACCTCCAAACACTAATTAATAGTATTGATATAACTTTTTAAACGTGATGATTTATCTAATAAATTAGCCACAATTTGTAAGCTTGAACTCATCGGATCAACATGATGATATATTGTCTTTGGTGTCTCATCAAACGATTTTTTTGCCGTTATAAATTTTTCATAGCCGTCTGTATAAATCATGTTCCTTGATGCAGATAACTGACCATAATCCGAAGAAACATAGGCAAAACCCGAGTCTATTTGGTTTGAATAATATAGCGCCGCAGCACTAGAAATTGGCCCATAGCCAATAAAATTAATGGTTTCAATATC
Source organism: Leuconostoc rapi (assembly GCF_016908715.1). Classification (GTDB taxonomy): domain Bacteria; phylum Bacillota; class Bacilli; order Lactobacillales; family Lactobacillaceae; genus Leuconostoc; species Leuconostoc rapi. The sequence goes on along the minus strand of NZ_JAFBEK010000010.1, from coordinate 5,998 downwards.
ATATAATTTTTGTAATCGATCTAACATTAAAATAATGTCTTTTTCAATTTGTTTACTGAGATAAAATTGACCGTATAGCCGGCTACTCGTTATTTGGATGACATCAGGAATTTGATCGCATATGTCAGCCGGAACAGTCGCAATTGTACCAATCGCTGGTTCAGTAAATATCACGTGTAAATCACGTGATTCTACGGTCTCATTCAAAACATCAGATACATGCAATCCTTGATCATTACTGATCTGCTGTTCATCAAACTTTGCATCATTAATTTCAATATTATGGAAAACTATTTTTTTACTCCCACATTAATCAACTCAACGTCATATGCGTATGCGTTCTCTGGATACCTAAATTTTCCAACCTTGTCCTTGATAGTTATTCTGTCAATTATATTTTCATAGCGATCATAAAATTTAAGTTGAAGATACATGGCTTTTTCAGGTACAATTGACGCGTTAAGTGTTAACTGGTATTCGGTACCTGCTAATAGTAGTGGTAACTGTTTTCCCGAACGTTGCGTTTGATATTGACTTAATGATTGCCAAGAATGTACTATACTCCCGACGGAAAATAAATCATTTTGAAATATAACATGATCTTTGGTTATATAATTTATTGTTGATCCGTACATATATGTCTTACCAATGTTTGATTGCCAATAGATAACAGCGTGCTGGTTAACCATGTTTTGATCACTTTCTTGGAAATTTATCTGCCAATATTCTCTGATATTGCGCAAAAAACCATTTATTAATTGCTGGTGAGTCGTCGTTATGTCGTCCTGCAATGCCCTTACTAATGACAATGGCACGGCTCTGACTTAAACTCGTTAACAAATCATGATATGCTGTCACATCATAATCATCATCTTTCATGTACGCAATGGCCAGAACAGTTTCATCCAAGTTGGCATGATTAAATCGTTCCCAAAACCGTTGATTTAACCTATCAACATGTTCTATAGACGTACCGCCTGTCATTGATAATAGTAGGTCTAAAGAAGTTGGAAAACCGTTCGGACGAACTAATTTTTCATTCGCTGCAATATTTCCTAAGTTTACGAGCGGCTTACCAACAATAATGGCACGGGGCTCTAACTGGTTTGCGTAATAAAGTGCACCAAACGTACCCATGGATAACCCAGATAAAATCAATTGCTTTGTTGTAAATCCCAATTCAGTTATTTTTTGCTGAATAATTTCAACCACATCATTTTCCAGTTCAGCACTACCTACATAAAATGCGCCGCCTTCCAAACGTGGATCAGCTATCAGTAAAAATGGTGCGCCTAGGTTTTTCATCATCCAGTAACCTTCAAATCCTTCAGCAGAACGATAACCAGAAAAATAAACGTTGAGTGGTGGTTGCATGTCACCAGGATGAAAATAAGTCATAATCTCTTCATGATGATTATCAACTAATCGTTTACCACCTAAAAGTAATTGACCGTAATTTTTTCTAGCCAGACGATTGTGAAGATTTCCAACTTTAACATATCCCTCTCCTTGTATTTTTAAAGACACTGACAAATAATAATCAGAGTTAGCATGATTTTCAATCAACAATGGTGCGTACATGTCATGTTCTAGTACTTCCCACTGTTTTAAAATGTGAGATGTTCCTGCCGCAATCATTTGTACATTCAACGCAATCATGGCATCCTTACTCGCTTCATATTCCAACCATATTTCATGATTATATTTTGAATCTGCAGCAATGTTATACTGCCATGATAGTATAGGTATTAATTGCCTGCCGAAATTACCGGTTAATTGTAAATTAGTATTACCATTATACTGAACCTGTCCAGTATAATTGGGTGATATTTGCACTTGGCTAATATTAAGTTTCTCACCATATTGCCCAACAAAAAAATATTTACTTAAATCATAAATTACTTGATCAATATTTTTCATATCAATTTTTTGTGCGTGATATATCGTTAATAAGTTCAGTAACTGTGAATCCTTCACAATCTGATTTTCATCAATTAAAATCGTATAGGGGTCGGCTATTTTAAAAATAACTTCATAATTTTTAAGTCCGTCACTCTCAGTCAATAAAATAGCTTCAAATTCAGGCTTTTCATTGTCATCTTTTAACAATTGTGTGATATAGTTAGACACATTTTCATTCGTTACAAAATGCCACTCAACTGATTGATCGGCTAACTTGACCTGATCTAACCAGTTATAATCGCCAACCTGTAAAATACGAATTATCTTATCATTCATTATGTTCACCTAGCAAACGTTGCCATTGATTAACAATTGCGCCATCTGTATACTGTCTAATTTGCCGCACTGAATAGACGAGTGATTCATTCCAATGTCGTAACCCATTAAAATAATAGGTAATTGCTTGATTTAATTCGGATATTTCTTGTAGGATGAGCCCATTTTTCTTATCAACAATGTAGGGTGAAGTAGTTAAGTTAATTTGTGGAATACCCGCACTAATTCCGGCTATTTGAATGTAAATATTTGGTCTCCTACTCACATCAATAATTAAACGCACGGTTTTAAACGCTTGAATAATAGCATTTTCCGTTTCAAAGGTTTCGATCCGAACACGTTTGTACAAATCAACTACCTCAGATTTCTGATCCGTATTGCTTTCAGATGTCTCAAGTTGATTTTCACCAGTTTCACTATCTAGTGGGATATCAGTTAACACGTCATTCATTTCTAAATGAAAATATTGAGCCAATGCTTTTTTTAGATACACTTCGAGGCTTTTGATATTATTTTTCTCTGAACTGGCAATACATAATTCAATTAAAGGATTATGTGTCATAGCTGCTAGTATGGTTGTTAACACAAAAACAATTTGATTTTCTGGCATTTCTTGGACAGTCAAAAAAATTTTGAGCCCCTTAACTTGCTGACTATTGCCTAACTGAAATCTAGTATCATAGGGTGATATGTGCTGTAACTTAGTCACAAGTTGACTATTATTATTTGACAACACAATTTGTTTGATATCTTCTAATTGGCCTTGCGTATCTGTAATCGCAAAGTTGGCTACTGATAGTTCTTCTATTAATAATTGGTCGTTTTTTTTATAATCGTATCTATTTCTAAAAAAAGAAAGCACTAAATTTTTAGGACGATGTGCTAATTTTAGTAATTTTTGATTGTATTTTTCATGTGCTGCAATCACTAAAGTTGACTGACCTAAATCAGATGCACTATTAAAATGATCATTAATCACCTCTTGAATCAAGTTATTTAAATTTTGGTAACCACGCTTATCAAATCGTTCATAAAATAATGGGTTCACAACCACTGCTTCTCCTTCGGATAAATATGTCACCCGAATTTGCCATAAGCCAGCACGGTCTAGATATTCTTGAGTAGTTTTTTTACCCATCTCAAAATGAACAATACTAGACAAAAATCCTCTATCATCAAAAATCAAAGCCTTGCTTATTTGATCATTATCAAAATAATTAATAGTTGATAATTGGGATTCTATACCAAATGACACATCTGCATATATTTTCCCCTTAACAACCACATTAATGCGGAATGGTGTGTAGACAAACTCTGCTGCTGCTGGCCAATCTAAGTCATTAAAATCAATTATTTTAGCATACATATCTGTTACATTTTGTATCGTATCAAAAACTGACCAAGATGTTTCCAATGACAACCCTTGTTGATGCAGAAAACACCTCATTTGTGGTGCATAATCCCAAATAATTGTTTCCGACTTTTCATGGGCAGATTCAAACATTCTGATTTGATTGACCGTATCATCAAAAGCCGTTGTCTTGTTTTCACCATACCAATAAGGTACAAAATAAAACATACTTTAATCCTCAGTTCTAAATAAATCATTATTTATTTTTCAAAAAACAGCGCACTGTAGTTATTTTTTGTGATTAATGCCTTCATTTGATCAGTGACATTAATCACTAAGCTGACCAAAATAATGACAGAACCAGCTGTAAGTGCATACTGCGTATATTGCTCATCAATGGCACCCAAATACAAGGGAAATCCAGCAATTAGACTCATATATAGTGCACCAATGCTTGATAAGCGTAAAACAACGTTAGTTATGTAAACTCTCGTTGCGTCACCTGGTTCAACATGGTCAATATAATCTCCACTTTGTTGCAAATCCTCAGCAATTTGATCTGGGTTAATATTAATAAACGCGAAACCAATAGACAATACGATTAGAATGACAATATATGCTGTAACACCTAAAGGCTGAGTAATTGCTATATTATGTAAGACACCCTCAACTATGCCATTATTTGGCAGCCAATAATTGAGTGCTTGTAAGAGATACTGTGGTAAGACCAACAACGTCATACTATACATCAACGGCATGCCCCCGGCTGGATTAATTTGAATTGGTAAATATGATTGATGATAAAAACTGTTATTGATCATAATTCTTCTCACGGGTATCTGACGTTGAGCTCTTTGCATGGTCACAGTGATTAACACTAGAAATATAATGCCAATTATCACAACAAAAGTTAAAATTACTGAATTAACATCAAAACCCGAACGTATATTTTCTATCACATATCGTCCCACTTCTGTGGGCCAATTAATTATCAGACTTGCGAGAATCAACACTGTAGGTCCACCGATTCCCAGTATGTCATTGACATTTGATAACCAGATTAGAAATAACGATCCTGTTACCATAATCAGACTGATTGTAACCATTGCACCGGTTTTTGTTTGCGCGAAAATGCTTATTCTCGGATTAATGTCAATGTTACTAATGATGGCAATCGATTGTATAAAGGCGATACTAATAGCTATGCTTATTTTATAAAAGTAGGTGCGTTCCATAGGTATTTTCTTGAGATCAAACTTTTTAATCAGGGTGAGCACACGCCATAAAATCATCGCCGACATCCATGGACCCAACCCTAAAGCAAAAAGTGACATACGACTCAAATCACCACCCGTTGTGCCACTAACAATTTTCAGTAAATATTGATTATTTAAAAATCTTGTTACCTGGTTAACGTTTACACCCGGAATAAGTATATTTCTTCCAATTAAAAATATAAAAATAATTAAACTCGTCCACAATATTTTTTTTAGTAATAACTGGTTATTGTTGACACTTGTCCCCTTCAATATATGCTCCTATTTTTACAAAATTTACTATATGTACTGCCAAAACAGCGTGTATCGATCACACGTTGTTTTAACACTGTCAAATCGAAATTTGGATAAATTTCTACTTTTTATTTCTCTTTGATTTTTTAACTACTACAGTTGTTGCTAATAGTCCAAGCCCAACTAATGCTGCACCATTAGTTGTTATATTTTCTGAATTTCCTGTATTTGGTAATACAGCATCTTTAGAAACTTTTTGATTTTTAAATCCATTTTCTGATGATGATTCGCTCGTTGACTCTGATCCAGATACAGATTCACTCGTACTAATTGATTCTGAGCCTGATACGGATTCACTCGTACTAATTGATTCTGAGCCTGAAACTGACTCACTTGTACTAATTGATTCTGAGCCTGAGATTGATTCACTCGTACTTACTGACTCTGAGCCTGATACGGATTCACTCGTACTAATTGATTCTGAGCCTGAAATTGATTCACTCGTACTAATTGATTCTGAGCCTGATACGGATTCACTCGTACTGATTGATTCTGAGCCTGATACGGATTCACTCGTACTAATTGATTCTGAGCCTGATACGGATTCACTTGTACTAATTGATTCTGATCCTGAGATTGACGCACTCGTACTTACTGATTCTGAGCCTGAGATTGATTCACTCGTACTAATTGATTCTGAGCCTGATACGGATTCACTTGTACTAATTGATTCTGATCCTGAGATTGACGCACTCGTACTTACTGATTCTGAGCCTGAGATTGACGCACTCGTACTAATTGACTCTGAGCCTGATACGGATTCACTCGTACTGATTGATTCTGAGCCTGATACGGATTCACTCGTACTAATTGATTCTGAGCCTGATACGGATTCACT
>NZ_JAFBEK010000009.1 GCF_016908715.1 Leuconostoc rapi | reverse complement strand
ATTAATTTAAATTCATTTGAATATTTAGACATAGAAAAAACCCAATAACTTTCTGGACATTTTTTTATTTTGTCCAAGTTATTGGGTTCACTTCACCGCAGAGATGCTTTTTTATGTGGTTAATGTTGTTTATGCTGCTTCTGGAACATCCTTGTTAAAGAAGTTAGCGACAAAGGCAGCCAGAACACCACCAAGTAGGTCAGCAACAATGTATACCCAAACATGTCCTAAGGCTTTACCTTGAACAAAGATAGCAGGAGAAAGCGCACGTGCAGGGTTAAAGGCACCACCAGTGATTGGCAAGGCAACGATAATCAAGACAGCCAACCACAAACCAATAATGATTGGTGCTGGAACATTAGCCAATTTTGTGACGATTGAAATAACCAAGATGAACAAGAATGTCAATACGAATTCGAACAAGAAGGCTGACAAAGCTTCACCATCGGCAAAGTTAGTCTGACCTAGACCAGCTAAATTAACGAATTGTGAGACTGTCATTTTTTGACCAGACAAAGCTTGTGAAACGGTTGGGGACTTCAAGTAAGTAGCAACACCACCAAAAACAGCCGCTGAGGCAACAATAGCACCAAGCAATTGTGCTATGACGTAACCACCAAATTCAGCCCATGACAAGCGTTTTTGAATGGCCATTGATAGTGATACAGCAGGGTTAAAGTGTCCACCTGAGATGTGCCCAAAAGCAGCAATGGCAACAGCGAGTGCCAAACCAAATGACAAAGCAATTGTTAATGGTGATGGTGTTGTAGCGGCTGAATAAACAACGCTACCAGTTCCAACGAACACAAGAATAAATGTGCCGAGGAATTCTGCGATATATTTACGCATGAATATATTCTCCTTAATATGTATGTAAAATTACCAATACATATTATTATACACTTTTACATTAACTGACGTTTAAATTATGCAAAAAGGTTAAGTTGTGGTAAATATATTATGATTATTTATTCACAATATTATCAGTTAAAATGAGTGATAACAAAATGGTAGCATTTTGTTTTGACGTATGATAACATAAATCAAGAAAGCGTTTACATATCAAGTAAATAGGTGCTTTTGAACCGAGAACAAGTACGCTAAAGTTGTTTATGACAACAAGCACAGCCAGCGTTTAATCATAGATTGGAGATGATGATATGATGTCATTTGTTGTACTTGCCGTGGGAATTATATTTTTATTATTACTCATTATCAAGTTTAAAATTAATACGTTTATCGCCTTAATTTTAACTTCTGTTGTCGTGGGTGTTGGATTAGGCATGAAATTAGATCAAATCCCAATTTCAATACAAAATGGTATTGGTTCATCGTTAGGTGAATTGGCGATTGTGTTTGGTTTTGGAGCGATATTGGGCCGTCTGGTGGCAGATGCAGGTGGTGCTTATCGTATTGCACATACATTAATTTCAAGGTTCGGTAAAAAACGTGTGCAATTGGCTATTATGGTGGCAGCGTTTATTATAGGAATTGCGCTATTCTTTGAAGTCGGAATGGTGTTGCTAATTCCCATTGTGTTTGCGATTGCTTTGGAAGCCTCAGTGCCATTGTTGTATCTAGGCATCCCAATGGCGGCCGCGTTGTCTGTTACACACGGTTTTTTGCCACCACATCCAGCACCGACCGCAATTTCTGGTGCTTTAGGTGCTAATCCAGGAACGGTTCTCGTTTATGGGTTGATTATTGCAGTGCCAGCAGCGATTATAGCAGGACCGGTTTTTACAAAATTAGCCCAAAAATTTGCACCTGACGCGTTTGTGATTAAACGACAACTGAAAGCTTTTGGTGAGCAAAAGTCGTTTGCTTTGGAAGATACACCCAGTTTTGGCATTGCCGTTTTAACATCGTTATTTCCTGTTTTGATGATGGGGATAACAACTGTTTATACGATTGTCTTTAATGATGGCCAGCCATTTAGCAAACCAACAGGTTTTGATGCTTTTATCACCATGATTGGTAATCCTGTTGCTGCTATGATTATTTCGTTGGTGTTTGCGATGTGGTCAATGGGTTGGCACCAAGGTAGAAAAACCACTGACATGATGGGCACAGTTGAAGAAGCAATCAAATCAATTGCTATGTTATTACTCATTATTGGTGGTGGCGCAGCGTTTAAGCAAATTTTGATTGATGGTGGTATTTCTGAACAAATTTCTAACTTATTTATACATTCAGCTATATCGCCATTGCTGCTAGCTTGGATTATTACTGTGGTATTACGTGTTGCTTTGGGGTCAGCTACTGTTGCTGCGTTAACTGCAGCAGGCCTTGTTCAGCCGTTAATGGTTGCCTCCAGTGTTAATCCAGCATTAATGGTCTTAGTTATCGGTGCTGGCTCATTAGCTGCCTCGCATGTCAACGATGCAGGATTTTGGATGTTTAAAGAATATTTTGATCTAAATGTGAAACAGACCCTGTTGATTTGGACAGTACTAGAAACAATTATTGCTGTTGTTGGTCTTGTTATGGTATTAATATTGAGCCTGATAGTTTAAATTTCTGCAATTTAGTTGTATATCAATAAAGCCGTTGTCTAACACTATGTTAGGCGACGGCTTTATTTGAGTTAGTATTTTAATGTCATGGCATTAAATGCCACAATAATTGTTGAAAGAGACATCACAATGGCACCAACCATTGGATTAAGTGTGATACCGATAGGGGCTAAGATACCGGCAGCTAGCGGGATAGCAATGATATTATAACCGGCTCCCCACCACAAATTTTGTGTTTGTTTTGTAGTTGCATTTTTAATCAAGTGTAAGAAATTAATGATTTTAGGTAATTGATTGGCAATGAGGACAGCATCAGCAGATGCTTGTGCCACCTGTGTTCCTGCACCAATTGCGATGGAAAAATTAGCTTTTGCTAACGCAGGTGCATCATTAATACCATCCCCAATCATCATGACATCCCCGCGCTTTTGGTACTCAGCGACCAAGTCAATTTTTTCTTGTGGTGAAACTTGCGCATGAATATCTGTAATACCTAGGTCATTGCCGACCACATGTGCTGCGTTGTGATTATCGCCAGTGACTAATATCGGTTGAATCCCTTGCTTGATGAGTTGCTTGATAAAGTCAGGCGCGGTGTCTTTAATTGTATCTCCTTGTACAATACCTGCAATAACATGCTGATGTTCTAGTAAATAAGAGATTGAGCCATTATCGTCTAGGGGTGTAAAGATAATGTTGTTTTCAGTTAAGTAACGTGCTGATACTAATAAATAGTGTGCTCCGTTAACCATACCTGATACGCCGTATCCAGCAATATTTTCGACGTGTGTTGCTTGTAACTTTGGTGCTTGACGCGTTTTGGCATAAGCCACAATCGATTTGGCTAGGGGATGAGTGGACTGAGAATCGAGTGCTGAAGCAATTGCGATAGCCTGTGTCTCATCGAAATCATGAGTCACCACACGTGTGACGTTAAATGCGCCATTGGTGAGTGTGCCTGTTTTATCCATTAGTGCGTATTTTAAATGGTTGGCAGCTGTTAATGCTTTACGGTTTTTAATTAGAATACCTTGTGCCGCAGCAATGGCTTTTGTCCGTTGAATAACGAGAGGCACAGCTAAACCAAGTGCATGCGGGCAGGCAATGACTAATACGGTAACAGCAATATTGATGGCAGCGCCAAAGCCAGTGATATTAGTCCAAATAACTAGTGCAGCAAAGGCAAATATTAATGCTAACCAAAATAGGTAAGCTGCTACGCGGTCAGCGAGCGTTTCAACGCGTGATTTTTGATCCTGTGAGGTGGACAAAGCAGATTGTAATTGTCCAATAAATGATTGCGAACCTACTTGAGTCAAACGGACATCCAATGAACCATTTCCGTTTATTGTCCCCCCCACGACACGACTATTTTCAGCTTTGTCGATGAGTTTGCTTTCACCAGTCATGAGTGATTCGTCAACTTGGCTTTGACCAGATATCACCGTGCCATCAGCGGGGAAAGCTTCACCAGCTAGCACTTGAATAACCATATCATTTGTTAAAGTATCAATTGGCATATCCATGACCATATCACCATGTTTGACGTGAGCAATGTTTGGCAGCAGGGCGCGTAATTTATCGGTGGCATCACCTGCTTTCATCGTTGCAGCCATCTCAATGCGATGTCCTAATAGCATGATGACGGTTAGTGTGGCAAATTCCCAGAAGAAATCCATGATATGATCGCCATGAAAGAATTGATTAACCACTAAGGCATATATAGAATACCAGAACGTGACAATTAATCCCATACTAATTAAGCTCATCATTGCTGGCTTTTTTGCTTTGAGTTCGTTTTTTGCACCGTCAAAGAAAGGTTTTGTTCCGACAATGTAAAGTAGAAGTGATAGAAGTGCTGTGAGCCAGATACTACCTGGGAAAGTTAATGTCCATGGCAAAGACATACCCATGAAGGGCGTGATGATAATAATCGGTATCATCACGCCAAATGACCACCAAAAACGACGTTTCATATCAGACATATCCATACTTGCCATGCCGGGATCATCAGACATGTGCATATGATGTGACATACCGCTCATGTTCATACCATCATCGTGTTGATGTTCAGAATTCATTGACATGTCGGCCATATGATCATCATGTTGGTGTTCTTCTGATGGCATTTTGTGTGAATGGTTTGAATCTGTATGATGCTCATGGTTCATGCTGTGATGTTTTGTTGTTGTCATTTTAATTCCTCCCAATGATTAGGCATACAATTACATGCTACGCTTTCAGGTGCCGTGGCATATTTTGCCTTTAATACGTCTTGTAAATTCAAAATATCTCTTTGAGATAATTCTGTTGTTTCTATGACATTTGCCATAGCGTCGCCAACACACATCGCACACATCGCTTGAATTGTGTGATTGAGTGCATAAGTCATAGCGTCATGTTCGTCAACTGTAGGTGTATACAAACGGTCACGCACTGCGCCATTGTCTGTCAAATAACCCTTTTTTTGTAGACGCGTTACAAGCGTTTTGACGGTAGAGGGGGCCCAATCTTTTTTAAGCGTCATCACACGAATAATTTGACGGCTTGTTGCCTCACCTAGTGTCCAAATCACACGCATAATTTCCCATTCACTAGTTGTCATTGTTTGATTATGTTTTATCATACCTATAGTTTACAATTGTAAACTTAAAAAAGCAAGGCATATTTTCCAGTAGGGGGTATGGTAATATAGTTATTAAGAGGTTTTAAAATGGAGAATTGGTTAACAAAACGAGCGCGTCTAACGCCAGCGCGTGTGGCTGTTACTGATGGTCAAAAACAAATGACTTTTTCAGAAGTCGCACAAGCAGCGGCAATCATGGCAGGTCGAATCGCAGCGCTAAAGAGTACACGGACGCACGACCGTATCGCGCTTCTCATGGTCAATAACATCAGCGGTTATTTAGTTATTATGGCATTACAGCAATTAGGCAAAACAATTGTTTTTATAAATCACCGTTTATCTGTAGCGGAGATTAATTATCAATTATCAGATGCAGATATTGATATTCTGTTGACAGATGATGCTTACAAGCAAAAATTATTTGTACAGCAACAGGTGAAATTTTCTGATTTACCGAGTGGTGAGCCAATAACACCTGTTAATGACTATCCAGATGATTTTGTAACAAGCATCATGTATACGTCAGGCACAACAAATCACCCTAAGGGCGTCATGCAAACATATCAAAATCACTTTATGTCTGCAATGGGAAGTGCGCTTAATTTAGGTCTCACTGCAACCGATGCTTGGTTGGCTGTTGTGCCTATCTTCCATATTAGTGGTTTTTCAATTTTAATGCGAAGTCTGCTATATGGGATGCGTGTGGTGCTGGTTGAAAAGTTTGAGGCTTCTAAAATAAATGATTGGCTCATTCATGATACAATCACGACGATGTCGGTTGTGCCAGTGATGCTAAAAACATTATTAGCTGAGTTACCTGATGATGTTAATTACAATGACCATTTTCGAGCGATGTTACTAGGTGGTGGGCCAACTGATCAACAGACATTACAACAAGCACAAGCGCATCACTTACCTATTATTCAATCTTATGGTATGACTGAAACATCTTCGCAGGTCGTGGCACTCGCGCCAGAAGATATTCAATCAAAATTAGGCTCTGTTGGTAAACCGCTTTTCCCTGTAACTGTTGATATACGAGATGATCAAGGACAATCAACGTCAGTTGGTAATATTTGGCTTAAAACGCCAACTTTGACACCTGGTTATTTAAATCATCCCAAGCAATTAAATCACCAAGTGTCATCAGGCTGGTTCAACACTGAAGATTTTGGTTATTTTGATACGGATGGCTTCTTATATATTCAAGGTCGTCAAGGTGATATGATTAGTTCTGGTGGTGAAAATATTTTCCCAGACGAAGTGGAATCAGTGTATGCCAAAATGCCCGGACTAGAAAATATTGTCGTCATTGGCGTTCCTGATGAAAAATGGGGTGCTATTCCTGTAGCTGTTGTATCGGGAACGCATCTCTCGCTAGCTGCTCTCCGTGATTATGGACGCGAACGGTTGGCACATTATAAGGTACCAAAACAATTTTATCGCGCTAAAACATGGTATCGCACTGCTAGTGGCAAAGTACAACGTCACCGTTTTGCACAGGTATTAACTGAATTGCCAGCATTAAAATAATATAGGAGAAATACGTAACGAACTGATGTTACGTTTTAAAATTATGACACGATCACCAAAAAATACTGATGTTCAGGCACTGTTTAATAAAATTGCACCTGAATATGACAAAATGAATAATATTATTTCCTTCGGTACGCACAAGTTGTGGCGCCAAAAAGTGATGTCTAGAATGACATTTCCGATTGGGGCTGACATCATTGATGTCGCAACGGGAACTGCTGATTGGGCGTTGGCGCTGGCAGAAAAGAGCGATGAAACAGCACACGTTACTGGGTTAGATTTTAGTGAAGAGATGTTAGCCATTGGACAAAGTAAGGTTGATATAAGTGATTACTCTGAAAAAATCACCTTGGTTCAAGGTGATGCTATGGCGCTACCTTTTGACGATGCAGCATTTGATATTGTGACTATTGGTTTTGGCTTGCGTAACTTACCAGACCCGGTGACAGGATTAAAAGAAATGTATCGGGTATTGAAACCAGGTGGACAGCTTGTTATTTTAGAAACTTCACAGCCTGATAATCCTATTGTGAAACCATTATGGCAACTTTATTTCGGAAAAATCATGCCAGTGTTTGGCAAGGTATTTGCTAAAGGTAAGTATACTGAATATAAATACTTAGACGAAACGACAGAGCATTTTATGGATTATATGACACTTGGTCAAGTGTTGTTGAAAACAGGGTTTAAAAAAGTGACCATTTCGCGTTTCAATTTAGGTGCGGCAGCGGTACATTATGCCACGAAATGATCGTTGACTATATTTTTTTTGATGTCGTAGAAAAAAGCAATCGTCCGAAAGTTAGCTTGCTTTCGGACGATTGCTTTTAATTTTAATACTGCTCCACCTGGGATCGAACCAGGGACCTTCACATTAACAGTGTGCTATTCTACCGCTGAACTATAGAGCATAAGTTGTTTTGTCAACTATTAAATTATATCAATATTAAAAATAAATGTCAATATATATTTTTAAGAAAGGTAATTTTTAATTTTATCAAGTGATTCTAACAACTGTTCTGTTGGTATTGTTAAGGGCGGTAACAACCGTAGCGTGTTATGTCCGGCAGATAAAGTAATAATATGTTCATTTAACAACCCAGAGACAACATTATTGACAGGAACAGTTAATGTGATACCAGCCATCATACCGAGACCATGAATAGATGTGACAGACGCTAACGTGTTAAATTCGGACAATTTTTGCCAAAAAAGGGCGATTTTGGCATCGAGTTCAGGTAACGTATCTTCTAGGACAGTTAAGGTTGCATTGGCAGCTGACATGGCTAACGGGTTTCCGCCAAATGTTGAACCGTGTGTACCATAGGCTAAGGTAGGTGCCAGTTTGTTTTTTGCGAGCATGGCACCAACAGGAACACCGTTGGCTAAGCCCTTGGCGCTAGTAAAAATGTCAGGTTCAAAGTCATAATTTTCAAAGGCAAATTTTTTACCTGTACGACCGATGCCAGTTTGCACTTCGTCAACAATGATTAAGATGTTGTTTTCATGAGCGAGTTTGACAAGTGCTGCAACGAATTCGGTTTCTGCTGGAATAACACCACCCTCACCTTGAATGAGTTCGAGTATAATTGCTGCAACATCATCGTTAATGAGCGTCTGTACGCTATTAATGTCATTAAAAGTTGCGTAGTTAAAACCTGTTAACATAGGTAACCCAGCATGAATACTGTCTTGTCCAGTGGCCGCCATGGCTGCGTAAGTTCGTCCGTGAAACGAATTTGAAAATGAAATAATCGTTGATTTGCCAGTGGCTAAGCGTGCTAATTTAATTGCTGCTTCATTGGCTTCGGCACCGGAATTGGCAAAGTAAGTGGTGTAGGTATCACCACCAAGCTTTTGGGCGACTGTTTCCTGTAATGGATTTTGGTACAAATTTGGCACGTGCCAAATCTTTTCCGCCTGATTAGTCAAAGCAGTTAGTACTTCAGGGTTATTTGCACCAACATTATAGACACCAATGCCACTGCTCAAATCGCTGTACGTTTGATTATGATCGTCAACCCAAGTGGCATTTTTGGCAGAAATAAATGTGACAGGTGCACGATGATAATTTGGAAATAAAGACATAATGGTTCTCCTTGACTTGTTAGGTTATTACAACGTGATGATTGTACCTGGATGTGTCACTGTATTCGTAATGTGAACATTGTGAACACCGCGTTCAACGGCGTGAATGGCGCTGCTGATTTTTGGCACCATGCCACCAGTAATGACATGTGATTCTTGTAGTTCAAGGGCTTTTTGTGGTGTGATTTTTTGTAAAATATTGCCGCTGACCTTAACCCCTGATACGTCAGTTAATAAGTAGAGTTCGTCCGCCTGCATATACTTGGCAATTGCAGTAGCTGCATGGTCAGCATTAACATTAAGCCATTGCCCATCATTTGATATGGCTAGTGGGGCAATGATAGGCACGAGGTTTTGTTGCCACATCTTCTGAATTAACTGGCTGTTAACTTGGTGAATAGCACCAACATACCCATAAATGTCTTGATCTAACATATGACCTGTTAATAATTGATTACTACCCGCATTTAAGCCAATAGCAGCAACCGCATTTAAACGAAAAGCTTCGACTAAAGCAGGCTGCACTTGGCCAAGTAAAGCCATTTTAGTGATTTCGATACCTTTTTGAGTTGTAAAGCGAATGCCATTAATTTTTTGGACAGGTTCGTTTAATTGTGTCATGAGAGAAGAAATATGGTCACCACCACCATGCACAATAATGATTTTAGCATGCTGTTTTTGCCAAGTTTTGATTGTCTCAAAAAAAGCTGGTGATAGTTGTGTAGCGGCGGTACCGCCTATTTTGATGACGATTTTTTTTGTCATGAATGATTCCCCACGTTAGGTTGTGGTGAGTTCATGATCAGGTTGTGTAGAGTGCATTGATCTTAACATATTCATATGTTAAATCAGATCCCCACGCCTGACCACTAGCTTCACCGGTGTGTAAATTGATATCTATAGCAATATTTTTTTGTTCTAATGCCTTGACCATGTTTTCTTGATTGAAGACGGTTGGTGCGCCAGCTGTCATGACAGGTATGTTGTTGAGTGCAATATCAATGACATCAGGATCAACGGCAACGTCACTGGCACCAATAGCAGCAATAATGCGCCCCCAGTTGGGGTCTTTGCCAAACATGGCAGTCTTAACCAATGATGAGCCCACAACCTTCTTGGCAATCATACGTGCGGCAAGGGATGATTGCGCATTGCTCACCGTAACAGCTAACAACTTGGTAGCACCTTCACCGTCACTAGCCATTGCAATGGCTAGTGCAGTGGTTACAGTATGTAACATGGCTTTAAAGTGATCATAGTCTGTAGAGGCTGTGGTTATTTTTTGATGATTGGCCTGACCATTTGCCAAGACTAGGACAGTATCGTTCGTACTGGTGTCACCGTCAATCGTAATTTGATTAAAACTTGTTTCGACATCTTCTGATAATGCTTGTTGTAGTAATTCAGATGAAATATTAGCATCGGTTGTGATAAACCCAAGCATGGTTGCCATGTTTGGATGAAGCATGCCAGAACCTTTAGCTACGCCACTCATCGTGACAGTTTGATTGCCAATCTGACTTTGGATGGTAATTGATTTTTCCACGGTGTCTGTTGTCATAATTGCATGAGCAAATGCTTTTGAATCACCTGAGATATGAAGTTGGTGGATACCATGGATAACTTTATCAATTGGCAAAACTTGACCAATGATACCAGTTGAGGCGACAGCAACTAAGTTTGCGTCAATGTTTAAGCTATCGGCAGCCGTCTGTTGCATCATTTCAGCGTGTTCATAACCAATTTTGCCAGTGACAGCATTTGCATTACCAGAGTTAACGATAATGGCTTGTAATTGGCCATCTTTGATTGTCGCTTTGTCTAGTTTGACGGGTGCTGCCTGAACTTGATTAGTTGTAAATACACCAGCTGCTGCCGCCGGAACATCGCTATAAATCCAACCAAGATCTTTGGATTTATGTTTAAGGCCGACATGTTGTCCATCAGCGTGAAAACCTAATGGTGCAGCAATATCGGCATCTGCTAACTGCTTAATTTTTTGAAGTGTATCTGTCATAGTTTCCCCTTGTAATGGTTCTGGTATTATGCGTATTGCGCAATGAGTTGTAAGCCTGTTGTTTCATCGAGATTAAACAAGTGGTTCATGTTTTGAATGGCTTGACCAGCGGCGCCTTTAATCATGTTGTCAATGACACTGACGGTTGTGAGGTATTTTGTATCCGGGTTGTAGGTTAGACCAATATCTGCAAAATTAGTACCCACCACTTGTTTAATATTTGGCAAGTGATCTTTTGGCATGATCCGTATAAACGGTTTATCTTGGTAAGTTGTTTCGAAAATATCTTGCAAAGTATCGGCTGATACCTGCTTGTTGAGCTTGACGTAAGCACTGACAAAAATACCGCGGTTAATTGGCAGTAAAGATGTTGTAAATTGAATATGATTAATATCTGGTTGCCATTGTTTGAGTTGTTGTGTAATTTCTGGGATGTGTTGATGTTGATTTGGCTTATACATGCTGAAATTTTCATTGACGTTGACGAAGTGGCTAGATAAATTGAGTGACTTACCAGCGCCTGAGAGACCGCTTTTAGCATCAATGATAATATTTTCTTGGTCTAACAATTGTTGTTGCGCCAGCGGTGCCAAAGCTAACAATGTTGCAGTAGCGTAGCACCCAGGGTTTGCAATATAATGACGATCATTTTGGTAAAAATCAGCGAGACTATAATTGGCTTGATCTAATAAAGCTTGTGTCGCAGGCGCTTTTTTATACCAAGTCTTATAGTCGGTAGCATTGAGTCGAAAATCACCGGAAAGATCAATTACAGGGAAGTTAGATTCAATGAATGGCTGTGCTAAATCCTTGGAAACACCACTTGAAGTCGCAAAGAATACTAAGTCAGCGGACTGCATAATATGCACAGGGTCAAAAGGCGTTGGCGTTATTTTATACATTGATTTGAGATGCGGATAACTGATACTAATATCTTCTGCACTGCTTGAGGTATTATGAATTGACACAACATGAACAGCAGGATGATTATACAATAATCGCAACAACTCAAGACCGCCATACCCCGTGATACCGACGATAGCTACGTTAATTATCTTTGTGTTCATGTGATGTCTCCCCGTTTAGTTAATGTTATAAATATAAACCTATATGTATTTAAATACAATTAATATGCAAAAAATGACTGAATATCGTTTTTTAAATGTATAAAAATACATATGAATTAACCAGTATCGTATACAATTCTAAATAAAAAACACTTCCGAAGAAGTGTTAATTGCGAGCAGGTAGTTCTGAAATAGCCATAGCTAAGACATGACCATTACTTTTGGTGCGTAGTTCGTTGAGAAAAAATCCGTCCGCAATGTCTAATTTTGTGTCTAGCGCGAACACACTGAGGGTATAATTGTGCGTTTGATCTGGTGGCATAGGCCCAATGTAGGCTTGATTAATGTCGGGATTTTCTGGCTCATTAGCTTTTTGAACCATATGCCAGGTTGAATTAGTACCGGAGATACCTTGTTTTGTCGCACGAAGATTTTCAGGAATATTGCTGACAGGTAAGTTAGCGGCCAGCCAGTGAATCCAAGGAAATCCAGTTACCGGTACGGCATCGTAATCAATTAGGCTGACTGATAACGATTGTGTGCCCTCGGGGATGTCAGTAATCGTCACAGGAAAGTTGACGGTTGGCATGTCGTTGGTACGGTAGTTATTAGGGGCAAATTTAGTGTAGTTGTCTGGTATGAATCCGTTCTCTAATGTGACATGAATGTCCATATTATTCTCCTATTAATCTCTTTTTCGTTTGAGCTAAATGCGTGCGAACATCGATATTCATTTGTTTATTATACACGCGTATCTTGCTAATCGCAGTGATAATGGCTGCTGTGCGTTCATCCATATCAGCAATCGATGCTGTTTCAGATTGTATCTGCTTTGCAAAACGATCAATAAATGCGATTTGTAAGGTGGGTTCGTTTGCACGTAGTGTTTCAGCTGCAGCAGTCTTACCATCAGTTTCTAACTGAGCAATAGTATCATGATACCCAGTAAAAAAGTCATCAGGAATCGTTGTATTTTCCCAGGTGATTGGGTCAGATGTTGGTGTTTCGGTATTGGTGTTGTCAGCGCGTTGTGTCTTCTTTTTGAATAAATTAAAAAATGACATATTTTAAACCTTTCGTGTAAAATATTTATAACTTTATTGTACCGAACATTTGTTTTATTTGGTACAATAAATTTAACTTTTAAATCTTGGGGAAAAACATGACAGCACGTAAAACGGTATTTAATGATAAACAACGTATTCTACGACTTTATTCGGCATTGATTAGCCGACGAGCGTTATCAATTGAAGAAATTGAAGATATGTTTTTTATTGGCCGTAAAACAGTGCAACGTGATATTTCCGAAATTCGTGATTTTTTACATGATTTACAGGTGGGGGAGCCGATACAATCTGAGATAGTCTATGATCGCAATTCAAAAAAATACAAATTAACTGAGATGGAGAACCTTTTCCATGTCTTTGATAAAATTAATCAGATTGATGAAGATGAGGGTTGACTAGCTTGCATGGCATTTAAATTTTTGATTCAAAAGTTCATATATATAGCGGCTTTTGTAGATTGCGTCATGTTTTGATATACTAAATATAATTCAAAATAATTGATTACTAGGGGGGAATATTTTGGACGCAGTCAATCAAACAAAATTTAATGCACAAATGGCATTTTTAAAAACAGCAAACTTTGGTCAATATTTATATAAATGGCGTTGGTTTTGCATGACGATACCGTTAATTAGTTTGGTATTTAATTTTGATGCGAACTTAATTGTGTTTAATGTTTTAAGAATGGTGATCATTGAAATTGTTGCACTATGGACCATCTATTCAATGTATCTATTTTTCAAACCTTTGGCTTCAACGCACACGGTAATATTCTCTAAAATGAAACTGTTCTTAATGTATTTTGTTAATATGACAGTGATGTGGTTTCTTTTAAATAGTCATCTCAATACAAGTCACTTCAGTATGCGAAATTTTCTAATTGAATTAGGTATTTCAATCGCCTTTGGTTTAATATTTTCTGGGATTATGGCTTCTTGTATGAATGAAAATATTAAGGTGTTTGTCCGAAATAAGAGGCATCAAATATGAGATGAAAAATGTGTAGACTGGGTAGATATGATTTGCTTTGATAAAAATTTAGCGCACCCAACAAAATGACCATGTATATATTCATACATGGTCATTTTGTTGAGAGAATTTGTTCTAAAGATAGTTTTCGAAGATCGGCCATAAGTAAATTAATTGCTTTTTGTTCAGGTAGTTTGCTTAAAATGATTAATTCTTCTGCTTCTATAGGTATATTTTACGACAATTATACCAGTTTTTATCATATATTGTGAATGTGCCGTTCAATAATTATTTTTTAAAAAGTAAAACCATGCTATATTAGTAAGGTTATTTATTTTTTAGGAGAATAGAGATGATTAAGAAAGTTGTGCTTTTTGTTGTTGTGTTGATTGGTGTGTTTGTGATGGATAATCATAAGGTTTTGGGAGATACGATGGGTGAATATAGTCAAAATTATCATTTGAATGCCAAATCAGGTTTTATGAATGATATTCAAAGTATTATTTTTGATGAAAAAACTCAGGAATACAAGTTCTATTATTTGCATAACCAGGATTTTAATGTTGGTGGTAATGGCACGGAATGGGAAGCAGTGTCTACGAAAGATTTTGTACACTATAATAGCTTAGGAACAGCTATTAAAAAGTATACGACACCCAATGGGGATATAGCCTCCGGAACGATCTATAAAGACTATGATAATACGTTAGGATTTGGTAAAGATGCGTTAATTAGCTACGTCACTAGCTATGGCGAAAAAGGGCAAACACAAAATATTTGGTTTTCTGTAGATAATGGGTTAACTTTTCAAGCTTATAAAAATAATCCCATCATGACACCTGATAATAAAGATGCTAATTTCAGAGATCCGTATGTTTTCAGATTAGATGGTACGTTTTATATGTATCTCGCTGAAGGTAATAAAATTGGTGTTTACAACTCCAAAGATGGGATTCATTTTAATTACAAATCTGGTATTTATAATAAAATTGATCAATTAGGACTGTTAGAGTGTCCTAACTTATTCAAATTAAAAACAACAGATAGTCATGAAGATAAATGGATCATGTTGTTTGGTGGTAATGGTTATCAACGTCAAGAGACCACAGGTACTTATTATGTTGTCGGTAATCTAATTGATGGGGTCTTTCAACCAGAAACTGATGCCAGAAGAGTGGACGATGGTAGTGACTTTTATGGCGCTAAATTTATGCAAACCAACGATCATCAATTGCTTAGCTTAGGGTGGCTGGGTAGTTGGGACTATAATAAGCAGGTGAAAACTAATACCGGCAAGGTCGGTTCTATGAGTATGGCACGTGTCTTGTCATTAACGCAAAAAAATAACTATCATTTAATAACAAATCATTTTTTAACTTCGACTTTATTTAAAAACAAAGTTGATGAGCAAACGGTCTATACAAAAGAGACCACAGCTGATGCTTTAGGGTATAAAACTGTTGTTGATAAAAATATACCATTGAAGAGTTTTGCATTAAATTTAAACACCGTTAAAGATAACGAGAATTTTCCGTCACATATACATATTGAAATCGACAATCAGGACAGTTTTTTCAAATTCGATTTGGATACAACTAATGGTTACTATATGGTCTCTAGAGATGGCACAAACATCAAAAATGAGGAAGGTGCTTATGACCATTATGCCAAAGCGCACGTGGCTAAAATAAATGCGGTTAATCAATTGAACGTGCAATTATTTGTTGATGCAGGTAGTATTGAAATGTTTTTCCCCGAAACTGGGGAAACCTACTCATTAGCTAAGTTTTCTGAGGCATCAAACAATCATGTCACAGTCAAAGTAAATGGTGATACGAGAATAGCTTATAGTGTACTCGAATAAAGTAAGTAGAAGCGCAAAACACGATTTCGTGTTTTGCGTTTTTTGGTTGATAAGAAACTTAAAAAGACAGTAATAAATTTTTAAGTTTCTCTTTTGTTATTTATTGATCAATTTTATAGTATAATTCGTTGTTTATGTGTCTATCTATTTTTAAAGTGTGTCATTTCTATTTGTAAATAAAATAATGTTTTCAATCTAATTAACCGAATAAATGCATTAATATAAGTTTTTCAAGTATTGATGATTTTTAATCACACGGTTTTCATAATTTTTCATGATTTACATTTTAAAACTTTCATGTTAATATAGTTCATATTGATATTGTGATTATTTTATCTATCAAACAATAATATTAATATTTTTTTGCGGAATATAATTTTAATAATTAACGTACCATATTAACTTCAAAACAAGGAATCACTTTCAAAGCGAGAAAGTATGAAGCGAGCATTAAAATTGGCAGTAATCGGATTGTTAGCAGCTGGATGCGTTTATTCAGCTTTTCTCACACGTGCTGAGTATATTGGCACCGGATATATCGCACATGGTAATTAAATATGACTGAACTATTAAGAATAGATGAATTGAGCTATGCGTATAAAAAAGAGACATCTATTTATGAATCCGCACAGATAACTATTGATAGTAATGACGTTATTGGATTTGTTGCGCCCAATGGGGCCGGTAAAACAACATTATTCAAATTATTATCAGGAAATGTTAAAAGTGATGAAATTAGACAGATTAACAAGAAAAATAAAGTGTCTATATCTTATATTGGTGACCAGTCCATACTTTTCGATAATTTTACCGGATTAGAATTCTTAAATTACATGGCTCATGGCACTGATAATCAAAAAGAGAAGCTAGAAAAATTTTTAGCTTTTTTTGATGTTGATTTTCTGAGCAAAAAAATAGGTAAATTATCGTTAGGACAACGACAAATTATTTTTATAATTTCTTCATTTTTAACGTCTGCTCAACTAATATTGTTAGATGAACCTTTTAACGGATTGGACCCTCTAAATACGACTTTGGGTTCTAAATTCATAAAAAAATTTGGTGCAGAATATAACCAAACGATTATTGTATCGTCCCACATTATGTTGGGTCTCTCTGGTCTTGCAAGTAAGGTTTGGACAATAGAAGACAAAAAAATTAGTATACACAATGTAGAAAATTGGAGTGAACAACGGCTAGGAAATTTGTTTATAGAAAGTTACTCCAAATAGAGAGAAAGTGTGTGTAATGGAAACTTATTACGAAATAAAACGAATTTATCGATCCAAAGTGGCTTATTTTCTTATAGCATTACTGGCATTGCTAATTACACTACCTTTTTTTGAATTGCCAGCATCTGAAACGGATGTGATTACTTCACAATATAGCTTACAGTTGAATTCTCAGAAATCTACTTACAATTCTTTAAAAAATGGACACAGTAACGCTGAAAAAGAAGCAGTTAAGAAAGCAAAAGTAAATTATGATTTGATTCAAAAAATATCTGAAAATGCTACAGATGGCCAGATAAAATCAGCAGAAAAAAATATTTATCAATTTGAAAAAAATAATTTAAATGAAATGGAAAACAAATCTATCGTTGGTGGTAATATTTTTGGTCAACAAATGATGGTAGAACAGTACGGAAAAAATATAAAAAATACGGGTAAAATTAATTTACCTGCGCGTGATTTGACTGCTACAGCGTATATTAGTTACTTACTTACTAACCTTTTGCCAAATTCAATGATATATATTGCGTTTGCTTTGATCACATTCAATTTATTTTTACCTACTTCTGGACTATTAGGGAAACGATTAATTTTAAATAGAAAATTTTCAAAAGTGTCATATTTAATAAGCAAGTATTTAGCATCAGTTGGTGTCTTTGTAGGTATCATAGCTGTTATTTTGTCGGCAGTTTTCATCGTAATAGGCATCAAAAATGGTTTTGGGTCGTTTAATGTTGTGTCTGCCTTTACTGTAGACTTTGATAAGGTAGTTATGCTTAATTTTGGGGATGTTATATTTAAATTTTTTGGCATCACTATTTTAAATCTGAGTGTGATGTTCAGTATTGGTTTGCTGTTCCAACAGTTCGCTAATAATAACTTAATTCAAGTTGTATTGGAAATGATGCCATTTTTATTTGTAGGGCAAAAAGAAATATTAGGTTTTCTACAGTCTTTTCTACCAACAGCAAGTTTTGATTTACGTAAAACGGCATTTGGCTATAGTTGGATGGATGCACTTGGAAGTAGTCAAAATATTACTATTGATAACTCAAAAATAATTGTAATTAGTCTTTTATGGATTATCGTGATTGTATTGATTCATTTGTTTTTAAAAAGCCGGACCAGTAAGAAGTTAATTTAGTTTATACACATATTGGATAGGATCACTACACCAAAGCGCACGTGGTTAAAATAAATGCGGTCAATCAATTGAACATGCAATTATTTGTTGATGCTGGTAGTATTGAAATGTTTTTCCCTGAAACTGGGGAAACCTACTCATTAGCTAAGTTTTCTGAAGCATCAAACAATAATGTCACAGTCAAAGTAAATGGTGATACGAGAGTAGCTTATAGTGTACTCGAATAAAATAATTAAAAGCGCAAAATACGGGACAGTGTTTTGCGCTTTTTGATTGGTAAGCAGTCGGAGTTAGGAACACTGTGACTTTCGATATCGTTGGCTTAGAGGTAAATGGTAATGATAGATTTCGTTAAACACGATATAGTCATTATGTTGCAGCACTTTTAGCATGTGTATAAATTCATAGCAATTAGCTTCGTCATTTTTTTGATCTGATCCTAAATAGAGAAAAATGACCAATCTAGCAAAATCCATAGTGAGCTTAGCCGTAAAATCGGTTATTGCACTGTAGTAAGAATTATCAGTAATTTTCCTAAAACTGTTTGAATCATAGTTGAAATTTGTGAGTTCAATTTGAACATAATTAAGAACAATACTAGCGACGCTTTGTTCTATTATATAAGAATATTCTGTGAATTCTTTATATTTTTTATATAAATCATGAACCTTAGTCATACATTCACGTAATTTTACTGGGTCTTTTCTAAAAATAAAAATACCATCAACAAATGCTCTTAATTCGAACACAGACCAATATTTAGTTTCGGTTAAATGTCTTTTTAATGGGTATGCAGGATCGACATCCATTCTTAAAGGGTTATTGCCAATAATATATACCTTGATGTATGCAATAGCAGCGAGAATTTGACTTTCTAGAGATGGATCCTTTTTTAATGCAATATGTTTCTGCATTAACGTGGCTGTTTTCTTCATATTAGCATCACTGTCAATTTGGTTCAAAATGCTATTAAACCGATATTCGGAGTTATTATAGTGAATAAATTGAAATTCATTTGGAGAGACTTCTAATCTTTTGAGAATGGCAAATAATTTTTCGGATTCAACACTGTTATGCCCATTTTCAAATCGTGATGCGAAATTTCTAGACATAATTCCCATATAAACTTCTTTTTGAGTGAGTTTTTTTTGTTTTCGAATTGCTTTAATGGTGTCTCCAAGTGTTTTCATAATTCGTAGTTGTCTCCGCTTATATCCAATAACGTAAACTATACTACACATATTAATAAAATGTCTAGATATATTTGATGATAAATTGGAAACAAGGAAAGGGCGTACGATAATGTTCAATACAATTATAAAGACATCATTAATTAGCCTCGTTTTTAATTTATCGATAACCTCTTTAAATTTTTTTTTCGGATTGTACTTTTTACAAATAACTCGGTCAGCTTTCATTTTTGGAACACTAACAATTATTGGACCATTGGTCAGCCTATTACTGACACCGATTATGACTAGAATTGTAGACACAGTTGCACACAAAAAGATACTATTAACAGCTCAAATAGTTTCGTTAGTATTTCTTTTAGCTTATTGGGTCGTAGTTAGTGATCATTTAGATGTTGGTACACTCGTATATGTCTATATTTTGATGATTATTATTCGGGTTAGTGAGGAATTATTTATCGTCACGTTAAAAGCGTCTACTACACAGTTGGTTGAAAAGCACAAATATCAAAGACTGAATGCATCAGTTCAGTCCGCTACTTCGGTTGCAAATATTCTTGGTCCTATTGTAGGAGGACTAGCATTTAGCTTGCTCACACTGCCATTCTTTGTTTTTCTAATAATTATTCTAGTTGGTGTGTCAATCTTATCCACCAGTACGTTAAAACTAGATCCGTTACATAGGATAGCAGCCACTGGCAAAAATTCCTTTTTGTTGGTTATAAAATTTATTAAAGGCCGGCCAGAAATTTTATCTCTTGTTATTATTGCGATGTTTATCAACTTATTCGCCTCAGCCATAACGATTGGTTTACCTGTACTTGTTATTAACCAATTGTCTCTGTCAAAATTAGTTTACAGTTTTTTGGAAAGTTTAACTAGCGTTGCAATGGTAGTAGGTGGCATCATATTGACTATTCACACCATTAAAGATAACTTAAAAATTATGTATCAGTCAATGTTTTACTTTACTATAATCATTATTTTGTTCGGGTTTCCAGAATTAATAACACATAGTGATTTAATAATTATTGGACTTCTAGGGGGATTAGTAGTTGCTTTCGGACTGATAGTCGTATTTGCTAATACAGCAATGACAACTTATTTACAAATGGAAGTGCCAGAAAATAAGCAGGGTGGTGTTTATTCAATCATCAATGCGGTTTCTCAACTGTTTGTCCCTCTGGGAGGATTATGTTACGGTCTCTTGTTTGATCATTTTGAAAGTTACCAAGTGTTTATTTCATCTGGATTTTTAGCCTTGGTTATTATAATTGGATTATTACTACTGACGAAAAAAAGGATTATTAAAAGGATATAATGGTGCTAGTCTAAAAGCAGTGACGCATAAAAGTCACACAGCTCCCCTCAAAATCCTATACAAATGACAACATTAAAAGACTTGAAAAGCGTGCCTTGAAAGCTGAATTAGAGTTGGATATCTTAAAAAAAATCAGATTTAGTCCAATTCATTGCAGGTTGGTATAATCGCAAACGTATTCACGGGCAATTCCAGTGGCCTTTGAGCAACAATAGCTAGTCAAAGTAGAACGTATATCCAGTTTACTGACTAGTCTCGCGTCATATAGTAGTGTGGTGCTAGTCCTTTTTGTGTCAGTGTGCCAGAAAAATAGTCTTCTACGACTGCTACCTTCAGTTTTTTTTTGTATATAAATTAGGGTATAATAATGTATGGTTGTTGTGTGGTAGCCGCTGAAAGGTGGTGGTGCTTATGGTTTATCCATGTGTGTTGCTACTAGAAAGGTGGCACAATGTCAGGTTACGAAGTAACTATGATTGTGTTAGGCTCTTTGAGTTTAATGCTATCAATGTTGGCATTTGTTGTTGTATTGATTAAAAGTATTAAAAAATAATCAATAAAAAAACAGCCACAATTGAATTTGACCGTTCAAGGCTGTTTCTTTATTGAAATAAGTAGTGGCGGTTATCTCAAGACAACCATGGGACTAGTTAGCGCTAGTCCTTTTTATGTGCCTTTATTATAACATATTCGCAACTTTTTCATCAAGTAATTGCGCAATAGATTGCTAGACCAATCAAGATTAACGTAATGTACATTATCGAAATTAATGGTTTATCAAGGCTTCAAGAACCTAAATTTTATCTTGTGAAATATAAAACCTAACAATTCTGTTTTAAATCCATTTTTACACTTTACAAATCACCTGATTTATCAGATTTTACAAAATAAAATATGTGTCTGATTTATTGACGTAGATCCGCTATAGCTAAGTCTGTTTTTTTGGAAATTATTTCAGAAAATTAGTGACTATAAAAAGTGGCCTAAATGACATGAGTTTATGGAAATATTTTTTTCTTAAATATGCGTTCTAATGACTTTATGAAATGTGAAGGGCTCCAAGAAAGTTAGATTTGTGTCTAACTTTCTTGGAGCCCTTTTATTGTGACAAGATATTGATTTTCAACATGTAGCGATATAAAACCAACAGATGTCAACGACAAAGCCAATTATTATGCGTATCAATCTATACCACATCTAACTATATTGTATGCGAAGAAAATATTGACAAATAATAAAAAATTAGCGTATGCTTGTTTCATGACATTAGAACAAACAGATTTACAGAGAACAGAAATTTTCAAAGTCCTTTCAGATATTAATCGCTTACGTATTATCCGGGTTTTGCATCATGCCCAACGCGAAATGACTTGCGGAGAGATTGGTGAAAAATTAAATATTAGTAAGTCTACAGTATCGTATCATTTCAAAATGTTGCGTCAGGTAGGCTTAACGAATACTAGAAGGGCATCGCAAAGTAAATACTTATCGCTGAATGATCAAACATTTAACGATTTTTTACCAGGATTTTTGGATTCACTTTGAATCTTTTTATTTTTAACTATTAGTTCTAATGTTATAAAACAATCGAATAAATAACAAAGCATAATATTTCGGGGCGAAAACTTGATAAAAGAAAATAGAATAACAAACAATAAAAATTTTATTATGATGGCTATTTTGATTGCAACGTTCATGACTTCGGTTGAAACGACAATTATAACGACCGCATTGCCCACAATTGTCAGCCAACTCAATGGCATATCACTACAAAGTTGGGTATTTGCTACATATCTGTTACTGACAGCAGTTACGACACCTATTTATGGCAAATTTGCTGATCGAATTGGCAGAAAACCAGTATTTTTAACAGGTCTTATTATTTTTACAATTGGATCATTTTTGTGTGGTGTATCAAACAACATGACTATACTAATCATATTTAGAGCTTTGCAAGGCATCGGTGCCGGTGCAATCATGCCTATTACGTTCACAATGATTGCAGATTTGTTCGACTACCGGAAGCGATCAAAAATGTTGGCTATGAATAACACAGCTTGGGGAATATCAGCATTGTTAGGACCCTTTTTGGGTGGCTACATTGTTGATAAATTAAGTTGGCATTGGGTTTTTTTTATCAATGTACCAATTGGCATTCTCGTGATATTAATCATTTCATTTAAGTACAAGGAAAAGAGCAAAAAATATATCAAAAAGCCCTTAGATATTAAAGGTATTTTGTCATTATCAGGACTTTTGATCATGATTTTAACGCTTTTCCAAACATTAAGTCAGGCTAATTTTTCATCGATTCAAATATTGGTTATTTTATTCCTAATTGTTATGTTTGTTATAGCGTTTATTATTTTCGAACGGCAGGCAAGTGACCCAATTATACCGTTCACGTTATTTCATAACAGGTTGTTTTCAATTCAGATTACAACGGCCTTATTGTTAAGTGCGATTCAAATAGGTTTTCAAACGTATTTTCCGATGTGGTTACAGAGTATTTATAAAACAACAGCCACTGTTGCTGGGTTATCGGTATCACCTAGTCCGATATTTTGGTTACTATCTTCTTTTTTTGTCGGCACACTTGTTAAACGTCGGTCACCAAAATATATTACTTTACCACTCATTGCATTGATGATGGTAGCCTATTTACCGCTTCTTTTTATTGGTAGTCGCTTCAACCAGACAATTTTCTTTGTTATTTCTGGCATAACAGGCGTGACGTTAGGTATAACCATAACAATGAACACACTTGTTGCTCAGAGAATTGTTCCTGAAGAAAGTTTAGGCATTGCTTCATCAATGATCACTTTAGGCAGAACGCTAGGACAGACATTAGCAGCAGGAATTTTTGGTTTAGTATTCAATATGAGTTTAAATTCGGGATTAAAGAAACATGCCACTGTTGATCAGAATATGATTAACCAGTCCATAAAAGGCGCGTATCAATCGCCATCGATTGCAGATGAGGACACAATCAATCAAATCATTTTAACAGGCATGCATACAGTATTCAGTGTCGCGCTCATATTGTTTGTCATTGTGTTGATTGTTAATTTAGCAGATCGAAATCGGGAAGTAATCAAGTGACGAATAATTGTTTGTCAGCGAAAATCTAGTCATTTCAAAATAATTGAGTAAAAGAGTGGCATTTGGCTAAATCATGTGTGTTGACGCAATTTTATACCTAACTTACCCCACCTATCCCAAAGCTAATTCATGTCACTTCATTCAAATCAGTTTATACTATAGGTAACGTGAACGCTAAACAATTTTGTGTTTAGCGTGAGTTCTTAGTATGCCATTGGAGGTTAGTGAATGACAAAGCAATATGATTATGATGTGTTATATCTTGGTAGTGGGCATGGTACGTTTGACGGGGCGATTCCGTTGGCACAATCCGGTGTCAAGGTTGGCATCATTGAAGCTGATATGATTGGTGGTACGTGCCCTAATTATGGTTGCAATGCTAAAATCACACTTGATGCACCTGTAACACTAACGCGAGCTGCCGAGCGCCTATCGGGTATTGTTCAGGGGAATCTGACAATTGATTGGACGCAGAATGAGGCTCATAAGGAAACGGTCATTAATGATTTGCCAGATATGATTGGTGGGTTATTGGATCAGTCTGGTATCGACGTGATTCACGGACGTGGCGTGTTTGAAGATAATCATACAATCATTGTTGACGGTAAGGCAATAACTGCTGACAAGATTGTCATTTCAACTGGGCTACGTCCGCATCGTTTGGATATTCCTGGTACGGAATTGGCACATGACAGTCGTGATTTTATGGCATTGAAGACTTTACCACAAAAGATAGCCATTATTGGTTCGGGTTATATTAGCATGGAATTTGCGACCATTGCGAATGCAGCTGGTGCTGAGATTACTGTGCTCATGCATGGTGACCGTGCATTACGACAATTTCACGCGCCTTATGTTGACAAAGTCGTGACCGACTTAAAGCAACGTGGCGTCACGTTTGTGCCAAATGCTGATGTTACTGCCTTTGAAAAACATGGGGATCAAACGCAAGTGGCATACAGCGATGGTCAGTCTTTGTTAGTTGACTGGGTGTTGGATGCTTCAGGGCGAATTCCTAATGTAGAAAACATTGGTTTAGAAACAATTGGCGTCACTTATAATCAATCAGGTATTCCTGCCAATGATTATCTGCAAACAAACGTTGAGAATATTTATGCATCAGGGGATGTGCTTGATAAAACGCAACCTAAGTTAACGCCAACAGCTATTTTTGAATCAACGTATCTTTTCAAACAATTCTCTGGTCAAACAAAATCGCCAATTCAGTATCCTGTTGTACCCTCAGTTGTCTTTACATCACCAAGAATTGCACAAGCAGGGGTTTTGGTAGCAGATGCTGAAAAAGGGGATTATGAGGTGCAACAAACTGACCTCACCAAAGATTGGTATCGTCAAGTTGACAACGAAACGATTGCTGATAACACGTTGATTTTTGACAAGCAACATCATTTGGTGGGTGTGACTGAAGTCAGTGAACAAGCTGAAAATGTCGTTAATACATTATTACCAGCCATTGAATTTAAGTTTGGACCAGATGAAATTGGCCGATTAATTCATTTATTCCCATCTATTGGTATGGCAACTTGGGGACAATTATAAAATAAACTGACAGCGTGGCTTTTGTCGCGCTTTTTGTATTAATTGTTGAATACAATCATAAAAAGGCCCCCTCGGTTGAATCTTTCCAACTGAAGGGGGCCATTTCGTCTAGGCATATGTTGCGCCCGGGAAGCCATGGTTATTTAAAATCAATCATCATCTCATTAATTACTTCAGCAACTGATTGAATGCTATGAATGGTTGAAATACCAGTACCAACTGACACATAGCCATTATCAAAGTCACCATCAAGCATGCCAATACGCATACCAGAAGTGCCGTTCATTAGTGCACCATTTTCACGCCAAACAGATGCTTTATCTAATTGTTGGTCATTGTTCACTAGTTTATCACGTAATTTTGTTGGTAATGAGCGGTAGAATGCAGGCGCTACTCGGAATATTTCTAAGTCTTCTGCGGTACTATTAACAATTAATTCTTTTGTGATCTGGGCGGCGGGATTTTCAACTGTTGGAATTAAGCGTGACCCAACATAGACACCTGATGCGCCCAGTGCAATAGCTGCGCGAACTGTTCGTACATCACTAACACCACCTGCAAGCACGACGGGAATAGACACAGCATCAGAAATATAAGGCACGATGCTATATGATCCTGTTATTTGTTCAGGTAGGGTACCACCCTCATCAAATCCAGTCACAACATAAGCAGCAGCACCTTGGGCTTCCACAGCCTTGGCATCAGCAATGGAAGGTTGCCAAGAGCGAACAATCATCTTAATGTTGTTCGCTTTAACAACTTTCAACAATGCAGGGTCAATGCCGTAGCTACCATTGTTGAGCAAACCAACGCTATTGATCAATACAATTGGTACTTTTTCTTCAATAACAACATCCAAAATTTTCAAGGTGAAATCTGAAGTGGCATCGCCTTGACCACCGATCAGTGTCACGGCAAACGGATTATTAGTTAAGTTTTTCACTTTGCGAATCTCTGAACGCATGCGCTCAGCAGTTTCGATCGGATCATTAACAATTTCATGTTGCCCAGCATTCGGTCCGAGAATACCTAAACCACCAGCATTGGAAACGGCAGCCACAAATGTCGCATCAGTTAGCCACGACATGGGACCTTGAATAAGGGGTAACGTGATGCCCAGAATATCAGTTAGTTTACTTTTCATGATTAACGCCTCTTTTATTTTTATAGTATTTCAGCAATATTATAACACTTCATGTGATTTTGTGATCAAAAACATTGGCTTTTTTGGATAACGTTTTTTTATGATAAAAAATAGCTTATTTGGGCGTATTTGTGTGAAATTGGGTGTCAAAAAAATCAAGCAATCAAAATCGCTAGTTGATAAGAAACAGCTGATGATCAAAAAAATAACATGCAAATGATTAAATTGATACAGACAAATATGCATGAATGATCGACAGAAATGTCAAATCGCATTGATAACATTAATGTCGTGTATAATAAAGATAACAAACAAGTGGAGGATATGTTGATGGTAATGAAGGGTAGAGAGATCATTTTAGGTATTTTACAAAGTGGTCCCCATACTGGTTATGAAATTAATGACATCTTACAAACACGATTAAGCCACTTTTTTGATGCCACTTCTGGTATGATTTATCCAACCTTAAAAAAGTTGGGAACGGAAAAATTAGTGACTAAACAGCAAATATCACAAACTGATCGGCCGAATAAGAATATTTATACAATTACAAAAGCAGGAAAAACAGCATTTTCAAAGGCTATGAGCGAACCAACGTCTGATGAAATACTTAAATCTGATGTTCTGATGCGACTTTACTTAGTCAAGATTTACCGACCGAACGGGTATCAGAATTTCTTCAGGAAGAAATTGAACGTAAGGAAACCAAATTGGCGACGTTACAAGAGCAGTTGGCAACCTGGTTGGCAGATGGCATGACAGCTCAACAGAAAATAACTTTTGATTATGGGATTGCCTATTACACAGCAACATTAGCGGTTTTAAAGTCTGCTCAAACGAAATTTGTGGCATCACAAAAAGATTGACAAAGTGCTAATGAATTAACGAAAGGGATGACGAAATTGACAAACAAACGGCTATATCATACTGAAATTGAAAATGCAGAGGGATTGGTTGGTCATGTTCGAACTATTGATGGGAGTGGGTTAGATGTAATGACGAGTGGCCCATTAAGCGCATCGCCTGGCACAAATCCTGAACAGCTATTAGGAGCGGCTTTTGCCACCTGTTTGAATGCGACTATTGAGGCAGAAGAAAAGCGCCGAAAATTAACCCATGAAAGTATTGTCCGCGTTGGTGTTGATATGGCACCAGATAGCGAAGGATTTCAGTTTTTTGTGCATGCACAGGTGAAAATACCCCAGGTCAATGAACAGGCGGCGTTAGATATTTTAGCAATTGCTGAGAAACGGTGCCCAGTATCTAAATTATTGGCGGGTAGTTCAAATGTTGAGATATCATTAGTGGATGTGTTTGACTTATAGTAGACAAATTGAGGAAAAGGCTGTTACATTTTTGTGTAGTAGCCTTTTTCTTGCTTACTTATAGTTAGTTAACATAGTTTTAATATTGATAAGATATAATTTAGTCAGCCATGATGCTAAGAATTTAAGGAGGTGTCAATGTGAAAATTTCTAGAATTATTAAACTGATCATTGTCATCGTCGGTATCACGTATTTGATCCAAAACCCTAGCAAAGTTGCTGAAGGTAAGGTTTGGGTAGGTAATCAAGTGCAACAATGGGTGGCCCTCTTTGATACAAATACTAACCTGCCAAATGATCAAGGAACTGTGGAACAAGGAACCGGTAATACAACAACAGAGCATCAGGACGCGACGCATTTAAACGGCGCAGTATGGGCAAAAAAAACGCTTAATATTTATTTTGATGTATCAGCTGACCAGCAACCTGCTTATTTACAAGCCTGGCAGCAAGCATTT
This sequence comes from Leuconostoc rapi, assembly GCF_016908715.1. Lineage (GTDB taxonomy): Bacteria > Bacillota > Bacilli > Lactobacillales > Lactobacillaceae > Leuconostoc > Leuconostoc rapi. The sequence continues at coordinate 27,934 of NZ_JAFBEK010000009.1, read as the reverse complement.
GATAACTGGAATGCCGTTCAAGTGTTAACATTAGTGCAGGTTCAAAATAAAAATCAGGCAGACATTGTATTAACAACTGAAAACCGTGGTGATACATCACAAGCGGGTATAGCAGAAACGCGCTTTTTGGTAAATCCTTTAACTGGTAAAAAAGTCATGACCCATGTTGTTGCGAAGCTGAATAGACATTATTTAGATGATTACACCATGACACGAAAAGTCAACACAGCAGAGCATGAATTGGGGCATGCGCTTGGATTAGACCATGTATCTGATCGTATCTCAGTCATGCAGCCTCAAGGTTCAGATTATGGTATCCAACAATCAGATGTCAGTCAGCTACAGGCACTTTATGCACATTAAAAAAACATAAGGCTTGACGAGTTAAAAAAAAGATGGTAATCTACACATATGGAAGCGCTTTCACGTGTGTAGATTAGCAACTTTTATTTTTTTGAACAAAAAGTAAAACGTTTTACCTAAAAGGAGAATCATTGTGAAAAAAAACGGCATTATAAATTCTAAAGTCGCGGCTGTGGTCGCTGATATGGGGCACATGGATTGGCTGGCAGTTGGAGATGCTGGGACACCGGTCCCAAAAACTGTCCCAAAAATTGATTTAAGCGTTGTACTTGGGAAACCTGAATTTATTGATGTGCTAGACGCTGTATTATCGGAATTGGCAGTTCAAAAAATTTATTTGGCAGAAGAAATCAAACTAGAGAATGCCGCGATGTTGGAAAAAATATATGAGCGGTTTTCTGAAGATGTTGAGATTGATTTTATATCTCATGCGCAACTCAAACAACAGTTAAAAGAGAGTAAGGCGTTTGTAAGAACCGGTGAAGCGACACCTTTTGCTAATATTATTTTAGAAAGTGGTGTTATTTTTTGATTTAGCAGTGAGCGAATGGAGGAATTATGAAAATAGATATGATTGGTATTTCTAAGTCGTTTGGCAATAATCATGTGCTCAGAGATGTTAATTTTCATTTGGGAGATGCCGAGGTTCATGCGTTGATGGGCGAAAATGGTGCTGGCAAATCAACACTCATGAATATTATGACAGGACTATTGCCTTTAGATAGTGGTCAAATCATGGTCGATGATAAAGAAGTATCGTTTAAAGGACCAAAAGATGCTGAAGAGCACGGCATCAGTTTTATTCACCAAGAGATGAATAATTTTGCTGAAATGACTGTCTTAGAAAATATGTTTTTAAATAAAGAGGAGAAAACAGGTTTTGGATTAATTAATGACAAAGGCATGCGAGCCAAAGCTGAAAGTATATTTAATACACTGAATATTAATTATGATTTAGACACACCAGTTGGTAATTTAAGTGTTGGTGCTCAGCAGATGATTGAAATTTCAAAAGCGATGATGACTGATGCCAAAGTGATCATTATGGATGAACCGACGGCTGCTTTAACACGTTCAGAAATCCGTTCGCTTTTTGAGACCGTTAATCATTTAAAATCACGGGGTGTGAGCTTCATTTATATTAGTCACCGTATTGAAGAAAACATGGAAATCGCAGATAAAATAACAATTATGCGAGACGGGCATACGGTGAGTGAGTCTAAGATTGTGGATACAAGTGTCGCTGAAATTGTTAAAAACATGGTGGGCCGGGATATTGGTGAATTTTATCCTGATAGACACCCAAATTACGGGGAAAACGTTCTTGATGTTTCTAATTTTACCAGTGATAACAAATTTCATGACATTAATTTCTCTGTTCGCCAAGGTGAAATATTAGGATTCTCAGGTTTAATGGGTTCTGGACGCACAGAAGTCATGCGTGCCATATTCGGCGTCGATCGGAGAGATTCAGGCGATATCAAGGTTGATGGTGCACCAGTCAAAATTATTAAACCGTCCGATGCCATTCAGCAAGGCTTCGGATTTGTTACAGAGAATAGAAAAGATGAAGGGTTAATCTTAGATTTCTCAGTAGCAGAAAATATCATTATGCCCAGTTTACAAGAGTTGGTCAAAAATCATATGATCGACGAAAAAGTTAAGACAGACTTTGTTGATCTTTTGATAAAACGTTTAACCGTAAAAGCTGATGGGCAAGATATTAATACTGGTAGTTTGTCTGGTGGTAATCAGCAAAAAGTTGTTTTGGCAAAATGGATTGGCGCGGGTAGTAAGCTGCTGATTTTAGACGAACCAACACGTGGCGTTGATGTTGGTGCTAAAAGAGAAATATACAATTTAATGAATGAATTAACTGACAGAGGCGTGGCAATCATTATGGTATCCAGCGATCTGCCAGAAGTGATTGCCATGAGTGACCGCATTGCAGTGATGTATGAAGGCGGGTTAATGGCTGTTGTCGATAATAGTAAGCATGTCCAAGAGTCAGACATTATGACACTCGCAACAGGAGGAAAAATATAATGGTTAATACGAAGCACACAGCAAAATCATCAGTAATCATGAAGGATCAAAGTTTGATAAGCAAGTTGTCAGGTTTGGGCCCTGTGTTAGCATTGATTGTGTTGGTTATCATCACGACGATTATGAATCGCAATTTTTTAGATCCAAATAATTTACTTAATTTGCTGCGACAAGTATCAATTAATGGTCTGATTGCCTTTGGTATGACATTTGTTATTTTAACTGGTGGCATTGACTTGTCAGTTGGGGCGATACTAGCCTTAACGTCGGCTTTGTCAGCCATGATGATCACAAGTGGCGTCCCTACGGTAATTGCTATGGTTATTGGTATTGCTATTGGTGGCTTATTAGGTGGTGTGAATGGCCTCATTATTACAAAAGGTGGCGCAGCACCTTTTATTGCATCCCTTGCAACAATGACGATTTTCCGCGGTGCAACTTATGTCTTTACAGATGGTAATCCCATTACTGGTAAAGTCATGAATGACAGCTTTATTTTCCAATTTATCGGGCGTGGCTATTTCTTTGGTATACCAGTGCCTGTGATTATTATGTTGATTGCCTTTTTTATCCTCTTTATTCTGCTACACAAAATGACGTTTGGTCGAAAAACCTATGCTCTTGGTGGCAACGAGAAAGCCGCTTTTGTGTCTGGGATTAAAGTTAATCTCACAAAAACTTGGATATATGTCATTTCAGGTATTATGAGCTCGGCTGCCGGAATGATACTGATTTCGCGTTTGAGTTCGGCGCAACCAGATGCCGGAACTGGTTTTGAAATGGATGCGATTGCAGCCGTTGTTTTGGGTGGTACTTCTTTAGCAGGCGGTCGTGGTCGGATATTTGGGACACTGATTGGTGCATTGATTATTGGTACGCTAAATAATGGCATGAACTTGATTGGTATCTCTAGTTTTTATCAGCAAATCGTCAAAGGTATTGTGATTATTATAGCAGTATTACTTGATCGTAAGAAAAAAGCATAAAGGCGGTAATTAAAATGACTAAAAAAATTATTGGTAGTATTGTCCTCGTTGCAGTATTCGTTTACGGTATTTTCTTTGTCACGTCAGGACGGCCAATTTTTTCGATTAGCAATCCTTTCCAGAGTAATACTGTAGTGCAACATAAAAAGCCAAGTGAGTTGACAATCGGCGTCTCACTGTCAACCCTGAATAATCCGTTTTTTATTTCAATAAAGGATGGCGTTAATGAAACGGCAAAAGCATCAGGGTCAAAAGTACAAGTTTACGATGGTCAAAATAATACAAACAAGCAAAGCAATGATGTTGAGGATTTGATTCAAAAAAAGGTTGATGTGTTAATTATTAATCCCGTGGATTCTTCTGCAATTACGCCTGAAGTCAAATCAGCTAATGAGGCAGGAATTCCCGTTATCACTATTGACCGCTCGTCTGACGGCGGGAAGGTACTCAGTCTAGTCGCATCAGATTCTCGAGAAGGTGGTAAAATGGCGGCTGATTTTATGATTAAAACATTAGGTCAAAATGCCAAAATTGCTGAATTACAAGGTACACCAGGTGCCTCTGCAACGCGTGAGCGTGGGGCTGGATTTGATCAGACAGCAAAGGGACACTTAGATATTGTGACCAAGCAATCGGCGAACTTTGACCGCACGGCTGGGCTCAATACCTCCGAGAATATCGCACAAGCACACCCCGATATCAAAGGCCTCTTCTCGCAAAATGATGAAATGGCATTAGGTGCGGTTCAAGCTCTAAAATCTAACGAAGATGTTATTATTGTTGGATTTGATGGATCGGAAGATGGTATGAGTTCTGTCAAAAAAGGACAAATGGCTGCCACGGTTGCTCAAAAACCGAAAGAAATGGGTAAATTAGCCGTTCGTGCAGCATATGATCATTTTCAAGGACAAAAGGTGGCAAAAAATATTAAGTCACCATTAGAATTAGTGGTAGCAGACAAATACAAATAGGTTGTGTGTGGTCGTTAAACGTTATGTATTTTAATTCACAAAATGATAAAAACACGATATAAAATTGCATTTAATGTCATAAAAGTGCCCTAAGTCTATTAAAATATACATTTTTAAATCCAAAGTGGTATAGTGTAAATATAATATATTTTGGATATTTTCAAGATATAAATTTTTGGGGGCTTATTATGACTACTGTTCAAGAATTGACAGAGATTGTTGGTAACAACCATATCATCACCTCAGCCGCAAAATCATTGCGTTATCGCAAAGGTTATAGGAGTGGCCGCGGGGATGCATTAGCAGTTGTTCTACCAGGCAATTTGATGGAATTATGGCAGGTATTGAAAGTGCTCCATGCCCATAATATTATTATTATTATGCAGGCTTCTAACACGAGTTTAACAGAAGGTTCAATTCCAGCGCCAGGATATGATCGTGAGTGTGTTGTGGTTAACGGCACACGAATCAAGGGTGTCCAATTGATCAATAAAGGTCAAGAGGCCCTTGCTTTTCCAGGAACAACACTATTTAAACTGGAAAACGCACTAAAAGCAATTAACCGTGAACCACATTCTGTTATTGGTTCGTCTAATTTAGGCGCATCAGTGATTGGTGGTATTAACAACAATTCAGGTGGCGCTTTGATTCAGCGCGGCCCAGCATATACAGAGTTATCACTATTTGCTCAAATTGATGCCAATGATGAATTACATCTGGTCAACCATCTCGGAATTGATTTGGGTAATACACCAGAAGAGATGATTAATAATCTCGAAAACCGTAACTTTGATATTGATCATGTTAAACAAGACGGCAAACGAGTGGGTCATAATCGCGATTACGAGGCTCGTGTCCGTAATATTGGATCGCACACACCAACACGGTACAACGCTGACCCCAATGAACTATACGAAGTTTCAGGTTCGTCGGGTAAGTTGGCAGCATTCGCTGTCCGATTAGATACCTTTCCAAAAGAGGGCGCATCACAAGTATTTTATATCGGCACGAATGATCCTGGCGTATTAGAAAACCTACGTCGGCACATTTTATCTGAATTTAAAAATCTCCCTGTATCCGGCGAATATATGCATAAAGAAGCCTACGATTTGGCCAAAAAGTATGGGAAAGATTCGCTTTTGGTCATTGATACAATTGGCACTAATATGTTGCCTTATTTGTTTGGCATGAAGTCAACAGCAGAACGAATATTAGCTCACATTCCGACCTTTAAGCCCTATTTCCCCGATCGTGTGTTGCAACACTTGGGACAAGTATTTCCTAATCAGTTGCCAAAACGCATCGAAGAATACAATGAAAAATATGAACATTATTTGCAGTTGAAAATGGTTGGCGAAGGCATTGATGAAGCACGTCAGTATCTGAAAGAATTTTTCAAAACAGCATCTGGTGATTACCTAGAATGCACACCTTCAGAAGCAGATAGAGCTGCTACGCATCGTTATGTGACAGCTGGTGTCGCTATTCGTTACCAAGAAGTTTTTCAAAATAAGAAGTTGGATATTTTACCATTAGACATTGCTTTACCGCGTAATGAGTTTGATTGGTTTGAACACTTGCCAAAGGAAATTGAAGATAAGATTGAACATAAGTTATATTATGGCCATTTTCTTGATCACGTTATGCACCAAGACTATATTTTGAAGCCGGGCGTTGATCCACACGAACTCAAGTTAGAAATGTTGAAGTTACTTGACAAGCGTGGGGCAATTTATCCCGCTGAACATAACGTTGGGCACTTGTACCATGCTGCCTCAACGTTAGTGAGCCACTACAAGCGTAATGATCCAACCAATAGTTTCAATCCTGGTATTGGTTTAACAACTATGGAAAAGTATTGGGGTAATTATTAATAAAAAAATACCAAAAATGTTAATATACATTTTTGGTATTTTTTATTGACTTATTTATTTGTCATTTGATCAAAATCATCAACCATGTCTTTTGGACCAACGACAGATAAGATGTCTTTGTTGTGTATTTCATATTTTGAATCAGGTGCTACGATGACTTCGCCGTCATGACGTACGGCAATCACGTTTAATCCAAATTTTTTATGGATATTAAGTTCCGAAATCGTTTTCCCAGCAAAAGCTGGATTGACAATTTGTACTTCTGCCATGGAATAATCGTCGGACAGCTCAATAAAATTGAGCATATTTGGCGCTAATAATTTACGCCCGATACGTTCTCCCATTTCACGTTCAGGTTGAACAACTAGGTCGGCGCCGATTTTTGTGAGAACACGTAAGTGGGTGCGATTTTCTGCTTTGGCAATGACATTTTTAGCACCAAGATCTTTCGCGTTGATGGTTGCTAAAATGCTTGCTTGCATGTTATGTCCAATGGCAATTACAACATGATCAAAACTGGCAATATCTAATTTTCTTAAAACGTCATCTTCTTGTGCATCAGCAATGACAACTTGCGTTGCAATATCACGATAATCGTTAACATGTTCCTCGTTGATGTCAATGCCAAGTACGTCTTGACCATTTGCAATGAGCGTTTCAAGTAGTGCCCCACCAAAACGGCCGAGGCCAATGATAGCATATGTTTGACGCATAATGAGTTTCTCCTAAGTTTGGTATGATGTTGTGATTAGGTTAACCGATAATAACTGTTTCTTCTGGGTATTGATAAGGTGCGTGATCGGCGTGTACATTTAGAATTGAGAACATCACGGTGTAGACACCCACACGACCAATGAACATCGTTAACATGATAACACATTGTCCAAAAACATTTAAGTGTGGTGTGAGCCCAAGTGTCAATCCAGCTGTTGCGAAGGCGCTAACCACTTCAAAAATGATATATTCTAGCCCGTATTTGGAATCAGTGCCTTGTGTGAGCATGAGTAAAAACGACAGAACGCCTAAGAAAAGCAAGGAGACAAATATCAACAAAAGTGATCGTGAAATGTTTTCGTTGGTTAGCCGACGATGTGCAAAGGTAACGTCTTTTTTACCGCGCAAAGCAGCATGTGTTTTGAGTAGTAAAACGCCTAATGTTGTTGTTTTGATACCACCAGCTGTTGACCCTGGTGTACCGCCGATATACATCATCATAATGGTTAATAGGATTGTAGCCGGCGCCATTTGACTGAAACTAAATTGTGAAAAACCGGCTGTACGATAAGAAATTGACATAAACAAAGTGTTGGCAATGCGATTAAAGCCAGATAAATGTGATGCAATGGCTAAATTACTTTCAGTTAATTCAAACAATAACCAACCGCCAACAATGAGTGCCCCAGTCATCATAAGCGCGAGCTTTGAATGTAAAGTCAATTTATGGGAATGATGATACAGTAGGACATCACGCCAGACTAGAAATCCTAAGGAGCCGGCGATAATCAGGGCGGCAATAATGAGTAAAATCCAAGGCTGGTTGGCATATGCCATATCACCAGCTGGCAAAATAGAAAAACCAGCGTTACCAAATGCTGAAACAGCGTGAAAAACAGCATAGAATAGGCCACGTTTGATACCAAAATCATGGACGAAAAATGGGGTTAAGAGTATAGCGCCAACAATTTGAATAATAACTGATAATTTAATGACATAACCAAAGACAGCTCTGGTATCATAAAGGCTCTCTAAGCTGTAAACTTCCTGTACCATCATTTTATCGCGGAGATTCATTTTTCGGCGTGTTGCCGTAAATAATAGGACGGAAAATGACATAAATCCCAAAGCACCAATTTCAATCAGGCACATGATCACAATTTGTCCAAAAGTTGTCCAATGTGTTGCGGTATTAACAACTGTCAAACCCGTAACAGAGGCTGCTGAAGTCGCTGTGAATAGGGCATCCATGAATGAATGGCCCATGTCGCCATTATAGCTAAAAGGCAGCATGAGTAATAATGCGCCAACCGTAATGACGGATAAAAAACCTAACGTCAAACGTTGTGGCATAGAGAGTCGTGACAGAAATGTGCGTCGTTGAGATTGGTTATGAAATTTTTTCATCTCCGCTTCAGTAGGGAGTTCTATTTTCCGTGACATATTTTGTGTAATTTAACTTCCTTTATATCAAAAGTGAGGATTTAACCATTTTAACATGCTTTATTTCATTATACACGGTATAGAACTGTTGATTGATCTCACGGCACATAGTATGTCAATTTAAATCTCGAATATCAAGTGAGTTGATGCATAAACATTTGAAATTGATCGTCAATTTGCTGCTCTTTTAGTGTACCAGTCAATGCCATGATACTCATACCTTCAATGAGCAGCATGAAGCTATCAGCAAGTGTTTTTGTATTGTGATTTGTTATTTTATGTTGTTTGACACCAAGATCTAAAATGGATCTCACTGTTGCCTTTGTGGCATTCATTTGTTTTTGTTTTAAACTCGTATCACGAGCATCATGATGAGTAAAAGAATACTCATACATGGCGCGGAGTAGCGATGGGGCACCCTGTATATGATTGATTAGTCGACTTTTATGTTCACTGAGGTAGTCGCTGAGTAGGTCATCGAAAAGTGGTTCATTGATAACAGCTTTACGAATATCATCAAATTGGCGCACAGAACGCTGTGTTATCGTTGCAAAAAAAATATCATCAGTTGTATGAAAATATAGATAAATACCACCACGACTAATGCCGCAGGCATCAATAATATCTTGCATGGTCACATTCAGAAAGCCTTTTTCTGAAAAAACTTTTTGAGCGCCAATTAAAATTGCTGCTCTTTTTGTTTCACTTCGTTTGTTGGAAACATTTCTATTCATACACACACGCTTTCTAAATTTAATATGACACAGATGTCATTATGTAGTATAATTCATTTTATGAAATGACACAAGCGTCATTTTAAAGAAAGAGGGTTTGACTTCATGAATTTATCGATTCAAAAAGTAACAGGGGTTGCAATGTTAATTGCAATCAACATCATACTTGGAAAACTTAGTGTTGGGCCTGCATTTGCTGCTGTGAATTTTGGTTTTATCGCTTTAGTGTTAGCTGGCTACCTATATGGCGTCAAACTAACGATGTTGGCTGCCGTTTTAGCTAATTTGCTGACTTTTACGATTATGGGTAGTGGTGCTTTTTCATTCTGGTTTGTTATACCAGCGGCCTTGGCAGGAGCAACGTACGGTTTATTGTACCATCCATCTCTACTTCGTATTTTTATGGTTAATATTGTTGTTGTCGTAGGTATTAGTTTTTTGTTGAACACGAGCTTAATTGCCTATGTTTACCATTTAAATTATGAGTTGTTATTGACAACAAGAATATTTAAAATGATTGCTAGCCTTATTGTGCAAACGATAGTTACTTATGTATTATTGAAACACACGGCTATTATTAACTTAAAAAAACAACGATAGTAGCGGTATTGTAATACACAACTAAAAACTGCAGAAGCTCTAAGGTTATTGTCAACAATAACCCTGAGTTTCTGCAGTTTTTATTTTAGAATGTCTTGAATCACGCGAGCTAGTGAGATGGTTTTCATTTGGTTATACGCAGCGGATTCAATGTCACCATAAAATTGGTTTAATGTTTCTTGAATATGGCCACCCACTAAACAGTTTGGGTTTGTTTTGGGGTCAATGTTGAGTAGGGTATGTGGCATATTAATAGCGCAATAAACATCATAAATGCTAATATCATCCGGTGATTTGGCTAGTTGTGGTGTAGCGACACCTTGATGCGTTGTGAGTAGATTGGCCGATCTGAGATCAAGCATTAAATTACGTACAACACTAGCGTTTGCACCAATGCTAGCTGCAATCGATTTACTGGATAAATCCTGATGCTTTAATATTTCAATGTAAGCTAAAATGTGTATCGCATCACTTAATTTATATGAAAGTCCCATATTCCTATCCTATCAGTTGGTTATTCAAGCATTATAGCATAATTCAAGAAACAAAAAAGGCATCTAAATAATGATGCCCACTGATAACTTTAGCTGCGTGCTAGAATTTCTTTGAGTGCTTCAGGTAATGGTGTTAAATCTCGACCTAAAACATCAGGTAAGTCATTTGAAGGGACATCTAATGAGCCTTCGTCAATTGGTGATTGGAAAGAGGCAAACAAAGCAGCTAAGTCATGAGACAAATCGCTTTTTTCCAATGTGGCAATATAGTCATCTCGCGTTTCTTTTGTTACTGTAATTTGTTCTCCTGTCGCTTGCGTTAAAGCTAAGCCCAATGACTCATAATCATTGATAGACCCAGAGAATTCGTAAACAGTTTTTGGCGCATCACTGACAAGCACTTTAGCAGCAGCTTCCGCATATTCACGTTCCAAAGCCCAGCCGGCACGACCAGTTGCCCAATAAGATGTGGCATGTTGGTTAGCACCTGTAGTGATAAAGCCCATCTCATTTTCAAGATACCAATTATTTCTGAGTAGTGAATATGAAAGACCCGATTTTGATAAGGCTTTTTCAGTTGCTAAGTGGTCACTTGCTAGGGCACTAACTGATTGATCTGCATGAATGAAACTTGTGTAGGCTACAAAGGATACGTTGTTAGCTACCAAAGCATCAACGACATGTTGATGTTGTGTCTCACGTGGTACTGGGCCACCTGGTTGAGAAGAAATAAACAAGACGCGATCGACACCAGCTAGGGCGCGTGTCATTGCGTCGGTATCGTCGTAATCTGCTTGGCGGACATCAGCACCGGCAAATAATTCCTGTGCCTTTTCTAAGTTTCTAGCAATGACGACAATATCTTGAACGTCGACTAATTCTTGTAAATAATGGTAAGCTAATTGGCCAAAGTGACCTGTTGCAGCGGTAATTGCATATTTCATAGTGGTTTTTCCTTTTCTGTTTTCTATACAAGTATTATAGCACAACTTGTTGTTTATAAAACAACAAGTTGTAAAATGATGCGTGGTTTATTTTTTATTGACTTTTAGCCAACAATTCATCTATAGTTGATAGTAGATTAAATAAGGCATATAGCGTGTATCAAAGCTGAACGACCAAATATGGGAGATCAGTTTTTATTTTGGGTATCAAGGAGTTCATGTTATGAAAGAAAACACATCGTTAAAAATAACTTTAAATATTGTGGCAGTGGCCCTTGTGGCATTCTCGGGAATCATGGCGGAAACTGCAATGAATGTGACGTTTCCCGCTTTGTCGCATGAATTTCATACTAATCTGAATGCTATTCAATGGGTGACCACTGCTTATCTACTTGCTGTGACGGTCATGATAACAACCAGTTCGTATCTTATTAAACGCTATAGCAGCCGTCATCTTTGGCTTGCCAGTATTATCTTCTTCGTAATTGGGACATTAATCTGTGGGCTGTCATCCAATTTGACGTTCTTAATTTTAGGGCGCGTATTAGAAGGCATTGCTGCTGGTATTGCTATGCCATTAGTCTTTAATATTGTTGTGGCAACAGTACCAGCTGCTAAAATTGGCGCTTGGATGGGCATCGCCTCGATGATAATTAGCTTAGCCCCTTCATTCGGACCAACATATGGTGGTGCTTTGGCTGATACATTTGGCTGGCGATCAATCTTTTTTATTTTACTCATTGCGCCAACAATATCTTTGATTTTAGGTTGGAAAACAGTTTTTGCAATAGAGCGGCATGAAGTACAAGGCTCATTTGATGTGTTAGCCTTTTTATCATTGGCCATATTTTTAACAAGTTCGCTACTGTTAGTCAATAAATTAGAAAGTGGCAAGGTTGATTGGACATGGTTCATGATAGCAGTCGTCACACTCATTCTGTTTGTACTGCGGGGGACCACTTCCAAGGCTAATTTTCTAAATCTCAAGTTATTTACACATCCAAAATTCATCGCGTTATTGATACCTATTGCTTTTTACATGTTCATTTTACTTGGTTTAAATCTCATTATTCCAACGTATTTGCAGTATTTTTTACATGTTTCCAGTTTTTGGGCAGGATTTTCATTATTGCCAGGTGCATTAATTGGTGCACTCTTGGCACCAATTTTTGGTCGATTATACGATCTAAAGGGTGCCAAATTACCTCTGTACTTGGGAAATGCTATTTTTACAGTAATCATCATTATGATGACGCTCTGGATTCCGAGATTATCGCTACCGCTCATTATTACCCTTTACATTTTGTTTATTATTGGTCGCAACATGGCATATACAAGCGCACAAACTGCTGTTATTGTCGATGAAGATCCACTTGAAAAAGCTGATGCCATGGCTATTGTACAGACCTTACAAATGTTTATGGGTGCACTGGGCACAACTGTGGGTGCGCTTTTACAAGCAAAGTATGGTGCTGTTAATGGTTTGCAGCATTTTTCTTGGTTATCAGTGGTTTTGGCCATACTGATTTTTGGATTGTTTGCTGTTTACTTTTCTAGAAAACTTCAAGTTAAGCGCGTTTAAAAGAGATTAAATTGTATCAAGATTCTTATGGGTATTTAACGATTATGATCGTTCAATACATGTGCCTCATCTGGCAGGGCGGGCCTTTTCCTAAAAAAACGATATTAATATCAATATAGAAACAAGGTAAAATTAAGAAAAATAGGTGGATTGAGTTAACGTGATTGATTTATTGGGAATGATTGTCATATTTGCTGATGAGCTATTTGATGTGGATGATAAAAAACCTTTTAGCTTTAAATTTTGGTTATCTGTGATTGTGTGGCTCGTTTCTTTGGTCTTTTTAATGACAGCCATTATTTTTGCGCTGGCCCTATTACCCATGCTAAAATCAGACATATGGTGGGTCATTGCAATCGTAGATAGTCTACTCATCGTATTTTCTTTTTACACTGGCAAAAGAGTGATCTTATGGGCATATGCCATCATCAACAATATCAAGTCACATACTTAAAATAATAAAACCCGATAACTTAAACGCCGTAGACGGCTAAGTTATCGGGTTTTATGTCATGTTCATGCGATTAATTCGTCACACGCCTATCTGAAAATAAAGCAATAGGGGAACAAATCACTAACAGCAGGGCACAAATGAGATAGGTTTTACTAAAGGCTTGGCTCATTTGTGTATTTTTGTGTGCATTAATTTGATGTAATGCGTCTTGCAATTCATCTTTCTGTGCTAAAAGTTGAACTGCGGTTGATGTTTTGTTTTGACCCTGTTCGAGCGTAGTGCTACCATTTATGAGCGAGCCAATGAGTGTCATTACTTGTGGATTTGAAGCTGTCAAATGATGCGTTTTTTGAAGTGCTTCGGTTAATTGATTTGTACCTGCACTTAGTTTTTGTGTGGCGTCGTAGAGCTTTCTATAATCTGTATCTGCTGCAGGGATAGGAAGATGACTTTGATCTGAAGCAGCCGTTTTAAGTTTATGCGTGAGCTGTTTTTGTTTCGCCGCATAGTCCATGTTTTTACTGTCATCTTTTGAAAAGAGCGTTTTAATTTCGGTCGTTGCGACATGACGCGTATGGTCAGAAATGTTTTTACTGTTAACAACTGCAATCGCGGTGTCGCGTATATCATTTTTAGCTGTCGCAACATTGGCATTGAGTATGGTCACCAATACGGCAATCCCTAAACACATACCAATTTGACGTGCAGAATTAGCAATGCCAGATCCGGTACCGGTTTTTGCTTGTGGTAAATGCTTAACTGAGGATACGTAAGATACAGTGGAAAAACCAAATCCGGCACCACTAATAATCAAGAATACGATCATTACTGTTCGAGAAGTATCTGTGGTGATTAATGATAGCGTCAGAAAGCTCGCTGATATGAGTAATATACCAACAAAATTAACCGGATGAGCACCAATTTTATCAGCTAATCGTGTACCTAATGGCATGGCGACAACGATTACCAGAGATACTGGGATAATTGTTAATGCGGCATGCAGCGCAGTATAGTTTAAAACGTTTTGTAAATAATAATTAAAAATCACACTTGGGACAACTAAAGCAAAACCAGTGATCAAATAGACAATGCTTGAAGCTGTGAATGTTTTCTCACGAAACAGATTGAATTCAACGATAGGGGATGACACTTTGAGTTCAACAAAGATAAATAAGATGAGACCAACGATACCGGCACCAAAACTGGATAAGATTAGGGTTGAAGTCCAGCCGTATTCTCTGCCCTCTAATAGACCAAATGTCAAACCACCTAAGGTCAGTGTTAACATGAGCATACCCAGTATGTCGAATTTGCCGACTAAGGTGTCATCATAAGATTCCCTTGTAAAGATGAGTACAAGTAGGAAAGCAATCACACCAATTGGGACATTTAAGCCGAAAATCCAATGCCATGAGGTGTATTCAAGAATGATACCACCGGCAGCAGGCCCACTGGCAGCAGATAGCGCCGTAAACGCACCCACCACCGCAGCAATCTTAGAGATGTTTTGTTTTCCTAAGAGATTAATCCCTATGGGTAGAACAAGTGGGGTGATAATTGCTCCGCCAATGCCTTGGAAAAATCTAAACACGAGTAACATAGATAACGAGTTGGCGTACATACAAGCTGCAGAAAATAGGGTAAAGAAAGCCAATCCTAATAACATGATCTTTTTACGACCAAATTTGTCAGCGAGTTTAGTCGCCGAAATCATAAATACCGCCAGTGCTAAGGCATAAATTGTTGCCACCCAACTCGCACCAGATAAATTAGTGTTAAATTCGGTCATCAGTTTAGGTAAGGCGATGTTAACAATTGTGCTATCAAGCGTGCCCATAAACATGGCTATGATCAGACCTGAAAAACCTAATATTTTTCCTGTTTTACTCATGAAAACTCCCTGCCTTTTTGAATATCATTGTTCATTTCCTCCTTTTTGACAATTTATAAGTGCCATAATTTTTGTCACTTGTGTGACATCAGTGTATAGTGTACGCTAAATACAGTGAATGAAACGTGATGTGAATACTATTTTAACTAGTGACGCATTTTTCAAAATGTGTGTCGAGAGTCAAAGGAGAGTAACATGAAAAACAGAATAGCGGTACAAACTAAGGGTAGAATTAGGGATGCCTTGCTGACATTATTAAAAGAAGAACAGAATCTGGGGATGATAACCATAGCAGCATTGAGTGACCAGGCAGGTATTTCTCGTAGAACTTTTTATCGCTATTATGCATCTAAAGAAGAAATCTTGACAACTTATATCACCAGTTTGATCAATGAATACATTGTAGAATTGAAGCAAAGTCGTCCAGAAAAATTCGAAGATTTGGTCATTTTTTTCTTCAACTTTTGGACGCAGTATGCTGATGAATTATCTGTTTTTCAGCAAGCAGGATTATTTTCGATCATTGTGGAAACAAGCAACAAGGTGCTGCCTGATTTATATCTGACTGTTGGTGCACCATGGCAGATTGCATCAAAAAATCATCAAGATATTGTGTATGCAATAAGATATGGCATTGGCGGATTCTGGAATGTGTTGAGTCAATGGTTAGCATGTGATAGAGAAAATGTTAGTGTGCCAGAGTTGTCACGTATGTTGTTGAATGCTATGAATTCAGCTAGGGGATGATTGAAGGTAAAATGAGAAAAATGATTAAAATATTATTTATTAAATATTAAAGTTCGGTATTTTTTTTGATACTATTGATTTTAAAATTAAGAGTCGATTGAAGGAGAGAATATGTTAGTAAGTTTAGAAGCAGTGCATCAGGGACAAATACCGTCTGAAAAATGGCAAGTTGACGCATTAAATGCGGTTCGGAAAAGTTTGGAAACGCAAGGATTTCCTTGCGTTTTTGGCGTCAGTGGGTATCGAAAAAATACGCATTTCTTTTCATTTTTGGATTTCCCATACAGAATAGATGAACTGAAATTAGACATGGTATCATATTTGGAAAATATAAAGGACACTGTCAAGGACGTTAAGAAAACAGGAATAGCTGGTCTAATGATTATTTTTCAACCTATTTCGCCACGTATGTCAATAAATCAACGTCGCTTTTTAACATGGCAAACTCTTACGGAAATGAAAAAGAAGTATGAGCCAAATCAACCATTCAATCCAGAGAATGATGATTTTGCGTTTGAATTCTTAGGAGAAACTTGGTTTGTGAACTTTAGTAGCGAAGCCTACCAACATCGAAATTCACGTAAAATAGGCGTCTTTGCTGCATTGATTACACAGCCATTAAGTATGTCTGATGCGTATTTTGAACATAGTAATGTTAAAAAAGCTAAGGGCCAAAAGGCCGTCAGATTATTAGCAGAACGCTTTGATAAAATGCCAGTTCATCCAGGACTAGGACCTGTTATTGGGGAGTCGGAGAAACCATTTCCAATGAAGTTATCTTACTACGTTGGAGATAGAACCGAAGATCCTTCATTTGAACCATGGAAATATCAAAGTCTATCTGGGTTACCAATTTATATTGACGAACAATTACTGACGGATAGTCAACTAAAAAACGATGTTAGTGTGCTTCTGGAGTACAAAAAAGTAGAACTAATAAATATTAGTAAAGTCCCTGAATTCGATCATGATGTGTTAATAGTAAGTTCCCAAAAATTAATGCGTGCTCATGTACATTCGGTGGTGCTTGATGAAAATAGTGAGGAAAGTATTACTCATGTTAGTACTTTAATAGACGTGCTAGGGGCATTCGAGGAGAAAGTAATATGACGACTGCAAGTGTTGTTTTTTCTACTATTACAGGCAATACGGAGGCAATAGCGGATATTATTGTTGATCATTTACGTAATGCTAAAATTGTAGTAAAGAAAACAGAAATATCACAAACAGAGGTGAGTGATATACTAGCATCTGATATTATCGTAATTGCGCCATACACTTACGATTTAGGCGGTTTACCATGCTCCTATACTGAAATTCCGGACTACTTTCTTTCTAGGGCAGAATCCGAGATAATATCGTATAGGAGCTTTTATGAAAAAATATACCCCAGAATTTAAATCGTCAATTGTGACCTTGTACAACCAAGGTCGTTCGGCTAATTCATTGGCCAATGAATACCACTTAGCTGTCCAAACCGTCACGGGTTGGGTTAAAAAAGCTGAAGTCATTGGCATTGATGATCAGGGTCAACCAGTGACTCGCGCGCAATTCAATGCCTTACAAAAGGAAAATAATCGTCTCAAAGAAGAAAATGATATCCTAAAAGTAGCGGCCGTTTTGCTAGGCGAGCATCGCAAGTAACGCGTAAGACCCATCTGCCAGTCATTCAAACTCTTTTAAGCAAAGGTTTTAGGTTAGTCACGGTGTTAAAAGTATTAGTGATTCCCAAAAGCACTTATTTTGATTGGACGCATTATCACGAGTCGACTCGCCAACGTGAAGATACCATTTTAACAGATTTATTACTTGAAATTTGGCAGAAAAACTACCACGCCTATGGTGCACCACGCTTGAAAATTGCCTTAGCTAACTTACATTTACACCATGGCATCAAGCGTATTAGACGTTTAATGAAAGCAGCTGATATTTATTCTGTGATGGTCAAACGCTTTAAACAGCCAACAACAACAGTTGATTACAAACAACGACCAAATTTGATCAAACATCTCACGTCAGTGAATGCTTGGAGTATGGACATTACTTATTTAAAATCAACTGATGGGCAATGGGTGTATCTTGCGTCCGTTTTGGATCTAACTAGCCACAAAATTTTGGCTCATCAAATCAGTGCTACGATGGACACAAAGTTAGTGGTATCAACATTACAAAGGGCTTTATCGCAACACGCTAAACCAGATTATTTGCACACCGATATGGGCAGTCAATTTACCAGTTTTGGCTTTGAACAAGTATTACAACAACAAGCTATTGCGCATTCTTATTCAAAATTAGGGCATCCTTATGACAATGCTAAAATTGAAAGTTTTCACTCACTTTTAAAGCGAGAAATGATTTATCAATTCCGCTTTGCCTCGCTGGCACATTTAATTTTAGCTGTTTCAAACTATTTAGACTGGTACAATGACGAACGTATCAGTGTGGTCCATCGCAAAATGCAAGTCGCTTAACCGAACGGCCCTAGAGAAAAAAGAGTCCGAACTATTGACTTAGGAGCACCAGAAGAGGGTTTAGATTTCTATGAAGATATTGTAGACTATGATTTTTCTGGAAAAATTGTCGGTGTTGCAGGATCTGGTGAAGAATTCTACGGAGATGATTTTGGAAAAGCAGTTTTATTATTTGAAGAACAGCTCCGACAAGCAGGGGCTGTCATTGCAAGTCCAGGTGTTATCATTGATCTATTTCCTAACGAGGAAGATGACTTAAAAAAAATAAAGTCACTTGCTCAGGCACTTATTAACAAGGAAGGTGAAATCAATGGATAAAAAAGTCTCGCCTGTCCTATTACTAGCAATTTTGGCAATAGGCATACAAGGATTTGTTGACATTTTTTTAGGAACCGCTCTAAACGTCTCGTTCCATAACATTGCAAACGATTTCCACAAAAATTTAAGTACGGTTCAATGGTTAAGCAGTGGTGTCATGATTACGGCGACAATTACGACATTGATGGGGCCGTGGCTGACGCAACGTATTACGATTAAGCAACAATTTTTCATTATTAGCATCATTTCTATGATTGGTGTTATTTTAGATGCTGTTGCCACACAATTTGGTCTAATTTTAATCGGGCGCCTTTTTCAAGGGCTAGGCGGTGGATTGGGGATAACTTTAATGTTTAGCGTGATTTTCCAGCAGGTGCCACTTGCTAAAAGAGGCGCAATGATGGGATTGGGCGGACTATTAATTTCTTTTGCGCCCGTTTTAGGTCCAGCACTGAGTGGTTGGCTCAATGATCATTGGTCTTGGCATGCTGTATTTTGGCTTGTTTTGCCTCTACAAGTTATTGCGCTGATAGTTGGTAGTTTAACGATTAAACAAGTAGTTAGTACTACGCGTCCTTTTTTTGATGCACGTGGTTGGTTTATTTTAGTAGTATTCTTTATTACAGGTTTGGTTGGTATTGAACGCTTAATTTCATCAGGCGTTACATTGTATAATATTATTTTTATAGTGCTATTTTCTCTTTCTGGAGGTTTTTATTATTGGCATCAGCGTGTAATCAAAACGCCAATTATTAATATTGATGTCTTCCGACAAAACATTTTTACATTAGGCTTTATTGCAGCATTCGGGGCACAATTAGTATTATTAACTTATATTGCAACAACACCTTTACTGATACAAACCTTAACAGAAAGGACTGCGACATTTTCGGGATTAATTGTCCTCCCAGGTGCAATTGGTAATGCGGTAATGTCCTATATCGGCGGCATTTTGTATGACCGTTTTGGCATGCAATTACCCATAATGATAGGTACATTTTTATTACTCACTGGGACTGTTATGGGACTGCTATTTAATACAACGTTGTGGACCATTGTATTATCTATAACGCTGTATCAGTTTGGTGCTGGCTTTTGGTTTAGTACTAATATGACTGAGTCGGTTAGTCGACTTCCAGAAAATCTTCAAAGTACCGGAAACGCATTATTTAATATAGGGAACAACTATGCAGCTGCCATTGGTACAGCATTGGCCATTGGTATGTTAAATGTAGTTAATGTCAATAATATATATTATTTGAATGTTCTCAGGTTGGTTTTAATTGTGATCACTAGTATTTTAGTGTTTGCCAGTATGCGATTACAGCGTCAAAACTGAATAAAATAAACAGATTTATCTAGTGGGCTGTTGTTAAAAATTTCAACAACCCCAACAATTGTCCAGTAAATTAATTGAAACAATTAGATTGTAGCAAACATGATATAATATTCTTTAACGGAAATGCCACGAACAATGTGTGTTCGTGGCATTTTTAAAAATATTTTAGAAAGTAGAATTGCGTGAATTACAGCATAGTTCACGCTTTGGTAAAATATAATGACCGAATCAACACCAGTCATTGAAATGCAACATATTATCAAAAAATTTGGTGATTTTGCAGCCAATGATGACATTAACCTACAAGTCCAACAAGGTGAAATTCACGCGTTACTTGGTGAGAACGGTGCGGGAAAATCAACATTAATGAATATTCTAACAGGTTTGCTTCAGCCAACATCAGGAGAAATCCTGATTAATGGCAAAAAAGTGACGGTTGATTCACCATCAAAATCTGATGCACTCGGGATTGGTATGGTGCATCAACACTTCATGTTGATTGATGCCTTTACCGTAACAGAAAATATTATGTTAGGGTCAGAAATTACTAAGGGTTTGACTTTGGATACTAAAACAGCAGCACAAAAGATCAAACAATTATCTGAACAGTATGGGTTACAAGTCGACCCTTATGCTAAAATTTCAGATATTTCAGTTGGTCAACAACAGCGTGTTGAGATCCTAAAAACACTATATCGTGGCGCTGATATTTTGATATTTGATGAACCAACAGCTGTGTTGACACCACAGGAAATCGATGAGTTAATCACAATTTTCCACAATTTAGCCAAAGAAGGCAAATCAATTATTCTAATTACACATAAACTCGATGAAATTCGTGCTGCTGCGGATACGGTGACGGTCATTCGTGCCGGTAAGTCAATTGAGACCTTCCCAGTGGCAGGTGTATCGTCTCAGGAATTAGCTGACTTGATGGTCGGTCGTGAGGTACATTTTAAAACGGTTAAAGATACAGCTGAAGTTGGTAAAACCATTCTTAAAATAGATAAGATTGAAGTTCAAAATGCCCGTGGTGTTGCGGCTGTCAAAGATTTCTCCTTAGACGTTCAAGCGGGTGAGATCATCGGTATTGCCGGAATTGATGGTAATGGGCAAACAGAATTAATCCAAGGAATTACTGGACTAACGAAAGTGCAATCCGGGGCGGTACTGTTACATGGTAAAGATATGACGAATAAAACACCACGTCAAATTACTGAAACGGGTGTTGGGCATATCCCAGAAGATCGCTTACGTTTTGGCATGGAAGTCGATATGACTTTATCTGAAAACTTAGCATTGCAAACATACTACAAAACACCACTGTCAAAAGCTGGGGTGCTACAACCAGCTGAAATGGATAACTTAGCTCAAAAGTTAGTTAAAGAATTTGATGTGCGTTCAGCTGGTATCCAAGTGACTGCGGGCTCAATGTCTGGTGGTAATCAGCAAAAAGCAGTGATTGCACGTGAACTCAATCGTGATAATGACCTTATCATTGCTGCCCAACCCACACGTGGATTAGATGTTGGCGCTGTTGAATATATACATCAACGTCTTATTGCGCAACGAAATGCCGGCAAGGCAGTCTTGGTTGTCAGCTTTGAGTTAGATGAAATATTGAACTTATCAGATCGTATTGCTGTGATTAATGCCGGTCAAATTGTTGGCATTGTTAATGCAAAAGATACAAATAAACAAGAATTAGGGTTGTTAATGACAGGAATGAGTTTGACAGATGCACGCGCAGCACTTAAAGAAACGGTGAACGCCTCATGACAACACAAAAAAATTCGCTTTCAATTGCCCTATTTTCAGTTCTTTTTGGTCTTATTATTGGTGCCGTTATTATGTTGGTATTTGGTTATAATCCGATTGCGGGTTATATGGCACTACTTGGTTCAGCTTTTGGATCAATGCAAGATGTTGGTGGTGTTTTGACGCAAATGACGCCATTAATTTTAACAGCTTTGGGTTTCACAGTGGCTCAAACAGCTGGCTTCTTTAATATCGGGTTATCTGGTCAAGCCTTGGCTGGCTGGGTTGGTGCAATTTGGTATAGCCTTAGTTTCCCAAATATGCCAGCTTATCTCATGATTCCCAGCGCGCTGATTATAGGTGCAGGATTAGGTGCCTTAGCAGGTGCCATTCCAGGTTGGTTACGGGCACAATTTGGTGCCAGTGAAGTGATCGTCACCATTATGATGAATTATATTTTACTATTCTTAGGTAATAACATTTTACAAAACACGATGTCTAAAGGCATTAAAGAGTCTGCAGAGACCACAAAACAAGTGGGCGCCAATGCTTCTTTGCAAATGAAATGGTTAACTGATTTAACCCAAGGTTCTAGTATTTCGGCGGGTATTTTCATTTCATTAATGATGATCGTTGTGGTGTGGTTTATCATGACAAAAACGACACTTGGTTTTGAAATCCGTGCGGTTGGCTTGAACCCGGATGCAGCAAAGTACGCAGGTATGTCAGCTAAACGCAATGCCGTTGTTGCCATGGCTATTTCTGGTGGTTTGGCTGGTTTAGCCGGCACAATTGAAGGGCTAGGCAACTATTTGAATTTCTTCACTCAAAATGGGTCACCTTCCATTGGATTTGATGGTATGGCCGTTGCGCTATTAGGTGGCGGATCTTATCTCGGTATTCTTGGCGCTGCGGTGATTTTATCAGTGCTAAAAATTGGTGGTTTAGGCATGCCAATGTCTTCTGGGGTACCATTTGAATTAGTTGATATTGTGACTGCGTCGATTATTTTCTTTGTGGGTGCCAGCTATTTGATTAAGCTTATGCAAGCACGTATCAAAGCCATGGATGAAAAAGCCGCACAAACAACTAAAGCTAAAAAACAAGTCGCTATTGGTTCGGCAAACGACAGTAATCAGAAGGACGGTGAATAAATATGTCATTAATGGCGATGTTAGCACTTATTATTTCTAGTACATTAGTCTATTCTGCACCGTTAATTTTTACATCAATCGGGGGTACTTTTTCGGAACGTTCTGGCGTTGTTAACGTTGGTTTGGAAGGCATCATGGGCATCGGTGCTTTCGCATCAGTTGTTTTTAACTTAACATTTGCAGATACTTTAGGCGCTGCAACACCTTGGTTAGGATTACTAGCCGGTGCGGTTGTCGGATTATTGTTTTCATTACTGCACGCAGTTGCGACAGTCACATTACGTGCCGATCATATTATTTCGGGTACAGTGATTAACTTAATGGCACCAGCATTGGGTGTCTTCTTAATCAAAGTACTTTATGGTAAAGGCCAAACGGCACCAATTGCACAGGATTTTGGTTATACATCTGTACCTGGTTTGTCAAAAATTCCTTTCTTAGGACAATTATTTTTTGAAAAGACTTCTGGACCAGCATGGTTGGCAATATTTGTTGCAGTTATTTCATGGTATATCATTTTTAAAACAAAATTTGGTTTACGTCTAAGATCAGTTGGTGAAAACCCGCAAGCAGCTGACACACTTGGATTAAGCGTGGCACGGTTACGTTATTCAGGTGTGATGATTTCTGGTCTACTGGGTGGTGTTGGTGGTGCCGTTGTCGCACAATCGATTTCCTTGAACTATTCTGCTAGTACCATTGTCGGACAAGGATTTATGGCGATGGCGGCCATGATATTTGGTCGTTGGAATCCTATCGGGGCGCTATTTGCTTCACTTTTCTTCGGATTGTCACAATCATTAGCAGTGGTTGGTGCACAATTACCAGGATTGAACAATATACCATCTATATGGCTACAAATTGCACCGTATGTCTTCACAATTATCGTGCTTGTATTCTTCTTTGGTAAGACACGGGCGCCTAAGGCTGATGGTGTGAATTATATTAAGGCAGCTTAGTTGTTGGTATGTGAGTTAAAAGACGTTATATTTTTTAACAAAAAAATTGCAATAAGGCATGATGATTTTGATTTGTGAATCAAAACTATCGTGCCTTATTTTTTTAGTTTGATTCAGCGAAGTATACGATGTTAATTAATAATCTGTTTTTCCCTTAATTTCTGAATGAATTCTGAAATTTCAGATGTATCATAATAGGTATTTGAACAGAGAATAAGAAATGTGATCTTACGAGAACAGAACGTGGTATGTTCATTGCGTGTCTTACCTGTATAATTAGTTGAGGTGGTTACATGTATAAAATTTTAATTGTTGATGATGACTTAGAAATATTAAAACTAATGAAAACCGCATTAGAAATGAAAAATTATCGAGTTGATATTATGAATAAAGTTTCTGTTCCATTGCGCTTAACTGATTTTCAAGGATTTGATCTTATTTTGTTGGATATTATGATGCCTAATATAGAGGGAACAGATATTTGTCATGCGATCCGTAATCAAATTTCGACACCCATAATGTTTGTGAGTGCTAAAGATTCTGAAGAAGATATTATAAACGGTTTGAATGTCGGTGGAGATGATTATATGGTCAAACCGTTTAGTTTGAAACAACTTACAGCAAAGGTTGAAGCTCATTTAAAACGCGAAGAAAGAAAGAAAAAAGCTACTGATGAGTTCAATAACATTCGTAGAGATAGTGGTCCGGTTACATTTTATTTGGAAGAAAAACAAGTACTTATAAATGGTCAGATAGTTAGATTAACCAGTAGAGAATATTGGATTACCAACGATATTTGGCACAACGACTCTAATTTAGTTTAAAGTGTTTACGCACGCAACTGTGTTTCAAATGTCATGGGTGCTAAATAATTAAGCGACCCATGCATACGACGACGATTATACCAGCTTTCAATGTATTCAAACAACGACAACTTAGCTGCCGTTAAGTTGCGATAATGCTCATGATGTACTAACTCTTTTTTCAACGTCGCATGAAATGATTCGATGACGGCATTATCGTATGGCACATCAGGTCGGCTATAGGAATGCCGGATGTTTAATGCTGTTAGGGTCTCTTCATAGCTTTGAGATAAGAACTGTGATCCTTGATCTGTATGCAAAATAACTGGGGCTGGGCGATTGTTCAGTGCCTTTTTTAATGCCTGTAATGTTAATTCAGTGGTCATCTTACTGCCATAGGCCCAACCAATAATCGCACGTGAATGCAAATCCATGACTGATGCCAGATAGGTCCAACCATCATGCACCGTGTGAATATAGGTCATATCAGTTGTCCAAATGTGATTTAGGGTATCAGTCTTGAAATTCTGATTCACAAGGTTAGGTCGGTTTTGACGTCCTATGCTAGGTTGCGTCGCGCGCCATTTCTTGATGATGTTGGATTGAATGCCCAAAGTTTTCATTAACCCACTGACACGACGGTCACTGAAGTTCATGTGATGAACGGTGTTAATTTGACGGGTGATTTTGATGACTCCATAACGTTTTTTGGCAGCCTGAAAAACACGTTGAATTTCAGTTTTAAGCCAGTCATTTGTTTGTTCATGCTTTGTCGGCACTTTGTCCCGATCATTGTAAACCGTACGCCGAGGGATATTCAGTACACGACTGGCCCGAGACACGGGTAAGTTAGCGTCATTAATTAGCTTGACCAACTCATTTTTGCTAACTACTTTCTTTTCGACAAGAGGGTCAAAGCTTTTTTAAGATATCATTATCCGCGCGCAATTCAGCCATGTCATGTTGCATGGCCAGGATGTCTTTTGGTGACAGATTTTGTATGGTGTCGGTTCTATCTGCGGCCAGCCAGTTTGAGATGGTTGCCGTACTGACCCCATAATCTTGTGAAATTGAAGCGAGGGTGTGATGATCTGATTGCGCCAGTGCAATAATCATTTGTTTGAAATCGTTATCGTATTTTTTAGACATTGGTGTTAGTCTAAAAACATGGACACGGTTTCTACTACGATATAATAGACGTAGGAGAATAACCCATGACGCAAAAATTTACCCCTGAATTTCAACAATCAATCATTGATCTTTATCATGCTGGCACGTCTGCTAGTCAATTGGCCAAAGATTATGGTGTGTCTGTCGCAACGATTTACAAATGGACCAATAAAAGTCACACTGCCCCCTCAAAATCCTATACAGACGACGATATCAAAAGGCTTGAGAAACGTGCCTTGAAAGCTGAATCAGAGGTTGATATCTTAAAAAAAGCCTTAGCCATCTTCGGAAGAATCGACAAATAAAAACGTCCGATTTAGTCCAATTCATTCAAGATGGCGGGTTTGAAGTCAAATTATCGACAACCTTGTTAGGTATTGCACGGTCAACTTTCGACAGTTTAGTTAGTGCTACCCCTTCGCAACGCAGGATTGAAACACAATCCATCACGCAAGCGATTGATCAACTTTATCATGACGCTAACGGTATCTATGGTGCACCTAAAATTCAATTTCTACTCAAACAAGACTACGATTTAACCGTTGGTATTAAACGCGTGCAGCGGATTATGGCTGCACATGGTTGGCGATCAATTACCGTTAAAAAATATCGTCCGGCAAGCAATCATGAGGTTGTTTTCGACCGCTCCAATCTATTGAATCAAGACTTCAAGACGACAAGTATGAATCAAAAATGGTTAGCTGATATGACCTATGTTTATACCATTAAAGAAGGTTGGACTTACTTAGCCAGTGTCATGGATCTTTGGAGTCGACGCATTATTGGTTACGCGTATGCCACTAAAATGGATGCTAATCTGGTGATTAAAGCGCTGAATAACGCGACATTGAATCGCCAGATTAAAGGGGAACCGATTATTGTGCATACCGATTTAGGGAGTCAATATACAAGTTTTGCTTTTGAAAACAAATTACATGAGTTGGGATTGATCCAATTCGTACAGTCGTAAAGGGACACCCTACGACAATGCCGGGATTGGGTCATTTCATGCCACGCTTAAGAAAGAAGAAGTTTATGTGAGTAGTTATCAGACGGCTAAACAAGCCAAAATGCAATTATTCCAATACATTAAAGGTTGGTATAATCGTCAACGTATTCATGGTGCGATTGGGTATTTAACCCCAGTGGCCTTTGAACAACAATAGCAAATAAAAGTAGCATGCGTGTCCGATTTATTGACGTAGATCCACATAGCGTTTGCGCCTTAAGTTTAATTATAGAGCCTGTGCCAAAAATTGACTATAGTCCAATAGTCCAATAAAGAGTATAATTAATATTATTGAATTTCTATGGAGATATATATGGAAAATATAATAATCAAAAAAATAGACCTTTTAATCAAGCTGCGTACTATACACAAAATCAATAAGGAAAATTCTATTCTATATCAGGAAAAAATAGATAAAAATTTACGTTTTATTAGAAAGTTGTATAAAACTAGAGAAAAATATGCTAACGATGTTGAATACTACAATCACCGTAAGAAAGAATTTTTAAAATCAAAATATATAGCAAATAAATTTAAGTATTTCGGTAGAGAAGCACATTATAAAATTTATACCCAGTTAATTTTATTATTTGCTTTTGTCTATTTAGGACATTTCCTTTTAGGTAAGTCTTTACTGATGTTTCTGAGTATGGGGACGAATGATATAGATTCAATAAATAGAAATATGAGTTCATATTTATTCATTACTTTAAGTTTATCCATTGTGATAGCTATATTCTTTTATCCAAAAATCCGTGATGTAATCAGTAATAATAGAAAAAGAACAGAATTTAACGAAAAGACAAAAAATAGTATTAACAAAGTAGACGCTATTATAGATGAAAAAGAAAAGTATCTACAGAATATTAATCCAAAAATTGAAGATGCTGAAAATAAAGTTAAAGTAATCAATCAAGAAATTGTGAACATAATTGATGAGAACGTTAATTGCTCCTAAGTCAATAGTTCGGACTGTTTTTTCTCTAGGGCTGTTCAGTTAAGCGGCTTGCTTGTCGCGATGCACGACACTGATGCGTTCGTCATTGTACCAATCTAAATAATTTGAAACAGCCAAAATTAAATGTGCTAGCGAGGCAAAGCGGAATTGAT
>NZ_JAFBEK010000008.1 GCF_016908715.1 Leuconostoc rapi | reverse complement strand
ATCCCTTTCTCTCCATAGGGACGCTTAGCTCAGCTGGGAGAGCACCTGCCTTACAAGCAGGGGGTCACAGGTTCGATCCCTGTAGCGTCCATTGGTCGCATGGTCTAGCTGGTTAGGACGCCTGCCTGTCACGCAGGAGATCGCGGGTTCGAGCCCCGCTGTGACCGCTAATTACTGACAAACATGAACTATTAGAGTTATATGAGGTGCAATTCCTTATCATGTTTTATCAGCGTTAGCTGAGGAATATTATTGTAGGGATATAGTTAAACGGTAGAATAGCGGTCTCCAAAACCGTTGATGGGGGTTCGATTCCCTCTATCCCTGCCATGGCGGTAGTGGTGAAGTGGTTAACACACTGGTTTGTGGATCCAGCATGCGAGGGTTCGATCCCCTTCTACCGCCCTAATAAGGTGAAAACTTTATATTTGCCGTTGTGGCGGAATTGGCAGACGCGCTGGACTCAAAATCCAGTGGTGGCAACACCGTGTGGGTTCGACTCCCACCGACGGCATAGTGAAAGATAGTATCTTACGAGATACTATCTTTTTTTGACGTGAATTTGATTAGCTATACTTTGCAGGATACACTGGGAATGTAGGTATTCTAATTAGTAAAGTAAGGTAGTAGTGTTAATAAGTTGACAAAATAACCAGTTATGCCAAAAAAGTGACACGTTAGGCTATTTTTATTGTCTTTTACGTGATTTCATTTTACAATTTTATTATTAACTATTGATGAGGTGTTCGCATGGAGAATAAAAAGAGTAGTACATTTGCAACTTTATTATGTTGTTTAATGGCTAATGGTATTTATTTAAACTTGGAGTCATTACTGACGCAAGAAGAAATAAAAGGAAAAGCAACGGATAAGTTGGTGAAAACGGTACATTTTGATACAATAGAGACATGATAATTGGAATTGGAAATGATACGGAATCAATTAGTCGTGTTGGGCAAATTGTTGAACGTAAGATTAACTTTATAAATACTATTTTGACCGAATCAGAACGCGAGCAAGCTTCGAAACGCAAGGGCAAACATTATAATGAATTTGTCGCCGGTCGTTTTTCAAGTAAAGAAGCATTTTCTAAAGCTACTGGATATGGTATTGGTGAAAAAGTACATTGGCATGACATCGAAATTTTAAATGCTGATAATGGTCGTCCAATTATGCGTGTTAAAAATTTTGCGTATATCACGCATGTAGCTATTACCCATAGTGGAGATCAAGTCAATACATTAGTCATTATTGAACGACTAACACTATGGGATCGTATGAGTTTAATGTTGTTTCCGAAACGTGGGGTTTTGAAATGATTGAGCACGAGACAGAAGTTACTAGACCAACCTGGATTGAAATTGATTTAAAGGCTATTCAATATAATGCAAAACTAATTATGGAACATGCGGGCGCAACGCGATTGATTGCTGTCGTTAAGGCTGACGCCTATGGTCATGGTGCCGTAGCTGTTACGCAAGCTTTATATGATATTGGTATTCGTGATTTTGCAGTGGCTACAATTTCAGAAGCACTGACATTACGACAAGCAAGGGTGCATGATGATTTCAACATTTTATTACTAGGTGTTCAAGATGTTTCGCAAGTTAAGTTAATGGCAGAAAATCGTTTAATGCCTGCTGCTGGCACATTGGATTGGATGAAACAAGCTGTCGTATCTTTGCCAGATAACCAAATATTGGATGTACATCTTGCAGTAGATACCGGCATGGGTCGTATGGGTGCTAACTCACAGGCGGATGTAGCCGCAATGTATGCTTTCATTCAAGAGTCAAGGAAGTTACGTCTGAATGGTGTATTTACGCATTTTGCTACTGCCGATGATGATAATGAGGCGTACTATAGGCAACAGGTCACTAAATTTTATCAATGGGTTGGCGGTGCTGGAATTCCTAAAAACTATTGGCATTTAGCTAATTCAGGTTCGGCATTGTGGCATCATGATGAAATTGATACACATACGATTCGCGTAGGGTCAGTACTTTATGGCTTTAACCCTGGTTCACCAGCATTAGACATGCCTATTAAATTGAAAAATGTGTTATCGCTCAAGTCACGTATGGGGGCTGTTCATCAATTACAAGCTGGTGAATCGGTGAGCTATGGCGCAACTTATACAGCTGAACAAGCGCAGTGGGTTGCCACGTTACCAATTGGGTATGCTGACGGCTATTTGAGACGTATGGGCGGCATGAAAGTATTAGTAGCAGGAAAAGCAACACAGGTGATTGGGCGTATCACAATGGATCAAATTGTGATCGCATTAGATAAAAAATATCCTATTGGCACTGAAGTCACATTAATTGGTCGGGATGGTGACGAGGAAATTACCGTTGAAAATTTTGCAAATTACGCTGAGACAATCCCCCATGAAATATTAACATCTTTTGGTGTAAGATTACCAAGGATATATCATTAAAGCGCTGAGGCGCGTACATAACAAGTGAGAAATTTATGAAAGAACTTAAAACAGTGATGCGAGGCGATGTTTTTTATGCAGATTTAAAACAAGGCATTGGATCGGAGCAATCAGGCATTAGGCCAGTATTAATTATTCAAAATGATATTGGTAACGCAAACTCACCAACAACCATTGTTGCTGCAATCACATCACAAATATCAAAGCCAAAATTACCAACACATGTGTTATTACCGGCTCATATGGGTGGTATCAAGCGAGACTCTGTCATTCTAGCAGAGCAGGTAAGGACAATTGATAAAAGGCGCTTGCGCGATAAAATCGCCCATATAAACGTCAATTCGCAGGAAATGCAACAGGTTGCTCATGCCCTACGTATTAGTGTGGGATTGAAATAACCCTGTTAAGCACCATATAGTTGTGGTGGTTACTGTTGCTGCGTCACATAACGATAATTTGTTGTTGGGATAGTAATATGATCAAAAAAAGAATTTTATGGTTGGATTTAGCTAAGGGTTTAACCATTTTTTTAGTCGTTCTTGTTCACGTTGTTGAAGGTATTTATAAAACTAATCAGTTTCAGCAATATAATTGGTTTTCAGAAATGATATTGGGACTACTGTTTACGATTGTTATGCCCGTTTTTTTTGCCTTATCAGGGTACGTTTACAAGCCAGTGTCTACGAGCACGTTGTTAATTAAAAATCTTGTTCAAAAATTTGTTAATTTAGGCATTCCGTATGTTATTTTTTCAGTAATCTACGTTAGTTTGCAACATGTCGGGTCAGAAGTGCATCAGCTGAGTACGTGGCAAGATTTAGGAAGGATTTATGTTGTACCAATTGGTTACTTATGGTATCTATACGTGTTGTTTTTTATCTATGTTTTAGTTGGTATTATGTATCTTTTGAAGGTGCCTACCATTCTACAGATAGGCATATATAGCATACTACTGTTATTAAATTTAGGACATGTTATCATCATGCCTTATGTTTTTGATAGTCTTTGCATGTGGACCATCATTTTTTATTTAGGTTATCTTTTTAAAGAAAAACCTGCAGTTCTGAACCGCAAATCGCTGTTTATTTTTAACTTAGTCGCTTTTTCTGTGGGAATGATATGGCAAGTGCACACAGGCAAGCCATGGTATGATACAAATATGATGACACAAACAGATTTCATGGCTAAATTGGCGAGTGTGCCACTGTTTTTATATTTATTTTCACACATTAAAATAGGTAGGGTCGGTCACTATTTTATTAAATACGGTCGTCACTCATTGGTTATCTATCTAATTCATGCACCCGTTGCCTCTATAGTTCGTGTCTTGTTACTTAGACTTGGCGTACAAAATTATTTTTTGTTAATTGTCTTGACGTTAATATTTGCTTGGACTATCAGCCTGTGCACAGTATGCATCGCACATAAAGTCAAATGGGTAGATATGATTTTTAATCCTTACCAATATTTAGAAAAAATAAAATTATTTTGACAGTTTGATGGCGACTAAAGTAAATATAAGATAAAACCTCTTGACGGATACATTAAATTCTAGTAATATTATCATTATCTTAGAGGATTAAGCAAATACATGTACAGAGAGTTGATGGTGTGTTGTGAATCAGCGATGTTAATGCCCAAGGTTGCTAAGTGTTTATAATTGAAAGTAATGAAGTGGCTGTTGATAAAAGTAATATTAACAGCAATACAGGTGGTACCACGGTGAAAATCGTCCTAATTTAATTTTTAAGGACGATTTTTTAGTACCATCATATCAAAGGAGAAAAAATATGCGCGATATTGACATGTCAACAAAATACAATCCAACAGCCGTTGAAACCGGTCGTTATGATCATTGGCAAGAAAAAAAATTGTTTGCCCCAGAATCAAATCAAGCAATTCAGGGCAATGAACCAGAACCATATGCTATTGTTATTCCACCACCAAACGTTACAGGTAAGTTGCATTTAGGTCATGCTTGGGACACAACATTACAAGATATGATTATTCGCCAGAGAAAGATGCAGGGCTTTGATGTGTTATGGTTACCAGGAATGGATCACGCTGGTATTGCAACACAAGCCAAGGTAGAACAACGTTTGCGCTCTGAAGGCGTTTCTCGATATGACCTAGGTCGTGAAAAATTTGTCGAACAAGTTTGGGATTGGAAGAACGAATATGCAGCAACGATCAAGCAGCAATGGGGCAAGATGGGCTTGTCTTTAGATTTTGATCGTGAGCGATTTACTTTGGACGACGGTTTAAATAAGGCTGTTAATAAAGTGTTTATAGACCTGTATAAAAAGGGCTTAATTTATCGTGGTGAGTATATTATTAACTGGGATCCACAAGCAAGAACAGCCTTATCTGATATTGAAGTGATTTATCAAGATGATCCTGGTGCTTTCTATCATGTACAATATCCATTTACTGATGGCACAACATTTGATGGTAAAAGTTACATTGAAATTGCAACAACGCGCCCCGAAACAATGTTTGGTGATGTTGCTGTCGCTGTGAATCCAAGTGATGAACGCTATCAAGATTTAATTGGTAAAAAGGTCATTGTACCGCTTCTTGATCGTGAAGTACCAATTATTGCCGATGAGTATGTTGAAAAAGATTTTGGAACAGGCATGGTTAAGATTACACCAGCACATGATCCAAACGATTTTCAAGTTGGTAACCGTCACGATTTGGAACGTGTTAATACGATGACAGAGGATGGCCATTTAAACGAAAATGCCGGTAAATATAATGGTATGGATCGTTTTGAAGCACGTCAGGCTATTGTTGCTGACCTTGAAAATGGCGGATTCATGCTCAAAATAGAACCTATCGTGCATTCTGTGGGTCATTCGGAACGAACTGGTGTGCCAGTTGAATCACGTCTATCAACACAATGGTTTGTTAAGATGGCACCCCTAGCTGAGCAAGCGTTAGATATGCAAAAAAATGCTGATGAAAAAGTGACGTTTGTGCCCGCAAGATTCGAGGATACATTCACACGTTGGATGGATAACATTAGAGATTGGGTTATTTCACGTCAATTATGGTGGGGGCACCAAATTCCCGCTTGGTATAAGAATAAGGGAACAGCACAAGAAGAAATTTATGTCGGTGAAGAAGCACCTGATGGAAATGGTTGGCAACGTGATCCAGATGTTTTGGATACTTGGTTTTCGTCAGCATTGTGGCCTTTTTCAACAATGGGTTGGCCTGAAAATCAGACAGATGATTTTGCAAAATATTACCCAACAAATACACTTGTAACAGGCTATGATATTATCTTTTTCTGGGTTGCGCGTATGATGTTCCAAGGTAAAGAATTCACTGGACAACGACCTTTTAAAAATGTTCTGATTCATGGTTTGATCCGTGATGGGGAAGGACGTAAAATGTCCAAATCGCTTGGTAATGGCGTGGACCCTATGGACGTGATTGAAAAGTATGGCGCAGATGCCCTACGATGGTTCTTAGCTACAGGATCGACACCAGGGCAAGATGTTCGTTTCACATATGACAAAATGGATGCGGCTTGGAATTTTATCAATAAAATTTGGAACGCCTCACGTTATGTTATTATGAATTTAGATGCTGATACACCATCTACCTTGCCGGATTTTGACAAATTATCATTGGGTGATAAGTGGATTTTGTCACGATTAAACAAAACAATTGCACATGTGACGCGCAATTTTGACAAATTCGAATTTGGTGAAGCAGGACGTGAGCTATATAATTTTATTTGGTCTGATTTTGCTGATTGGTATATTGAAATGACCAAAGAAACGTTAAATGGTAATGGTGATAAGGCACCAGTTCAACAAACGTTAGCGTATGTCTTAGATCAAACGTTACGGCTTTTGCAACCAATTATGCCATTTGTAACTGAGGCGATTTGGCAAGAAATGCCTGATCAGGTTGGTCGTCAAGCTGACTTTTCAGTGACACCTTATCCGATCGTACAAAATACCTTGCTGGACAATGCATCTGAAAAGGCGTTTAAGTCTTTGCAAGATTTAATTACTGCAGTGCGTAATATTCGAGCCGAGGCAAACGCCCCAATGTCAACTCAAATTGACTTGTTGGTGAAGACATCTGATGAAAATTTGATTGAGATATTTAATACCAATGTTGACTACATCAATCGATTTGCTCATCCTAAGTCACTTCAAATATCGGCAGATGTTAACGTACCTGATTTAGCGATGTCGCAAGTCATATCAGGGGCTGAAATCTATGTACCTTTGGCTGAATTAATTGATATTGACGAAGAAATAACACGCTTGGCAAGTGAAGTAAAGAAATTTACTGGCGAAGTAAACCGTGCAGAAAAGAAGCTTGGTAATGAAAAGTTTGTTACTTCAGCTCCGGAATCTGTTGTTTCTGCAGAAAAAGCTAAGCTTGCTGATTGGCAAACAAAGTTGGAGGCAACGCAAGCGCGTTTAGATGCATTACAAGCAACGAAGTAAATGATGAAAAGTCGGGTTAGACCGACTTTTTCATTTATAGTGAAGGTACAATGACTGAATTTTATAAAGAAAATAACAATCATCCTAATAATTATGATTTAATACAAGTACCTGATCTTGATGTGGCAAGTGTGTGGGCGTTACAAGCGATGGCTAATTCAAGAGGAAAAGGACTTGTTGCAGACGTTGATGATCCAATTAGTCTAGGATTTTTAGAAGATCGTGGTTTTACACCCATTTACACCACCTATTTTGCCAAGTTGAACATCAGGGATTATGAAGGCGAACCAGTTGTAACAGTAGGCGAATTAGAAGCGGACTTGAGGCAAGAATTAGTTTTGCTATTACGTGATCATTACGAACGTATTCATCGCGTGAATCCAGCATCTAAAACAATTAATTATCAAAAACTAATTTTTGAAGCTAACGGTTTTGATTTTGAACATAGTGTTGTTCGGTTATTTCATGGACATATTATTGCAGTAATTTTGATTTTCAAGCATTCTGATACTTTCCACTTAGGTTGGACATTCGGAGATGATGTGCCAACTTTATTAGATCTTTGGCATGATTTGTTGGGTATTTTACCGGTGGGGGATGTTTTGAAAGCTGAATTTCAAGATAATGATGTATTGGCAATGAGTGTTTATGATGCTTTCTTGTGGCATCGAATGGGTCAAGCACAACAGACGCTGTTATGGCAGGATAATGCAAATGGGTTGCTTAAAACTTGAAATCCGCTACAATAATATAAGTACAAAAAAACGTGTGCTGGACATACGCTTAGAGGGGAAAAAACATGCCCGGAAGTAAAATATTGGCGAGCGCGCATTATTTACCAAGTGATATTGTGACTAATGATGATTTAAGTCGTATCATGGATACAAATGATACTTGGATTCAATCACACACAGGTATTGAAACACGACACATATCATTACAAGGTGAAAATACAAGCGACTTGGCAACACAAGCTGCGTTGTTAGCTTTGAAAGACACAAATTTAACACCAAATGATATTGATGTCATTATTGTGACGACATTTACACCAGATGGTTTAGCACCATCGACTGCAGCACTTGTCCAGCGTAATTTAAAAGCTGAGAAGGCATGGGCATACGACATCATGACAGCTTGTGCTGGATTTGTATTTGGGTTAAGTACAGCGGATAAATTTATTCGTTCTGGTGCGTATAAAAATATTTTATTGATCGCCTCTGAGGTTAATTCCAAGATGATGGATTTTTCAGATCGCACAAGTACGGTCTTTTTTGGCGATGGTGCCGGCGCAGTCGTACTCACCGCAGATGATAGTCATCAGGGTGTCGTAGTTGGAGAAGACTTGCACACAATCGGTAACCCTGATGTGGTGCATTCTGGCAGAATTGCACCATTAACAGAACTGTCAGCTACTAATTATCCTAAAACAGATGCGTTTTCCCAAATGGGTCATGATGTTTTCAATGAAGTGACAACATTGATTCCTGACCACATCACAGATTTTTTAGCATCAAAACAGTTAACGCCACATGATATTGACTACTTTATCCCACATCAGGCTAATTTACGTTTAATTGAATATATTGCCAATGCTTTAAATGAACCCTTGGATAAATTTTCGACAAACGTTATTCGTAATGGGAATACCTCATCGGCGGGGATCGCTATAGGGTTTGACGAACTTAATAAAACTAGTGACTTGATAGGTAAAAAGGTACTTTTGACAGGATTTGGTGCAGGCTTCACCTATGGTAGTCTATTGCTTGAATTCTAAAGAAATGTTTAAGAGGCTTAATAATATATAAGTCTTCAAAAAAATTAAAAACGGATAAATAATACAGTTATTTATCCGTTTTTAATTTGCAATATATCATAATAAAAGCTTGATGTGCATAGGGTTACGCTTTTTTTGACAGTGTCACACAAATGAAATATTGTCACGATATTGAAAAAGTGGAACAACGTATATGTTATACAAGGCAGATATACTAGAGATTGTTCTTAAGATTTGTGTAACAACAGGTCTAAAAATTAATAAACATAATAAAAATTAAAATATTTGGAGTTATAACATGGGTAATACATTAAAGAAGACATTATTAGCAACAGCAGCCGGTGTTGCTACACTGGTAGGTGGACATGCAGCGGCCTCAGCTGATACGGTAGATGTTCAATCAGGTGACACGTTGAGTGGTATTGCTCAAGAAAACAACACAACCGCTGAAGAATTAGCAACAGCAAATCATATTAGTGATAAAAACCTAATCATTGCTGGACAAAAGTTGACAGTCTCTGCACCGACAACAGCCACAGCGATTTCGGCAGATGGTACGACTTATACAGTGCAAACAGGCGATACGTTATCTAAGGTTGCACAACAAACTGGTATCGATGTGACAACGTTGGTTAGTTTAAATAATTTATCGAGTGATAACTTTGTTTTGGCTGGTCAAGAATTGGCATTGAAGCAAGCACAAACAGCAACCGTACCAACGGTTACGGTTGCTGAACAACAAGCAACTGCGCCCGCTGCATCTGATGACAATCAAGTACTTACTGAAAAAGTAGCCTATATTGCAGCAGCAGATACAGATAAAGATGGCTTTATGTCAGCAGCTGAATATAATACTTACAAGGCAAATGGTGGTGATACAACGCCGGCTCCTGAAGTAACAGCCCCACAAGTGCAAGCAACACAAACTGCACAGTCAACTGCGTCTGTTCCACAAAATGTTCAATATATTGCAGCAGCAGATACGGATAAAAATGGTTATATGACGGCTGCAGAATATACAGCCTATCAAGCTAATGGTGGTCAGCAGACACAAACAACGACGTCAGCAACAACACAAACACAGGTGACACAAGTATCAACTGCCACAGCAGCACCTGTACAAGCAGCACCAGCAGCAGCTTCTTCAGATGCACAAGCTTTGGTTAATTCGTTGAACGCAAAACGTGCCTCATTAGGTTTGTCACCAGTAACATTAGATGCTGGTCTATCAGCACGTGCGCAATCTCGCGCACAAAACGCAGCAGCTAATGGTGGCATCCCAACAAACCATTTTTCAACAAATGGTGAAGTTGTTGCCGTTGGGTTTTCAACAGGTTCTGTTATTGATGCTTGGTTCAATGAAACAAACATGATGACACCAAACGGACAACCAGGGCATCGCATGTGGGTAGCAAATTCACGTGCATCAGCTGTTGGATTTGGTATTGTCGGTGGCGTTATCGTTGGTGTTTCAGATGCTGGTCAGTTTTAAATCGCACATCGTATGACAAATAATTGGTTAGATATTGCATTAGCGCAGTTGGGGAAAAAATATCACTCCTCAGGTGCGTTTGTTGCGTTCGTAATGAATGCTTCGCAAAAACAAGCAGTAAACCAAACGGGTGATTGGTCCCCAGAACTGATTGATTTAACTCATGAGGTTTACCAAGTTGGCACGGTCCCTGAGTCTCACCCAGGAGATTTATTGTTTTGGGGGATTGCGCAACAACCATATAGTGTTGGTATTTATGTTGGCGGTGGTCATTTTATTTCAGTGAATGAAAGAGATGCAACAGTTAAAATGCAAATATTAACTCATAATTGGTATCCAACATTTTCTGGCAGCACAAGTTAAGAATAGAACTTAAATTTTGTAATAAAAATGTAATATGAGACATAAAAAACATTGTTCTGTAATGATACTGTATTTTTGAAAGCAAAGTGACAAAAATATAAAACACGGACGTTATGCTATTTTGATACAATTATCAATGTTGAGGCAAACTCAAGCAACATTAACTTACATTTGACCAATTGAATTTTAAGGAGCTACTACTATTATGAAATCATCTACTATTATCAAATCTGCTGTTGCAACAGGCGCACTAGCCGTAGCTGGTGTTACGACAGTTTCTGCCAACACTGTTACCGTTAAGTCAGGCGATACACTATATAGACTTGCAGCTGAAAATGGCACAAGCGTTGCCGAATTAGCTAAAGCAAACGGCATCGCTGATGCTAACTTGATCTTCATTGGTCAACAGTTGAAGACACAAGCTTCAAGTGCCGCACCAAAGCAAGAGGCTTCAACTTCAAATGCTGCGCCAGCAAATGATGGCAAATATGCTGTTAAGACTGGTGACACTTTGTATCACATCGCTGCATCAAATGGTGTGTCATTGGCTACCTTAGTTGCTGCTAATAACATTCAAAATATTAATTATATCTCAGTTGGTCAAGTTTTAAATTTGTCAGGTCAACCTGCAGCTAATACAGCAGCAGCACCAACTGCACCTGCAGCTAATACAGCAGCGGCGCAAACACCAACTGCTGAAGCGCCAGCACCAACTGCACCTGCAGCTAATACAGCAGCAGTGCAAACACCAGCCACTGAAGCACCAGCACAACCTGCAGCAGCTAGCACAGTAGCAGCTCCTGCACAAGCGCAAACATCATCAGCTGCAACAACAACGCCAGCAGCTCCTGCACAAACAACATCAGCTACAGCAACTGAACAACAGACAGCTGCGCCCGTTGCTTCTAATGATAAGCAAGTACTTACTGAAAAAGTAGCCTATATCGCAGCAGCTGATGCAGATAAAGATGGCTTTATGTCAGCAGCCGAATATAATACTTACAAGGCAAATGGTGGCGATACAGCACCGGCTCCAAAAGTTGCAGTAGCCCCACAAGTGCAACCAGCACAAGCTGCGCAAACAACATCAACACCTGCAGCAGCTCCTGCACAAGTAACACCTACAGCTAATACGGCAGCTGCAACTGCAACAACCGCGAGCGTTGCTCCGGTTGCTAACTCAACAGCACAAACTTTGTTGAACTCGCTTAACGCTAAGCGTGCAGCATTAGGTTTGTCACAAGTGACTTTGGACGCTGGCTTGACAGCTCGCGCACAAGCACGTGCAGCTAATGCTGTTGCTAATGGTGGCTTGCCAACAAATCACTTTGCAACTAATGGTGAAGTTGTGGCTATTGGCTGGGGATTAGGTCAAGTTATTGATGCATGGTACAACGAAACAAATATGGTAACTAATGGTACACCTGGACACCGTATGTGGGTTGCCAATGCACGTGCAACTTCTGTTGGTTTCGGTATCGTAGGTGGTACCATTGTTGCCGAGTCAAATGTTGGACAATACTAATAATTTTTTTTAAAACGTCCACAGGGCGTTTTTTTATTTTGTATAATAGTATTAGAGGATAATATTTTATGACGTTACAGTTTATCGAATTATCAACTAAATCATACGCTGATTTTGAATCAAAACATACACTTGGTACATACACGCAATCAATTGCGCAGTATCAACTCTTGTTGAAACGCGGACATAAGCCATTCTTAGTAGGTGTGACTGATAACAATAGTGTTGTGGCTGCAGCATTAGTCACGACTGAAATAACAAGGTTAGGTCCTGTTTTTTTGTTTGACCGCGGGCCGCTTTTAGATTTTCATAATGGCAAATTGCTGAACTTTTTCGTCAATGAATCGCGAAAATTTGCGAAACAGCATGGTGTTTTGTACATGCAATGGGAACCTAATGTAACTTATGTTAAGACCGATAGTAAGGGGAATTTACTTGAGGCACCAAATGATAATTTTCTGAATTTAATGGCGCAACAGAACTTTGAGCATGAGCCTTTTGAGTTTGGAATGTCAACAACAGGGTCGCCAAGTTGGGAATATGTGAAAAAATTATCTGGTTTGACCGATAGTCAAGCAATAGATAAGACATATAGTAAAAATGTTCAATACTATTTGAAAAAAAATAAGCAATTTGGTATTGCGTTACGTCAACTTTCACGAAAGGACTTACCGAGTTTCAAGGCATTAACACAAAAAACGGCTGATCGTTTAAATTATCATGATAAGAGTCTCGATTTCTATGAAACAGTTTATGATACATACGGTGATCAGGCAACCTTTGTATTTGCCGAACTAAATTTTGAAAAGTATATTACGTCGGAAAATCAAAAAATTATAGCTTTAGATCAAAAATTGGTTAAATTACAAGAAAAGATCGATAAATACCCACAATTAGAGAAATTCAAACGACAATATGTAGAATTTGATGATCAAAAACAACACCATGTTAAACGTAGTAATGTTGCGACATCACAAATGGCTACTGCTGGTAAGAACATCGTGACTGTAGCCGGTGCCTTGTTTATTGAGCAACCACAAGAGGTAACCTATTTATATTCGGGTACTTATGAAGCATATATGTCATATTATGGACCTTACCAAATCCAGGATATGATGATTAAAAAGGCAGCAGCAGATGGCATTAAACAGTATAATTTTTATGGTATTTCAGGACGCTTTGATGGTTCAGATGGTGTATTAGGATTTAAAACTGCTTTTGAAGGTGAAGCGCGTCAGTTAGTTGGAAAATTTATACTACCAGTCAAGCCACTGAAATATAAAATATATCGTTTGTTAAAAAAAATAACTGGTAGAAACTAGTCATTAATACATCATAACCCGTTTAATTTTTAATGGTATAATATTTAATATTGAACGGGGGTAACCATGGATAACCAAGGTACGAGTCGCACAGCGCGGCGCACACAAAACGATATGGTCCGGAAGCAACCACAGGACCCAAGACCACCACGTAAGCGTCGCAAGCTTTGGCGGTGGGTTTTTATGATTATCATCATACTGATTTTAGTTCTTGGCGCTGTTTTTGCCAAGGCACTCAGCAATGTTCACAAATCAGTCGATAACATGCAACGAAGTGCCAATATAACAAAGGCGCGTGATGTCAAACAGGTTATAAAAGATGGGAAACCATTTTCTGTGTTGGTTTTAGGCACCGATACTGGGGCGCTGCGAAGAGATCGAACAGGACTAACGGATTCGATGATGTTAATTACGATTAATCCGAAGTCAAAGACGACAACAATGATGTCAATTCCACGTGATATTATGATGGCCATCTCTGGTGCTGAAAATACATTTCCGCAAAAACTTAACGCCGCTTTCCCAATTGCAGGGGTCGGGGCAGCAATGTTAACCTTACAGAATTACCTCAATGTGCCAATTGATTTTTATGTTTTGGCTAATATGGGCGGACTAGAAAAATTAATTGATCAGGTTGGTGGCGTGAAAGTTGCCTCGCCACTAACTTTTACTTACACACCAGAGGCTGATACAACACCAGAAACGTATAAATTTGTTAAAGGGCAAGAGCAGTTTGAATATGCTAAAGATGGCAAAAATTTTAAA
This sequence comes from Leuconostoc rapi, assembly GCF_016908715.1. Classification (GTDB taxonomy): domain Bacteria; phylum Bacillota; class Bacilli; order Lactobacillales; family Lactobacillaceae; genus Leuconostoc; species Leuconostoc rapi. The sequence continues at coordinate 65,320 of NZ_JAFBEK010000008.1, read as the reverse complement.
ACATTTACAACGATGAATGGTAATGCCGCCTTGTCATTTTCACGCATGCGCTATGATGATCCACAGGGTGATTATGGACGTCAGTTACGTCAACGTTTAGTTCTAAAAGCGTTGTTAAAAAAATCTGCTAGCATTTCGACGTTGTTCAATTCTAAATTTATGGCATCTATTTCAAAAAACGTTGAAACAGATATGAATTATAATGAGATGATGAATGTTGGTAAAAAGTATATGTCTGCTACAAAACATCAAGAATCCGATTACTTACATGGTGTTGGGGACATGTATGATGGCGTGAGTTATCAAATGGTACCAGAATCTGAAAAACAGCGTGTGACTAATAAATTACGTGAATCGCTTGCCTTAACAAGTAAGAAGACAGGAACGCAATTTGGAAGTGCTGTACCATCATTGTCGTATGGGGTAGCGGAGACAAATCTGAATACAATTAATGAAACTTTGGATCCACAATAGTGGTGAATTCGTTGTATATAAAAAGCCAATCACTTTCATGTGATTGGCTTTTTACATTTTCTAGATACAAAATTGACAGTGGGAAAACATATTAAGTTTAAAATGAAAGTATTGAAAGAGAAATGGGGTATAGCACATATGCAGTTGACGGGTAATCAAGTTCATCGGAATCAGTTTGATATTGGCGAACAAAGGCAAACTACCTCTTTTCGAACCACTGATGGTGAGAAAAGAGTCGTTGTTGTTTTACTAGGTATTGGCATTTTATCGTTATTAATTGCAACATTTTTTGACAAAAATGTGACGCAAGCGGTGATGAACCAAAATTCTATTTTTGGCAATATTTTTCAAAACTACGCCGACCAGGGTGCACAAGTTGTGGCGTTTGTATCTGCCGAAGTGATTGCTTGGTATATTTGGCGCTGTATCAACGACCAAGGTATTAGGTACATGATGACTGGTGCAGCATTGTTATTAGCTTTTAATCAGTTACTCTCATTGCTACAAGATGCGCTTAGCTATACATTTTCAATGTTAAATAATTTATCAAAAGGTATACCGATGGGTGTGGCAAATAATACAGCTGCAGTTCAAAATTATCCAGAAATATTGCGTTGGCTTTTAGCGTTTGTATTTATGATTATATTATCTGCTTTATTTGCTAACTGGTTTAGTAAAATATCTGATGCGGATGTTAATTATTTAATTGTTGTTGCCGTTGTTGGGATTGCAACAGTGTTTGTTGCCCAATTGATGATTGGTGATATGAAAGCGTTATGGGGCCGTTTTAGGCCATATGAAATGACTACAGTCTCAGGACAGGCCATGAGCGAATTTACACCTTGGTATCATATGAATGGTATTAATGGTCATAATTCTTTTCCTTCTGGTCATACGATGTCGGGTTGGTTATTCTTATATTTGGCATTATTCGTTCCGCGTCATAATATTGCCACGCAAAAGAAAATGGTTATATTTGGTCTAGCGATGGGCATTTTGACGGCTATGAGCCGTGTTAGAATTGGCGCACATTGGTTGAGTGATGTGACAGTATCAAGTATTTTAGTTGGCTTGTTAATCTTTGCTGCCAGTCGTTTGATTGGTGCCCATTTTGTTGAAAATACTGAACTGCAATCTTAGACTTAGCGTGCATTAATGTTTTTCAGAGAAAAGGCAATGCAAGTAAGGTCTGTACCTTAAATAAGTCATGAATATAAAATTTCTGAAGACAAAGTATCATGTTGTTGTGATAAAAAACGTTCAAAATCAATTTCCTGATTTTGAGCGTTTTATGTGTTGTGTAAAAGGCATACCGTCACGCCATAAATATCCGCGGTAATAGCTTTCCATCGCCATAATTTGTGACAGTGACGTTAGCGGAAGCACGCACTTTAACCACAGCATATCTGTTTTTAAAAAGGGGATAGACATCATTAAAGCAGTAATCAGATAGATTATAATACGGCCTTTTAACGATAGTTTACGTTCAAAAACGGCTTCGTCAACATATGTTATATAGTAGTGATTATGGCGGAGCCAGTTTTCTAAACGTGGAGAGGATTTAGACCATAAGATAGTGGTTAATACGTAAAAACCGGTAGTCGGTAATCCGGGAATCCAAATTGCAATGGTACCGATCGTAAAACTAATTAGACCAAGTAAGATGTAAATTATTTTCATAATGATATTGTAACATGTTTTAATACCCGTATTACGGCTTTTTTTGATATACTAGTAAGTAATAAATAACATCTAGGATGCCAACATGAGCTATTTAGCAATTGTCGATCTCGGTAGCAATTCAGCTCGCATGGTAGTTGAAGAGTTACACGATGACGGCACATACACGGAAATAGTCCGTGAAAAACAGGATACGCGTATTGCGCAAAATATGGGGCCAGAGCTGACTCTAAAAGAAGAGCCTATTGCTCGTACGATTGAAACTTTGAAATATTTCAAAACGAAATATGTTAAGTTTAACCCAGAGTTGCGTGCCATTACAACAGCAGCCGTACGAATGGCAACTAATCAAAAGGCATTTTTAGCTCGTGTTGAGCTAGAAACAGGGATTGTATTTCAAGTGTTATCTGGTAAAGAAGAAGCTTATTATGATTATCTTGGGGTTGTCTCCACATTGGCGATTACTGATGCGGTTATTTTGGATACAGGTGGCGCATCAGTTGAGTTAATTGCAATGCGCTCGGGTAAAAATATTGACGATGTCAGTCTCCCATTTGGGGCCGTTTCATTATCAGAGCGTTTCAAATTAGCAAATAATGTGAACCCACTAGATATTGAAAATGCATGTAAAAATATTTTTAAACAGTATCAAACGTTATCGTGGTTACCAGAACAACGTGGGTTGCCAGTGGTCTTATTAGGTGGTGCAAATCGTTCTCTAGCTCGCATGGGACGAACAGCGTTAGGTAAAGTGACAGTCAATAATTTTCATGGTTTCAATATGACAATTGAGAAGGTCAGTGCGATTTTTGAAAAAATTAGTCATATGACGAGAGAGCAGAGAGAAAATATTGCAGGTCTTGAAAGTGCACGTGCGGATATTATTATTAGTGGTCTATTGCCTTTACTAACTCTAATGCGTATCATTGACGCACCAAAAGTAATTTTTTCAGAAAGTGGCGTACGCGAAGGCTTGATTGCCGAAACGATAAAAAATAATGGCTAAAAAATACTATGAATTAACGCCGGATGAACGTTTGGCGTTTTTAAATTTAAATGATTCTGATCGTAAGGAATTACATGAAAATCAAAGCACTAACAATGCACAAATTATTGAAAATTATATTAGTGATTTTCGTGTTCCTATGGGTGTTCTGAAGGATATCATTGTTAATGGGCGTCATATATCTGTACCAATGGCAACTGAGGAACCAAGTGTTGTCGCTGCAGCTAATAATGGTGCGCGACTGTTAAATAGTGGTGGTGGTATCAGCGTATTATTACCTGAACGAACTGCCATGATTGGTCAAATATTATTTGTTGGGTGTCAATTTCATGAAATTAATGGTTACGTCACGACACATCAAGAAATGTTTTTTAAAAAAGCACGGCAAGCGAAACCTTCAATTTATAAAAGAGGCGGTGGATTAATATCGATTAAAGCACGCCGAGTTTCGGATCATGAGATCAGTGTTGATTTTGAGATAGATACAAAAGATGCCATGGGTGCAAATATCGTCAACACTATTTTAGAAGCTGAAATGACTCTGTTTGCTGATTTTGAATCACATATACTTGGCGCTATTTTGACGAATTACGCCACGTCACAATGTGTCACTGTCACTGGATATGTGCCGGTAGAATTACTAGGTGGGCTGCAGGTGGCCGAAAAAATTGTGGCATTAAACCAATTTTCAAAACACGATCCATATCGGGCAACAACTGAAAATAAAGGGCTGTTTAATGGTATTAGTGCAGTTGTATTGGCAACTGGAAATGATTGGCGTGCTGTTGAAGCCGGCGGACATGCTTTTGCTAGCCAGAACGGTACGTATCAATCATTGACAACCTGGCATATTCAAGAAGATAAACTATATGGGCAGTTGTCCCTGCCCATTTCAGTTGGTACTGTGGGTGGTGTTATTTCCGCCATGCCACAGGCAAAAAATGCACTTCACATGATGAATGTTGTATCAGCTGATGAGTTACGTGGGATCATTTTAGCAGTTGGCTTGGCACAAAATTTGGCTGCGTTAAAAGCCATTGCATCTGGCGGTATTCAACGTGGTCATATGCGCATGCAATACCGTGTCTTAGCATTACAGGTTGGGGCATTACCAGAGGAATTAGAACTACTTGTATCACAACTAAGCAAGTTGAAACAAGTTGATGCAAACATTGCATCAAAATTATTAATGGAGATGAGAAAATGAATCCTAAAATTGAAATGTTACTGCACGATGTTAATGCCATTTATCCGGGAACAGTTATCACGCGTGTGGCTGGTGAAGCGACCGGTGAATTACACGTTGATCGTATTGCCCAAGAAGTGTTAGGTGACAGATTATTGATTGAATTAGCTGAAGGGACGGAGACTGATTTCTTGTTTGGTGATGAGTTACTTAAAATGTTGCTCACATTAAACGGCATTGTACCACAAATTTTCTTTGCCTTAACATTTAACGATGAAACACTTGACCAACAACTGATTCAAATCACGACACGCATGCATCGAACAGTTGTGCACGCCATCACGTACCGTGAGCTTCAGAAACAAGGTATTTTGACATCCAACACAGTGTCTGCCTATTTAGCGGGTGTTAAATCAGAGCTTACAATAGAGCAAGGTGACTTAGATGACGAAAGTTTATGGCGATTACTGGTCATGTTGGATGCATTAGTTTTTGCAAGCGCAAGTGGTGCTGACTTTTCTGAGTTATCATCTGATTATCCGCTGGCTTACACTGCTGCAAAAAAGTTAGTTGCTCCTATATTAGAAGCGGATCTTAAACAATCACGCCATATTCGTCGTCAGATGACATTGTTGTTTGCTGGTGTTGATGATATTTTGACAGCTTGGGGGAAGCCAACAGTGAACGCCAAAGCATACGTCACACTAACAAGTGTGTTATCACAACGACAATTAGAGTTACCAGTAAGTCAGGTCTTTACAATTTTCCACTCTGAAATGACAGACTTTCAAACAAAGAAAACAGCCTATGTTGGTTTAGCACAAGTGGACTCACAAAATAGTTTTGTGATTACTAAACCTGAGAATCAAGATTCTGCTACCTTTTTTAAGGCACTTTACAAAATGAAAGTAGGCGATTTATTTAAACAATTAGCACTGCCTTATATTAATAGAGTATAAGTGAAGGGAGTATTCATGTTATTCACGCAACAAATTCAAGCGTATTTTGATCATGCACAACGGATTGTTTTTATGACGGGGGCAGGTGTTTCAACACCGTCGGGCATTCCAGATTATCGTTCAAAACATGGTATATACAATGGCGTGAGTTTGCGACCAGAATATTTATTGTCCGCTACTGCTTTTCGTGATGAACCTGCTAAGCAATATCAGTTCATGATTGACAATATGTATTTTCCAACAGCAAAACCTAATATTATTCACGAAAAAATGGCGGCATTAACACGTCAAAATCGTGCTAAAATTATCACACAAAATGTTGATGATTTACATGTGACAGCCAATACAAAGCTGGATAATTTAGTGCGCTTTCATGGTTCGTTATATGATATTTATGCGCCGATTGATGGTAAAAAAGCGCGTGTGGCTGATTATTTAGAAGCGATGAACCGTTTAGACGGTGCCTTGCTTAGACCGCGCATAACATTTTATGAGGAGACGCCTTTTGATGTTGAAAAATCGGCTTTATGGGTTCAATCGGCTGACTTGATTGTGATTGTTGGCACGAGCTTTCGTGTTTATCCGTTTGCAGGATTATTAAATTACGCTAATTCAGAGGCGAAAATTATCTCAATAAACCTTGAAAAAATTGAAACACCGTTTAATATTAATCAAATTATTGGCAATGCGACTGATTTTTTTAAAGCGTTAAAAGTTTAAACAGCTTCGGCTGTTTTTTTAGTTATCATTAAATAGAATAGTTCTAACCTATAGACGGTGTATAGCCAACAAGAAATGTGTATGCTATCATTAAATTATATTGAGAATTATCATCTAGCTGTGTCAGCCAAGAAGCAGCCAGATGATAGTTCATCAATTAAAAAAATAAAAATGTAACGACGCACTTATTTCAACTGTAGATTTTAAACGCGCCATTTTTGCGTGCATGAAAGTTTTTGGCTGGGAGCATTCTAATTTAAAAGTTTACACTCGAGTTAATGTCGATAGCATTAGGAGAGTACAAACAATGATAAAAGTACGAAATATGACGGTTGCCTATAGTGGGCAACCGATATTCACGAATCTATCAATCGCGTTTGAACCTGGGAAAATCACAGGTATTATTGGGCCAAACGGTGCCGGTAAATCAACGATGATTAAAGGTATTTTAGGATTGATTCACAAGCAAAGTGGTGACGTGACTTTGCATAGTAAGCCTGTTGCTAAGCAACTAAAAAATGTTGCGTATGTTGAACAACGTGCAGCACTAGATTTAACATTTCCAATTAATGTTTTTGATACTGTTTTGACTGGGACTTATCCTAACCTTGGATTATTTAAGATTCCAAGTGAGAAAGATAAAAGTGCAGCACGTCAAGCACTGGCTGATGTTAATTTATCAGAATTTTCACAACGCCAGATTGGTGAGTTGTCAGGTGGACAATTACAACGTGTTTTCGTTGCACGGGCAATTGTACAAGAAGCAGATGTGATTATTCTAGATGAACCGTTTGTAGGCATTGATATGAAATCCGAAGCGGAGATTATGTCAATTTTAAAGCGCTGGCAAATGGCTGGGAAAACAATTATTGTTGTGCATCATGACCTTAATAAAGTAACCAAGTATTTTGATGATTTGGTCATTATCAATCGTGGTATTGTTGCTGCAGGTAAAACGGCAGATGTCTTTACCAAAGAAAATATTACAACAGCCTTTAGCGGGGATTTGTCAACAATATTATTCTCAGATAAGGAGCCAGAACATGCGTAGTATAGGATTATTTATTGATGGTTTGATGCAATATAACTTTTTACAAACCGCGTTAATTACCTCGATTTTAGTGGGTATTATGTCTGGTATTATTGGCTCATTCATTATTTTAAGAGGTATGTCGTTGATGGGGGATGCCATCTCTCATGCTGTCTTGCCGGGTGTTGCCGTGGCGTATATGTTAGGCATTAACATTTTACTTGGTGCTTCATTATTTGGTATCTTAGCCGCATTACTAATTGGCTTAGTCACATTGAAATCAAAGTTGAAGAATGATACGGCAATAGGTATTGTGTTTTCTGCATTCTTTGCACTAGGATTTATTCTAATTTCATTAGCAGAATCAGCCACAAATCTACACCATATTTTATTTGGAAATGTATTGGCAGTATCGGATAACGACTTAATCACAACAGCAATTGTTTTAGCAATCGTTTTGATTTTTGTTGTGGTATTTTATAAAGAGCTATTGATTACGTCATTTGATAATACTTTTGCGCAAGCATATGGATTAAAAACACAACTGATGCATTATGCTTTGATGTTGGTGCTAACGTTGGTCACTGTGACTGCACTACAAACCGTTGGTATCATTTTGATTGTGGCGATGCTTATTACACCTGCCGCGACAGCTTATTTGCTAACAAATCGTCTGTCACACATGATGATTGTGGCGGCAATATTTTCAGTTGTTTCATCCGTTATTGGGTTATACATGAGTTACACATTCAATTGGGCTTCAGGCCCAGCGATTGTTTTGACAGCAGCAGTGTTCTTTAGTTTGGCATTTCTGTTCTCACCAAAACAAGGTATTATTTTTAAGAAAAAAATAAATTAATTCGAGTTTCAAAGTTAAGATAAGGCGGAGAAAAAATTATGATTAAGCGTTTAAGTATTATTATTGCGACAGTAGTTGTTGTTTTGGGTGGTGTATTATGGTTTGTGAATAGTACTCATGGTGGACAAACTAAAAAACATAATAAGCTACATGTGGTTGCGACCAACTCAATTATTGGTAACATGGTTGAGGAAGTTGCAGGAGATAAGGTAGATTTGTATACGATAGTGCCTCGTGGAACAGATCCACATGAATACGAACCACGTCCGCAAGATGTTTCAACAACCCAAGAGGCAGATGTTTTATTCCACAATGGCCTTAACTTAGAAACTGGTGGTTCAGGTTGGTTTAAAAAAATGTACCAAAATGCGGGGAAGAAAAACAATAAAGAAGTTTACTCTGTTTCAACAGGTGTTGTAGCTAAGCATTTGACGGATGCTGGTAAAGAAGATGAGTTAGATCCGCATGCCTGGTTAGATATCCAAAATGGCATCAAGTATGTTAAAAACATCGAAAAGGTATTGATTGATAAGGATCCTGATAATGGCGATACTTATAAGAAAAACGCACAAGCTTACATTGAAAAACTGACTGATTTAGATAAAAGTGCTAAAACAAAGTTCAATGATATACCAGAAAACAAAAAAGTATTAGTGACTTCAGAAGGTGCATTTAAATACTTCTCAGCAGCATATGGTGTTAAACCAGCATTTATCTGGGAAATCAACACGGAATCACAAGGTACACCAGAACAAATGAAACAAGTATTAGCTAAAATTCGTGCGAGCGAAGTGAAATCACTATTTTTAGAAAGCTCAGTATCACCCAAGGCAATGGAAAAGGTTTCAAAGGAAACGGGATTGTCGATATATTCTAAAATTTATACGGATTCACTTGCCAAAAAAGGAACCGATGGTGACACTTATTACAGCATGATGAAATGGAATTTGGATAAAATCGCTGAAGGTATGGCGAAATAAATGTCAAAAGTCATCAATTAATTAATTGATGACTTTTTATTATGTTTATATATGAAACAAAATTCATTTAAAAGTGGTATATTTAGTATATAAAAAACATTGTGAGGGAAAAACATGGCACAAATGAAACAAAAACCCTATATTATTGGGATTACGTTGAATTTAATATTTGTTCTAACGGAAATCGTATTTTCTCAATTAGCGCATTCAACTGCCTTATTTGCCGATGCATTTCATAATTTAAGTGATGTACTAGCACTTGTTATTGCTTGGCTGGCTGTTGTTGTCTTTGGTTTAAAAGCAACCAAACGGCATACGTACGGATGGCATAATTTATCAATATTAGCTAGCATCTTTAATACGTTATTATTGATATTTGCGGTTGTTATTATTTTCTATGAGGGTATCTCAGACATTATTAATCCACCATCAGTATCGACAAGTGGTGGCACAGTGATGATTGTTGCTGCAGTGGGTATTGGTATTAACTTCTTTACTGCGATGTTATTTAAAGCCAGTGGTGCCCCAGATGAGCACGGACATCATCATGAACAGGATTTAAATTCAAAAACTGCCTACATTCATTTATTAGCTGATGCTGGTGTTTCTGTTGGTGTGATTGTTGGTGGTTTGTTAATACAATTAACAGGTTGGAATATTATTGATGCAATCATATCAATGATAATAGGTATAATTATTATTGTTACGTCATGGCCAGTGATGGCTTCCACTTTTAATTTGGCAATTAACGGCGTGCCGGATAGCGTCGATGAGGAAGCAATTTTTAATTATTTAAACACGCATCAAAGTGTATCCAATTTACATGATTTACACATCTGGCCATTATCTACCACAGAAACGGCATTAACAGTCCATTTATCCGCTACGAAAAATGCAGATTCTCAAAAATTATTAGAAGATATTGCCGTGACATTACGTCGAGATTATCATGTAAATCATGTTACAATTCAAATTGAAAAAGCAAAAGTCACAGAACCATGTAATTTAATTTAATAAGTCATACAAATGTAACATTCTCATGAAAGGGGTTACAAAAACTGATAAGATTGATTTTTTTCACATTTAAATAGAATGAGTGTTGAAAATCAAAATAAAAATTAAATTTTGTCGATATTTTGTGTTGACGAATAAATAAAAAAGTGTAATATGTATTATGTATTAGGGCAGAAATAGTCGAGTTAGATACCTTTCATAAGCTTTCAACAACCCAGTTGAATGAAATCCTTTATGAAAATTATTTAGCACTACAATGCGTGTTTATCAACGCTAAGCGTTTGAAAAGTGAATACTAAATACGTATTTTAGTGAAAATTCGTTTATTTTTGTCTTGAGGAGAAATCTAAAGGAGAATTAGAATGGATAATTCTAAAAAAACAGATCATCACATCGTTCAAGATGCGACTGATAGTTTAAGTTTGAGCGATGTCAACGGCTCAATCGAAGCACCAAAAGATGGGTCTTTCTGGCGAAAACTGTTGGCCTTTTCAGGACCCGGCGCATTAGTTGCCGTTGGCTATATGGACCCAGGTAACTGGGTAACATCAGTTGGTGGTGGTGCACAGTATCACTATATCATGTTGTCAATTGTTTTAATATCAAGCTTAATTGCAATGATGTTACAATACATGGCGGGTAAACTAGGTATTGTGAAGCAAGAAGATTTAGCCCAGGCAACACGTGACCGGACAAATAAGCCGGGTGGGATTACATTGTGGATTATGACCGAGTTAGCCTTGATGGCAACAGATATAGCTGAAGTTATTGGTGGCGCTATTGCCTTGCATTTGCTGTTTGGTTGGTCAATGATAGCCTCAGTTTTGACAACCGCATTTGATGTTGTGTTGTTACTTCTTTTAATGAAGTTCGGTTTCCGTAAAATTGAAGCAATTGTTATGACATTAATCATTACAATTCTAGTGATTTTTGGTTATTTAGTCGTCCTATCAAACCCTAATTTAGTTGATCTTTTCGGTGGTTATCTACCTCAACTTCAGGCAGTGTCACCACATGGTCCCAAAGGCGTTGATTCACCATTGTTGATGTCATTAGGTATCATTGGTGCAACAGTTATGCCTCATAACTTATACTTACATTCGTCAATTTCACAAACGCGTAAAGTTGATCGTAATGATAAGAGTGCTATTAAAGAGGCAGTACGTTTTATGACATGGGATTCTAATATCCAATTGTCATTGGCTTTTGTTATTAATTCATTCTTGTTAATTTTGGGTGCATCTTTATTCTTCGGTCAAGCAGATTCTGTTGGTACTTTTGGAGATATGTATAATGCGCTGGGAGATAATAGTATTGCTGGGGCCATTGCTTCTCCAGTACTATCAACATTATTTGCTGTTGCATTGTTAGCTTCTGGTCAAAACTCAACGATAACTGGTACACTAACAGGTGAAATTATTATGGAGGGATTCCTTCATATGCGTATTCCAATGTGGCTACGTCGAGTTGTTACACGTGGTTTGGCTTTAATTCCAGTTATTGGATTTACGTTGTATTATGGTGGTCAAGAAGGTGAACTAGATAAGTTATTACTTAATTCACAAGTATTTCTATCTATCGCCTTGCCGTTTGCGATGGCACCGTTAATTATGTTTACATCTTCAAAAAAAATTATGGGCGAATTTGTTAATCCGAAGTGGATGGTTATTTTAGGATGGTTATCGTTTATTGTTTTGACAGGATTAAATATTAAATTGATTTTTGATATGGTAACAGGTTGGATTGGATAACTACTAAAGTTAAGGAGATCAATCATGAGTGAATTAAATTTAAACATTGAACCATTACAATTTAAGAATGTCGTTGTTGGTGTCGATGAGTCTGAGCAAGGATATTTTGCTTTGGTCAACGCGATCCATCAATCAAAGGAAGATGATGCAAATTTAATTATTGCTTCTGTGCTAGAGATGGGCGACTTATCAACAATTGATGCTTTGCATTTAGGTGCTATAAAGGAAAAACGGGCTGAAATTGAAGCGCATTTAGCTAAGTACAAGGCCTATGCTGAGTCACAAGGTGTTACGCATGTGACAACAATATTTGCTGATGGTGCCAAGGCAGGCGAAGCATTGTTGCAAGATGTTGTGCCAAAAGTTCATGCTGATTTGATCATTGTTGGTGCACATTCACGTGATGGTTTCTGGGAGTCACTAGGATCACAAGCTGCATACATTGCACGGCATGCTAAAATTTCATCAATGGTTGCTCGTAGAGCTAATTGATATAGTATCTTTAAAAATTGTTTTGAAATTATTTTTAATCTTAAAACACAAAATCCCGATGATCAGTTGGATCGTCGGGGTTTTTTATACGTTTATTTGGAAGGAGAGAAGTTAGGGTATATTAAACTGTTAGAACTAATCGGGATTTTGTGTGCTGATGTGACGCACCAACAATGCTACCGGCCATAACCAATGCCTACCTTTCTAAAACTTGTCGTTGTTTGAGATGACTTGTTTTGTTATTATGACTAATATAACGTTAACAGATTAAATCAGTATAAAAATAGACAACAAATGTTTGGCTTGAGTTATTGATTTAATGGTTGCAGTTTGAACAGTTCAACACTTGCCAAGCCTGTTATAATATAATTATGGAAAAAGAAATTATTGAATTGGAACAAATTTTTAAGATATTGGGTAATAAGCAACGCTTGACGATTCTTGAATTATTACGTGAAAGATCGTACTCTGTATCCGAAATTATCACACTGCTAAATATGGAACAATCAGCAGTGTCACACCAGCTAAAAATCCTTCGCGAAGCAGAGTTAGTGAAAACGCAACGTCACGGACGAGAAATAGTTTATTGTTTGAGCGATTCGCATATTCTAATTTTATTAGATAATGCCTTGAAACACGTTACCCATGTATTTAGTCCTAACAATTAGTCCGAAGGGTTGACGATAGTTTATATATTTGGTATTCTTATATAGTTGCGAAAGTGGCATACAGTATATTTGCCGTTGTGGCGGAATTGGCAGACGCGCTGGACTCAAAATCCAGTGGTGGCAACACCGTGTGGGTTCGACTCCCACCGACGGCATCAATAGAAAAGTGCTCCCAACTTATTAATATTAAAAGTTGGGAGCACTTTTTGCGTATAATTAAATCGGTAGGGTTAACATTTTAAAAGCATAAAGTGATTAACGTCTATCAAAAATGAGCATAAAAAATCAAATTAGCAATATAATTGATTTTTTGGAAATTATAAGGGTTATTTAGCTGACCAGCCATTTGACTGGAAATTAGTTAAAATTCGGTCGAACTCTAATATTTTCGTGTCATTTGGTAATTGTTGGGCTAAATAAAAATCATCCCATAGTTGTTGAACGCGTGTAGGTACATGTTCAAATGATGTATCACCAGTAGTTAGGGCATAAGGTTCTCTACCCCATTCTGTGATGATGTTGTATGCTAATCCATTCATTATGCTGTTTACCTTCAATGATAAAATTTTAGTTAGATATCTAATATAACACATAATCCAAGTTACGACTATATATTGATCTCATCACGATAATAATGTCTTTTCATAATGTAACTGTATTGTGAATATTCTTATTTTTGTTTAAATTCAGCTACGATGTCAACGATATATTATAAAAATAATTGTAATAAAATAACATACTTTTGTTATTAATAAATGAGAATAAAAAAATATTTAATCTAATTAAACAAGGAGAAGTGAGATGAAAACATGAAAAAAATTGCGATAGGAGTATTTTTATTGGATTTTTGAGTGCAGGGACATACATGCAGGGCGCGCTTTATTGGACCGTAAGTCGGCTGCACGAAGGCGAATAATCACTGTTATTAATAACAACGCTAACTGTACTTAGAATGTACAGTTCTTTAGTGATAACAAATAAAAAACCATCACGCGAGTCCACCTAGATGAGTCGCCATGATAGCCCTTCTGCAATCATTTCGACCGCTTTTCCGTTAAGCGGCCAAAACAATTGAGATATGTCGATTTGAATGACTCAAAAGTTATGACCCCCTTTCCTAGATTACCTAAATCATACAACGCAAACCATTAAAAATCAAGAAAATATTGGTAACAAATTTGATATAATGAAGATAGTTTAGTGTGGTGTTTTACTAAGAACGATTACCACGCGATACCTATGAATTGTGTCGGGGATAATTAACGTTAGAAAGCTTGAAAATTAGGGTTTTTTCAGGTATTCTAATATTAGTTGTAATTAGCGCTTTTTGTGCTGCACAAACTTGAAACGGAGCAAAAAATTGACAGTTGAAGCGTTCATTTTAGCATTAAAAGAAGCCGGTATTACTTTAACAGAACAACAAACGACACAGTTTGAACAATATTTTAATCTATTAGTGGCTAGAAATGAGCAAGTTAACTTGACTGCCATTACTGAACAAAATGATGTGTATCTCAAGCACTTTTATGATTCGTTAACTGTGTTGTTCTACGAAAAAGACTTAAACATACCTGGAAAAACATTAATTGATATAGGAACAGGTGCAGGTTTTCCATCACTACCCTTAAAAATTATTTTGCCTGAGTTAAAAATAACCATGGTTGACTCTTTACAGAAACGGGTCAATTTTTTGCAAGACGTTGTAACAGATTTAGGCTTATCTCATGTTGAAATCGTACACGGCCGAGCTGAGGATATTGGGCAAAATTCCAAATATCGTGAACAATTTGATTATGCCACGGCTCGTGCTGTAGCGCGAACAAGCGTATTAGCCGAATATACGCTACCATTTGTTAAAATTGGCGGACAATTTTTGGTAATGAAAGGGTCTGCTGCGCAACAAGAACTAGCAGATGGGCAAAAGGCACTAGCTACTTTAGGTGGTACTTTACGAGATGCCTTTGACTTCTCGTTACCAAACGGCGATACGCGCTCTATTCAAATTGTTGACAAGATAAAAAAAACACCAAAGCAATATCCAAGACAGGCTGGTACACCTAGTAGAAAACCGATTGGATAGTCAGCTAATTACTTAATTGTTAAAAAACATTTTGATAAAAGCATCGCCAGATATATTGACAGAAAGGACGTCAAAACGACATGGCACAAATCATTGCATTAGCCAACCAAAAAGGTGGCGTCGGAAAAACAACCACCAGTGTCAACTTAGGAGCAGCGCTTGCTCAAGCTGGCAAACGTGTTTTACTTGTAGATATTGATGCACAGGGCAACGCAACAAGCGGTTCTGGTGTGGATAAGTCTGAATTAGAACGTGATAGCTATGATGTTATAGTAGATCTTGTACCCATACGTGACGTGATTGTCCCAACGGATAACTATGACCTTGTACCTGCTACAATTCAGTTGTCCGGTGCAGAAATTGAATTAGCTGGCCAGGAAAAACGCGAGTATCGATTAAAAAAGGCATTAGCAGCAGTTGATGATAATTATGATTTTATTTTAATCGATAATCCACCTGCATTAGGATTGTTAACGGTAAATGCATTTACTGCAGCTAATGCTATCTTAATTCCTGTTCAAACTGAATTTTATGCCTTAGAAGGACTGGGCCAATTGTTGAATACAATTGAACTTGTGAGGAAGCAATTCAATCCCGAGTTAGATATTTCTGGTATTTTATTGACCATGTACGATGGCCGAACTAACTTAGCTAAACAAGTCTCAGAAGAAGTACGTAATTACTTCGGCAGCAAGGTTTATGCAACAGTTATTCCCCGTTCTGTGAGATTGAGTGAGGCACCTTCTTACGGGCAGGCAATTATTGACTTTGATCCACGCTCAGTAGGCGCGCAAGTTTATAACGAGCTAGCGCAGGAGGTATTGAAACAATATGGCAATTAAAAAAGGTGGCCTTGGTAAAGGTTTAGGCGGGTTATTTAACGCCAATAACGTGACTGAAGAGGCATTAGAACATACAAAGGCAGTTACCAAACAAGCGACTGCGACTGAACAAATTGTGCGTATTGATTTGGTTGACGTTGAAGCCAATCCTTTTCAACCACGCCATCGTTTTAATAGTGAAAGATTAGAAGAATTATCGCGCTCTATTAAAGAAAATGGTGTTTTAACCCCAATTATTGTACGTAAGCATGAGCACGGTTATCAAATTATTGCTGGGGAACGTCGTGTACGGGCGTCTAAATTAGCTAAAATACCTCATATTAGTGCGATTGTTCGCGATGTTGATGATGACACGATGGCAGCAATTGCTTTAATTGAAAATTTGCAACGTGATGATTTAGATGCAATTGAAGAAGCACAAGCTTATGATGCTTTAATGCAACAATTGCATTTAACACAAGCTCAAGTTGCCGAAAAGGTCGGTAAGGAACGCACAACTGTTGCTAACGCGTTGCGCCTACTCAAATTGCCACAATCAGTGCAAAAATTAGTAGAAACAGGTGACTTGTCTATGGGACATGCGCGTGCATTACTTGGTTTAAAATCAAAAACCAAGTTAGAAGAGGTGGCACAGTTAATTATGACACGTCATTTGAATGTGCGCCAAGTGGAGTCTTTGGTTAAACAAATTAATAGTGGTGCGGCTGAAAAAAATGAAAAAGTAGTGTCACCCTACATAACGTCATTGGCAACGCAACTTGAAGAAAAGTTCGGAACAAAGGTTAACGTTAATGTTGGCACCAAGGGCAATGGTAAAATTGAGATTAATTACTTATCCAATGATGATCTGAGTCGGATTTTGAATTTATTAGATATTGAGGTTGATTAAATATGGCCGAGACAGTTGATTATAAGTTACAGGATATCGTAGAAATGAAAAAACCACATGCGTGTGGCACCAACGCTTGGAGAATAACTCGCGTTGGCGCTGATATTAAGCTAACATGTACAAATTGTGGCCGTGGTATTATGATGTCTCGCTTTGATTTTAATAAGCGGTTAAAGAAAGTTTTAGTATCTGCTGAAACAAATTAGCAATTTTGATTAGGAAAGGAAACGTGCGCCAAGTAGCAAACAATTATTGTTCTCATTTTTTCAGATGAAAAGATTATTTTCAGGTGAGTGTACGCAATAGGTTACTTGTCACGTATTAAAATTATGGCACTTACAGCAGGCATTGTTGGTCTTCCAAACGTCGGTAAATCAACGTTATTTAATGCAATTACACAAGCAGGCGCAGAAATGGCTAATTATCCATTTGCGACAATTGAACCAAATGTGGGGATGGTTGAAGTTCCAGACGAGCGATTGGCTCGTATTCAAGAGATTGAACCTGCTGATAAAATCATCCCGACAACTTTTGAATTTACCGACATTGCCGGTATTGTAAAAGGTGCCTCACAGGGCGAAGGACTTGGAAACAAATTTTTAGAAAACATTAGGCAAGTTAATGCCATTATTCACGTTGTTCGTGCCTTTGATGGTGATGATATTATTCATGTGAATGGGGTTATTAATCCACTAGATGATATTGATACAATTAACACCGAACTTATTCTCGCTGATCTTGAGACAATCGATAAACGATATAATAAAGTTGCGCGCGCTGCCAAAGGTGCGGATAAGGCTGCAAAATCAGAATTTACCGTATTGGAAAAAATCAAACCGGCATTAGAGGCTGGGAAATCTGTTCGAACACTTGACTTTACGGATGAAGAACAAAAAATTGTTAAGGGCTTGTTTTTGTTAACAACAAAACCAGTGTTGTATGTTGCTAATTTAGCAGAAGATGACATGGCTGAGCCAGAATCGTCTAAATATTTTAATGATATTAAATCATTTGCTGCAAACGAGGGCGCGGATGTCATCGGTTTGTCTGCTAGTGCTGAAGAAGAGATTGCACAGTTGGCTGATGAAGATAAGGCTGAATTTTTAGAAATGGCTGGTGTTACGGAACCGGGATTGAATAAATTGATTCGTGCAGCATACCACTTATTGGATTTGCGTACGTTTTTCACTGCTGGTGGGAAAGAAACACGTGCTTGGACATTTAAGTCTGGTATGAAAGCACCACAGACTGCTGGTGTCATTCATTCAGATTTTGAGCGTGGCTTTATTCGCGCAGAAACGATAGCTTTTGATGACTTAGATCGTTTAGGATCGGTTAAAGCCGTTAAAGAAGCAGGTAAATTACGTTCAGAAGGTAAAGAATATATCGTTAATGATGGGGACATTATTGAATTTAGATTTAATGTCTAAATATAATTTGCAACCAGAGTGACTTTACCTAAATGTAATCAATATTCTTGGAGGAAGCAAAATGTCAGAAGAAAAACAGCATTTGACAAATAAAAACGAAGATTTTATCTTTCGTTTCAAAAGGTTACTTGCCAAAAATGGACAATTATCTGGTGAAAAAATAGACGAAATTATCACTGATGTTGAGCAACAATTATTAGATGCTCAAGGAACTGGACAGACTGCAGCACAATTATTTGGTACACCAACACAAGCAGTGCAACAGTACTTGGATCCACGTAAGACAGCTAAAAAACTACATGATTATAAGTTTTGGAATTTAGCGTTAGATACATCGCTTGCTATATTAATGCTGTTTTTGGCCGTTTTTGGTATTTCATTGTTTTTTTCAAAAAATGCCAATAATCAAGGCGCTGGCATTGTGTCGTTAATTTTGATTTCAGCACTTGGTGGCTCGATTTATACGGCAGTTGTTGTGAGATTAACCCCCAATCCAAAGGGAAAGCAACAAGCTAATGCCAAAAGCAATCGTTGGTTATACTTAATTGGCGCTGTCTTAGCTTGGCTAGTTGGTTTCTTAGTACTTGGTATGTTACCACAAGTGATTAATCCAACATTACCACCGCTAGCTTATATTATTTTATTGGGAGTAGCCTATCTCCTTTTCCGTTGGAATCGTCAACAGTCAGGGCTAAAAGGCGGTTTCTTAGCCATTAGTCAGCTATCACAGCAAGCACGTTTGGAAGCTTCACAAGCCAAAAAGTAAGAGGATCTGAAAATGAAAATTTTAGTTGTCGACGATGATATTGAAATTGCTGAATTACTTGAGATTTACCTTAAAAATGAAGGTTATGAACCTGTTATGGCAGTTGATGGCAAAGAAGCTTTGTCTAAACTCAATACAAATCCAGACATCGCATTAATGATTTTAGATGTTATGATGCCAAATATGAATGGGTTGGAGGTTGTCAAAGTCGTTCGTAAAGATAGTCGCATCCCAATCTTAATGTTGTCAGCAAAATCTGGTGATATGGATAAGATTCAAGGGTTGATCACTGGTGCAGATGATTATGTTACTAAACCATTTAATCCATTAGAAGTTATGGCACGTGTCCGTTCTTTGTTGCGCCGAGCAGAAAATTCAGTGCAAGATAAAACACCAGATGTATTGGATATTGGCTCATTATTTATCAACAAAGATAGCCATGAAGTGAAGACAGCAGATGGCGATTTAGTTAATTTGACAGCCTTGGAATTCGGAATTTTGTATTTGTTGGCATCACACCCTAATCGTGTCTTTTCAGCTGATGACATTTTCGAACGTGTGTGGCAACAAGAATCAGTTGTTTCTGCTAAAACAGTGATGGTGCATGTCTCGCATTTACGAGATAAAATAGAAGAGGCAACGAGTGGCGATCAGGTTATTCAAACTGTATGGGGCGTTGGCTATAAGATTGAAGTAAACTAATGAAAAATTTTGCGTTGCTTTTAAAGCACAATCGCACAAAAATTTATTATGCGGTGGTGACAATCTTGTTACTGCTGCTTTTTAGTTGGGCAATAGTAACTATTGTGCCCATATTAACCCAAAGTTGGCATGTCACTGATGTCATTAGTCAGTGGTTAATGGTGACATTACTTGCTATTGGTAACGCCAGTATTTTGATTTGGCAATATGTCAGATGGCGACAAGCAGAAAGTATTTTGAGATTAATTCGTGATTTGTATCGTATTGCAGATGAAGATTCTGATAGAATAATTGACTGGCGGGCGGACTACGCACCGAAAACTCAAGCGCTAATTAACGTTTCTAATCAAATTGCTAAAAGTACACGGCAAATTAGAGAAGAAGAACGGCAAAGTGAACGTTCGAAAGATGAAATGATCACTAATATTTCACATGATCTACGGACGCCACTAACTGCTATTATTGGTTATTTAGGCCTAGTTGAAATGAATGCTGACGTGTTGAGCGCAACAGAACGGGCGAAATACATTCATACAGCCTACGATAAATCTAATCAAATGAAGGTGTTAGTAGAAGACTTATTTGCTTTCTCGCAAACGCAAGCACACGATGCAGTTCTTAATATTTCAACATTAAGTCTTGGCGATTTATTCGCCCAGTTATTAGCTAGTTATGAAATTGAGGCACAAGAAAAGAAAATAGAATTAACTCAAATTACGAATCCAGAAATTATTATGCTAGAAGCTGACTCGGACAAATTAGCACGCGTTTTAATGAACCTAATAACCAATGCGATGAAGTATGGTGAAGGTGCAACATTTGTTAAATTAACTGCACAAGTGAAGGATAAAGCTGTTGAAATACGTGTCATCAATGATGGGGCTAAAATTCCAAGTAAGGATATCGTGGACATTTTTGGCCGGTTTTATCGGGTAGAGAGTTCACGTAACAGTAAAACAGGGGGAACTGGCTTAGGGTTGGCAATTGTCAAAGGGATTATTGAGCAACATCAGGGGTCAGTATTTGCTACATCGGATGATGAATTGACATCGTTTATTGTAACAATACCGTTAAAGCAACATTAGGGAGAAGAGAGATAATGCAACACACTAAAGTTATTGGGGCAATTTTTGCTATGTTTTTTTTGATGACAACTACGGTTTCGGCAAATGCCGTTGCCAAGCCATTAGAAATCAAGCAGGATGTGAGTTCAGCGATTGTTATTGATGCTAGCACTGGGCAAATATTAGGAGAAAAGAATTCCGACAAATTGGGACCGATTGCGTCACAGTCCAAGTTATTAACAGCTTATGCTGTTCTTAAGGCCATTGATTCAGGAAAAATAAAGTGGTCAGATAACGTTAGGATATCTAAAAAAGCTGATTTGTCGCAACAAGATAGTCATATGTTTTCTCATTTAGCGGTGAAGGCAGGAGATCGGTTAACCGTACGTGAATTGTACAATACCATGATCACATTGTCAGCCAACGATTCTGCATTTGCACTTGCTGAATATCTAACGCCGAAAAAAATGACTACCGCACAGGCTTTACAGTCTTGGGCTGAAGAACTACAGCTAACGAAGTCAAAATGGTATAATTCAGCTGGTCAAGTTAACCAAGATGCATTTGACAATAAAGTGACAAGCGCACCAGATGATGCCGTTAATTTAGCGAGTCCAAAACATGTTGCAATAATCGCACGAGAAATATTAAGATTAGATCCAGATATTCGTGAATTAGCAACAAGCACACATGTTTCATATCGTTTAACAAAAAATTACGTTGTTAACGAGCCAACAGAGATGACAAAAAATTGGCCATATTTAATTAATCCTAATCATCTCACTATTGAAGGATTGAAGACAGGTTCCACACCAGAATCAGGCGCGGCGTTTACCGGTATCATTAAAGATACAAGTGGACACGAATTTATAACTGTTGTTAATGGTGCTGCAGGCTATATGGATGAGGTACAACGTTACCAAAAAACATTAAATATTGTTAACGAGGTTTTAGCTGACCAACAAGCAACGACTTTTACCAAGGGAACCGTTTTGCCACAAGCTAAACAGGTAGAGTTACCTCGTATGAAACAGCCCCATATGCCAGTAACGGTTGCACAAACAAAGACGATTTGGGTCCATAAAGACTCAAAATTGTCGTCAAAAATGGTAGCGTTTAACATCAAAGGTAAATCGGTGCAAAAAGGTCAGAAAATTGCGACGCTCACATTTAATTTAAGTGGCGCAAAGTATTTACCAAATGGTCATGATTTTGATAATGCTGTCGCGTTGGTTGCAACACAAAAAACAGTGAAAGCTAATTTTATTGTACGTACGTGGCGAGCAATTGTACATTCATATTGATTTTGTAACGACTTGAAAAAGTTGTTTTTTTTTAACTTCTCAAATGGATTATAATGTGTTATTATATTGGTATAGACCAATGCGGTATAGACCAGTTAACAAGGAGAAAATAATGAAAATTATTAAAGTTAAAAATCCAATAGAGGGTGCTCAAAAAGCCTTTGATATTTATCAAGCAGCGCTAAGTAACGGTACAAAGGTGCTAGGGTTAGCAACAGGATCGACACCAATTGCTTTATATGACAAGTTAACGGAAAGTACTTTAGATTTTTCAAATGTCACGTCAATTAATTTAGATGAGTACTTAGGCTTAGCTGGCGACGATGAACAAAGTTATCGCTATTTTATGAACCAACATCTCTTTAATCAGAGGCCCTTTAAAAAATCATATGTACCAAATGGTATTAGTGACGACCATCAAGCTGCGGCTGCGCAATATGATAAAATCATTTCGGAAAATCCCATTGACCTACAGTTACTCGGTATTGGACGTAATGGACATATTGGTTTTAATGAACCAGGTACATCATTTGAGTCAACAACACATATTGTTGATTTAACACAATCAACAATTGACGCAAATGCACGATTTTTCGATAACCCATCTGACGTGCCAACTCAAGCAATCTCTATGGGAATTGCCTCGGTCATGTCTGCAAAAGAGATTTTATTAATGGCCTACGGGGTTGATAAAGCTGATGTCATTGCTGCAACTGTTAATGGGCCGGTAACAGAAAAGGTGCCAGCTTCGGTACTTCAAAAACATGATAACGTGACAATTATTATTGATGAAGCAGCGGCAACAAAATTGTGATAGAATAAGATTGTAAGCGCTTAACATATATTAAGGAGGAAAGCAGTCATCTGGGTATTTTAAACAGGTGAAATTGCGGGTAATACTATGGCACACATCACATTTGATACAAAGAACATCGAAAATTTCGTGGCTGATCATGAATTTTCTGAAATGCAACCGTTGATTACAATAGCTGATCAACAGTTACGGAATCGTACGGGAGCTGGTGCGGAATATTCTGATTGGGTAACATTGCCAACTGATTATGATCAAGAAGAGTTTGCACGTATACAAGCGGCAGCAAAAAAGATACAGTCTAATTCAAAAATTTTGGTTGTTATTGGTATTGGCGGCTCATATCTTGGGGCTAAAATGGCGGTAGATTTCCTTAACCCAGTCTTTAATAACGAGTTAGCAGATGAGCAGCGTCAAGGCGTTAAAATTTACTTTGCAGGTAATTCGACATCTGCTTCATATTTGAACGATTTAGTTCGTGTCATTGGTGATCAAGATTTCTCAGTCAATGTGATTTCAAAGTCAGGTACAACAACAGAACCGTCAATTGCTTTCCGTGTTTTCAAACAATTACTTGAAAAAAAGTATGGGGCAGATGTTGCTAAAAAGCGCATCTATGCTACAACAGATGCCAAGCGTGGGGCATTGCATGATGAGGCTCAAGACCAAGGTTACGAGACATTCACGATTCCTGATGGTGTTGGTGGTCGTTTCTCTGTATTGACTGCTGTTGGTTTGTTGCCAATTGCCGCTTCTGGTGCAGATATTCAAAAGTTAATGTCTGGTGCTAAGGATGCACAAGACGAGTATTCAGATTCTAATATTGAAAAGAATGAAGCCTATAAGTATGCCGCTGCTCGTCGTATTTTGTACGATAAGGGGTACACAACTGAGTTGCTAATTAACTGGGAACCATCTATGCAGTACTTGTCAGAATGGTGGAAACAGTTAATGGGTGAATCAGAAGGTAAAAATCAAAAGGGTATTTATCCATCATCTGCTAACTTCTCTACAGATTTACATTCACTTGGACAATATATTCAAGAAGGTCGTCGTGATTTGTTCGAGACAGTTGTTAAACTTGATAATCCTGTATCAAACTTGAATTTGCCACATGAAGATGGTAACAATGATGGTTTGCAGTATTTGGAAGGCATTACCATTGACGAAGTTAATACAAAAGCCTCACAAGGTGTGACCTTAGCTCATATTGATGGTGGTGTACCTAACTTGGCTGTTCATTTGCCAGCACAAGATGCCTATTCACTAGGTTACTTGATTTACTTCTTTGAAATGGCAGTGGGCGCATCAGGATATACATTTGGTATTAACCCATTTAACCAACCAGGCGTTGAGGCTTATAAAACAGCTATGTTTGCGCTACTGGGCAAACCTGGATACGAAGAAGCCACTAAGGCGTTTCGTGCGCGTTTAGGCGATTAATTTATTAGTGATCATATTGATTTTAAAACACTCAAAGTCTTTGGGTGTTTTTTTGTGAGCAAATAAAAAGTTAAACGTATTATGTCAATGATCCTGAAAGGCATAGGCTATGAACAAAATAATAGATGAAGCAATTAAGCAACAAGCAAACGATATTTACATACTACCGATTTCTGATAATTGTTATGTCATTAAATTTCACGTTGACGGCAACGCTTTTGAGTTTAAAAACGTCAGTGAAACAGAGGCGCAACTGATGATTTCAGCAATTAAATACCGTGCTAAAATGAATATTTCTGAACGACGTCGACCGCAACTAGGACGTTTTCAGCATGATAACATTTGGCTACGTGTATCCACTGTGGGTGATTTTTTAAATCGAGAAACAGTTGTACTTAGAATCATTTATCAACAACAAAACAACCAACAGTGGTTAGAACCTAAACAATTCGAAGAACTACAGCAATCTTTGCCCAGTTCTGGCTTGTTTTTGATTTCTGGACCCACTGGTTCAGGAAAAACAACAACGCTATATCGTTTGTTAGAACAAGCATCAAATGAAAAATTAGTTTTAACCATAGAGGACCCTGTAGAGATTCAACAACCAAAATTTGTACAGTTACAAGTTAATGAGGATGCAGGTATACATTATGATGATCTCATTAAAGTTGCGTTACGCCATCGTCCAGAAATCTTATTGGTTGGTGAAATTCGAGATGGAACGACAGCAAAAGCAGCCATACAGGCAGCTTTGAGTGGTCACCTTGTTTTGAGTACTGTTCACGCAATGTCTGCTCGAGACGTCATTCTACGTCTACAGGATTTGGGTGTCGATAAACAGCAATTAATGACAGCGTTGTCTGGTGTTGTCTACCAACGGTTAGTGCCAACAACTAATAACCAACAGGCAGCAATGATAGATATGCTAGCTGGAATGGTTATTAATCGTGTATTGCAAGGCGAACAAATCCCTAAATTTACAAAAAAATGGCAGGAGGTCTTAAAACATGCTGTATCAACTCAAAAAATATCATCAGAAACGGCTAACACGTTCCAAACGCTTTAAAATTCGAGATCAGATTTCATTTTTTCAAGAACTAGGCGAGTTATTGCAGTCAGGTTATAGCATATCACAAAGTCTGGATATTCTAGCGAGTGCACATAGTAAGTGGTATCAATGGCTAACAGAGGTGAGAAGCGATTTGAATCGGGGATTAGCGTTACATATTATTCTGAAAAAAGACGTTAGTAGTCAAATTTTACTCCAACTGAAGCTAGCTGATCAACATGGTAATTTATCGGAAACACTCGTCGCTATTGGAGAAAACTTGGCTAAGTTACAACAACAACAGAATAAAGTGATGCAAGTTATGCGCTACCCTTTGATTTTGCTAAGTATCCTTGGTGCAATGTTGGTAGGGTTGAAATATTTATTATATCCAATTTTAAATCAGTGGCAAGATAGATCAACAATATCTGCCACGTCAAATCATGCTTATAATTATTTTTTTGGTGGTATTGCTTGTCTTTTATTATTGGGATTAGGCATCGTATGGCAGCGTAAAACAGCACGCCAAAGATTAATCATTTTAGTCAAAATACCTGTTATTCGTACCATCGCTAAAACCATAGTGACTTATCAGGTCACGCAACAACTGGCAACTTTACTAGCAAGTGGGTTAACTGTACCAGAGATTTTGGAGGAAATGGTTCAGTCAAATCCCAAAAACTTAAAATCAACAGTATTTGCAATTGTGAATCATGCACATAACAGTTTAAAACAGGGGCAAACGATTGAAAACTATGTTTTAGCACAACCTTATTTTAATCGATCATTAGCAGGCTATTTTTCACGTGGTCACAAACCTAAAGAACTTGCAAAGTATTTGTCTTACTATGCAAAAACACAATTTCAGTTGCTTATGCAACAAACTGATCGTTTAATTAACACATTACAACCATTATTTTTTGGCATTATTGGTATAGCCATTGTTGGCTTGTACATGTCAATGTTATTACCAATGTATCAATCTATCGGAGGATTATATCAATGAAATTTTTTAAGAAAACGAAGAAAGCCTTTACATTAATCGAGGCAGCGATTGTGTTATTCATCATTAGCTTACTGATGTTGCTTATTTTGCCCAATTTAAACATGCAACGTCAAAAGGCTGTTGAAACGCACACGACCGCTATGGTATCCACAGTACAGACGCAAATCGACCTTTACGCCAATGAACATCCTGAAAACCAGTCAATAACGATGAATGATCTGGTAT
Organism: Leuconostoc rapi; assembly: GCF_016908715.1. Taxonomy (GTDB): domain Bacteria; phylum Bacillota; class Bacilli; order Lactobacillales; family Lactobacillaceae; genus Leuconostoc; species Leuconostoc rapi. The sequence continues at coordinate 38,891 of NZ_JAFBEK010000008.1, read as the reverse complement.
CTGGCGGTTACTTAACGGCTAAGCAATCACAAAAAGTGAAAGATTTGAATATTACAATTACACACAATGAAGCACACAAATAAAGCATTTACATTATTAGAATCGCTCATTGTATTAGGTGTTTTGTCAAGTATGTTATGGGTGGGTTGTACAAAGATACCACAAACAGAGCATATCAATCAATGGGAAGCAACTTTTAAATCACAGTGGCAGCACGCTCGATTAACTGCGCAACAGGAGCAAAAAACACAGGTGGTTCACTTTGAGGCACAGACCATATCTTTTGGCCGTGAGATTATTAAATACCCAAGCGGTTATCAAAATGCTTCACCTAAAAGTATACGCATTTTAAAAACAGGCTATGTTGCGCCGATCACAATAACATTAACCAGTAATCAAAAAACATTGAAACTTATTTTTAATTTAGGGGGTGGTGACTATCGTATTGAAAAAACGTAAAGCAGGATTTGTACTCGCCGAGGCCTTGGTCACATTAATATTAGTCAGTACAGCGCTTTGTTTTGAATATGAACAATTAAAAGATTTTAACCATCATGACATACGATTAAAAAAACAGTATCAAGAAGCAACACAAGAACGGATTAATGCTTTGGAAGCGTGGTATGATTATGCCAAAAAATAGGCATACTGCATTTACATTAATTGAATCCCTAATCGCATTGATTATCACCTCGCTCATTTTATTGACAATACAATTTAGCCTACCCTTACTAAAAACACAAGTTAGTCTACCTTTAGATGTATCATTTCAAACTGCTATAAGACAGGTTGAAACGCAGAAATACACGATGATAACAACTGATTCACATAGTGTCCGCTTAAATAATAGTGAAGGGAAAAAAATGAATTTGACAGTCTATAAAAACAAATTACAATTATCAGCAGACGGTGCAGGGCAAATTATTTTATTACGTGATATCAAAGCGTTGAACGTTGTGGATTTCCAGAGCTATTTAAAACTGGAAATTGTATCTGAAAATGATCAAAAGGTAGTGGGTATCATGCACCTCAAAAGAGAAAAGCCGCATGAATAAACCTCGCTCAGGCGCTATTTTCGTTTCAGCAATTATCATGTTGGGTATGCTTGGCGGACTTTTCGTGTTGCAAACTGCAGCGTTTAATGCGCAATTAGGTGCACGTGCTAAAATGATTACGTTAGCAAAGATAGAGACAATACAATTGAAAGCTAGTTTGACCTATCATGAAAATAAGCAAACTGATTTAAAAATAGAAAACGCTCAGATAATCATTGTTGAAAAAGATATTCTCATCAAGATGGGAAATAAAACATATGTTAGGGAACTACTTGTGAAAACGCCTTGAAAACCTTGTGAAAAAACGCTAAAATAAGGCTATGACACAAGAAAAAATAGCACAAGGTTTTGATGCCTTAACAACAAGTATGCAGGCATTAGCACAGGATATGGACGTGAGTATCACTGATGCCTTGATTGAAATAATAGAAGATGTCCAAGCTGGTAGTATACACCATGAACTTGGTAAACCTACAGCTGAAGTAACCCAAGAGATTAGCCAAGCAATAAATACAGTTGATTGGTCACATATTGCGCGAGGTGATTTACGCAAAATATTGCAGTTGGCTATTTTAAAAGCCAATCGTGACGATAAGTTACAAGCAAATCATCAATTAACACCCGATGGTTTGGGTTATTTGCTGGCTGATTTTTTGTTGCAAACAGCTGATTTATCAAATGGCGATACAATCCTAGACTTAACAGTGGGGTCTGGTAATCTACTCAACACGATTAATGATGTATTATTAATGCATGATATAACTGTCAATCGGGTAGGCATTGATAATGATGACACGCAATTAGCTTTAGCCACCGCTGTTGATCAGTTATTAAACCAAGGCACGACTGAATTCTATCAAGAAGATGTCATTGCAATAGATGAGACACCAAAAGCTAAAGCAGTTATTGCAGATTTACCGATAGGGTACTATCCATTAGTGCCATCAAGTAGTTATGAAACGCGTGCTACCGATGGTCGTTCACTAACGCATCATCTTTTAATTGAAAAGAGCTTGGATTTTGTAACTGAAGATGGCTGGGTATATTTGATTGTACCAGCAAACGTTTTGTCAGGCGCTCATGCAAAAAAAATATTACAATTTGTTACTCAAAAAGCGCAGTTAAAAGCATTTTTGCAATTACCTAATGATTTTTTTAAAGATCAACGGGCAGCAAAAGCAATTTTAGTTCTTCGTAAGAAGGGTGTCGGACCCAAGAGTGAAGTGCTTATGGGACAGTATCCTAATTTAAAAGACATCGATGCATTGAAAAGTTTTTTGCAAGAAATTGCAGCTTGGGTTAAACTTAATAAAGAACAAGACAGAGCGTAATGCTACCACATGGCATTGAGATGTAAGGCGCCTGGACAGAAATATCCTCAAAGTACCCTATATTTTTTAACATGTAGTTAATACAAACGCGTTTAAGAAAGACAGGTAAAAATAGAATCATGGCTAAGACAATGGCTGTTAATGCAGGTAGTTCATCATTAAAATTTCAATTATTAGAAATGCCAGCTGAACAAGTAATCGCACAAGGTGTCATCGAAAGAATAGGTATGGACGACGCTATTGTGACAATCAAGTACGGTGCAGACGTTCAAGGAGAAAGGCTGATTGGTCATCTAGAAGAAGATGATGAGCATGTCACCTTATCCAAGAATGGTAAAGGCAAAAAGTATGAAAATGTACTTGCAATTAAGGACCATCAACAAGCGATTAACTTCATGCTACAAAAATTGACAGATCTTGGCATTATACAAGACTTCAATGAAATCACCGGTGTGGGGCACCGAGTGGTTGCAGGTGGTGAATGGTTCAATCATTCAGTTGTTGTCACTGATTCAGTCTTAGAAAAAATAGATCGTTTAGCTGATTATGCACCATTACATAATCCAGCCAATGCAATGGGCATACGTGCTTTTCAAAAGCTATTACCTGACGCATTATCTGTTGCGGTATTTGACACGTCGTTCCACCAGTCTATGCCCGAAGAGAATTACCTGTATTCATTACCATATGAGTATTACACGCGCTATGGTGCGCGTAAATATGGTGCCCATGGTACTTCTCACCGATATGTTGCTGCTCGTGCAGCTGACATGATGGGTAAGGATTTATCAAGTTTGAAGTTAATCACCTTGCACTTAGGTGCTGGGGCCTCAATTACTGCTGTTAAAGATGGTAAGTCATTAGATACATCAATGGGATTTTCACCACTTGCTGGCGTGACAATGGCAACACGTTCTGGTGATGTTGATGCATCGTTAGTTTATTATATTCAAGAGCGCGAAGGATTAACTAACGACGAGATGCTGACTATTCTAAATAAGAAGTCTGGTTTACTCGGATTATCAACAATCTCTTCAGATATGCGCGACTTGTTAGATGTACAAGACACAAATGATCATGCTAAATTAGCTGTGAAAATATTTGTTAATCGTATTATCAAATATGTGGGGCAGTATATTGCGGAAATGGGTGGTGTTGATGCGCTTGTATTCACTGCCGGTATTGGTGAAAATTCGGCACCCATTCGACAAATGATTATTGACCGATTAAGTTACTTTGGTATTGAACTAGACACCGATGCGAACCAGACTCGTGGTCAAGAAATTGAAATTTCAACCAGCAGCTCACGTGTTAAGGCATTACTTATTCCAACAAATGAAGAACTAATGATTGCACGTGATGTTGAGGCGTTGAAGTAACATCTTTTAGTCTTTCGGATAAAAAATATGATAGAATATAAGGACGGCTAGTGTTTAATATACTAGTCGCTTTAATATATAATGACAATTTTAGAGGTCAATCATGGAATCCAGAAAAGCACGACATCAACACGAAATTAAAGCTGCAGAATCATTAGATGCAGCACAGCGTACATTAAATAATCAAAAGCCAGGCAATAAGCGTAAAAAAGGGCGTGGTAGAAGAAATCGACTAATTGCATTTATTTTATTAATTCTTGTGTTAATTGGTCTTATATTTGGTGCAAAAAATCTGTTAACGGATAAGAACGCAGCATTGGATCCTAAGGATACAACGTTTAAAACAGTTCAAATTACTGCAGGTGCAACACCATCGCAGATGGGACAGATACTTGAAGATAAGAAGATAATTAAAAGCAGTAAGTACTTTTATAAGTACGCTATGTCTCAAGGTGCAGAAAAGTTACAGGCAGGTACGTACCAACTATCGCCTTCTCAAACAATCCCATTAATTTTTGAGCAAATGGCGAGTGGACCAGCAGCGGCACCAAAACTGGCAAAGGGTTATGTTTTTGTGGCAGTTGGACAATCAGCGGATCAAGTAGCAAGAAACATAGCGACACAGGTTAAGGGTGTTTCTGAACAAGATATTACTTCTGCCTTCGACAATAAGGCGTTAATTGCTGAAATGTCTAAAAAATATCCTGATTTATTATTGGGTGTCCAAAAATCTAATACAAAATCAGGTAAATTACTTGATTATGTCTATCCGCAGGCATTTGACGTCCATAATGCTAAAACAGCCAAAGAAGTTGTTTCAATATTATTAGAAACATCTAACAATACAATGAAACCATATTATAACACGTTGAAATCTAACGGATTACCAACGCCAAATGTTATGGCATTACTCGCAACATCTGGTAAATCTGAATTTGAACGCCGATTAGCTTTTGTTAAAAAAATTGCCCCTTATGCACAAGAATTGTCAAAGAAATATGGTCTTTTAGCATCTGTTTCGATTGCACAGGCAGCGCATGAGTCTAACTGGGACAATTCAAAATTGTCCTCAAAGTACAATAACTTTTATGGTGTTAAAACACAAGATGAGACACCAGGAAAATCTGTTGTACTGGATACAACAGAGTATGTAGATGGTAAACCAGAGACGCAGAAGGCTCGTTTTGCGGTCTATGATAGTTGGAAAGACAGTATGCGTGAGCATGCTGAAACAATTGTTAATGGTAACACCTGGAACCCAGACCAATTTAAAGATGTTATAGCAGCTAAAAATTATAAACAAGCTGCAGAAGCACTTTATGATAACCATTATGCAACAGACGTAAATTATACAAAACTGCTAATTAATGTTATTGAAACTTGGAACATGCAACGTTATGATAAATAAGTCATTTTAAAAGTCACTCACATTTTAATTGTGTGAACTGAACAGAATAAAAATCTGTTCAGAAATGATGTGTACCCCGAAAGAGAAAGTAGCTTTCGGGGTTTTTTATGTCTAAATATTCAAATAAATTAAAAATAGAGGTCGTCAAGAAGCGGATATTGGGAACTTTGTGTTAAAAATCTTTATGTGCATTGAGTAGGGCTGTAACGATTTCGACCATATTATTAATATCAGCGTTACTGTAGTCAGCTAAAATGCGTGTTTCTTTTTCTTTGATTTTTTGGTGTAATTCGGTGTGCAATGTGCCAATTTCGTAACCTAACGATGTGGGTTTCAGAAAAATTTCTTTTTTATTATGTGCTGGGTGATATTTTTCAATTAAAAGTTGACGTGATAGGCGATTGATGTAGCGTGACAGCATGCCTTGAGATAAAGTTGAGTCAGTTTGTAATATTTTGAAAGGCGTCGCGTTATCGTAGTCACTCAAATGACTTAAAATTTGTAATTCTGAGTGTGTTAAATGTCTATGATTTTGAATGAATTGTCGTGTATCCTGGGAGTGTGCATGTGACATAAACCATTGTTGTTCGGAATCGCCAGAATCATGAGTCGCATGAATGATTTTTTTTAACTGTTCGAGTTGTTCATATTTTTCCATTTTTTTATTACCTGTAATAAATATTGATTTTGTGGTTTAGATGATATATACTTATTTTACATTACCGGTAAATAAAAAACAATTAAAAAGGAGATCAGTCATGAAAGCGGCAGTAGTTGAAAATTTTAATTTTGGGCCTCAATATAAAGAAAATTATGCTAATCCAATACTGGAAAAAAATCAAGTCGTAGTGAACGTTACAGCATCAGCTTTGTCTAATCGCGCACGTAGTGGTGCTGATGGATCGCATTATGCAGAAAAAAGTGTGCTACCAATGATACCTGGGGTTGATGGGGTAGGGCATTTGTCTAATGGGCAAAAGGTATTTTTTGTCGGTAACGGCACCTTTGCAGAACAAGTTGCGATTGCAAGAGGGCATTGGGTGACAGTGGATGATGCATTAGATGATGTAAAAATTGCTGGGATGATGAATCCAGCATTGTCGTCTTGGATGGCTCTAAAGTATCGTGCAGATTTTAAAAGAGGTCAAAAAGTGATGATCCTGTTCGCAACAGGGAATGCTGGCGCTTTAGCTGTCCAGATTGCTAAAAGGTTAGGTGCCTCTGAAATCATAGCTGTGGGGCGTAACGCCACTAAATTGGCTGCGTTAAAACAACTAGGTGCTACACAAACGATTTCAATAGCAGATGATGTTCATGCATATCAGGAAAAATTAGCCGTAGCTGGAAAAGATATTGATATCATTTTGGATTATTTGTGGGGGAATGTCGCGGCTAATGTGATGACTGCTATTATTCCGCATCGTATGCACGATGGGCAAGAATTGAAATGGGTTGAAATTGGTAGTTCTTCTGGACAAATATCTCCTATCCCAGGGGCTGCATTCCGTGCCGTACGATTACAATTAATAGGATCTGGTCAAGGTTCTGTGGGTGCTCGTGCAGTTATTCAGTCATTGGAAGAAATTCTAATATCAGAGCAAGCGCAGCCATTTGAATTCAAAGCGCAAGCAGTTTATTTATCACAAGTAGCGACATTATGGGATAACCCTGGAACTGAGCGTTTAGTGTTTGTACCGGGCAAATAAAAGGTAAAATTCTTGGGTATCTTAAATAAATAATCATTGATGAAAAGTGTGTGTTAACGCGCTTTTTATTTATATATTTGATTATTGTGATGAAACCCACAATGACAATGATGAAAACGTTTACAGAAATTTTAAAAAGGGGTTGTGTAAACGTTTTCATTATTGTACAATGAATAGTGTTAAAAACGGTGTTAGTAAGACACTGTACGAAGAAGGAGTTTTACCAATTATGAATTTAGCAATTTTACTAGCATTAGTACCAGCACTGGCGTGGGGATCAGTTGGCCTTGTTAATACAAAAATGGGGGGATCTGCTGCACAACAAACTTTGGGGATGACCTTTGGTGCGCTTATCTTTGGTTTGGGGACAATGTTCTTATATGTGATGCCAAATCATGCCTATATGGGACGTGAAATTTGGACCGTTGGTATTTTGTCGGGGCTAGTCTGGGCTGTCGGAACAGCAGGACAATTTTTGGCTATTAAAGATTTAGGTGTTTCACTAGCTATTCCATTATCTACTGCAGGACAGATTGTTGCTAACGCTTTAATGGCAGCCGTTGTTTTAGGTGATTGGAAAACGGGTAAAATGTGGGTGATAGGAATCATTTCTATTGCAGCCGTTGTGGTTGGTGCAACTTTAATCTCAGCGCGTGATAAAGCTCTGAATTCTGGCATTGCTGGCCAAGCGCAGGCCAAAAGCATGACAAAAGGCTTAATTTATTTGGCTATTTCAACGGTTGGCTTTATGATTTACTTCGTATTACCCAACTTTTTAAACAAAATTAATTATATTTCAGATGATATTAAAAGTAAGAATAGCGGCGTCGATTATATGACCGCAATCGTCGGACCACAGGCTATTGGACAAGTGATTGGCGCATTTTTGATTGTTATCTTCGTTTTGAAAGAGGCAGATAAAATGTTTGCCAAACCAACTTGGAAAAATATATTGACAGGATTAGTTTGGGCAGTTGGTAATATTTTCATGTTCATTTCAGCTGCTAACCCAGCAATCGGGCAAACAATTGCAACAACATTTTCACAGTTAGGTATTATCGTGGCAACATTTGGTGGTATTTACTTATTAGGTGAAAAGAAGTCAAGTTACCAAATGAGATTGATCATTACTGGTACAATACTAGTGGTTGTTGGCGCAATTATTATTGGTAATATCAATAATTTTGTCTAACTAATTATTATCTGGTTAGTGCCACGTAAAAAGGCTTGCAATTTGATGTGTACCCCGAGAGTTACATTAACTTTCGGGGTACACATCATTCTTAGCAAGCCTTTTTTGTGTGATATTATTTTTCAACTTTCAAAATTTCAACGGTAATATTTTCGCCACTAGGGAGTGGAACAGCAACTTTGTCACCGACTTTTTTACCGAGTAATGCCACAGCCATGGCTGATTCATTTGAAATTTTTCCTGATAATGGATCTGATTCTGTTGAACCAACGATAGCGTAAGTTTCAGCTTCTTCATCTGGTAACTCTTTAAATGTAACTGTTTTACCAAGTGACACTTCATCAGCAGCTGTTGCGTTAGGGTCAATAATTTCAGCGTTTTCAATCATCTTTTTTAAAGTTTGAATGCGACCTTCTACGAAAGCTTGTTCATCTTTTGCTGATTGATATTCGGAGTTTTCAGATAAATCGCCGTACGAACGGGCTATTTGGATTCTTGTTGTAATTTCGGGGCGTTGTCTAGTAATGAGGTCTTCCAATTCAGTTTGTAGTTTGTCACGGCCTTCGGCCGTCATTGGAAATACTTTTTCTTCTGACATAAAAACAGTTTCCTTTCAAAATTGCAGTTTTATTGCAAATAATAAGCAGAATGAGCATATCATGCAGAGCGCTTTCTTGCAAGCTTTTTATGACGAATAGCAGAAATAATCAGGAGCAAGCATGCGAAAAATGAGATCCAACTGCCAATTAAGAATAAGGGTGAGGTATATTTGAATTGGATTTTATGTTTGCCGGGGGTTGTCTTAACCGCTAGAAAATAATCTGCGACTTTTTGTGAGGTCACGGATTTACCGTCTAACGTCACATGCCAACCTGGTACATTAGGAATTGTTGTCATGATCAGGGGTTGCTTAGCTGTGGTAGTGATATTGCCAATAATTTTCCGTTCGTTACGACTAGTTATTTGAAGTGGATGTTGTTTTAAAGTTGCAATGTTATTTTTAAATTGATGACTATCTACTCGATAAAGTGTGAAGTTATTTAAAACAAGTACCTGGGTCTGTTTAAATCGGACAGTGACTGTTTGGGGTTTGTTTTTTGCATATGTTGCGAGATTAACAATAACTGTATGGCGGTATGAACTAAACTGGGTAATAACTTTGCCATTAATCAGAAGATCAAAATTTTTAATTGGCAGGGCTGCACCAAGCGTTAGATAATAACTGTCATTAGTGGTTGGTGTGAATTTCAAATCTAATTGTGCTGGTTTTGTCTTGTCATTTTTAATCAATGTTGCGCCTGTGATGGCTGTTGGTGCGTTGACGTTTTTACCAATAGATTGCTGGAAATTTTCGACGTTGACAGATGAACTTGTGTCCCCAGACAACCCTTGCCAAATATTACCTTGATTTTGAAGGGGATTATTCTGTAGCATCTTTGTTTTTAACACGTCTTGATGTGCGGCAAAAGCAATTGGTAACGCATTTTTGTTCTGCCAAACACGAACCTGATCCGAATCAGATTTTAACAAATAGTGTGCTATGTCTGGCCGATAACCAATTAAATGCGTGCTTGGTTCGCCCGGTTTATTAGAAGCCGTCGTATTTGGGGTAATCATATACTTCATTCCCAGCAATGCATCGGATAAGAGACTACCGTTGCTGTAAACCACATAATTATCGCCGTCTGGTTGACCGAAATTACCAAAAAAGTTTGGTGTCACTTTTGGTAAAGCTGAGCTAAAATGTGAGCCGCCATAATAATCAAGCATCATAGAATCGCCACGTGTTCGTTGAAATGTCTGTGCGACACGATACCATGACTTATCGTTTTTAATCGTGTGATCAGCAGTATTGAGGGCTTTTATCGTATTTTGATATTCGGTGTTTGTTAAATAAGAAAACCGGTTGAGAGACAAGGCTAGATTAGCCGTCAAAGAAAGAGTTGTGAGTAACATCAAAAATGGCAGCCACAACCGATCATGTTGTTTAAACATCAGTTGTGCTAGTGTCAGTAGAAAAATACCTATAAAAATGGCAATGTTTTGTTGATTAATATAAGCAACATTGTGGTCAACAATTAGCGCATAACTACCAAAACAAGCTAAAGCGATGAGCAAGGATAGTATCGTCTTTAAACCTGGTTGCCAAGTAGGCTGCCACGATAATGCTGCTAGATAAATGATGAAAAAGCTAATGATAAAACTAAATCGATAGGGATACCATACTGGATATTGAAAACCATGAAATAGCAACGTTAGAGGAGCCCATGTTGTCGCTAGAAATAAGAAAATAAGAATAATTGTACCACCAAGTTTAACGTGCCAACGCAAAATTTTTGTGGTAAAAAAAGTGATGAGTGTGATTAAGATAAAGGCAGAAACGTAATAATTAGCTTGCCCTGTCTGCATTTGATTAAAATCAAAGCTACCAGGAATGAGTTTGAGCAAAAGTTTGACAGGATTATTATCGAATTTTAGAGACCAGTCAGAATTATATTGTGATTTTCCTAACTTTAATTGGTAATAGGTTGGGAGTATGAGCCAAGCGCTCAACGCACCCCCTGTGAGGCTTCCTAAAACAAACTGTTTAAAGATATGCCACCGTGATCGTAATTGATTGGGCCACGTGATGCGCCAAATAAAGTAGATCATGATAAAAATGGCAATCATGTACCCAATGTAATAGTTACTGATAATTGTTAAAGCTAGAACAACAGCATATCGCCACCAAGTTGAGCGGTGAAAAAGATTTTCTAGTTGCAAAATGAGAAAAGGGAGTAAGATAGCAGCATCTAACCACAATAAATTAAGATCGTTTGCAATGAACCAACCAGAAAGCGCATAATTAATAGCAAATAACGTGATATAGTAACCACTTTGTAGCTTAAGTTTTTTTATAAGATAGGCCATTGAAAGGCCAGCCATACCAAATTTTAAAACAGTCACTAATAAAATGGCGGCAGGTAATTGTATAATAGGAATAAAGAGATAAATGAGATTAAATGGACTCATCAAATAATACGCCCATTCGCCAATCATATCACCACCTAAAGCATTGCTAAAAGAATAAAAAAAACTGCTTGGATGTGATAATAAGGTGTGCTTAAACATAGCAAATTGATCGATGTACTGTTGACCTAGGTCAACAGTTAGAATGGAATTGCTGCCAAAAGGGGTCATGCCACGGTAAACAAAATACCCTAACATGAGTAACAAAGGCAGCCAAAAACTAAAGGCTAATGGTGAGATGAAGAATTGTTTTTTACTCATGTTACTAATATACCAAATTTTTCCTGTAATTTTAGCGCAAAAACTGTATTTGTGGTAATCTAAATAGATAGTTTATTGATAAATTGGGGTCAAACATGCAACGTAATCCTTACCTAGAAGATCGTGATAAAAAAAATAACGCCAGTGCAAATTTGCCTGTTCGTTTGAATATATTACTCGGTATCTCACTGACATTGATGATTGCATTAATCGTTCAGTTAGCTTTTTTAACGATTAAACAAGGTGCTTATTACCAAAGTGAAGTTAACCGAAATGATGAAACAATTGAAAAAGGAAACACACCACGTGGTATGTTTTACGATTCAACAGGTCGTGTGATTGCTGGTAACAAAGCTCAGGCCGCCATTACTTTTACACGTGGGACGTCAGTTACTGGGCTCACTATGCGTCAAACAGCCATTAAATTAAGTAAATTGATGACGGTTGATACAAAACGCCTGAGTGAACGTTCAAAAGTTGATTTTTATTTGGCTAGCAAAGCTAATAACGAAAAAATATCTAAAAAAATTACAAAAGCGCATAAAGATGACAAAATTGCGCTAACGCCAGATCAAATCAATAATTATCAAGTCGCGTATGTTCAAAAACATCATTTGGCTGATCATGTAGATTCAAATGCGGCTATGATTTTTCAACGTATGAGTGGGGCGTATACGTTGTCTACGACTTTTATTAAAGAATCAGATGTGACTAATAATGAATTAGCAGAAATTGGGGAGCACTTGAGTGAGTTTCCTGGTATTAAACTTGGTACGAGTTGGTCGCGCCAATATCCAGAAGGAACAGAGTTTAAATCCTTAGTCGGTACAGTGACGAATGAAGCAACTGGCTTACCTGAAGACCGATTACATACGCTACTTGCACAAGGTTATTCACAAAACGAACCCGTGGGGAATTCGAGTTTGGAGAAGGGTTATGAATCTATTCTAAAGGGCTCTTCTTCGCAAACGCTTGTGACAACTGGTAGTGACGGACAAGTCAAGTCTTCTCAAATCAAGTATAATGGACAAGCGGGGGACAATGTTAAGTTAACCATTAACGCACAATATCAAAATGCTGTTCAGAAGATATTAGAGGATAACTTGCCTGCTGGTGATGTTGAAGGGGCATATGCAACAGTGATTAATCCTTATACTGGTGGTGTGTATGCAATGGGCGGCGTTAGTCGTGACTATGCAACAGGTAAAAAAACAGCTAATCCGCTTGGCAATATGAATGCAGCGATTGTTATGGGATCAGTTGTTAAGCCAGCTGTACTGGCGACTGCCTTTCAAAAGGGCGTTATTTCGCAAGATAACACGGTGCTCTCGGATCAAGGGATTAAAATTCAAGGCACACAAGAAATTACTTCTTATTGGAACAAAGCTGGTACGCCAATACCAGTTGATGCGCAAACAGCGTTAGAACGATCATCCAACACGTATTTTGTGCAATTGGGAATGAAAATTGGTGGGCAAACTTATAGTCCAGGCGCACCATTGGGGTTGCGAGCTGACGCTTTTCAAACGTTGCGTAATGGATTAGGCCAGTTTGGCTTAGGAACTAAGACGGGCATTGATATTGATGGTGAAACGGCCGGTTATCGCGGACCAACTACTGGTGAGGCACAGGGTAAATATTTGTATGAGTCTTTTGGACAGTATGATTCATATACGACTTTACAACTAGCACGCTATGTGTCAACAATTGCAAACGGTGGTTATCTTGTGGCACCACATGTTGTTGGCTCGGTGTTACAGAGTCAACCAAACAGTGATAAACAAAAAACGGTTTGGACAGCGTCACCATCAGTGCAAGGTCAAGTCAATTTAGATTCTGGTGAATGGGATACAATCAAATCTGGTATGAACCGTGTGGCTAATGGATCAGATGCCTGGAATACAGGCGGATCAGATTTGCATAAATTGACCCCACATGTATATGCAAAAACTGGTACAGCAGAAACGAAAACAAATGGCCATGACACTTTTACAGAGTCAATGGTTGCTTATGTACCAGGTCAACCAATGGCTATGGCGTTAGCAATACCTGGAATGAATAATTATTTGGATGGCACGAATGGTAAAATAGCAGCACAAATTATTGATGCTTACTGGAAATACGTCGAAGCTAAACCAGATACAAAATAGTCGTAACAAATAAATATGTTGGTTAACGCAGGGATTAATTATTTGTATTTTGAAAATAATTAATCCCTGCGTTTTTATGTTGATCATATAGTTATAGATAACGTATTTATAATAATATGTTTTTTAATTTAGAATTATTCTTGATTAAATGTCATTTACATCATAGAATAGACTTATATCACATTTAGATAACGGGGGAAAATATGTCAATCAATCCAGATAAGGCGCAAGATGTGTGGAAAGATGCTGGTGAACATGTTCAATTTACGGTTTTAAAATTAAATCGAGATAACCAAAAAGCAGCACAGGAAGCGATACAAGAGTTTGCGGACCGATCACAGGCAATTATTAGATCGCTACGTATTAGGGACTCACATTTAACAGCTGTGTCAGGGCTAAAGGTTGCTTTTGGATTTAGTAACCATGCTTGGGATTACTTATTTCCAAATCAACCTAAACCGCATGAGTTGGAGACTTACCAAACGTTGAGTGGGCCGGAGTACAGCATGCCTGCAACAGATGGCGATTTGTTTTTTCATATTAGAGCGAGTAATGAGGCTGTCGTATATGAGGCGCAAACGCAGTTTATGCGATTTTTAAAATCAATCACAACTGTTGTTGACGAAACCAAGGGCTTTCGTTATTTTGAAGGTCGTGCAATTATTGGTTTTATAGATGGTACCGAAGCACCAGGAGTTGAGGATTCAGCCGCTTATGCATTGATTGGTGACGAAGATCAACAATTTATCAATGGATCATATGCTTTTGGACAAAAATGGCAACATCATATGGATTTTTGGAACCACCTCAAAACGGAAGACCAAGAAAAGGCAGTTGGTCGCGAAAAGTTTACAGATATTGAGCTTGAAGATGAGGATAAGTTTAGTAATGCCCATAATGTTGCTTCCAAATTTGAAAAAGACGGCGAAGAGCAAAAAATCATTCGCATGAATGTGCCATTTTCAAATCCTGCTGCTGGACAAACTGGCACCTATTTCATAGGTTATGCAAGACATTGGTCAATTACTAAAGGCATGCTGCAAAATATGTTAGATCAATCTGACTTTTTATTGAAATTTTCAGAGATATTATCTGGGCAACTCTTTTTTATTCCTTCTCGAGAGACATTATCACAAATTGCTGATGGTCATTTTAATCAGTAGTTATTAAAAAGAAGTCAAATACCTCACAGGGTATTTGACTTCTTTTAGATTAATTGATTGTGTCTGATATGGCGACAGAATCACCAACATAGGTTTCAGGATTTAAAAGTATTTTTGTAATAAATTCAGCTACACTAGTACGGGTGATTGGGCCACCAACAACAAGCTCATCGCGTGCTATTTGAACATGAAGATTTTGCATGATATTATCATCAATCAGTTCATTAGGACGAATAATTGTGTAGTCCAGTGCAGAATGCTCAATACGCGAAACGGCTGCTGCCTGATCGCCCATATAAGTGTTTTCGTTATCCACTGTGCCTAATATATTAGCCCACAAATCTTTTTTGTCATCGGAAAGCTCATTATGTACGCCAATCGTTGCTACCCATATGAGTCGCTTCACACCAGCAGCATGCATCGCATTAACGACACTGTTAGCAGCGGCTTTTTGCCGGCCTTCCGCACCAATGTTCGCATAAACGATATCGATGTCTTTAAGGGCTACCATCATCGCATCTTCATTAACAGCGTCAAGCGCTTTAATGCCTTTAGTCGGGCGAGCATGAAGTGATGTTAATGTTATTTGTGTGTCGGTTTCTGCTAACATAGGCACAACAAGTTTTGCAATTTGGCCATTAGCGCCGAGAATTAATAGTTTTGTCATGCTTTTATTTTAGCATGAAACGCGTAGAAGCGGTAAAATTGATATAAGAAAAAGTGAGGTTATTAATGTCATTATCCTATCAACAACTATTAACTGCTGTACCTTTAATCCTACAAGGTGGTAACGTACCAACAATTGTTGGGGAAGCTGGGATTGGTAAATCTGCCTTAGTGTTTGATTTAGCTAAAAAATTAAACGCTAAATTATTTACAACAGTTGTATCATTGTCAGAGAAGGGCGATTTGGCGATTCCTATTCCCCCTCTAACGGCATCCGCCTTTCTAACGACAAAAAATTATGGTCAATTAGCTGATGTGAAATTTGGTTATACACATACAGTGATTCAAATTATTCAGCAAGCCGAACGTCACCCAAACCAACCAATTATTTGGTTTTTAGATGAATTTAACCGTGGCTCACAAGCGGTGCAAGGCGAATTAATGAATTTGGTATTACAGCGCCAAATTAATGATTTAATTTTACCATCAAATGTGAACCTTATTTTAGCCGAAAATCCAGATGATACGATGGCAGGGTTTGAAGAATCTGAATATGCTGTACAAACATCTGACGCAGCGATTAAAGACCGTACCACACGTCTTGTAATGTCGGTGTCTGTTACAGATTGGTTGGCTTGGGCAAAAAAGGGCAACCCACGTCAAAATATTCATGAGTTGGTACAACAATTTATTGCTGAAAATGCTGAATTGTTGTACCCTGATATGCGAAGTGACGATCTTAATCCGACACCCCGTGCATGGCAACGCCTGTCTGATAATTTATACGAATTGCATAAATTATCTCAAAAATTCCAAGATGAGCTATTATTTGATATTGTTGCCGGTGATTTAGGGCAGGCTGTTGCGATACAATTTGTTAACTTTGTACGGGATCATCGACCAAGTTTGACAGCAAACGATGTTTTCGAGTCATTACCAGCGGGTCCACAATTACCAATAAGCATTCGGGCAAAATTCCAAGAGATGTCGGAAATACAAAAAGCTACTGTGATGAAAACGTTATTATTGACTGCAGACATGACTGCAGACATGACTGCAAATGATCGTGCTGGTCGGTTTAGTGCGTTGTTAAGCATGATGGCCCCAGATGGTCAATATGCATTGGTAAAACAAATGACGAGTGCGCCTATTTTAGATGATTTATATGCTTCAAAGGCGCACTATGCCAACGTTTTGTATCAGCAGATTATGGACATCGCAACACGATGAATAGCAACCAAAAGAACAATCTGATTATTGACGGTATCAAAACATTACTAGATGAGTCACCTTTGTATGGTAATATTATTATGAATTTGTCCCGAGAAAATGATTTCACAGCACCAAATGCGTTGTCATTAAAGTGGCAAGACCATCACTGGTTTTTGGTAATCAACCCTGAAATACTGACGCGATTATTGACAAATCATAAACAAATTGCTTTAGCATTGGCACATGAAGCCCTGCATGTTGTTTGGCAACATCCACTACGTTACGCAAAAGAACGGCAACAAAACAAAGTAATCGATATTGGTACAGATATTGCTGTTAACCAGTATTTACCGCAAGCGCTGGGTGAATTACCGCACGCTATGACGTTACAAACCATTTTTGATATGTCTGGTAAACTATTACCCGTACATGAAGATTCAGCAACGTATATAGCGCTTATTGCCAAATTATTTGACAATGCATCCTCTTTGGGTCAAGATAATGTTGATGGGCACGATGGTTGGTCCAATATCGGAGAAGCCACTCAAGAAGCTGCTTCTGCCTTAGCGTTGGTGATTAAAAAAGCGGATGAAGACACTAAACTTTTGGGTCGTGGTCAAGTCGATAGTCGTGTTCAACAACAAATTGATGAAGTTGTTATACCGAAACGCCATTGGCGATCTGTGTTACGTACAGGACTAAGTCAAATTCCTAATAAACGTCAGGAATCTCGTTCACGGTTCAATCGCAGACAAGCCTATCGTTTAGATTTAGTAGGCGAGATTAGTACATATGATGCACAGGTTGCCGTTTTTATTGATAATTCTGCCTCGATTTCTAACCAGCAGGCAGGACAGATGTTGGCCACAGTTTTACAACTCACGCAACAACTTGATGCTGATGTGCGGGTATTTTCTTTTGATACGCAGGTTCACGATATTAAAAAAGTGACAAAGTGGGTGCGACATGCAGGTGGTGGCACAACATTTCAATGTATTTTTGATACGTTGGCGGAGCGCCATTTCAATCCGGTGCAGACCGTTGTCTTAATTTTAACCGATGGTGAAGGCGAAAAAAACATTTCAAAAACAAAATTTAGGCACGTATATTGGTTGCTACCGCCCCAAAAAACGCTAAGTATTCGTGAACCATTTGGTCAAATATTGCGTTTTTAAGCGCAAACATCATTAATTAAGGTACACAAGAGGTTAAAATGGCTGAAAAATTAAATCCAAAAGATTTACGTAGTTTTATTGACAAAGACATGCGGTTTAAGCGGGCTGAAGCTTTACTCAATAATCAATGGGAATCACTACTTTTGAACGATATCTGGGGTATGATGGTAATCACCTTAGCAGACATTACCTTTGCTAAAAAATTAAGCGCTGCAAATTTGGTCATAACAACTATTGATTTGACAACATTTGCCGGTGTACAAGCATTTATTTTATCAAATCAAACACGACTATCACCAAATGTTGTCAACGCACTGAAGGAGCCTTTTTTATGAAAATTAATTTAGTGTTAGCACCGGAACAAGAACCGGCCGAACTTTTAGCTTTACAATCAGCGCATCAAGCAACCTGTTTTTATTTGGCCAAAGAGTCGCAACTTGCAGGCACAAATATGTTAATTTTAGATGATTCGGATTTAGTCAACAAGTTTCAACGCCCCATTAGTTTTGATAGCGTGATTATCTCTGGCTTATTGCAAGGTCAAGTGATACATCAAATAGCCTTTCAAACTAAAGGTCACCAAGACGAACTGATTGCGCAATTGATACCTGATCATACTATCTTGGCACAAAATAGCCAAGGTAAGGCTGAGTTCATGTTGTGGAGCTTTTGGCCTGATCATGCCACCTTGGCTAATTATTTGTTGAGTGATCAATTCATTCAAATGAAAAAATTAATGAAAAATCCCTATACCACAAGTTATACGCATGTTACATCAGCGCAACAATTATCACTGACACATCAAATGCGGGATTTTGATGATAAAACATGGTGGGGATAATTTCCTCTTGCACAGGGCACCATTCTGGTCTACAATAAATGCATAAACTAATATTTTTATCTGGGGTGCCTTTGGCTGAGAAATACTCATTGAACCTGATCGCGGTAATGCGTGCGAAGGGAGATACGTTAACATATGTTAAATTGCAGCATTTTGATGCCTATTTTCATAACTGTTGACTGTTTTTCCTTTGTGAAAATCAGGCAACAGTTTTTTTTATGTCAAAAGGGACGAACCATTTTTAGACAAGAGGAGATTATTTTGGAAACAAAACAGGGTATAGGAACGAATAAGGTCTTGCGTAAACTCGCATTGGCCGGCGTTATCACGGCTTTATCATTTGCAACGTCAAGCGTTGTGGTGTTGCCTAATATGGCACCTTTTCAACACTTTTTTAATGTTATAACAGTCGTCATTCTCGGACCATGGTATGCGGTTGCTATCGCATTTTTAACAGGTGGGTTGCGTATGATTTTGGCTGGTCGCACGATTTTAGCCATTGTTGGGGCCATATTTGGTGCCGCTATGGGAGGTGTATTATATCGCATGACGGGAAAATATATTGCAGTAGTTATTGGCGAAATCATTGGGACAGGGGTCGTTTCAGCCATTGTTTCAGTACCAGTGATGAACTTTCTGTACCACGCTAAAGTACCAAGTATTTATTTTTATATTCCATTCTTTTTGCCGGCAGCCGTTGTTGGCGCGGTGTTGGGATATATCTTTTTAAAGTTTATGAAACAAACTAAAATATTAGACAAATTACAGTGAAACAGACGTAATCAGATAACGAAAAATTAAAGGATAATAAAATAATGAATTTATTAGAGTTAAAAGCGCAAACACCGTTAGTCTTTAATTATGCAAATTATGTGACACCACAATTTGTTGCTAATGTTGTTAACGTTGTGGGTGGTTCACCAATTATGGCACGTGAAATTGACGAGTTTAATGACTTGGTAGCTATCAGTAATGCTGTGGTCGTCAATACAGGGACTTGGAGACGGTCAGAGCTACCTGAAACAATTAAACTCATTCAAATAGCTAATCAAGCCAAAAAAGTTGTGGTTTTGGATCCTGTTGCTGTTGGCATCCCCTCAAGAAGTGTGCCAGTTAAAGCTGTGATGACTGAATCACAAGTTAATGTTATTCGTGGTAACGCTGCCGAAATCGCGTGGTTTGCAGGAATTGATTTTACGAGTCATGGCATTGATGCTACAGGTAGTGGTGATGTCCAAAAGATCGCCAGCCTGGCTGCACAAAAGACGGGTGCTATCATTGCACTTAGTGGTCAAACAGATGTGATTAGTGACGGGCATACAACTCAAATTATTGCTGTTGACGTACCGCTTTTAGCAACAAACGTTGGTACAGGTGATGCTTTATCTGCTTTAGTGGGGATGTTTAATAGTGATGCTGTCACCGTAGAGAACACTGCTCGTGCTATGGCAATGATGAAGTTGGCAGGTGTGAGAGCAAGTCAAAAAGTAAAGACACCTGGATATTTTGCTAATCAAGTGTTGGATGAATTATATTTAATTAAGCAGGATGAATTAGAAGCATTTATACAGTTGGAGGTTAAAAATGGCTAATGAAACCCCACAAGTGATGACCATTGCTGGTACAGATTCCAGTGGTGGCGCAGGTATGTCCGCTGATTTAAAAACATTTTTTGCACAGCATGTATACGGCGCGAACGTGGTTGTATCTGTTACCGCCCAAAATACCTTTGGTGTTCAGCAAGTTCAAATGCTGACGCCAAATATGGTGACACAACAACTAACATCTGTGGGCAGTGACTTGAAAATTAGTGCTTTTAAAACGGGTATGCTGGGTGATGCGATAACTGTTCACACGGTAGCAGCGGCCATTGAAAAGCATGATTTTGGAGACTATATTTTAGATCCAGTAATGATTGCTAAAGGTGGTGCTCGCTTATTAACTGAGCAGGCTATTGATGCAGTCATAAGTGATTTATTACCCTTAGCAACCCTGGTAACACCTAATTTACCTGAAGCTGAGGTATTAGCGCATAGTCAAATTAAGACACACGAAGATGTTGCTGATGTAGCGAAACGAATTCAAGAACTTGGTGCTAAAAATGTGTTACTCAAAGGTGGACACGGCAATGAAAAAAATGTATATGATTATGTGTTACTTGAGAATGGTGAGCATTTCTGGATGAAAAGTCAACGAGTTGATACAGTCAGAACGCACGGCACAGGAGATACGATTTCAGCAGCGATTACTGCTCAACTCGCCTTGGGGAAAACGCTTAAAAATGCCATTATTACCGCTAAAGCTTATGTAGATGCGACTATTCGGGATGGTATCTATGTGGGACATGGACACGGACCGTTAAATCATTCAGCGCCAGTGAGAAGCATCAATCAACCGGAGGTTTTAGATGATCTTTAAACAAGACATGTTGGCAAGATACTTTATCTTAGGTACACAAAATGTGGCTAGTGAGGCAGTTTTCTTTGAGGTTTTAACACAGGCATTGGCTAATGGTATTACTTTATTTCAATATCGTGAGAAAGGGCCTGGTTCATTAACGGGATCAGATAAACGACGTGTTGCGCAACGTGTACGTGAACTCACAACCCAGTATCAAGTACCCCTGGTTATCGATGATGATATTGACTTAGCACATGCTATCAAAGCAGATGGTGTGCACTTTGGTCAAGGAGATGGCGATATTGAAAAAAACATTCAAGCTAGTCAACCATTATTTGTTGGGGTCTCCGTGTCAACCCAATCTGAATATGACCGTATCACTGGTTTGAATGGTATTGATAATATTGGTATTGGACCGGTGTTTGCGACAACGAGTAAGGCAGATGCCAAACCAGCCATTGGCATTGCTGGTTTAAAAGAGATTGTTAGTCAAAGCCAGTGGCCTGCGATTGCTATTGGCGGTATCTCACAAGCTAATTTGCCCGATGTCTTAAAAACTGGTGTGGTGGGTGCGTCAGTTATTAGTATGATTAGTGAGAGTGAAAATATTTCTCAAACATTGGCCTATTGGAAACAACTAACATAACGAGTTGTTTTTTTTTTTGCAAAAACATCCTATTTGCCGTATAGTATATGTTATATAATAAATAGTATCAGAGGGGAAACAGTATGAGCATACAAACACCAACGGAATTGCTTGATGGTACAGTGTTAGCCATCTTAGAAAAGCAAGACTTATATGGTTATGCGCTCACAAAAGAAGTGCAACGTCACGTTAGTGTGTCAGAATCTACAATGTATCCAGTATTACGTCGACTTGAAAAGGGTGCAGAATTGACAACTTATAGTGAGCCTTTTGAAGGGCGAATTCGAAAATATTACCAATTAACAACTGGTGGGCGGGACCATCTAAGCATTATTAAGGCTGATTGGGAAAATTTTGCTACAGGAATTAATGCTATTTTAGGAGATCAAAAATGAGTTATTTAAATGAATTAGAGGCACACTTGCATGCCTTACCACGTGACGAACGTGAAGAAATGATGGCCTATTATGATGAATATTTTAGAGATGCTGAGCTATCTAATACTGATGCACGGCAACAATTTGGCACACCTAAACAGTTTGCGAGACGTTTAGTGGCTGATTATTATATGAATGCAGATGATGCGACAGCATTAAAGCCGAAGAATCAATTACATATGATTTGGGTTGTCATATTAGCGATACTTGCCTCACCGGTTGTCTTACCAATAGCTATAGTTGTGTTAGCGCTACTCATTTCTTTATTAGCTGTAGTTGTTTCAATTATTCTTACGATTGTTATGGTTATTGTATCCATACTTGTGGCCGCCGTGACAGCTATCATTGCAGGATTTTCTGTGATCTTTAGTTCATTTACTGGAGGTGTTTTCTCGATTGGTGTGGGCTTATCTGGAATTGGCGTGTTAATTCTTGTTGTACCATGGCTCATAAGGGGTATTCATTCATTGTTTAACGGCTTTTTACGTTTAATCAAACTGACTGGCCGTCGTTTTATCAAGAAAGGGGTAAATCATGAAGCGTAGAACCATGCTTGGTTGGTCACTATTAGCCATTGGCACTGTAATGGCAATATCATCGGCTGTAATTGAAAAGCCCGGCAGTATTAGTTGGCATGATAAATTTTCATACCAAAAAGCGGGCGCATTAAAAACGACTGATTTGTCTCAACAGTTACCCCCAAAAATTGAAGATATTAAAAAATTGACGATTGATAGTAGCGATAAAGCAGTTTATATTGAACGTGGCGATCATTTTGCAATCACTGAAACGCATATTGGCAATGATGATAAAACAAAAGTAACGTATTCAAATGGTACCTTAGCTGTTAAAAATATTGTCCGGTCGAATCATATAATATCATTTGATTGGCGTCGATTTTCTGAAGACCAAACACGGTTAACGATTACCGTGCCAGATAGTGTGCAATTGAAAGCAATTCATGTGACACAGAGTAATGGTGATACTACGTTATCTGATATCCGAGCTGACGATATTCAAGTGCAATCAGAAAATGATGATGTCACTTTGGCGCGTGTTGTAGCAAAAAATGCTAAGATTAATTTAGAAAATGGTGAGGCCAAATTACATCAATTGACAGTTGATAATTTGCAAGTTCAGTCAGAAAATGATGATGTCACTTTGGCTGCTAGTACCATTAAGACAATCAAAACGGAATTACAAAACGGGGATGCAGAAATTGCGAATAGTCAAATCTTAGATGGTGGGTATATCCGTAATGAAAATGGGGATATTTCAATAGAAACAACTAAGTTACCCACATTTTCAGCGCGAACGGAAATAGGCGATACTGAGGTAGCACCTGCTTTTGTTAGACAACAGGGGGGCAAGGGCGATTTGATCATTCAAAATCAAAATGGTGATATTGAAATTGAATAGCTTAAAAGGGGATTACAGTGAATCATATTATTCGTCGAGGCAATCATAAAATGCAACTTGGCAGACGAGTAAAGCTCAAGCGTCAGCCACTAGATATGTATAAAGTCACACTACGCACTAGAAGACGACAAATTGTTCGTCGGTTGATACAAATTATAGGTATTGTTGGCTTAATTGCTACACTTATTGTTGGGTTATATTTATGGCATGCTGGATTACTTACAGATCAGGCGCTATTACGTGGTATGATTAAACGTTTTGGTATATTAGGACCAATCGTTTTTATAGGCATTCAAATCATTCAAGTAGTTTTGCCCATTATTCCTGGAGGTATTACGCTGGCCGTGGGACCATTATTATTTGGTCCATGGTTGGGTTTCATTTACAATTATGTTGGGATTGTCATTGGCTCCTTATTATTATTTCAAATTGGTCGTACCTTTGGTATCCCCCTAGTCGAAGCACTTGTGCCACGCAAAATATATCGCAAGTATATTGACAAACTGAACGGTAAAAGATGGGTTAATTTATTTATAATTATGATGGTGTTGCCGATTGCACCAGACGATGCACTAATATTACTAACGAGTTTAACCAAAATGCCATTTAAACAATTCTGTTGGATTTTGGTTTTGAGCAAACCGATTGGTATTGCTTGTTATAGTTTTGTTTTGTTGTATGGCTTTGATTGGTTACTTAAAATATTTGGAATGTAGGTCATTATGAAAAAAGATCGTATTAAAAATTGGTTAACGCGTTTTATCAAAGGTGTTTTCATTGCTTTAGGGTTTATTTTACCAGGAGTTTCAGGTGGCGTTTTGGCTGCTATATTAGGCTTATATGAGCGTATGCTAAATTTCATGGCGCATGTGCGTCAAAATTTTAAACGTGATTTTTGGTATTTTGTGCCGGTGGCCTTAGGTGGTATTACTGGCATTATTTTATTGAGTAACCCATTAGCATATTTATTAACCACTTATAAGGCAATTGTATTATGGGGGTTTGCTGGAGCCATTGTTGGGACCTTGCCATCTTTATTTAGAGAAAGTGCTAAAGCGGGGCGTCATCGTTCTGATTGGTATGTTTTTGCGATAACAGCTATCGTTGGTGGCTTGTTTTTATATCATATGACAGCTATTTTTGGTCATATACCAGTTAATTTTTTCTCGTGGCTCTTAGCAGGTGGGCTCATTGCCCTAGGTGTGATTGTACCAGGGTTAAGTCCATCTAATTTATTGTTATACTTGGGATTGTTTGATCCAATGATTGAAGGATTTAAAAAGGCAGATTTGAGTGTATTTATACCTATGTGTATTGGTGGATTATTAACATTGCTTCTTTTTTCCAAAGTCATGCATTATTTATTACAAAATTTCCATGCTAAAGTTTACCACTTTATTTTGGGTATTGTTGTTGTATCAACACTTTTGATTGTCGTACCACCTGTGGCTGATTATTCTGGATTTACAGTTATGAGTATGGTTATCAGTACTATATTATTTGTGCTAGGTGTATGGTTAGGTTATTGGATGAGTCATCTTGAACAAAAATATAAATAGTACGTCAAAAAGGCAAAATCACTGTATCCATGATTCTGCCTTTTTATTATGATATTGGTATTAAATAAATTGTTCGGATAAGTCTAAGAATTCATTAATATCTGCTTGAATCAAATCAGCGCCTGCTTGCCAAAAATCAGGCTGCGTCAAGTCAACATTAAGATGTTTTTTTGCGAGATCTTCTGAAGACATGTTGGCCGTGTCACGTAACAAGGCGATGTACTTATCTTCAAACTCAGCCCCCTCCAGTTGTGCTTGAGCATAGATGCCAGCTGAGAAAAGGTAACCAAATGTGTATGGGAAATTATAAAATGGGACAGAATCAATAAAGAAATGTAATTTGGAAGACCAAAAATGAGGATGTCGAACATCTAGAATACCGTCAAACGCATCAATCTGTGCCTGATCCATTAGTTCATTTAAGCGTTGTGGCGTTACGACACCAGATTGTCGTTCAGTGTAAAAAGCATCTTCAAACAGAAAACGCGCATGAATATTTAAAAACATGGCAATTGGATTGGTCATTTTAGCATCAAGTAAGACGAGTTTTTCAGCATCTGACTTGGCGCCTTTAACATTAGCATCGTTGACAATTAATTCAGCAAATGTCGAAGCAGTTTCTGCAACATTCATCGCATAGGCATCACGCCATAATGGCAGATCAGTCAGCTGAGCTGAATGAAATGCATGGCCCAATTCATGCGCAATTGTCGCAGCATCATTAACAGAACCTGTATAGGTCAAAAAAATGCGTGATTCGTGCAAATCTGGGACAGATTCCATGTAACCACCAGGTTGTTTGCCAGGGCGGTTTTCGGATTCTATCCAGCGATTTTCAAATGCCATCTTTGCAAAATCAGCCATTTTTGGTGAAAATTTACCAAATTGTGTAATAATAAAAGCGGCTGCATCATCATACAAAACTTCTTTTGGCTGATAATCGCCAATATGTGTTAAAGGCGCAACCTGATCTTGCCAGCCTATTGTCTTTAAACCAAGGAGTTGCTTTTTACGATCAAAATAGGGTTTAAACATGGCTTTATTGTTATCAACCACACCCCACATGGTGTCTAGCGTGGCTTGTGACATGCGATTCATTTCAAGTGGCCGTTCTAAATGTGATTGGCGACCATGAGCTTGTTGGTTGGTTAAACGAAAGCCAGCCAAATGGTTCAGTGTATCGGCAGTTAAATTTTCTGATTGTTGCCACATTTTTTCGTAATTAGCCATGATATTAGCACGAGTGTCAT
The DNA here is from genome assembly GCF_016908715.1 of Leuconostoc rapi. Taxonomy (GTDB): domain Bacteria; phylum Bacillota; class Bacilli; order Lactobacillales; family Lactobacillaceae; genus Leuconostoc; species Leuconostoc rapi. The sequence continues at coordinate 12,632 of NZ_JAFBEK010000008.1, read as the reverse complement.
TATCTGGTTCACCATCGAGCATATTTAAAGCTTGACCAGCAGAAATTTGTCTTGTCTTACCATCATTGGCATCGGTATAAGTCATTGATAATGAAGCAGAGATGGTATCGTAGTGCTGAGACCAAGCTTGTTGGCCATCAAGGTCAAATTTATTAATCAAAGTTTCTGTTTTGTCATCTAGTAAGCGCTTGGCATCTGTTCGTAATTCAGTTAAATAATAAGCAATTGGTGCAAGGCGTGGTGATTGGCATATTGTTACAAATGATGGTTTATCCAAGGATAATAGTTGTTTTTGAAACTGGTTTAATGGTGCTGAAAAATCCACAAAAAGCTTACCTAGTTTGTCAAAATGTGGCGCGTAAACACTATTACCGTAGTCCACTGATGCCAAACCATTGATGAAAATACTGATGGTACCCAGTCCAGAACCAATTGTTTGTGCTAAATCGGCTAAGTCAGCGATTTGGTCATCGGAAGAAGCTGCTACAGCAACTTGTTCACGAAAAGCTATAATTTGCTGGCCGACGAGTTCATATTTTTGTGCGAGTTGTGGTGAGTTAATGCCACCAGGATAGATACGATCTAAATCCCAATTTTGTGAATAAGCCATGTTTGTTGGACACCTCTTTTTATGTTTCTTATTAGTATAACATTTTATATGATTGTATTATGATAATTAAATCATACCATTCTCATCATAAGATCTGCTTAAATTATTGTTGTAGTTATTGTCACGTTATCGATCACAGTGTAAAATTATTGTTTTAAGGGGTAAACGAATATGCACAACTTAGTCAAATGGTTAATTGGCCTTGTTCTTGTTATTGCACTAGTCTTATTTATGGCGGGGATGTATTTCTTCCATGTTGCTCAAGTGCGAGATCCACAAGCTGATCAACCAGACGCCTTGCGCTCAAAAGAAAATCCACTCTATCATTATGAACATACTTTCTTAGCACGTCCAAAGCAAACGTGGCATGAAACATCTAAAGATGGGCTAAAATTAGTTGCGTGGTATGTTCCTGCTGACAAAAAAACAAATAAAACAGCAGTTTTGGCTCATGGCTGGCATAATAATAAGACATCAATGGCGATTTATGGTGAATTATTCCATGAGTTGGGCTATAATGTTTTGATTCCAGATAATCGTGCGCATGGCGATTCACAAGGTAAAATGATTGGTTATGGTTGGCTTGATCGACGCGATTATATCCAGTGGCTAAATCAAGTGATTACTAAAAATGGTCAAAATTCAGATATTGTCATGTATGGGATGAGTATGGGGGCAGCTACTGTCTTGTCGACATCTGGCGAGTCGGATTTGCCCAAGCAAGTTAAGGCTGTTATTTCTGATTCATCTTACACGAGTTTGTGGGACGAAACCAAACATGAAGCAGGTGACATGTATAATTTACCATGGTTCCCACTTGTTCCAGTTGTATCCGGTATCTCAAAAGTACGCGCTGGCTACTTTTATAGCGAGGCTAGTCCGCTAAAACAAGTCGCAAAAAGCACGCGACCAACGCTATTTATACAAGGTGGCGCTGATACGTTTGTGCCAACTCAAATGGTCTACCCGCTTTATCATGCCTTGCACGCACCGAAAGCATTATGGATCGGTAAAGGGTCAAAGCATGTTCAGAGTTTTAATGATCATCCTGTTGAATATAGAGAACGTATCCAAAAATTTTTGATGCAGTATGATCGTTGATGAGGATTGAGTCGCAACACTTTAAAATAGTGTCACGAAACTATTTTAAAGTGTTTTTTAGCGCAGTTTTATCGGGTTGGTATCTTTCATGATATAATAATGGATATTAAATGAGGAAAAATTTATGCAATCAGCATCAGAAAAGATACAGCAGGTTGATCACTGGCAGCGTTTAGTGATTAAGGTTGGGACGAGTACAATCGTTGAAGCATCAGGTGAAATCAACTATCCCATTATTAATCGTTTGTCGCAAACATTAACGCAGTTGAGAAAAGATGGGCATGAGGTGATTTTGGTAACATCTGGTGCCATTGGTGTTGCGCTTCAACAAATGAAAATTTCAAAAAGGCCAACTGCTATTCCAGAACAACAAGCTTTAGCGGCCATTGGTCAAAGTTACTTGATGGCGATTTATAATCAAAGTTTTGCATTTTATCAGCAACATGTTGGTCAAGTCTTATTAACTTACGATGTCTTTAGTAACAAACAGATGCTATTAAATACGATTAATGCGATTGAATCAATGTTGGCACAAAATGTCATTCCAATTATTAATGAAAACGATGTCATTGCAGTGGATGAATTAGAACATCAACATTCATTTGGCGATAATGATCGCTTAGCTGCCATTGTGACGCATGAAACAGACGCGGAGGGGTTGATTGTCTTAAGTGATATTAACGCTTTATATACTGCTAATCCGTATGTTGACCCCATGGCTAAGCCAATACCATTGGTTACGCGGATAACCGAAGATTTGTTGGCAGGTGCTGTTGGTTCATCTCAACTGGGAACAGGTGGTATGGCAACAAAACTTTACGCTGCTGATTATTTGATGTCAAAAAATCGCAAAATGGTGTTGATTAATGGCGATAATCCAGCAACTATTTTAGATGTTGTGAATGGACAACAAGTTGGTACGTTATTTAAAGGAGAATGATATGGTCTTAACTGTAGAGGAAATTGGAAAACGGGCTAAGAAAGCGACAAATCAAGTTGCGGCATTAACCATTGAAAAACGAAATGCGTTACTATTACAAATGGCGCAGGCACTTGTAGATCAACAAGATGCCATTATTGCCGCCAACAAAGAAGACTTGTCTGAATATGGTCAAACACTGAGCGGTCCAATGCAAAAACGACTCACCTTGGATACGGAGGCAGTTCAAGATATTGCGCAATCGTTAAAAGCTGTTGCTGCCTTACCTGACCCCTTAGCTGGTCCCTATGATCAGTGGCAAACACACGTTAAATTGAAAATTATCAAAAAAATTGTGCCACTTGGTGTCGTTGCCATGGTTTACGAAGCGCGCCCTAATGTCACCGTTGATGCGGCCGCACTAACTTTAAAATCTGGTAATGCCGTTATTTTACGTGGTGGAAAGGAAGCCATTCATAGTAACGCTTTTCTAGCAACCATTTTGCGACAAGTTTTGACTGATAATCAGTTAAATCCTGATATTATTCAATTGATTACCGACACATCACATAATTCAGTCAATGATTTACTACACATGAGGAAAATAATTGATGTTCTTATCCCTCGTGGCTCAGCAAAGTTTATTGATTTTGTTGTGGCCAATGCGACAGTGCCAGTGATCGAAACTGGTGCGGGGAACACGCATATCTATGTAGACAGCTCTGCCAACCAAGATGAGGCAATACGTATTATCCACAATGCAAAAACGCAAAAACCGTCGGTCTGCAATGCAGCCGAAAAATTATTGATCCATGAAAGTATTGCGGCAGAATTTTTGCCAAAAATTGCAACTAAGCTGGTGGCTTCTCACGTTGAATTGAGAGGGGATGATGCTAGTCGTCAAATTGAACCACAAATTTTACCAGCAACAGCGTTAGACTGGGACACAGAGTATAATGATCTCATCATGGGTATTAAAATTGTTGCAGATACGGATTCCGCTATTGATTGGATCAATGAACATACAACACATCACTCTGAGACAATCATTAGTGAGACGCCGGAGAATGTCGTTAAATTTATGAACGCTATTGATGCAGCGGTTGTTTATCAAAATGCATCTAGTCGTTTCACAGATGGGTTCGAGTTTGGATTCGGCGCCGAGATTGGTATTTCAACACAAAAGCTTCATGCGCGTGGCCCTATGGGATTACCTGCACTGACTACGATTAAGTATGAGGTTTTTGGCGATGGTCAGATCCGATCATGAGCTAAATGTCCATTGTGTACACGTCGGTGATTCAGCTTTTTTAAGGGGACCATTTAAAAGCGTGGGACAATTGATTGCGAGTAAAGGAGATTAACCATGAAAATTTATGCTGTTCGTCATGGACAAACGATATTTAATGTACTCGATAAGGTACAAGGTTGGGCAGATACACCATTAACCAAAAAAGGCGAAAAAGATGGCGTTTCTGCAGGACGGCGTTTAAAAAATGTTCATTTTGATGCCGCTGTATCATCAGACACATCACGAGCAATTCATACGGCTGAGTTTATCTTGGCTGAAAATGATCATAAAACACCGCAGTTAACATACACGCCGGATTGGCGTGAATTCTTTTTTGGCAGTTTTGAGGGTGGTGACAATCAGGCAATGTGGGGGAAAACCGCACAGGCTTTGAACATTGAAACACATACACCAGATGAACTGGCACGTCATGTTGATATGACGAAGATTATGAATACGATTCATGAAGTAGATCCAAAACATCTTGGTGAAAATGCAGCTGCTTTTTGGCAAAGAATGGACCAGTCATTGGCTAAATTACAGCAAACGTATCATGATGATGATACAGTTTTACTCGTGACACATGGCCAATTAATTTGGAATTTAGCACAAAACTATGGGCATTTAGAAACAGCTGATCGACCAAAAAATGGTGCAGTAGCAGTATTTAACCTTGATAAAAATGGCAACTTTGGTGTTGACAATTTTAACGATGTGACAACTATTTTCTAAAGTAACCACGATGTCCGCTGTAATATAAAAGGAAGCTAAATATCACATTTAGCTTCCTTTTATATTAATTGCTCAAAACAGAGAGCATCAATGTTTGAAAATCAGTAACAAAACGGTCAGTATCAACCAGCACTGCTGCTTTTGAAGTTGTTGGTTCGAGCAGTTTATCTTTATCACCAATTGTTCGGCCATAATCGCCACTGTTTTGATCGTATGTCACACGCATAGATAAGGGTAATGTTGTGACATATGTTGGATCAATGCCAACAGCTACGGCTAATGGGTCGTGTAAAGCAGCACCTTTTTTATCAATACCTAGATTAGCGTAGGCATCAATATAAAAATCCATTAATTCAGCAAATTTGTGAGCAGCTTTTGTACCTAAATCACGCCAAGCAGCCGTTTCTTGTTTAGTGAGTAGTGTTCGCAAAGTTACATCTAAGCCAACCATTGTAAGGTTATTTTGATGTGTGAAAACATAATCAGCATCTTCAGGATCTTGATGAATGTTAGCTTCAGTAAATGGTGTCACATTGCCGGGTACTGTCAATGCACCACCCATTAAAGTTGTATTTCCAATGAGTGTTGCGACTGCGGGATCCTTTTTAATAGCAGTTGCTAGGTTAGTGAGCGGACCAGTAGGAATAAAAATTAAATCATCTGAAAATTGATGTGCAGATGCAATTAAAAAATCAACGCCGGTTTGTGTTTCAACATGACGTGGGGATGTTTCCAAAACGACGTCGCCAATACCATTTTTACCATGGATTAACTGTGAAATGGGCATTACATCAAAATGATCAGTTGTTGACGAGTGACCTTCACCAATAAATACTGGGACATCATCGGCACCAAGTAAATGCAATAGATTTAATGAATTCTGTGCGGCTGTCTCAATTAAGGTATTACCGTAACTTGAAATAATACCAATAAGATCAACATTTGGATCTGCCACAGCATAAGCCAATGCTAGGGCATCATCAATACCGGTGTCGAGATCAAGGATCATTTTTTTCTGAGCCATAGTTTTTTTGTGTTTAGGTAACTACCTGTTAACACTTTTCCTCCGTTTAATTAATAATTCTATTATACCGACTATAGAAAAAAATTGTATCAAAAGCGCGTGATATAATGATAAGGTAAATAGTGTAGTTGAAAGGATATGTATCCTCTTATGGAACAAGAAATATATGATATTGCCGTGATTGGTGGTGGGCCAGTAGGTATGTTCACGGCATTTTACGCCAGTTTACGTCACGTTAAAACGGTATTAGTTGAAAGCTTGGCAACGTTAGGTGGCCAAGTAACCGCTCTTTATCCTGAAAAAACGATTTTAGATGTTGCTGGTTTTTCTGGTATTAAAGGGTCAGCCTTTATTGCAGAACTAGATAAACAATTACACTTATTTCCCGTAGATATTAAGACAGAAACCACTGTGGTTAATGTTGAACAAACTGGCGAGTTATTCACAGTAACAACGCATATCGGTGAATCCTTTCAAGCTAAAAAAGTCATTATAACAACTGGCAAGGGAGCGTTTGAACCACGTAAAATGCAAGTTGATGGTGTCGATGAACTTGTGGGTCAAGGGGTGCATTATTTTGTGACGCATAAACAGGATTTTGCTAATCATCATGTTGCAATTGCTGGTGGTGGTGACTCTGCTGTGGATATGGCAACGATGTTGAACGATATTACCAGATCGACTACAATTATTCATCGTCGTGATAACTTTCGCGCGATGGAACAGAGTGTGCTGGCGTTAGAACAATCAACTGTTATAAGAGAAACTCCGAAAAAAATAAATCATATTGAAAAGCAAAATAATGGGCAATTAAAAATCACCTTAGCGCAAGTAAAAGATGATAATAATGTTAATGACATAATAGTTGATGATCTAATTATTAATTATGGTTTTATTTCAGAAAACAAAACGGTTCAAGGTTGGCATATCCAACCAGAGCAATCTGGGCAAGCGTTCAAAGTTAATCAGGAGATGCAAACTAGTGTACCCGGGATTTTTGCTGTCGGGGATGCGAGCCATTATAGTGGTAAGTCTGATTTAATTGCCATTGGATTTGGTGAAGCACCACATGCGGTGAACGCGGCGATACGCCAATTTGACCCATTGCGTGGTGGCCCTGGTCACTCGAGTTCTATGGTGTTAAAAGATGGCAAATTAAAATAAGTTGCTGTTATTAGTGTATGCCTTTAAAAAAAGAAATAGAGACTTTTTATAATTTTAAAATTAGTTTTATGAAAATATTGCTTTTTAAAATGAAAGGTGTATTATAATATAAAATAGACAAAAGGGAGAACAAAATGATGACAAATACGATTCAGTTGCAAAACCAAAAGGCATTTCAAGTTCTCCTCCTCAACCTCAACACTTTTAAGTGAGCGCGGTTGATTATTTTCAGTCGCTATTATAAGCGACTGGAAATGCGACCCCTGTGAACAATTATCACTAAGAGACTATCCAGTATGAGACACTGGATGGTCTTTTTCTATTTTCAAGGGAGTATAGCACATTATGAAAACAAGAACAAAAATCATTGCCACAAGTGTTATTGTGATTGCCATTGCGGGGATAGGAGTAACAGTAAAAAATAAAAATGATGCGTCTAAAAATAAAATTTTACAAGTGATGATGAAGTCAGAACCAGTGACAATGAATCCAATCATGACGACAGACATATACTCTGAGCAAGTTCAGGATCAGGTTTATGAAGGACTTTATCGGTATGAAAAGAATAAAATTGTGCCAGCTATGGCTGGAAATGTAGTTAAACCGACAAAAAATGGCACAGTATATACCTTCAAAATTAGAGATAACGCAAGATGGTCAAATGGCGATCGTGTCACTGCCAATGATTTTATGACTGCAATTCAGAAAACAGCAGACCCCAAAACAAAATCACAAGCTTCAGCTGATGCCATTAGTGTCATTAAAAACTATGATTTAGTACATTCAGGAAAATTATCACCAGATAAAATTGGCGTAACAGCACCTGATAAACAAACAGTCGTGGTGACATTATCACAACCAACGCCTTGGTTTGATCAATTAGCAACAACGATTATACCTGTTAATACAAAAAAATATCAAGAATGGGGACAAAAATACGGCACAGCATCGAAATATACGGTGACAAATGGTGCTTACACAATGTCGAATTGGACAGGGACAAATACGAGTTTTTCGTTAATCAAAAATAGTCAGTACTGGCATGAAAAGCATGCTAAAATTAACGAAATTCATACAAGAGTGATTAAAACACCTATGACAGCTGCTGGTGAATTTAAAAATAAGCATCTAGACATTGCACAATTATCAGATGAATATATTGCCTCTTACAAAAGAAATAAAGATTATCGAGCGGTACCGCAAGCAGTTGTTCGAGGAATTTATTTTAATGAAACGAGTAGCAAAACTAATAATGAACATTTGCGTCAAGCTTTTGGTTATATGATTAATCGTGATGAAATTGCAAACCATGTCATGAAAGATGGATCGATAGCACAATCTAACGCAGTACCTTCGGGTGTAATGGTAAATCCGAATACTGGTTCTGACTTTAATCACGATGCAGGTACGCAATTTAAGGTGAATAAAAAGAAAGCACAAGCTGAGTGGGCAACATACCAAAAAGAAATAGGGCACAAATCAGTGACATTAAATATGACGTTTGATGATGACACAACAAGTAAGGCGGTTGGCGCTTACATTCAATATGCCGCTGAGCAATTATTTAATGGTTTAACTATTAATATGGCATACGAACCACATGGCCAAGTTGTTTCAGAGGTCTTAAAACAGAACTTTGATATGGTGAATATGGGTCTTAGTGTTGATGTTGCCGACGCTGCTTTCCCATTAGCCATTGGTCAGACAGGTTATGGCTTGAATTTTTCAAAAGTATCAGATTCAACTTATGATGGCTTGCTGAAAGCTGCTAACGATCAAGTAACTGATGCGAGTCAGCGTTATAAAACTTTACAGGCAGCGAACAAATATTTTACACAGACAAAAGCCTATATGATTCCAATTTATCAACCGATGAATGCAAGTGTCGTGTCAGATAAAATTGGTGGATTTAAAGCTAACGCCTTTCATTCAGCCGCGTATCAGGACATGTATTGGAAAAATTGATGCATCAATTAAAAAGTAGGAGAATATTATGACAACAACTAAATTTAATCATTTTTATAGCTTCAACGCACAAACAGGTGATTTTGATGATAATCGTTATGCTGTGATTGATAATATCACGGGACGATATATATCGGTTGGTCAAGGTGAAGGACCACAGGCAGATCATACAATTAATGGTCAAGGTCAATACATGATGCCAGGCATGATTAATGCTCACGTTCATATTGATTCTGATGTTAACAATCAGTTTGGCAAACCAGAGTTTGGCGTGCATTCTGAAGAAGAACATGTGCGTGGTGTTATCACAGCTGTCAGTAACATGCAAAATATGCTTAAAAGTGGCGTGACAGTTGTTCGAAATGTAGGCACCTCACATATGACAGATATTGAAATAGCTAGAATGCAGGCAGCAGGTCAAATAAAAGGACCAATGATGATTGCTTCTGGCCGAACTTTTTCAATGACAGGTGGGCATGGTAGTGATAATGGGTACGAAGTTGACGGTGTCGATGAAGTTCGTAAAACAGTGCGTCAGGCAATTAAAAATGGCGCACAAATCATTAAATTCATGGTGACAGGTGGCGTTAGTGCCGGTGATTTTGAAACACCAGATCAAGTACAACTAAACGAAGATGAAATTCATGCTGGTGTTGTCGAAGCACATAAAAAAGGTATTAAAGTTGCCGCACATGCCCAAGGATCAGAAGGTATAAAAATTGCGATTCGTGCAGGCGTTGATTCAATTGAACATGCTTTTCACATTGATGATGAAGCCATTGATATGTTGAAACAACAGGGCACATCAGTTGTACCGACAATGATTGCAATGAAGCGTATTATTGATCGACCAGAAGATGTCCCTTACTGGATGATTCAACGTGCCATGACACATTGGGAAGCACATCAAAAAAGCATTGCACATGCAGCTGCAGCAGGCGTTAATATCGTTATGGGTACTGATTCTGGTACACCATTTAATGGTTTTGGTGAAGAGAGTGCTGTTGAAATGGCAATGATGGTCGAACATGGTCACATGACACCTCAGCAAGTGATGCAATCAGCAACGATTAATGCTGCCAAAATGATGGGCATTGATGATGATTATGGTGACATTAGTGTTGGTAAGTATGCTGATATCATTGTCACAAAAGTCAATCCAATCGTTGATATGACTGCGATGCAACAAGTTGATAAATGGGTATTTCAACACGGGCAAGCAGTAGCAAATGTGCCTCATAATGTTGCTAATACGGCGGGCCATTTTGAAATAAAAACTGCAGCAATATAAATAAATAGCTATATTTTGAATAGCTTAGAGTAGAGATTAGTCAGGAGTAAAGATATGGATCTTAGTGATCTTGGTAAACTTATTTTAGAGCAAGATTTAGAAACCACACTCATGGATGTCAATATGGGTATCGAGGTCGAAATGCATCGTGTATTCAAAAACGGAAAATTTACCACGAGAGATTTTCCTGAAGAATTAGGCGATCAACAGCAGAACAGTCATATTAAAAATGATTTTTTTAATGCACAAAGTGAAGTGATTACACCGACTGCCGGTAACGCAGCAGAGTCTATTCGCTATCTCACGGCTTTGAATCATACCTTACGGGCCTCGTTAAATGCTGATGAATTGCTATGGCCGCTATCGTTGCCACCTAAGTTACCAACTGATTTGAGCACGATTAAAATGGCGCAAGTAACAGCTGAAAAAGCGCAGTATTATCAGGGATGGCTGCAACGACATGATATTCGTCGTGCTTTACCCACAGGCGTCCATGTTAATATTAGTTTTAATCATGCCCTTATTGATTCATTGCATGCTTATACATTAACCAAATATCCAACAAAAGCGGCATTACAGAACGTGCTATTTGAAAAAATCATTCATGGATTTGTGACATATCGTTGGTTGCTAACTTACTTGTTTGGTGCAGCGCCCGTTGCAGAAGAAAATTATTATACAAATAGTACACCAAGTTATCCGGTTAGATCACTGCGATCATCACGTCAATATGGTTTGTTTAGTGACTATCGTGGCAATTATACAAGTGTCTCAGACTATGAACAAAGCATTTTAGCAGCAATTAAAAACCATGAAATTCAAAACGAATCTGAATTTCATGGGCCTATCCGACTCAAATCAACACAAGGTTTGCAGGGCATGAGTCAAAATGGGTTAGATTACATTGAGTTACGCATGTTAGACTTGGATCCGAGTTCGTCAATTGGCATTCGGTCTTCGACAGTGCGCTTTATTCGATTATTGATTATGTATTTCGTTATGATGCCAGATGATTGGGTTGAATCAGACCAACAATTAGCCGAAGAAATGAACGAATCAGTAGCTTTAGAACCAGCAAAATCAATGACACAGTACCAGGATTTGGCATTAACTTTTATGGAAAATTTGGCACAGTTTGTTTCAGATGTTGGACTGTCAACGAAAGTTAAAAATACTGTTCGTGAATTGTATCAACGTGTTGTGAATCCAAATACGACATTGTCTGCACAGCTATATGATTTAATTGATAATGGTTCGCTTGTTAATTACGCAATAACCCGAGCACAAATGTACCAAGATGTGGCGATCGAACAAGCCGCTCATTTACGCGTATACAAAAAGTCAGTCGATGGGCAAACCATGCGTGCAGAGGTATTAAAAACTACCCTATTTGATCAACCATGGCGACATGTAGAATATCCTTCAGAAATTGAATAAAAGAATACGACTTATTACAGGTCGTAAACTTTAAAGATTTTTTTGCTTATTAACGTAATGTTGATAAGCTTTTTTCATTTCTGGCGATATTGTTGTTTCAAACAAATCTTTCTTTAACAAGTCGTAATTTAAAGTTTCAAGTTTTGAACGATGGCTATCTGGGTAAAGTATCAAAACTGCTTGACGAAACTCAGCATACATGGTCTGATATGCCGGAGAATCGAGCAAATACTGTTCACCAATTGTAATCATTTTTTGTGAAGCAAAATGATATAAAGACAATGGTGTGTAATGCGCGCGTAAGTTTAATTGTATCACTTGAGATAATAGTGGTACGTATTGATGAGCTTTTTCAGTAGACTTGATGCTCGATAAAGCACCAAAAGCAAATCTGAGCCCAAGTGATTGGTTAAAATAGATGACACTTTGTTGCGCAGCGGACAAATCGCCCAAAGAATTGCTGTCATCAATACTCGTCGTTAAAGTAGCCAATAAGTTGTGCAAAACATTGATAAACTCTGACTCTTTGAAAATGACATTATTAAATTCTAGTTTAAGTAAAATTAATAAATTAACTTCTTCTAAGCCATATTCACCTTCGAGTAGTACTGATTTTAAAGCATAACGCAAATCACTCGGTATATCATAGTTAAAAGCATTTTTTGAAGTCATACGGTAAAGCCTAACGGCTGATTTTAAACGCTCGATATTATGGGTTAAATAAAATTCGTTGAGGGGGATGTTATAAGTTATTGATGAGGGTAAATTGGTTGTTGATTCGTATAATTGTAAATTTTTATCTACCGTTGTTTTCATATGGGCAACTTCTGAAAACGTTGTTCGTAAATAACGTACCGCATCAAGAAACTGTAATGTCGTAATATCGGTTTCACCTTTGACATAACGGTACCAAGCAGAGTTTGACACATGAATGAAATCTAAAAGACTTGATAATTTAATGCCTTTGTTCTTGCGTATTTCATTTAAAAGGCGTCCAATGGTTTGGTTTGGTTTGGTTTGGTTTGGTTTGGTTTGGTTTGGTTTGGTTTGGTTTGGTTTGGTTTGGTTTGGTTTGGTTTGGTTTGGTTTGGTTTGGTT
>NZ_JAFBEK010000007.1 GCF_016908715.1 Leuconostoc rapi | reverse complement strand
TTAATTTAAATTCATTTGAATATTTAGACATAGAAAAAACCCAATAACTTTCTGGACATTTTTTTATTTTGTCCAAGTTATTGGGTTCACTTCAACATAGTGGATGCCTTTTTTGATATCACAACAAACAAAAAAATAGCCTACTCATCATAGTAACAAATAGGAGACTGAAATCTCACATACTGTTACTACTTTGAACCACGGACATGATTGTATGCGTTCTCGGCCACTTACAAGATGTTCTGATTCGGTACAAGTAAACTATTTGGAATGAACGAGGTATACTGCGTTCGCCAGTGAAGATGGCTTAAACAAGTTTAATTAGTCTTATCGTTTCGCCTAATCTACCCTTATATTATATCGTATCTGCGTTGACTCTGCAAACGCTTACAATAATTAATTATTCTACCTTATAACGCTTCACCGTTGGAAGCAATCACTTCTTTGTACCACGTGAAGGAATCTTTTTTAATTCTTTGCAAAGTGCCCTTGCCATCATCATCTTGATCCACATAAATGAAACCATATCGTTTTGACATTTCTGATGTCGAAAAACTAATCAAATCAATTGGACCCCACATGGTATAACCTAAGAGATTAACACCATCCTTGATTGCTTCTTTCATCTGCTCAATGTGGGCTCGTAAATAATCAATACGATACTGATCATGCACATGACCATCAGCTTCAAGTTTATCTAGAGCACCTAGGCCATTTTCGACAATAAAGAGTGGTTTGCGATAACGGTCCCACATAGCATTTAAAGTAATACGCAAACCGACAGGATCAATTTGCCATCCCCAATCTGATTCCTTCAAATAAGGATTACGACCGCCAACAGCCATGTTTCCCACACCATCATCAACCTGATTATGCTGTGTCACATTAGTCATATAGTAGCTAAAACTAATAAAATCTACTGGATTTTCAAGCAAAATAGCTTGGTCATCTTCCGCCATATGAATGACAATATCATTGTCGCTGAAAAAACGATTCATATATTCTGGGTACTCGCCGCGTGCCTGCACGTCTGTAAAAAATAAATTCTTTTCATCTTCGACTTGTGCCGCTCTAACGTCTTCTGGATTCGGTGTCGCAGGATAAGTCTGCATTCGCGCCAACATAGAACCAATTTGGGCGTTTGCATCAATTTTATGCAGTTGTTTTGTTGCAATGGCGCTAGCCACAAATTGGTGATGTAACGCTTGATAACGAACTTGTAACTGCTCTTTTTCAGAAAGGCCTTTATCAATTGCACCTGTCTCGTGGAACCCCCAAGTGCCCGTATTGATTTCATTAAATGTCAACCAATAATCTACTTGATCATGATAACGGTCAAATACTGTTTCAGTAAAACGATTAAACGCAGCAATTGTTTCGCGACCTGCCCAACCATTGTACTTTTGTGTCAAAGCAACTGGCATCTCATAGTGTGATAAAGTCACGAGTGGGGCAATGTCATATTTAGCTAATTCAGCTAACACATTGTCGTAAAACACTAATCCTGCTTCATTTGGTTGTGAATCTTCTCCTTGTGGAAAAATTCTAGACCAAGCAATCGAGAAACGATAAACCTTAAACCCCATCTCTGCAAAAAGCGCAATATCTTCCTTGTAGTGGTGATAAAAATCAACGCCGCGACGCTTAGGATATAAATCATCTGTTTTATCAGCCAAGGCCACTTCGAGTGTCTTTTCAGTGACATCACCAATTGACATTTTGCGACGATCATTAGCTTTTTGCACAACCTCAGCTGTACTTAACCCTTTGCCTTCAAGATTCCAAGCACCTTCAATTTGATTAGCTGCAGTCGCACCACCCCATAAGAATCCCTTGGGAAATGACTTTTCATAAGTTTCTTTATACATGTTGTACTTCTCCTTTATAATTATTACTAGTCTCAATATGACGATCAGTTAAATTCAATACCCATTCATGATCAGTCGCCAATGTATTTTCTGTTACGGAAATATCGTAATTTGGCGTATTTGTAATGATGAGCATCACGGTTGTATCATAGCCAGCATCACTAATCGCTTGATGATCAAATTCAACCAAAGGTTCATCAATGGTGACTTTTTGATTCTTTTTGACCAATGTCTTAAAGTACTGCCCGTTCAATTCAACTGTGTTAATACCGATATGCAGCAATACCTCGACACCCTTTTCTGAAATAATACCTATAGCATGGCCAGTTGGATATACTGCACTGATGGTTCCCGCAATTGGCGCCTTCACAATGTTACTCGTTGGCACAATCGCAATACCTTGTCCCATAGCCTCAGAAGCAAAAACCTCATCCTTAACATTTTTCAACGGAATAATCGTGCCCTCGACTGGTGCGATAATTTGATGATTGCCCTTTTGTTCAATTGTATGTTCACCTGTTGTCGCAACATTTGTATCTTTACTAAAGCCGAAAAGATAAGTCAGTACAGTCCCTAATACAAAGGCAACCCCTAAACCAATCATAACACTGGTAAACCCACTACCCAAATAAGTGGGTATTGCTAACAAACTGGGTAAAGTAAATGAACTCGCATGCGCCTGACCGCCACCAGCAATGGCGCCACCAATTGCACCTGAAATCGATGCTAAGATAAAGGGACGCTTGAGCTTAAGTGTCACACCATAAATCGTTGGTTCCGTGATACCTAACAAAGCAGTCGCAACTGATGAGCCAGCCAAAGATTTCATTTTAGTATCCTTAGCCTTTAGGAAGACACCTAATGCTGCACCGGCTTGTGAAATGACGGCAACACTTAGTATTGGCAAAAGCGGATCATAACCGAGTTTCCCAATGTTATTCATCATAACTGGTACGAATGTCCAATGAACACCAAAGATAACAAATACTTGCCAAAAAGCGCCCATGAGCGCACCTGCCACTGCAGGTGCAAAATTATAAATAGCAGATATACCACTAGATAGCAACGTTCCAATACTGGCACCCAAAGGCCCAACGACAATGAGTGTCAAAGGTGCCATAATCATTAATAGAAATAACGGTGTAAAAATATTACGGACAGCCTCAGGAAAAATTTTATTCAGCAAAGGCTCGATATAAGACATCACCCATACCGCTAACAATATAGGAATAACACTTGATGTGTACGTCGTTGGAACCACAGGAATATTAAAGAAATCAATTGTTTGTGCATTTCCTGTAATGGCAACCAATGATGGATAAACTAGTGTTGCTGCTAAAGCGACCGCCACAAATTGGTTCACCTTTAAACTTTTAGCAGCTGTGAAGGCAAGTAGTATCGGTAAGAAATAAAAGAATCCATCGCCAGCTGCATACCAAATTTGATAGGCACCACTTTTTTCTGTTAGCCAACCAAAAGCTAAAAACAAGGCCAATAATCCTTTTAAAATACCTGCACCAGCCATTGCACCTAGGAATGGCGTGAACACGCCGGATATAAAGCCGATTAATTTGTTCAACACATTTTCTTTAGGCTGATCCTTCTCATCAACAACCTGATCATCTGTATTTTCTAAGCCTGCCAATTCCGCCAAAGGTTCAAACACATTAGCAACTGCATTGCCAATAACGACCTGATATTGCCCAGCAGAGTTAACCACTGTCACAACACCATCTAAATCTTCAATTTTCTGCGTGTCCGCTAATTTATCGTTCTTTAATTTGAACCGTAATCGCGTTGCGCAGTGCCACGCGGTGTTAATGTTATCTTTACCGCCAACGCCGGATAAGATATTTTTTGCCAATACTTTATAATCCATGATATTTCCCTTTCTTAATGACAAAACCCAAGTTAATTATGATAACCACTAAAAAGCGTTTTTCATAATTAACTTGGGCTTTGCCTAATTAAATAGTTACAATCCCGTCAACTCTGTTGACTCATTTCATTAATAATTCTTTGAATATGAATCGTGACATAAACTTGTTCATTCAAAGTAACCTGTTTGTTTAACGTGTTTTTGACAAATTGTGTAATTTTTTGTGTACAATTAAATGCTTGCGGGTATTTTTTGAAAATGTGCTGATATAACACATCATCAGTCTCTTCCGGTGTATTGTTTTTTTGGTCACGGCTGATTCTTTCGACAAAGAATCGTAAATGGACCAAAAACCGCTGGTAACTAATTGAATCTTCATCAAGATGAACCTGCAATTGATATTGTACTATGGTTAAAATATCGCCAATCAATTTTGTCATTTGCACACCCTTATCATTACTGTCTTGAGCGGATGTACGATTCTCAACAAATTTCAAAGCAATAAATCCTGCTTCATCATCTACAAGCTGCACGCCAAATGACGCCTTAATTAATTGCAACGCCGACACACCAATAGCATATTCTTGTGGATAAAAATGTTGTATTTCCCATAGTAATTCATTGCGAATCACAATATTATCTGCCGTTCTTTGAATGGCAAAATGGATGTGATCAGTAATAGCAATTAATAGGTAAGCATTAAATTTTGTCTGCAATTGTTTTTCAGCTGACTTGATAATTTGTGACGCTATTTCAAAATATTGCGGTGAAATATCACTAATCAATTCATCAAACAGTGTCAACCAACGCGCTTCTGTCGGTGTGTATATTTTGTCCACTGCTGCCTCATCTATGTGTTGCCCGACTTTTTTTTGAAAACCTAAACCCTTCCCAATTAATACAACCTCGTGACCATTGTTGTCTGCCAGTAGAACGTTGTTATTAAAAATTTTTTTGATGTTCATTCATCACTTCCAGACTTTCAGTTATAATCCTAAAACAAAAACCCAACAAAATCTGCACAAAGTTCCAAAAAACTTGCAACAAATAAATGTCAGGTTTTGCCCATTCACACGGTAACAATCCTTTATGACTTTAGTATACAACATAATGTAAGCGTTTACAACAGTGTTTTTAATTTATATTAACGCCTTTGAAAAAACACAGCATTATTATTTTATCTAGCAGCGTGTTTTTAGTATAATCAAACTAAGGAGTCAAAATTGTTTAAAAGGAGAAACTATGTTATTTCAAGATAAACCCGACATTTTTGTGCCTGCAACTATTCCAATACATGCAACTACGATTTTTAAAGACATCAATTATGCTCCCGGTGCACGCCACACATTAGATATTTACCTAACAAATGGTCACCAAAATTTCCCAGTGATTGTTGATATATTTGGTGGTGGTTTACTCCGTGGTCAGAAATCATCAGCTAAACTAAACCCAAGCTTACGCTTTTTGGCGGATCAGTTTGCTGTCATTAGTATGAATTACCGCCTAAACGAGCCACTAGCAAATCAGTTTCCAAACCAAATCGCTGATATTAGGGCAGCGTTAGATTTTCTGTCTCGCCATGCAACCAAATATCATCTTGATATGACAAACGTAACACTCGTTGGTGAATCTAGCGGTGCACAATTAGCTGTTTTGGCAGCCGCTACGTTTACCAAACAACATACACTGGGCAACATCAAAAATGTCACGTTTAATCCGATATTCCCCATCATTAAACACGTTATTGCACTTTATGGTCCTTACCAATTAGATCAATTCAATCACCAATTTAAAAAGTTAGGTCTTATCCAAAAATTTTCTGAAACAGGCACCGCAAAATCTTTTGAGGGCATTATGCTACAAAACCACTCACCAAAAGATATTCCTGAACTCGTTGCGCAAGCTAACCCTGCCACATACTTCACCAAAAAAATGCCACCTCTCATGCTCATTGCTGGCATGAAAGATCCCGTCGTCCCTTATTTACAGAGTGTTGAACTTGCTAAAACTTATCACAGCTTGGTTGGTAACCAACTAATAACACACTGGTTACCAGATGGCGTTCATGGCCCGACAGATTACGATAATGATGTCATTTATACTGAAAAACTATCCTTTATTAGAGACAATTAAAAAATACAACAGTTGCTGGTTACCCACGCATACTGTTGCATTTTTTAATTGTCAATCATCTTTAAAATCGTTTTAAGAACACCTGCATGATCGTTATCAGCCATAACAGATTCAAATGGACCAGTGATATGCGCTGTTGGCATCAGAAAAGGATGACCAACAGCTAATAACATTTCTAAATCGTTGGCACCGTCCCCAAAAGCTGCAATATTTGCCATACTAATCCCCATATCATCCGCTAGGATTTTTAAGCCAACGGCTTTATTAATACCTGCAGGCACGATATCGACTGCGCCCGTACCTGTTTCCGTAACATGCACGTGTTGCCCTAATTGTTGTCGGGCAGCATCATAAAATTTGGTCTCATCAAAGTTATGCCAATTCATGGTCACTTTAAATATCGGGGCATTAATTTCAGATACATCATCAAATAAAATGACTTTTTTAAAATATTGACGTCTAGCTGCTGTCATAACATCGACATATTCACGTGGTACATATGCTGTATCATCTGTTGAATAGACCAATCCGCGACTCGGTTTGACAGGAAATGTTGCTAATAGTTTTTGCACAGCTTTCAATGTATCTAATGGCAGTGTTTTCTCAAAAATGATTTTGCCTTCAGATGTCGTGACACGCGCACCATTATTGGTGACATATGACAAACCAACATCTAAAAAATCTGATAGTAATCGGTTAATACGTTCCTGATGTACACCAGTAGCAATGACCAGCTGTATCTTGTTGCGCGCAAGTGTTTTAAGTACCGTGCGAAATAACGCCTTATCAAATGATTTATCACTGGATAAAAACGTCCCATCTAAATCGGTTGCGATCAATTGAATATTAGTCATCAATTATTCTGTATTCCTTTTATTTAGTAACGATTTGGCCATCATATTCAGGCGTTTTAGACTCAACATTGATGGCGACAACGGTTATGAATGTGCTAGGATACGTTCTGCTATCCAAGCCCCTTCACGTAAAATCAATGTATTCACACCTGGTCTGGGAATAACTGTTCCAAACCATTTCAAGCCCTCTAATGTAATACCATACATGTATAAATGGTGAATTGTTTCGCCAACGCTGTTCACCACTTCAAATGTCTGACGGTCAATAGCTGCAGCACCTAATTTATAAGTGGAACCATTACTTCGCGTACGTATGGGTTGGGTCAACGTGCCATTGTCACGTAAATTGACGATTAATGGGTTATGAGATATTGATAAATTGGTTGCGCCTAATCTGGCCTCAATTAATACATTCCCATGAAATGCTTGATTACGAATATCACGTGCTACAAATTCATCATTAATGGTCGTGATATTAATACCTGCAGCAGTCACTTCAAAAACGCCTGCTTTAACCAGTGCTCGTAACTGTTCAATTCGCTCTAACGGCGGTCCGACTGACACAAACGCGTCTAATGGATTAAATCGATTCAAAAATTTTTCGTATTCATCTGCTGAAAAATAATCACGCTCAACGACATAGCGAACACGATCACGCATGTCACGTAAAATATCAAAAGTACCCGCAAACGGCGCCTGTTTATTACCAAGTCGTGCATCTTGAATGTCCGCTGTTAAATAATCTATAAACCATGCTTTATAGTCCACATCATCAGGTAAGTCTCGTGCTGGGTTGCGTATCAAGTCAATATCAAACGCCGCAATATTATCTAGCCCAAATTTCCTTGCTGTTGCGGTTAAATTATCACTCGTTAGTAATGCTTTTTTCAAGGCCTCGGCCTGATCATACGTTAAGTCACTGTTTGTCGAATCAATGGCGTTAAGTAAATATTTATAAGTCAACTCTTTAACAACTAATTTTTCAAAATCAGCATATATGATATGACCATTCCCTGTCGCACGTAATGCGTCTAGTGCTGGCAACGTGAAAAATTGTGGCTGATATAGTTCACTGGCTAATTTTTGATTCACCCCACGTGCGTGAAGTGGAAAACCGCGTCGCGACCCAGCCACGACATGTGGCTCTCGACCTGAAGGTTTGTAAACAAGCTCTTGCGTGTCATCACGAATAAATTGACCGCCTTTTTCTACTGTTAATGCTATGAGATAGTCAAAAAAGCTTAATCCTAGACCACGAATGATAATGCTATCGTTAGCATTAAAACTTGATAAATCAGCTTCAGCTGGATGCGTCGGCGCGACATATTGTAACTGGTGATCATGTGCAAAATTTTGAAAAAAAGTTTCTTCTTCGTTCAACTGATTTTCAGAGTGGCCCAGTGCCATCACGACATAATCTGCTAAAATCGGGGTGCCATCAGCTAATTCTAATTGAAAACCTGAGCCAATCGGCTTGACATGACTGACCGCCTGTTTGGTAAAATTCAATGTATGATTGCTACGTACACGACGTGTCAACCAGTCAAAATACCAAGCCGCATAAATACCCATCATGCCCCGTGATGAAAAATCGCCAGGTTGTGTTAAAGTTAGCATTTCATGACGATATTGCGTATCAAATTCCGTATGAGCTGTTAAGAATGTTTCAGCCTCATTTTCAAGCCATTGAAACATATTTGGGCCAGGTAATGGTTTGCCGCCATTTTCAATTGATTCATCATTAAATAGCGTTATTTGTTCAATCACCGTGTTCATTAAAAACAATTGGTTTTGCTGTATAAATGGATCCCATACTCTGCCCCCAATCGCGTAGGGATCATAAATTTGAACATCCAGCTGTTTTTTGTCATCAGCTAAATTAATAAGGCGCTCGGCAACCGAAAGGCCGCGCGGCCCCGCACCAATAATTGCAACTTGCATATGTCATCTTCTCCAAAGCGTGCACTTATGAACACATTTATTCTATCTCTAAACTAGTTACCATTATAGTTGTTTTTAGTAATACTTTCAAAAATATCATACCTTACTCAGCTCACTAAGTCTCGTATCATCTTAAAATACTTTCTCGAATACGGTACCCGCATTTGATCGGTTAACTGTACAGTTCTCGCCGCCGTATCCACTGACACAAGATGACGTTTGTTAATCACATAGGCTGCGTGTATTTGAATGAGATCTTCATGTAGTGTTGGTAAAAGCTTAACCGTTGAACGAACCTGTACGCTCTTATGTGTGCAGTAAACCGTTATCAAATGACTTTTGCTATCATTGCAGGTCACATAGCGGATATCATTAAGCATGATCTGCTCACTTTTTTGGCCATTAGGTAAGCTAATCATTTCTGCCTGTGCGACATCTTGCGTCTGTATACGTTGCTCAGCTACCGCAATAGCCGATGTCAATCGTTGCTTAAATTGTTGCTCATTTTGCGTTTTATCAATGAAATCTAATGCGCCAATTTGATATTGGTAACTCATAGCCGCCATTTCAGAATGTGTTGTGACGATAATAATTGGCGACAATATGTCAAATTGTCTGATCATTTTAGCAACATTTAATCCAGCATTTGCCACCGTCCGAATTTCTAGATCAAGCAAAATAATTTTTGGCGCTGTATCTGCCTGTAAGGCTGCCAACAATGCTGCTGGCTGATCAAAAATATGGCACGATTTAAGTATACTTTGGATACGGTCTTGTTGTATCAAATTATCTTCTAATAAATAATAATTCACTGGTTTTTTGCCTCTAGTGTTAGCTTTTGTATAAAATGATTTTTCTCAATCATTGTTGCTAATTCGATGTTTTCATGTTGTTTAATATATTGTTTAACAAAGTATAGTCCAAAACCACTGTGATTTTCTTTCGTTGTGTACTCAAAATTTGTAATCTTTGTGAGATCAATATCTTGCGTGCAGCTATTAATAATCACGATTTCTTCACAATCTATCATGAGCACAGTAATCGTTTTTTCAACTGTTTTTTCGGCTGCTTCAACCGCGTTGTCTAGCAAAATCCCTATCACGCGATAGAAATTCAAATCCTCTTCAAATGCTGAAGCTGTAAATGGTTGCTGACAGTCCACGTTGAATGTTATTAATTTTTCCAGCGCAGCTTGATGTTTGACCAAAATAGTACTTCTTAACGTTGTATCTGTAATATTTTTCAAATTTAATAGCTGAGCATCAGGTAACAGCGCCTGACTTTTTTGGATCACCGAATAATATGTATGCTTGATATCACTCATGTTTTCAGATTGAATGCCGTATTCCAAACTGGCTAAAATATTTTGATAGTCATGTCTGAAAAAACGGTATTCCGAATATTTGTCTTCAAGCTGTTGCGCATAGTTTTGAGTGGCAGTCATTTCCACATCATGCGCATTAATTCTGTCATGTAATAACTCATGTTGATTACTGATGACTGGCACAAAAATAATGCCTACAATAAGCACAAGTAAGAAAAAATCCCACAAAATAGAGCCTGAAAATTGGTTAACCGCAAATAAATAGGCTAAACCATCATTTAATACTCTCAAAAACAAACTACCGAAAAGCAATGTGTGCAACTGTGTGGGATGTCTCTCTAAAAATTTTTCAGTTAACCAGCTATATTTGACACGGCTAACCATCAAGGCCGCTAACATAGCTACCACGTTGGCTAAAAAATCCAAGCTTGTTTTTATCACAAAAGGGACATTGACTAAAGTTGTCATCGTCATTTCAAAATTGATAACCCAATACGAAAGCAATGAACTAACAATCGCATAAAGTAATATGACCCGTTTACTGCGAACAATATTTTGTTGCCATCCCATTAAAAGCAACACAAAAATTGAAAGTGTTGAAGCGACGCTTGCCCTTAGTAATGGTGATTCAAAACCATTTCCAACCATGTTAATCACATATAGCAGGCACATAGCGCTCAAAAATATGCGGCGCGAAAAGTGATGGTGCCCCATCAGCGTTCTAAACCAAATAAGCATCACAATGCTTTCAAACATTGGCCAAGTTAAAGCATTGAAAAAATTTAAAAATTGAAACATCCTTTGATCCTCATTGTGTCATTTATTTATGATAGGCACAAAAATGCAACCAAATGACGCATAATTGATGCAATTAAATTGTGGTGTTTATGTTGCTAATGACAACGTTTACCATATATAATATTAACAATATTAAAGCAAATACCGTATTAAATCAACTACTAATCAACATAATTATTGCCATCATGCGTGTTTAGTAACCGTTTTGTCATAGGTATTTTTCCCTTTTTTGGATTTTTCCCTTTTTTGGCAAAAATACGGTAAACTATAACAAATACAACTCGGTGAGGAAAAAACATGGCAAACTTACACCAAAACAACATTGATCCTACTATACTTGACACGCTTTATGCGGGCCGTTTTGGCATTGAGATTGAAGAGCATCGTATCCAAACAACCACTAATACACTATCTCGCAAACCCCATCCGCATACACTTGGCGACCGTAAGACGCAGCCTTATTTCCAGACTGATTTTTCAGAGAGCCAAGAAGAGGTTGTCACAGCACCTCAGCTCTCAACAAAAAAAGCTTTGGCACACTTACATGAATTACAGACCATCTTGGCTGAAGAATTAGCTGAAGATGAGGTCATTTGGCCCCTTTCAATGCCCCCTCATCTTAATCCTGATGATATCAACTTCTTAAATACACATTTTGAGCGTCCGTGGTATCAGGACTACCGTGATTTATTATTGGCGCGTTATGGTAGTTTTCAACATATTATGGCCGGCATCCATGTTAATTTTTCACCAGATGAAAAATTAATTAATTGGTATGCTACACAGCACAATAGTCATTCTTCAGTAACAGCTAAGAATGCACTTTTCTTTCAAATTGCACAACAAGTTGCCGGTTATCGGTGGTTATTGACCTACTTATTCGGCGCTTCACCCGTGAGTGAAAATCCAGCTGATAATTTACCAAAGGATCGTACCGATATCGAGCCTGTGCGTTCTTGGCGTACAAGTGATTTTGGCTTCACAAATCTACCTGAAATCCAAATTGACTACGTTAATTTGGAAACTCAAATTCAACAAATCCAAACATATATTGCAAACGACGAATTATACGATAAAAGCGAATTTTATGGTCCTGTTCGTTTGAAAGCCCCTGGCGACTTAGCTAATCTTGTGCAAAACGGCGCCGAGTACATTGAATTCCGTATGTTTGATATTGATCCTTTCACACAAGATGGTATTTCACAGAATGCCTTAAGTTTTTTACATTTGCTCATTCTCGATGCTATCTTAAACCCAGAGGATTGGCAAAAGCACACACTAGATAGTGCCCGTGCGCTGAACCATGTTGTTTCATTGCAACATCCAGATGAGTTATTATCAAAAACGGCAATTAAATATGCCAACACATTATTTAGTAGACTAGAACCGCTTGTACAATCAGCACCAACTGCTCAACGCGCCGATTTGCAAGCATCACTTGATTTTGCGCGTGCTGCTGTTCAACAGCCCAATCTAACAGTAGGGGCAAAACTGAGTCCCTTTATTAACAATCAGTCATTGATGTCATTTGGTTTGCAACGCGGCATTGACATTTTGAAAACACGCCAAAAAGGCACACTAACAGATGATTTTTCAAACATTCCGAATAATCTGAAACAAACTTATATCCAAGCACATAAACTTGGTTTGGAAACAACTATTGATCTTAAAAACGGTCAACTGCAAGTCAAGCGTAACGGGCAAGTCCTCACCTTGACTAGTGACCAAGATTTACAACAATGGCCATCATAAAAAATTGCGAGACCAATGGTCTCGCAATTTTTTTGTAGATAAATCTCAGAGTGACGTTGCTTGGTTAATGTCCAGCCAAGTCTCATAAGCACCAATTTTAACTTTAATACCATTTGATGGTCGGTCAATAGCTAACACACGGTAAGTGCCATTAACTTTAAAATATTCGCCGACAGCAAGTACCTGATTACCAGATTTAGCCCCATTGGCTGTGGTTTCATCTAGCGGTACAGCATCAATTAAATTCAATGTCGTTGATCGACCACCCGACAATTTATCACTCGCAACACTGTTTTTAGCAATATTAACGACGTTAACTTGATAAACCCCCGCAAATTTGACAGTACTGCCCACGTTAATTGCAGTATTTTTAGCTGGTGCTTTAGGCGTAGTTTGAGTTGTTCCGGCAGTTGTTGTTAAATCTTTGAAATGAATAAATCCTGAAACAGCAGATTTATCAACCGTCCGGCGATGATAATTATGGTTATAGTTGTAATTATATTCCTCAATGACAATGTTATTACCAGATACTTCAGCTACCCAAGCAACATGACCGGCAGCAAACCACGCGACGCTACCAACACTGGGTGTGTTATCCACACGATACCCTCTTGCTTTAGCCTGTGACCCCCACTGTAAGGCAGAACCAAACCCAATTGGTAATTCAAATTTATTGTGTGCATGTAAACGCCATGCCACAAACGATACGCA
This sequence comes from Leuconostoc rapi, assembly GCF_016908715.1. Classification (GTDB taxonomy): domain Bacteria; phylum Bacillota; class Bacilli; order Lactobacillales; family Lactobacillaceae; genus Leuconostoc; species Leuconostoc rapi. Next base: position 90,343 of record NZ_JAFBEK010000007.1, on the reverse strand, counting down.
TTCTCGATTATACATGGTCCAGCTATCCACCTTGGAGTCTGGCGAGGCATTTTTTAAGTGGGCTGGATAATCATCCCCCATTACTGCTGCACTGGCGGTATTAATTGCCATTCCGCCAACAAGCCCTAACGTCAATAATCCTGTTACTATTTTTTTCATGTTTGATACCCTTTTCTTGTGATAAGACATCATACGACAAAGTGATAAAAAATACTTATTAAGATTGGCACGCTGAAGTGAACCCAATAACTTGGACAGAATAGAAAATCTGTTCAGAAAGTTATTGGGTTTTGCTATGTCTAAATATTCAAATGAATTTAAATTAAAGGTCGTTAAAGAATGGTTGTCTGCTCAAACTAGCTCGAATGAGTTAGTTAAAAAGTATTCTCTTAGTATCAATAAAGCAATTCGCGAGTGGTAAGACGAATATCTGATAACGGGTTCAATTGGTTCTCAAAACAACAAATCCTATTCACCAAAATTTAAAATGGCCATGTTGAACTATCTTGAAACTCATTCCCGTTCTAAGGCAGCACGGCAATGGGTTAAAACCTAAACCGAAAGGCAGACCACCGACTATAGGAAGCAAGCGCATTCAGCCACTCACACCCGAACAACAAGAACTCGCTGACTTGCAGCAAGAAAATTATCAACTCAAGATGAAAGCAGCTATCTTAATGGGGTAGGCAACGCGTACAAAAAATTAAAAGCCTTAGTGCATCAACGAACCGATAAAAACAAACGGCAGTAACGTCACTAAGGCGGACTAAATCCTTTAAGTTGCCTGACTTATTGACGCTGATTGGTTTGAAACGTAGTACCTATTATTATCTCGAAGCTCATCCGCTCAATACGTCATCAGACAACAAAATAGCTGATGGGACCCGTCAAATTAAGTCACCACAATTCCAAATCAAATATAGGTATCATCGTGTGACAACGTTGTTGCACGACCACGGTTATTTGGTGAATCACAAGCTTGTGCTCCGCATTATGAAACAAAAATGTACCTCTCAGCACCACATATAACACGCGTAAGCGGCGCTATAATTCATATCGCGATACATGCCGAACGCGTTATCAAACACAAGAACCCTTTCAAAAATCGTCACAGACGTCACTGGAATTCAATTGAACGATCATAATAAAGCTTATTTGACGGCGTGCGTCGATTTATATGCAGGCGAAGTCCTTGTCGTATCATTTAGCCAAAACACGAACCATGACGCTTGTCATGACTCCCCTCAAAGCGTTATCAAAGCAAAGCAACACAGTCAACAATGCACCGATTGAGAGTTTTTTCCATATTTTGAAAGCAAATAGCGTGCATCATAAACAGTACGAATCGTTTCATGATTTCAAAGTGGTCGTTGATGATTTTATCAATTATTACAACAATCACCGTATCAAACAAAAAGGAAATGGTCTGTCGCCGGTTCAATATCGACAACTCACCACTGAGTTTGTTGGGTAATTAATTCTATTGTGTCTAACTATTGGGGTTCACTTCAACACAAGGCTATTTTTTAATCATAAAAAGCACCAAGAAGTCACGATTAATATCACTTCTTGGCGCCTTTAGTATTAATTTATAAGACTTTCACGTTCGTTGATATTACTGCAATCATTTAATACAGCTTGAAAATTCAATTTATTCTGTATATGCCTTGGTTTTAAACATAATACGATACATGACAAGTATGACGACGGTTAGAATGACAAATAATAACAGGGTGTGATTCATACCTACTTTAATATCTTTGTTACTGCCTGCAATTAAAGCCACGACAGTGGTTCCTAATGCCCCAGCAAATTGTTGTGCTGTTTGAAACATTGCACTACCATCTGAACGTTCTTTGTCACTGAGATGCGCAACTGCTGTCGTATTAGTTGTGCCGAATGCTAAAACACGCCCTAAAGTAAATAGAATATATAATAAGAGTGTGAACCAGAATCCCATAGTCTGTACTAAAACAAACATGAGAATTAATGAGCCAAGCAATACTAACGTACCAACGTATAAGGGTAACTTAGCACCTTTATGATCGTATACTTTGCCAAACAATGGGCTAAAGACAGCCCCCAAAAGGGTGCCTGGTAATAGTGTAAATCCTGCTAATGCGCTACTAACACCAAACCCTAATTGCAAATAATTTGGAATGATGAAGTTACCACCTATATTCATAAACTGGAACAAGATGAATGGTATAATCGCCATCGTAAAACTCAATTTCTTAAAAATTCGAATATTTAAAAATTCAGCTTGACTCGTTAAACTACGCCAAATAAATAATCCTAATGTGATGATAAACGTACTGAATAGGAGGTAATTCACCTGTCCTGTTTCTAATTCATTCGCCGCAATCAATAGCGCAGTTAATGTGATTGCTAATAAGATAAATGCCATGAAATCAAAGGGCTTGCTCAACGCTGTCTTTTTAGAATTTTCATATGTTAGTATGGCAATAAGCAAGGATACAACTGGAATCACTAGCGTAAAAATAAAAATCATGCGCCAACCAAAGGATTCAATCATTAGCCCACCATACGTGGGACCAAGCGAGGGTGCCAAACTCAAAATCATTGAAGCAAAACCCATCCAAAGTCCCAACTGATTCATTGGCACCCGTTCAAAAATAATGTTAAACATTAACGGCATGGCTAGTCCAGCAGCTGTCCCTTGCAAAACACGTCCAAGAAGTAACACAACGAAGTCTTGACTAAGCCCACCGACTAAAGTACCAATGGTAAAAATGACGATACTAGTATAAAATATTTTCTTTTCCGTGAACCGGCGTTGAATGTATGAACTCATCGTCATAATAATGGCTACAGCAAGGAGATAAATTGCCGTCACCCATTGCATCGCACCAATTGACACATGAAAAACAGTCATTAACTTGGGGAACGTCACATTCATCGCTGTTTCACTCATAATACCCGTAAATCCCATGAGTGCCGTTGCAATAATCATACCGATTGTTTTACGACTTATTTTATTATTTTCCAATGTTGCCACCTGAATTTATTTATTTGATGTTTATGTATCCATGTTACGTTAATAGTCCAGCAATAGTCAACTCATCTATGTTTAATTTGTGACGACAAGCCAGAATTGGCATTTTGATTGGCAAACTCATATAATTAAACACACATATATGTTTTCAAAAATAATCATTTTGAATCATCGCAATCGAATCGCATCAAGAGAGGATCGTAGTGCTTCGCGCACTCGAAGGTAAAATAAAAATGACATTTTTAAGTCTTATATTAATAGGAACATTAGTGGGGATTTTTGTTATCTCAATGGGTGGTGGTGGTGGCGCCATTTATCTCGGTATTTTAACTGGTGTATTCCAGTTACCAGCTAGCGTAGCCGCGTCAACGTCACTTATTACAGCAATTCCGTCCCTACTACTAGGTGTGTATGTATATTACCGCCAAGGAAAAATTGATTTTAAAATCGGTAATAAAATGCTGATCATTGCCTTACCTGCCGTCGTTGTTGGGTCACTCATTGCACCACATATCCCCAAATTTTGGTACACAGCTATTATTAGTATCATCCTAATTGTACTAGGCATACAAATCTTGTTTAAAAATAATAAGCGTCGTCAAAAAATAAGCGATAATAATAACTCAAAAATAGCTTTCTATGGTTCTTTGAGTGGCGTGATGGTCGGAATTGCTGGATTAAGTGGTGGTGGACCAATTGTAGCTGGTTTACTACTGATGGGTTTGAATATGGTGACTGCCGCTGCGACCTCTTCTTATGTTTTGATAGGAACTTCTATTTTGGGTGCTTTACTGCATGTGTCAAATAGCCCCGTGGCTTGGACAGAAGGTATCGGACTCATGTTAGGCGCACTGTTGGGGGCCTTTTTAGGACCCCATTTAATGCAACGTTTCAATAAATATACAATTTGGCTACCTTATGTGATGGGTGTTTTATTAATTATTATGGGGCTAAAAACATTACTATAAATCATCGTTTTAGCGTATAACAACTTACGCCAATCGCCAACCTGTAACTTTAAAATTGACAGGTTGGCGATTGTCATGTATGCTTAGGCTAGTAAAACTAACTATGAACGAGGTTTTAAAATGACAAAGTATTTTTTGACTGGTGTAACTGGCAGGTTGGGTGCATCAATTCTATCATCGTTACTAAACAAAGTACCAGCTAATGATGTAACTGTCGGCATTAGAAATATGGCTAAGGCAGCGCAATTTGAAGTTTTAGGTGTCTCTGTTAAACTCACTGACTATACACAGCCCGACACATTAACCGTTGCATTGGAAGGTATTGATAAACTGATGCTCATTTCTGGGGCACCTGGTGGCGACGTGCCACGTACTGTTCAACATCGCAACGTCATTGAGGCGGCTAAGCAAGCCAATGTGTCATTTATTGCTTACACTTCTTTGACTGAAGCTGATAAACTGAAAACTTTTTTAGCTGATGATCACCATGACACAGAAAAGTTATTGATTGCATCAGGCATAAAATATGCTATCTTGCGGAATAACTGGTATCTTGAGAATCAACTTGATATCATTCAAAAAGCCGCTTCAGGATCAGATTTTATTAATCCTGTTGGTGATGCTAAAATTGGTTGGGCGTTGATTAGAGAATATGGTGAGGCAGCAGCGAATATTTTAACTATGACATCTCCCAAAGCACTTTATGAACTTGGCGGGAAGCCCCGTACGTATGCTGAATTAGCCAGCGCACTTGCTCAAGTTGTTGGTCATGAAATTCCAGTAATTAATCAAGACAGTAAATTGTCAAAGCATCCTGATATTTGGGAGAAAATTGAATGGCAAATGCAGCATGATATCGCACAAGGCGTTTTGACCTATCATACGACTGATCTTGCCGATGTCTTAGGTCGTGAACCGGCTGATTTGCAATCAGCTATCGCCGAATTATTATAAAGTGATGCATAAAATTTTGAACGATAAAGGAACTATTTAGTATGCGTACCTCTAACCTACTAAGTGATGCAACGCATATTATGCTCTGTGTTGACCTGTTTGATGCTGATCAATTGTCTAGTAATTTAATTGCAGCTAGTGTAAATACCAACCCCGTAGTTGTCCGTCGAATCATGTCAAAACTCAAGGTAGCAGGGTTGTTAGCAACTGTTTCTGGTAAAGCTGTCCCCACGTTAACACGAAAGTTAGAAAATATTACGTTATTAGATATTTATCTAGCAGTTGATAGTGCAAATTTATTGCATGTCGATGAACTCACAAACAAGAATTGTGTGATTGGTGGGCAAATTGGGCATACCTTGTCAAAATATTATGATAAAGTACAGCGGTCTGCCTATGATGAACTAGCTCAGATTACATTAAAAGACGTTGCGCATGATTTAACTCTTAACAAGTAATCGCCCATCCCGAATTGTCGTTGAAATCTTATAAATGATAATTTTTGGTTAATTAAAAATCCGACATGTCGGTATCTTAATGATACTAACATGTCGGATTTTTTCAATGCCTTTAAGTTATGACAAATACTATTGCGCTAGAATCTCCTGGAAATTTATCGCACCAACTTATTGAATACTATTTTACGACTGCTGATATTCAAAAAGCCAGGTTTTAATCGTTGAGCTATCCTGTTTAAATGCTGTCGTGCGCACTGTATGGAAACCGTTTTTTCGATAGAATACAGCATTTCTTTCGGCATTTGTGATTAATTTGAGCTGCGCAGGCGCGGTAACCTTTTCCTTAATCAGGGTTAAAATCTTTGAGCCGTAGCCCGAACCTTGACTGTTAGGATCAATAACTAGCGTATCTAAATACCAATAATCTTTTTTGTCTTGCGCCATGATGTCTTCTGCTCGATGAATATTTTTGAGGAGTTGGATTAATGTTTTCCAAGGGCTCGTCAAAATGATTTTCAGTGCACCACTTTTAATATAGTCTATGACTGACGGTTGTTTCATATGAGGTGGTATAAGATTGAACACCCCCACCAATTGTTCATTGTCGAAGCATAAATAACAATAACCACTACTAATATTTATTTTCATATTGATGGTCAACAGTTTTCTTAACACATTGGCTTTTGATGCCTTATCCTCACCAATGTTAAAGAGTTCATACTGTTCGAAAGCATCATATACTAGGCTTGCTACTTTGCTAATGTCTGTGCTTGTTGCTTTTTTAATAATCATTTTTTCACCCCGCTTGACAATAACCAAATTTGGTTACGAAATTGCTTGCCTTGGACAATCTGTTTATGAATAATCTCGAACTTATTGGCTACAAAATATTTCAACTGCTCGTCATTATTAATCAGTAACTTCAGATTATCACCGTTTTGTTGACCAATAAAGCCCTTGATTTTAGTAATCACATCATTTATAACCGTTGTATACTCACCTTTTGTACGCTTCACAACTAAAGCATCCAAGAACCACGATGTATTCATATCTTCGTTTAATAAAATATTTTCAGAGGCATTTAATTTGTTCATTAACATCCCAATAATTGGCATGGCAGGACTGAGTAGTACTGTTGCACAATGCCACCAGAGCATCCGCCCACCTTTGACCATTGTTTCAAACAATGGTTTTTGGTATTCATCCGGCGATAGTAATACAAATGACCCAACCACTTTATTATCATCAATACAGAGATAACAATTTTCATTCTTAACATTCATGATGGTGTTTAAATGACATATTTTGTAGAAAGCTTTTTTTAATAGTTTTCTGTTTTTAGACACTTTAAATATATCAAAATCACGAAAATAATTATAAAATAATTCACTAATCACTGGAATATCTTCAATAGTCGCTTTTTTAAACAATATTGACATTTTGTCACCTCATTAATTTTTTTAATTATATCATTAATCGTGCACTTTGTGTTAATAATGATTTGTAAATTTGATTCTTAACGTCAAGACAGTTATGATGGTTAAAAATACTTAGGAGCATCTTGGTGGTAGGAACAAAAAATAATAGTCGGTTTAGAACGACTGAATTGAAAATACAAAAAGCGCTGATAACGTTGATCAATAAGCAAAAAATTAGTACCGTCTCAATAACAGATATTTGTCAAAATGCTAATATCACACGTGGGACATTTTATAAACACTATGCTTCTGTGAATAGTTGTATGCTTGCCATGGAAGACAATATTGAAATACAGTTTGATTGTGTTATAGAACGTCAACCACAAATAACTGATATACGTACGTTAATTGAAGAATTTTTGTCAATTGTAGAAGCTAATGTCGATGTGATTCATTTTATATTCTCGCAAGATCCAGATTATTTATCTAAATTACTTTTAAAAATACGACGTAAATTTTTCAATATTTTCGTTAATGATCGTGCACAACTTGATCAGACGGAACGGAATTACATTTATGAATATAGTGTCGCTGGAACAGTTGGTATCATTAGACATTGGATTAATACTGGTTTAAAGGAAGATAAGCAGTATATCGCGCAGTTTATTATCAACTGGGTTTATGTACCCTAACATATCAAAAATAATAACGCCGTTCTTATTTTTACATATATTTGACTAAACAGTCAAATATATGTATACTTTATTTATGGGAAGAAATAAAAAATTTAATACTGATAGCGTACGTAATCAATTAGGCGAATTATTTATACAGCATGGCTTTAATGGTACATCATTGGATGATATCGTAAACCATACCGGTTTACTGAGAGGCAGTTTATACAGTACTTTTGGTAGTAAACAGGGTATGTTCATCTCCGCGTTGGAATTGAGCTTAAAAGGACCAGACGAACAGTTGAAATGGGGGCTACTTATCGTGGCCATGTTAGAAGTAACACCAAAAAGCGATAAGGTGCGTCACTTAGTCCAAACATGGTACTTGGAAAATAGTAGTGAAAACACAGCTGAAAAAATTGGATTAGCACTCATAAAACATAGTGGTATACACATTGAAAAGGCAGATAATAATGGAAAATAAAATCATCATAGAAGGAAATAATTTAATTATTCTACCTCAAGGTATTAAAAAATTGGCTTCAATGAAGAGTAGCTTAACCTTCCCTCTAAAACATGTTCTTGGCGCATCTATTGATTCAGGTATTCTAAATGAAAGCAAAGGTCTACGCTCCCCCGGTACTTCGATTCCTGGCTATTGGGCTGGTTCTTTCAGTAAAAATGGCGAAAAAACTTTTTTTAATATTAAGCGTTCAAGCAAACCCATTGTTATTCAATTAAAAAATGAAGCCTTCGATAGGCTGGTTCTAGGCAGTGATGAACCTGAAGAAATTGTTAATTTAATTAATAATCGTATTTAAATCGTATTTAAATCGTATTCATACCCAAAACGGCTGTGCCTGAAATATATTTCAGGCACAGCCGTTTTAATCATTTATACATCAAGAATTAAAAACGTGGTTCACCAAGTGCATGTTGTGCGGCTAAATTCAATAAACTCCACTGTCTGTCAAAACCAGGTTGGAAAAAGAAATCAGCCTGCGCCAAATCTTCTAAGGAGAGTTTTTGTTGCATGGCTAGCGATAAAACATTTCCTTGCGCTGTGATATCATGCGTTGAAAGAACCGCCCCACCTAATAAACGATGCGTTTGTGGCTCATAAGCGAGACTAACATAAACATTCGGATTACCCATTTGATTAGGGACATAATCAGGGCGCAATGTATCTTGATAAAAGGCTGTTTTGATTGCCACACCAACTTTTTTAGCAGTTGTCGTATTTAATCCAGCAGTGGCAAAATGATAATCAAAGACGCTTAACGCTGAAGCACCAACAACACCGCTAAATACAACTTCGGGTGTCTTTTCAAATAAATGAGCTGCAATGTAACGCGCCTCACGACGAACAACCGAAGCTAGAGCAATTGGCATTTTAGTTTGCGCTGGAATTGAGTAAGCTAGTACCGCATCCCCAATAGCATAGACATCTGGTAAATTAGTTCTAAGATACTCATCCGTTTTAATCCAACCTTTTTCATCGAGGTCAATTGTCCCTTTTAACCAGTCAGTATTTGGTTTAATACCCGCTGCCTGAATCACTAAGTCGCTTCGATAGTCACCCTCATTCGTCTGAACTGTAACCACTTGATTGTCTGTATTGCCTTCGTAACGTTCAATTTGAACATTAGTGACCACCGTGACACCTTTATCACGTAATTCTTGATTGATAATGTGCGTCATCTCTGAATCCAAATAATTACCTAAAGGTCGGTCAATCATATCAATTAAAGTCACGTGCTTACCAGCTTTAACACTGGCTTCAACAGCCTCAACACCAATATATCCTGCACCCACAACCGTGATGTTTTTAACCGTTGGATCTGCCAACTTCGATTTGATTTTTGTCGCCCAATCTTTACCCCGCATCAGATAAACGTTCTCTAAATCATTTCCAGGCACCGGTAACTGATTAGGCGTGACACCTGAACTAAGGATTAACTTGTCATAGTCATATTTTTTTTCGTTACCCGTTTTGACATCTTTAACTGTAACCGTTTTGTTTTCTGAATTAATTGCCGTGACTTCGTGGTTATTATAAATTTCTGCCCCGAGTTTTTCAACATCTTCAGGTCGGAAATTACGTACATCATTCACGTCGGTGACGCTGTTTTCAAGGTAAAGTTCCATGCCACATGACATGAACGAGATAAAGTCGCCAGCCTCGAATAATTTAATATCAATGTTTTGATACTGACGTGTTAACTCCAAAATTGACTGATGCCCACCATGTGATGCACCAACAATAATAATTTTTGTTTTTGACACTACTATTCCTCCTTGTTCCTTCACAATGATTAACAGATAGATAGCTATTATCGTTTTAACTTTTTATATGATAATAGCTATTCATCTTCTATCAATATTTTAGAACAATTCTAAATAAGAATCAAATGTTTTATATAGTTATACTGTAAAAAAACCGATAGTATGAATAAATTCTAGTCTATCCATACTACCGGGTTTAATTCAATTTTCAGTTTTTTGCTATGACCAATTACTCAAAAAGAAAATGATTCAATGCCTGATCAACTACCGTATTCTCATGTAACTTACTATGCTGCGCATCTTTTCCAGTAATTTTCAACTCTTTATAAGACTTCGTCCGATCTGAAATTAGGTATCGTAATGATTGTGACGACGCATTACTAACTGAACCATCAGAATGACTGCCATCGTTTTTATCCCCAAAGATATTGAGAACGCTGACTTGGTTGTTAGGATAACTTGTCCTTAGTTTCAGTAATTCCTGATAAGTAGCATTCATTTTTTGGGGTTTACCTTGGCTATCCAACACCATTTGATTTGCTTTATCATCCATCCTTAAAATACCATTGAAATGTCCTGCAATGTTAACTTGCTTTGCTAGTTTAGGTAATTTATCATTACTTGAATGATCTAATACATAAAAGACAATTGACATATTGCCCATGGAATGACCAACCGCATTAAATTCCTTAATCTCATACTTTTTTTGTAGCGCAACAATGACATTTTTCATCCATTGTCCATCTTGATAGTAATTCGTATTTCTATTGTTTTCATAGTTCACTTCAACCAAAGGATTTTTTGCCTTTTTATCAATCACGCCACTTAATTTTACCTTGCCCTGATTAGAAACATTAGACCTGATAATGGTATTCGAGTCACCTTTTTCAACTAAATAATGGGTCATCTGTTGCTCAGCTTTGTAACTGCTACCATACCCGTGAAAAAAGAGTGTCGGTGTAATTGTACTTCTTGTTGCATGACCAGTGGACTGAGTCACACCTTTGTAACTGTGTACATAGCCTATTAAAAAGATCATTAGCACAAATGCAATTGGTATTAAAATTTTTTTATATTTTGTCATCCTTATTCCCCCTAATTGTGACTAATGTGTCAGACATCGTCATTCATGTGTTGCGCATAATACTGCTTTTTCTTCTTTAGAAAATCAATATGCACTTGTATTTTGCTCTGTTCTTCATGTAAGATTTGCTCTTGTTGATCTAAAATGGCAATTCTTTCTTTAATTGTCTCATGTCCCTGTTCACGTAATTTAGCATATGTCATGATTTTAGCCAGTGGCAAACCAGTTGCTTTAGCCCGCTTGATAAAATCAATCCAATTTAGCTCTTTGTCAGTAAACACCCGGTAATTATTTTTTTGTCGCACCGGTTTCAGCAGGCCTAATGTTTCATAATAACGTAAAGTGGAAATTGATAATCCTGTTATGACCGCCACTTCTGATATTTTATATGTTTTAATCATCATTTCCTCTTGCTATAAAGTTTACTTGATAGTTTATACTTATTTTATCATATGAAACAGGAGAACATATTATGGATAATTACGAAAATGGTTTAAAAATACGCGAATCCGTCATTGGCAAAGAAGCAAGTCAATTGGTTTCAGATAGTCTTGAAGACATCGCCCCGCTTTTGAATGAAAAAACCTTATTAGCATTTGATGAGGCCGATAAACGAAAAATTTTAGATATGAAACAACGAGAAATGATTACTGTGACAGCGCTACTCACCCAAGGTGACACGGCCAATCAACTGCGCATTCATATTCAAGGTGCTCTAAATGTTGGCGTCACACGTGATGAAATTGTTGAGATTTGTATCCATTGCTTACCTTACGTTGGTTTTCCACGCGTTTTAAACGCAATTGCCGTGGCAAAACAAGTATTTAGTAACCAATAAATATTTCTAACAAAATAAAACCTTGCCACTTGCACATAATGTACAATTAGCAGGGTTTTATTGACCTAAACACTAATATGAACTCATTAACTGCGTTCGTGAAACACATTAAATACGACAATAATCAAATTCAAACCAGCAATAATGAATAGACTGGACATGATGCTTGTTAGATGTTTCGTAGCAAACAATCCAGTAACAATTGGCATTAAGAAAAATGCCACACTACCGAAGAAAAAATAAAGTCCTGTTAGTCGACCGGCAAATTGTGAGTTGCGCCCAATTAATTGGCTCAAACCCAACTGTAGTGACCCACCTGCAGCAGAAACACCAAAAATAAAGCAGCCTAAGCTGGCAAACCACATTTCTCGACTTGAAACAACGACAGCCAGCCCTATTATTGTCCCAATAGCTGTGACGACAAGTAATGTTGCTTCGCGTATCCATCTTTGATTCGTTATTAAAAATAATAGTCCCACACCAACTAACGATCCAATACTATAAAAGCTCATGAGCAGATGCGAATTAACCGTCGTAAACGACTGCACAACATGAAAGTATCGTGTAATCCATTGTGTAAAATGAATCATTAACCACATCGAACTAAAGCCATAAATCAAGAAAACTATTTTTGTGATGTCCCACTGCCATTTACTTTTATTTTGACTCACTTTTGACGTGACTTGAGATTTTAACGTATAAAATTTATCAGATTTAATAGATAACATGATACCAAGATTGACAACCAAAATTGCAGTTGCTAACCAATATAACCAACCAAACCAAATATTTTGATTAATTAATGTCACTAATATAATAGGTAGTAAGCCTTCACCCAGTGAAATCATCGCTTTTATCAACACGTTGCCGCTTGATTTACCATGATTAATTTCTAATAATGTTGGATATGCAACCGCATCTAAAGCAGCATTAGCTAGTCCTGCCAAAGTGGTAACAACAATCGCCAAAAAAATGGTATGTGTCAATGGTAAGAACGTAAAAAATATAATATAGGTCATTGCAGCTATACTCAGTAGTTTTTTACGATCTAAATGGTCAGATAGTTCGCCCAAAATTGGATAAGCGATCAGTTTGCCAATGCCAATGGCCGAAACAACAGCCGTCGCGCTTGCTATAGAACTTTGCCACAATGTACTTAATTGCTGGACAGTCTGCGCTAAAATAATTAGTGCAAATCCTTGTACAATATAACTCAAATAAATCACTAGTCGTACTTTAAAAAGGTTAGTATGATGTTCAATCGGGGTCTGTTGTTTCATTTCTGTCATTTACATTTCCTTTGATCGACTTGATTGCCTTAGTTTTTAAATCAAAAATGATGCCAAAAAAAGACAGTTAATCTATTTTTGAACGTCATTATTAAGATGTTCGATCATTTTTTACTCAATGCAACATCACAGATATTATCAGTGCTAATTGTTTCACGTGAAACAATTAGCACATTATTGAAATTCTGACCATAACTTAACAATCGCTTGTACACCTTCATCACCGTGTTCTTGACTCAACTTCTCAAACAACTGTTCGGCTAATTTTGTACCTGGCAAATCGATTTCCATGTCAGCTGCCGCATCAAGTGCGATGCGAAGGTCTTTTAACAAATGCTTAGCGTAAAATCCAGCAGCAAAATCACCATTCATCACACGTGGCATATAATTTGTAACAGACCAAGATCCTGCTGCCCCGCTACGCCACACATTGTAAGCATCAGTCATATTTAAACCTGCTGCTTTTGCGTAAACCATCGATTCTGCCATTGTAATGACAGTGGCTGCAACACCAATATTGTTACTCATTTTCATATGTTGCCCTTTGCCAGCCGATCCTGCCAAAACAATTTGTTGACCGATGGCTTGAAGAACTGGCAAGATTTGTTCATAAGTTGTCGCTTTCCCGCCAACCATGATAGATAAGGTGCCATTTTCAGCACCAATATCACCACCTGAAACAGGCGCATCTAACACCTGAAAACCTAATTTGTCACCTTTTTGAGCTAACTGTTCAGCTAGCTTTGGTGTGGATGTTGTCATGTCAACTAATATATCACCACTTTTTGCACCCGCAAAAACACCATCTGCTCTTGTCCAAATATCCTCAACATCTTTGGGATAGCCGACCATTGTAAACGTGATGTCTGAGGCACGCGCCACATCAGCTGGTGTATCCGCCCAAACCGCACCATGCGAAATAACGTTTTCTGCCTTGGATTGCGTCCGGTTAAAAACCGTTACTTGATAACCTGCTGTCAAAAAATTATTAATGATGCCTGTCCCCATGACACCTGTTCCAATAAAGCCGATTTTCATATGATTACCTCAAAATTTCGTTTTCGGTGTGTCCACCGTTCACCATAGTAACCGCATCATTTAGTGCAATTTCAACCATGTTTTTGATCGCTGTATTTGTATAAAATGCAATATGCGGTGATAAATAAAAATTATCTAATTGAATCAGACGTTGAATGTTTGCTGGTAATTCCGCTACTGTCTGCTTTTGGTCCATAAATTCATTTTCATTGGGTGTGACATCAAAAGCAGCGCCATAAAGTTGACCTGATAGCAAAGCTGACTCTAAAGCACCCATATCCACAATACCGCCACGAGCCATGTTAAGCATAATTGTCCCTGGTTGAATTTTATCAAAGAATGCTTGATCTGCTAAACCTTGCGTTTCATCATTTAATGGTGTGTGAAAACTAATAACATTAGCACGTGACAATGCATCATCCAAGGTTGTGTATTCGAGAAAAGCCTCATTTTGCGCATGATAAACGGGATCCACAGCAAGCACCTTGGCACCCAATGCATGCAACATTTGTGCGAAAGCAGTGCCAATACGACCAACACCAATCACTGCAACTGTTAACTGATAAATCTCTCGTGCTTGTCCACCCGCTGCCCAAGTATAATCACCGGTAGCCATGGCACGATCAAATTTTTTATTGTTACGCAAGATATTAAACAATTGTGTCAACGTATATTCGGCAATCGCTCGAGGTGAGTAGGCAGCAACATTTGATAAACGGATATGACTACTAAAGGCAGCTGGCAAATCAAAAACATCATAACCAACTTGGCGTAAAGCAATCTGTTTGATGCCATAACTTGCTAACTTTTGATAGATGGATGCTGGCACATCTGTTGTTTGTTGTGTCGTAACCGCATCGAATCCTTGTGCTTGATCAACATTGTCTATCGACATTGGTTCAAGTACAGCGGTCACTTCGTGTCCCGTTTTACTTTCCCAATCCTTAACATAGGGAATCTCTTTATCAACACTGTTATACATTAAAATTTTCATCATAAACTCCTTTTATTATTGCCATCATTATACACTTTAAATTAAAAGCACGCCAAGAGCGTGCCCTGAGTTATTGTACTTTACCTAGGAAATACTTCTTCTTACCACGACGCACTAATACAAATTTACCGTCATAATGGGTTGCTGGCGTTACTTCAGTCGTGACATCTGTTACTTTGACACCGTTAATTGTAATCGCACCATTAGTCACATCTTCACGGGCTTGTCGTTTTGATTGCTCAACACCACCATCAACCAAGAAGTCAACCACATTTTTGCTCTCAAGTGTTGTGTCAAAACTTGGTACACCACCAAAAGCGTCAGCGATTTGTGCCGCTGATAGGGTTGCAACATCCCCGCTAAACAAAGCATTTGATAATTGTTCAGCTTCGTCAACAGCTATTTGACCATGAACAAACTTAGTCACTTCTTGTGCCAAACGGCGCTGTGCTTGACGTGCACCAGGATTAGTATCAATTTCTTTGGCTAATGCGTCAATTTCTTCAACAGTTAAGAATGTAAAATATTTCAAATATTTGACAACATCAGCATCGTTTTGGTTCAACCAGAATTGGTAGAATGTGTAGGGTGACGTCTTTTTAGGATCTAACCAAATCGCATTCCCTTCTGACTTACCGAACTTTTTACCTGTTGAATCAGTCATCAAAGGAATTGTCAAACCAAATGCTTTTGCTGTATTTCCCTCAAGCGAATGAATGAGATCAATACCTGAAGTGATATTTCCCCATTGATCAGATCCACCGATTTGTAATTGGACATCTTCTCGACGCCATAATTCATGAAAATCAATACCTTGTAACACTTGGTACGTAAATTCTGTAAAAGAAATACCCGTTTCCAAGCGTGACGCCACAACATCTTTTTTCAACATAACATTAATGGAGAACAACTTACCATAGTCACGTAAAAAGTCTGTGAGTGTTAGCTTTCCTAACCAGTCATTATTGTTAACAATACGTGTATCGCGATCACCGAATAGTTTAGTAACCTGTGCTGTAATGCCTTTTTCATTTTCGGACAATTGTTCTTGCGTCAATAGTTTACGCTCTGTTGTAGGTCGCGGATCGCCAATCGCACCAGTCGCACCACCTATAATGATGACAGCCTTGCCACCAGCATTTTGGAAACGCTTTAAGACCATAAATGGAATTAAATGGCCTAGGTGTAATGAATCTGCGGTTGGATCGGTACCAACATAGGCACCAATTTTGTCATTTGTCATGGCTTCAAGCAACCCTGCTTCATCAGTCACTTGATTTAATGCCCCACGCCATTTTAATTCTTCAATAAAATTCATATTTTTTCTCCTTTTTATGTATCATAAAAACCGCCCTATAAACATAGGACGGTTCTTACCGTGGTACCACCTAAATTGTAAGTCATCGGACCTACCACTTAACATGCCTTATCGCGGCATACGTCATCTTTTTTATGTTGTGTAACTCAAGACAACGGCGGGTTAGTTTACAGCAACCACTAACTTTCTTTGACGCGCTCATCTGCCTCTTTATCAACTCATGATACGTTCATTATACCAGATAATATCTGTGATATGTGAACTTTCAAATTTTTTGTACGTTAATATCACATGAACAAGGACTTAATCAGTCATGGGCGTGAGTTTAACGTAACTACCTTTAGCCACGCCAGAAAATGAAATGCTTAATAGTCGATGTTTTTGCCATATCAATAAGCAACGATAATCACCACAATTTTCCCATTATTAACGGCTTTAACTTGCAAATCCTTCTTTTTATTGTTACCATTGTGTTACAATTAATGGGAGTAATTTAAACAATATGCTAACTAACAGACAAATTAAGCAAACCGCGTGGTCTCGTGTCACCACTCACTTTAAAGCCGCATTTTTACTATCATTAGTTCCGATGGTATTCACTGTATTTGGCGTGATGTCAGATCATAATTCTCGCGATATGACATTTTCGCAAGATATTAATCCTACAGCACAAACAATCAGAAATGCAACCAATGATATGGGACACTTTCTCCAAGACAATTGGTTCACCGTTATCGTTGTTGGCTTAGTTTCTTTCGTCGTTATTATGTCATTCGCTGCATTAGTAGCTGCCATTAGTGATTTCTTTACGGAAAGTACAGTCAGTGGTTTTATTGATTGGCACGAATCTGACAGAACCCCTGAATCACCAATTAAAGCAGGCCTGAGCTTGTTAACTAACACAGCATTTAAGATTGCTTTTTTACGCGCCATCTATACATTATTATGGACATTACTCTTCGTTGTTCCAGGAATCATAAAGAGTTTTTCCTATTCACAGGCGGTATACCTATATCGTGATGACTTACATGCTGGACGCGAT
This sequence comes from Leuconostoc rapi, assembly GCF_016908715.1. GTDB lineage: Bacteria > Bacillota > Bacilli > Lactobacillales > Lactobacillaceae > Leuconostoc > Leuconostoc rapi. The sequence goes on along the minus strand of NZ_JAFBEK010000007.1, from coordinate 72,966 downwards.
ATTCAATCAGCTAAATACTACATCGCACAATCTCAACAATTAATGACAGACCATAAAGGCCAATTATTTATCATGTACTTGAGCCTGATTGGTTGGTACTTCTTGAATTTCGCAACATTTGGTTTAGCCAACTTATTTACGTTACCTTATACCATGGCTATTCGAGCAGAATTCTACGTTGCTTTACGTGGTAATCAACCTGAAAAAACAACGATATTATAAAAAGACGAGAATTCAGTTTCTCGTCTTTTTATGTGGCTTTATCATGCTATGATTTGTTTTGCAAAGCACGCTTTTGATCATTGTATCCTTGAACAAATAACACAATTTCGATTAGTTTACCTCGTAATATCAAATTTCCAAATCGTAACAACATGCTAGGATAATGATGTAACTGATGATTTGCAAAGTCTTGCCTAGCGTGTTGACAGCCTAAATCATAATCAGTAACTTGCTGTTTTGCTTGTACGTCATAATGACTATATACCCCAGATTCATACTGGCTTTTTAAATACTGATGCAGATTAATCATTAGTTATTCCCCCACTGACAGGACTTTGATGCTGCACAATGCCTATAATCACGAAAGGTATCACAATCATTAAGCTACTCAACCCAAAACGTAATAACGCATTATTAAAATTTTGATTTAAAATCATTTTTTGTACGATGTCAAACAAATAATAACCGGGGAAAAACTTTTGAATCACCGTGATAATCTCGACCACAGTACCAGACAACCATGTATCAAGTCGAATCATAAGCATCCCAAATCCCATGCTCAAAGGCATACCGAGCGCATCAAGTGTCCGACTATCTAAAAAAATACCTAATAGAAAACCGATAGCGCTTAAATAGATACCCAAAATAGGCAATTACCCCACCCACGATATCAGTTAATAGTAAACGTATACCAGCATATTGATTTAAATCACCCATAAAAAGAAAAAAATCTGGTATGACTAAGATAACGAAAATTAGTATGGTGACTAAGATAAGTTCAAATAATTCCTTGGCTTTTTTGATAATAGGCAATAGAATATTTTTTATTAGCATGCTTCCACTTTCTATTTATTCATATATTGGATACTAGTTTATTTGTCACACCAAAAGGTCAGTGATAGACACTAATTTCTAACTTGTGTCTATCACTGATCTTTTGTTGACATGCAATTAATATCTTTTATTTAATGGTACCAAAATATGCACGATGCCTCATTCTCAGTCTAGCCGCACCTTCAGCTCCAGCTGTGAAATAGCCAGCACCTTGGCCAACCAGCACCCATATACCATCACTACTACCACCATTAATATTTTCAAGTTCTTTATCTGTTAAAATATTTAAATCCATATTCATTTTTTAATTTTCCTTTTATTATACTGGCTATACAATAATATACCGCTGCCAATTGAAAATAGCGCATATAGAAAGTAGCCCAAATTACTCATGTTTGAAAAAAAATGATCAGCTATTGCACCACTTATTATAAAATAACTCATCATAATCGCTAATGCTTGTTTATCTATGCCCTTTACCATTTTTATATCCTTGTTTGAACCCCGCTGCAATTTGATCTGAATGGCGATATGCTTCTTCAGCTGCCCAGCCGGCCACAACTACAAGTGGCCAAAAACCACCATTAATATCCGCTAATTCTGTTTCATTTAACATTTGAAATTCTTGCATAAACTTCTCCTTATCCATAAAATAGTATGATAGATGGTGTATACCACATCTATCAATAATTATTACAAATCCCATAATATTTTGCAATGTAAATCAACAGATTGTTAATTTATAATTTCTTTAATAGCGAATCTGCTGAAAAGTCTAATTGCTGAGATATATCTCTGATAAATTCTAAATCAGGGCGCCGTTTGTTATTCTCATAGTTTGATAAAGTCGCTGGTGTAATATTCATTTGAAGTGCTAATTCATGTGCCGTTAGCCCTGCTGTTTGTCTATATTGTCTAAGTGCTGTTCCTAAATCTCCACCCTGAATCAAAGCTAACTTCTCATTTGTAATACCATCATAATGATTGTTATTTAATATTTTCTTGATGTTCTTCATGTTGTTATATCAAATCCCTTTCTGTTATTTTCGTAAAAACTTATGACATGATGCTATCTGTCTTATTGATCAAAAAATTCTGTGCTAAACAACTCATCATCTATATGAATAATTTAGCACAGAAGACTTCAATTTATGATTCTTGAATTAATTTCTATTAGCCTCCCATCTATAGTTTATCAAATTGCAACCCTTAATTTTTCACATATTTATTGGTTGTTTTCCTGAAATATGTTAGTAACTTTTATTGCTTTTTATGATATAAAAGATAGCCTACTACCCTTTAAGCAAGCAATTATTCAGACACAATAATTTTATATTTATTGTGCATAGTATCACTAATTATATTGAAGCCACCTATATATGTTGTATAATATAATTGTTGAATTAACTTCTAAAAAAGGAGGAAGTATAATGACTATTGGCGATCAAATTAAACAACTGCGTACAGCACACAATCTGACGCAACAAGAATTTGCCACAAAAATCTATATTTCCTACCAATCCGTATCCAACTGGGAAAATCATCGCAGTTATCCCTCTGCTGAGATTATGTTACTCATTATTGATACATTTGATTTACCATTAAATTATTTTATGGATAAGGATATTGACCCTACGACAAGCCAAGAGGAAACACTCATTTTGTCATCCTTTTTAAAATGTATGACCACTAGTCGTGATGAAGCGCCTACTTTAAAATTGGTTCAACAATTATCTGGTCTACCAGCTGAACGCGTCCAACACTATTTTCCATCGTATGATGACCTAGTCTATACACTCATCAATAAAGTTGATCAAGACATCAAAATCAGAGTAGAAAAACGGTTATCTGATCATGAGAGTGTGTTGTCAATATTTATCAACGATATGGCACCATTACTTTATCATAAAAGAGAAACCTTACATCTTCTATACACACGCCCCTACATTAAAGGTGTGTGGACGCAATTTATTAAAGCCAAATACCAATCACTTCTCAAAAAATATAATCCACAGATGAAAAAGAACAATCTTGATACTGCCTATTTAATCGAAACATTGACCACCTTCATTTCGATTTGGTTAAGCCAACCAGAAATTGAACCTTTAGCTCAATTCCAACAACGCATCACTTATTTGGTGAATCATTCAATGTCATCTTGGCGGTTTTAAACTGGTGTACTGGGTGGCGCTACTTTAGGGGCAGTTGCTTATGTTTCTGACCATAATGATTTAAACGATCCAATCACTAAAAATTAATTTAAGTAGAGGAAAGTATGAGTAAACTAACTAATTTTTACAAAATTTTGTTGAATGGCTTATTAATGGGTGTCATATTTTGGTGTTGCCAATCATTTGATTTATCAATGAAAAGTATCAGACTATCGATTTTTCTCATGATTTTTTGGGACATTATCGTTATGGCGTACTATGGCTACAAACACACATTATTTAGTACCAATAAACTAAGCTTTAGTGTTAACCAGAAATTAATTAGTATTCTTTTTGTTACTATTATTATTTTGTCAGGCATATTTTTCATTAACTAATCTCTCTTGTCAGTAGATAGTATAAACTAAAGTATTTAATGGATAATGCCGCCAACAGCGCATCACTATTTGGCGAATCATTCGATGTCGTCTTGGCGATTATAAATCAGTCATACAACAATATCTTTACGATCAATAAAAAAGCATCAAAGCCTTAACGTATGTTAGGTTTTAATGCTTTTTTTCAATTTTCGAGCGCTATTAAGGCTACCGAAAATAAATACCAATATACCTGACCAAATGAATGCAAAAACAATCACTTTATGCCAATTAAATGCTTCATGTAACACGAATACTGCCATCAACAGTTGAATCGTGGGGTTCAAATACTGAATAAAACTTAGCGTAATGAAGTCAGTATTTTTGTTCGCCACAGCGAAAAGTAGTAACGGAATCACTGTTATAACACCGCTCATGATTAATAGTATGGTAATTCTTGACCCATCTTGCGTCATCACATGTGGCGATAATAATAAGTACACCAACGCTATTGGCGCGACAATAACTGTTTCTAATGCCAATGAAATCGTTGCAGGCAAAGGCACCTGTTTTTTGATCAAGCCATAAAAACAAAATGAAGCGGCCATTAACAAAGTATTCAATGGTAAGGATCCTGTTTGAATGGTTAAAATAATGACACCAATGACCACAAGAGTCAATGCGATTATTTTAGAACGAGAGAGTTTTTCATGTAAGAAAATCACCGCCACAGCCACATTCATGAGGGGCATGATATAGTAGGAGAGACTCGCCTCTGTTGCTTGCTCATGCGTTACCATAGTGATGTATAAAAACCAATTGATTGAAATCAAAAAGGCGCTTAGTATAATCCAACCAATTTTACGATTATGAATTAAGGTCACAATGACATGCCAGACCTCAGGCCAACTTTTTTGAACTGTGAGTACAAGGCTAATGGTAACAAGAGACCAAACAATGCGATAGGCTAATGTATCCATCGCCGGCACAACACTCAACAGTTCCCAAAACACGCCTAGTAATCCCCACATAAAATAGGCTGCAAATCCTGAAGTGATACCCAAACGTTTATTTTCCATAATCGTATGCCATCCCAAACTAAGATATAATCACTATCATACCATCGTCATGAAAAAAAGAAAATCAATAGACCATATATTCTATTAACACACGTAATGAAGTAATCTCTGACCGTCCATTACATCAAATGTGCGTCAACTAATAATTCTTCTAACCAAGTGCCTTTTATCTTTTTTAGACCAACTTTTTGGATTAGTTTAGGGATAGGCAAATTCATGTCACTGAGTACTTTTTTATCATTCATATAGTACATGGCGCGTAATAATTCACGGATATCATATATTGAATTAAAGACTTCAGGCACACCCCGTTCAACATCCAACAAGCTATACACTGCCTCCATTGCTGTTCTGACTGAATATTCTGTCGTAAATACGGTGTCCCGTGACGGTGATTCAGCAAAATTACCGATAAATGCTAAGTTAACCGCGCCATCAGGTACCACTTTAGGTCGATCCCCCATGGCACGAGGCATAAAGTAACTCGTAATAAATGGCATATAAACGGGTACTGTATTTATTGACTCCTGTTTTGCCAACTGCTTAATCTTACTATCTGGTACGCCCAAATGATATAAAAATTCTTGTGTTATCTCTTCGCCTGAACAGTCAACAATATTTTTCTTCACATAGTTACCAGCAACATCAGAATATAGGCCATAAATCCAAACAGTTGTTTCATTGGGTTTTTGTGTTTTAAAGTGTGGTTGGCGATGGACAGCGAAACTCATTAACCAGTTAGAGTCTGTAATAGTAACAATACCGCCGGTGTTTATTTTGCCATCGTGTAAATCGCGTTTAGTTAGTCGTTCAATATACGGATCAATTTCCGTGTTTTTAATTGTTGCGGTCGCTGACACAAACCAACTTTTATCTGGCAGATTTTTATAAAATACGCTTGGATGACCAAATTCATCAGACTGCGCAGCCAAATTTTCCCATAACTGCCATGAACCACCTGGTTCATTGGTAACCGAAGCAGGCTCAAAATGGCTGCCATAGGTTGTGCTTTCAGTAATGGACCCATTCGTAACAAAAACCAAGTCATCAGTGGTAAGTGACCATGTTTCATGTTCCCCACCAACAGTTAATTCGAGTGTTTTGGCAACTTTAGTCCCGTTATCAAAATCAACAATAATATTATCAACTGTCGTATCAAACATGACGTCAACACCGTGGTCAGTTAGATATTGCATTAGAGGTAATACCATCGAATCATATTGGTTATATTTATTAAATTTCAACGCTGAGAAATCTGGTAACCCATCGATATGATGGATAAAGCGCATGGCGTAACGACGCATCTCAACCGCTGAGTGCCATTTTTCGAAAGCAAACATGGTTGCCCAGTAAAGCCAAAAGTTGCTCTCAAAAAATTCATCTGAGAAATAGGCTTCAATGGTTTGTGTTCCGAGTTTGGATTCCGGTGTCATAATCAACTTAATAATTTCTTGAGATGACTTACCCAATGTGTAGTCGCCATCATCTGGCACACGATTGCCACGATCATAAATCAAGCGACAGTTTGAAGCATTGGGATCATCTTTGTCAAGCCAGTAATACTCGTCAAGATACGAAGCCCCAGGAATTTCAAGAGATGGAATAGAGCGATATAGATCCCACAAACATTCGAAATGATTTTCCATTTCACGACCACCACGCGTCACAAATCCTACATTGGGGCGCTGTATACCATCAAGTGAACCACCAGCCAATGGTAATTCTTCCAAAATATGAATGGCTTCACCTTTCATGTGACCATCACGTATCAGAAAAACAGCAGCAGCTAATCCTGCTAACCCCGAACCAACGATATACGCTGATTTTTGATCGACACCCTTAGGTTTACGTGGTGTTGCAAATGCTTCATAATTACCGTTACTATAATACATTGTGATCCCCTTTCTAATTGAAAACGCTTTCACTATACTTCTATTCTATCTTAAACAATAGTATAATGGCAATTTTTTAGTTTGCCCTCCCTCATTGCCGCACGAATGATAACTCGTCAAGTATCCAATTGGGAACAGGAACACAATCGTAAACACTTCACGGTAGAGGCAATATTAACAATGATTGAAACGTTTAATTGACACTGATTGTTTTGGTAGAGCCTTACAACATAAAACAGATACCCTTCTCCAACTCATCACTGCGCTTTAAAAGAATACCTGTTTTATTGTTTGACGCTGTAACAACACTACACTTTGACTGTTACTTCTCCAACTTTTTCGCCTACCTGATATAGAGCATCATTAGTGGTTACCGATTTTAATACAGCCATATTTGTGATAATTACCATTATTGTCGTTTCATATCCAGCACGCGCAATCTCTTCCAGATTCATTGTTCCTAGCCGTTGCCCACCATTCACAATATCTCCAACTCTAGCATCTATATCAAATGGGCTACCACCCATGTTCACAGTATCCAGACCTAAATGTAATAATATATCCAACCCATTCGCCATATGAATTCCTATTGCATGTTTCGTACCAGCAATCATCGTTATTTTCCCTGCTACTGGACTAACAATCAAACCTGCTTGATTCGGTTGAATGGCAAAACCATCCCCCATTGTTTTCTCCGAAAAGACTGGATCATTAACGTTATCCAAACTTAAAAATTCACCTTGTACCGGGCTATATAAATTATTGTCCTTTACTATTGCTTGCTTTTTTAAAAAACTAAACATATGCATAATCCTTTCTAGATTGATTTAGTATCATTTTCAATCGTATGCTATATTACAGTGACCACTTTTTACCAACAACTTTAGCCACACCATCTGTCGCCTCCAATAGAACATTATCTTGTGCGTCATCAGGAAAAATTCTAGCTGTAAAAACGAGTTCGCCATTGTTAACAAATATTTCAACAGAGGATCGGTCAATTAAAATATCTAATTGGACTACTGTTTCTATTGCCAAATGTTGTTCTCGTACATGACCATTTTCAATATTGAAAGGGACCCCTGAATTTGTTCTATCAAGTATAATTCGTTGCTGAACACGATCTAAAACCAAACGTGTACTTTTTTGATTGTCTTTACTTGCACACAAATACAAAATAACTTGTCTCGTATTTTCCATATGAACATCAACTTTTAATTCTTGGGCAAAGCCCCGACTAATCGTATGCGCAGTAGTAGTAACATCTAAATTAAGCGTTTGCGCATCATGACGTAACTCTTTGATCTCACGAACTGGATTTTGAATCAGTTTTCCATTGTGAATTGTTAGTTCTCGAGGAAAGACTAGTGCACCAGCATAATGATACGCTTCTGTAGGGTAACGTAACTCTGATACACCCATCCAAGCTGATAAAATACGCCGACCATCTGGCGATAAAGTTGTCTGAGAAGCATAAAAATCAAATCCTGAGTCTAGTTCTCGAAAATCACCATGATCAAATGCCAAGGTATCCAAATTTAAATGCTTACCAAGAAAATACCCTGTCTGATAAATGTTCTGATATTTGTCATCCTCTGCTTTAAGTCCCTGCGGCGACATCACTAACACACCTTGATCATCAATTTCAAAATAATCTGGGCATTCCCACATATACCCCAATTCATTGTATTTTGTTTTGACTTCACCTTTGAATTGCCAATTTTGCAAGTCTTGTGATTGATATATAACTGCTGCACCCGTTAAATTTTCCCTTTGAATACCAAGTATGGTAAAGTATGAATTTCCCGATTGCCAAATTTTAGGATCGCGAAAATGTGATGTATATCCCGTTGGTGATCCAATTATGAATGGCTTTTTGATTTTTCTAAATTCACCCGCTGGTGTCATTATTGCGCCGATTTGATATGGCACACGTTGCCATTTTGTATCCCAAGTATTGCCTGTGTATATCAAAAATAAATTGTTATCAACTACCAATCCACTTCCGGAATAGGCCCCATGACTATCAAAATAAGTGTCACTTTCTATACCTGGACCTAAATCTCGCCAATGCACTAAATCCTTTGAGACCATATGATACCAGCCATGGTGCCACATATGGGGCTCTTTTGTAAAGGCAAGTGGTGTCCATTGATAAAACAAATGGTATTCACCGTTAAAATAGGAAAATCCATTAGGATCATTTAATATGCCGGAATTTGGCTCAATATGATATTTTTCACGATACGGGCTTTCAGAAGCTAAACTTTCTTCCCTGCTTACGATCTTAGGATCGACATCAATTAAATTAGTTACCATGTTTTGAAACTGTATTTGTTTATTTCGCGCTATTTTAGGCAATTTTAATCTCCTTTACTCACTACTTAATAACAGTAGCAGTATGCCGTTTCTTAACAAATCCTGCGACTAATAACGTCACTATCAATCCCGCCACCATACCAATTAAATTGGCGATAAGATAGTTGACATAACCATTATTATTAGGTGAAGCAATAGCAATACCAGGTAAGCCTGTTGTTCCAAAACTGATAGCCGTTAGATTGGTCAAATACACATAGGCCGCCCCAATAGCACCGCCAAAACAGCCACCAATTAGTGGATATCGATATTTAATATTAATACCAAACAACGCTGGCTCGGAAATACCAAACAAAATTGAGAAAAAAGATGATAGGCCAATCTCTTTAGCCTTGGCGTCATGCCTATTCAAAAACATATAAGCTAGAACGCCGCCGCCTTGTCCCATCAATGCCACACTAAATAACGGATTCAAAAAATCAGTTCCCTTTGTTGCAATTAATTGCGCTTCAACTGCACCAAACATATTATGCAGTCCCGTAATAACAATAAGTTGCTGAATACCACCAAAAATCATGTAGCCTACAATACCAAATGTTGTTGACATCCAGACAAGTGAGTTAGTGACCAATGAGGATAGACTCATACCAATTGGACCTACAACCATAAATAAGATAAAACTTGAGCATAATATGGTCAGCATAGGTGCCAAGACAAATTGAATAACACCTGGTAAATGTTTTTGGAAATAGTTATCAATTTTAGCAATAATCCAACCCATGATCAACGCTACAATAATTTGACCACCAAAACTATATAACGATAATTGCCATCCAAAGATATCAGCAATAATAGCTTTTGAAGCGCCCGTACTAACATCACTTAAAGAAGGTAGGCTGGACGACATCATAACAGCCCCCATTGCAAGTCCCATAACCGGACGACCACCATAACGTTTCGTGGCAGAATATACAACTAGTAATGGTAATAGTGCAAAAATGCCACTAGAGCCGTAGCTAACTATCGTACTAATCCCTTTCAATCCAGGAATAGCAGTAACGAGAGATTGGTTTCCTATAATCTTTTGTGTCATCAGGTTATTTAACCCAATTAATATACCAGCTGCTAAAATTCCTGGTAATATTTCAGTAAATACACCTGTTAAATCATCAATAAAGTGCGATACCCAACTAACATTGTCTTTTTTATTCACATCTGATGCTATTTCAGTTTTTTGTGCCTGTAAATCTGTGATACCAGTGTATGAAATAAATTCATTAGTCACTTCATCTACTAGTCCTGGTCCAATAATTAATTGTAATTGATTTCTATTAATATTGACCCCTCCAACTAAATCCAATTCATCCAAGGCTTCTTTATCAACCTTACCTGTGTCCTTTAAATTTATTCGTAAACGTGTGGCACAGTGAAATGCTTCGATGGCATTCTCTTTACCACCAATAGATTTTAAGACGTCGTCAGAAAAGGCATCATATTGTTGCTTTTTATCTACCATCATTATTTTCCTTTCAAACCCTAATGCATATGCTATAATAACAATTAATTATGTCTTTATAGTATTCTAATGTAAGCGCTTTTACAATATCAAAATGTTGCATACTGTTATCAAAAAGATGATCTAGTATAAGGTGACTAAAATGAACAAATCATATGTATTCAATAATTCTCTCAGCAACCCATACCTCTACCTTTCCTCTGGCGGTGTAGATTTGGCTAAACCGGACCATCATTATGGACCTGGTGCACGTTCCGGATATATGCTTCATTTAATATTATCTGGAAAAGGCACTTTTATTAGTAACGGACAGGTATATCATTTACAAGCTGGCAACATGTTTTATTGTCAGCCAGGCGTTCTTGTTAATATGATTGCCGATCATACTGACCCTTGGACAACTATGTGGATTCGCTTTACGGGTGATTACGTTACGTTGCTGATGGACACGGTTGCATTAGTAGATGACAGTCCAGTATTTACAGTGACTCAAGCGCCCATTGTTAAGGATGAAATGGAAAACATTTTGAAAATGTCGCGTTTAGAGCACACACAGGATTTACATTATGCCTCACAACTAATCAGCCTAATAACCGCACTACGTGCAACGTTTAATCACAAGACGTCTATTAATGCGAATCCCAAAAAAATATTAATCTTAAAAGCAACACAATACATTCGAAACAATTACGACACACCAATCACAATCACTGATGTTGTTACTTATCTAGGCATTGATCGCACCTACTTATTTCGAATATTTAAAACTTATCTGCAGATCAGCCCCAAAGTATACTTAACAAACACACGACTACGTGCTGCTAAAGAAATGCTAATTAAGTCAGATACGTCAATCAAATTTATCGCATTATCCTGCGGTTATACGAGTTATGTTCATTTCTCAAAAGCATTTCGAAAACATGTTGGTGTGGCGCCATCACAATTTAAAAACGTGCACAGTAATTCATCCTCTAAACACAATTATTAATTGAATTGAAAGTATGAACACATAATTTTATGTCAAAATAAAAACGAAAACCTGCCATGCGCAGGTTTTCGTTTTTAATAGTTATTATCTGTTCGTTTAACGTCATATTTTTAAAAATTCAATCCACTTTAATCATTCAACGCACACCATCCCCTTAACTACTTTTGAGTTAAATCAGAACCAAAGTATTGAACTGATAACTTTTTGATCGTCCCATCATCACTCAATTGTTTTATGGCATGGTTAACTTGCTTTTGAAGTCCTTTGTTCTTTTGATTCAAAAGAGGGGCAATTTTTGCTGCTGGACTAGCCGAAGTCGGTACTTTAATGGCTTTTACAATTTTTGCGTCTTCAGGATTGTCTTTGATGTACGTTGCAAATGCACCTTCGTCATTGAAAGCCCCCTCTGCTCGCCCTTGCTTGATCAAATTGACTGTATTGGATTGGTAAACTCACTTGAAGCAATGGTCTTAGCGCCAAATTTCTTAGCAATGGTTTCATTATTTGTGCCAACACCTTCCGCTAATGTATGTCCCTTAACATCTTTATAGCTCTTTAATTCTTGATTATCATGTTTCACGACTAATACTTCTCTCGAATAAAGATAAGGCGTTGCAAACAAGTATTTTGCCTGACGCTCTGGTGTAATCGCAACATCGTTAAACACAACATCAAATTTGTTAGCACCGATACCAGCAATAAGTCCATCCCAAGCTGTTGGTACAAATTTGGCTTTCAAGCCTGCTTTTTCAGCGACTTTTTTAGCAAGGTCCACTTCAAATCCTTTGAGTTTACCGTCTTGGCGATATGAAAATGGCGCATATGTGCCCTCCAAGCCAATCGTCAATGTCCCTTTTTTGACAAGCGATGTTTTGTCGCCATTGTCTGCTTTTACTGCACGATTATGGTGTACGATGTAGCCACCACCAATGACCACAATAGCAGCAATAATTAACCCATAGATCCAATTCTTTTTCATGATGATTTCCTTTATTTCTGTATTTGAGCAAATGCTTGTTTTAAATCATTAATTAAGTCATCTGCTGACTCTAAACCAATCGCAATGCGAATCAATTCGTCTTTAATTCCAATTTTCAATCGCTCATCCCTAGGTATTTCAAAATGCGTCATCGTCGCAGGTAATTCAACAAGGCTCTCAACTGCACCTAAACTCACTGCAATTTTAAATAATTTCAGGCTATTAACAAACTTAATAGCATCATAACCTGCTTTAATCTCAAATGATAACACTGCGCCGAATCCTTTTGTCGTACGCGAAGCAATCTCAAAATCATCTGATTGTTGATTGACACTGGGATAATTAATCTTTGCCACCAAGTCATTTGATTTGAGATAGCTAATCACGCGATTCGTATTGTCAATCTGTCGATCAAGACGAACCGATAATGTCTGGATACCACGACGCACTAGGTTGGCTGTTTCTGGAGACAATGTACCGCCCAGTCTATTTTGAGCAAAATAGATGCGATTAGCTAGTGACTCACTGTTGACAACGACTAACCCAGCAATCACATCTGAATGACCACCTAAATATTTGGTAGCAGAATGAATCACGATGTCCGCGCCGAGTTGCAAAGGCTTTTGTAGATATGGTGTTAACAACGTATTGTCAACGATTTCTAAAATATGATGCGCCTTGGCAATGCGACTAATTGCTGCAACATCTGTCACACGTAATAAAGGATTTGAAAACGTTTCAAAATAAATAGCTTTCGTATTTGACTGTATGGCTTTTTTAACAGCCGCTAGATCTTGCGTATTAACTGCAGTTATTTCTAACCCCCAACGTTTAAAATAATCATTGAGTTGTGAGAAAGTCCCACCGTAAACCGTATCCCCAACTACTAGATGATCTCCTGGTTGAAAAATAGATAAAACACCATGTATCGCAGAAAGTCCTGAAGCAAATCCAAATCCTCTGTAGCCACTTTCTAACGTTTTGATTAACGCTTCTAAGGCTTCTCGGGTTGGATTACCCGACCTAGCATAGTCCCATTTTATGGGTGTCGTCGCATCATTGAATGCGAACGTTGATGAATTATATATCGGCGGGTTAATAGCCCCTGTATGGTTATCATTAACCACTGCACCATGTATTAACTCTGTGTTGAAATCGACCATTTTTAACCTCCAAAAATTTTATTTTTACAATGCCAAATTTATCGCATGCTGTTTCAATTCTTTCAATAAGCGAATGGCATTTTTTTCAAAAAACTGACTACCCGCAAGGACCACACCGTCATCTGACTTAAAATGATCATTATGTAAATCCACATTTTCCCCATTACCAATGTTGACATACACGCCAGGTACTGTGATTTGGTAACACGCAAAATCATCACTGCCTAAAGCAGGTTCTTGCTCATAGACAGGCGCAAATTTACTCGTTTCATCTTTTACAATGGCCGTTAACTCCGCATGGTTATTAACAGATGGATCACCCGCATACCAATCTATCTCCGCAGTTACTTGATGCGCCTTTGCCGTGTAGTTGACAACGTCAAGAAAACGTTTTTTTATGATTTCTCTTGATGATGAGCTAGCAGTTCGAACAGTGCCTTCAAAAAAAGCCTCCTCAGGTAAAATATTCCATGTGTTACCTGCATTGACATGAGTAATGCTCAAGACACCGGCCTCAAAAGCACTCAAGTTGCGACTAACTATTGATTGTAATGCATTGATTTCAGCTCCTAGGGCAACAATTGTATCATGTCCTTTTTCTGGTTTAGAAGCATGTGTCCCTAACCCTCGTAAGGTCACTTTAAATTTGTCAATTGCCCCATTGACAATGCCTGATCGAATACCAACGTCCCCAGTTACTTGATGTGGTGTATTGTGAAATCCTAAAATGGCATCAACATTTTGTAATTGACCATCCTGAATCACTTGCAAAGCGCCTTCTTTATCCTCTTCTGATAACTGGAAAATAAGTTTGACCGTACCTGCTAATTGCTTTTCTTGTTGCTTTAATAAGTAAGCTGCACCTAATAGCGCGGCTATATGCGTATCATGACCACATGCATGCATCACACCAGGTATTTTAGAACTAAATGCCACCCCGGAATTTTCCTGAATAGGTAAGGCATCAATATCTGCTCTCAAACCCACTACCGGACCTGACGATTCGCCAATTTCTGCAAAAACACCTGTCTTCAAATTAGTAGGCAAAATCTTTATACCCCAATCTTGCAAAATTGCTTTAATTTTAGCTGTTGTTCGCACTTCATTATCAGCAACTTCAGGATACTGATGAAAGTCGTGCCGATAAGCAATTAATTGTTTTTCTAATTCGCTTTTTGATAGTTTTGTCATGTTTCGCCCACCTCTCTTGCTTCTCAAATCTTTGCAATAATAACGTTAGTATTCATGATCCAATCCATTCGCAGATATTTTCATACCAAGTAATTAATCGAAAACCAACTGTGCTTCGCCTAAATTAATCGTCTGCTGATGATTGGCTCCAGAAAAATGAAGTGATATAAGATGATTTGCAGGTCCTGCTACGAATTCCAAAGTTCTTTCCCCGATCGGCACAATAAATTCCCCATGTTCCTCCGTGGCAACACGATCGATTAAGTTAGCCCATTGTTGTGAGACTTTCAACGGGTTATTCACCTCAAATACAGCCTTGACAACTTTTAAAGCGCCAATAGGATGTGTTTGTATTAGTTCTTGTTCTATTAATTGTTGTTCTCTGTCTTGATCTGATGTTTGCCAGTCAATAAAAAATGGATATGGTAGTCCGTCAATATCATCATTAATAAAAAAGATACGCCATGTTATCAATTTATTTTGCTCATTACGCCGTTTACCTTCTAAAATTGGCCCCACACCAATACCTGCTAGTTCTAAACGTTCCCTAACATTCTCTAGATCATTGGTTCGAAGAGCAATTGTATTGAATCGTTGCCTCTCCTGATTAAAATCCTGTACCGCATCATACACAGCGGTGGCAATATCATGATCAATTAAATTTGCTTTCTGCTGGTCGAAGACATTAATCAATTCAATGTAGTTAATACCGAAATATCCTAATGCATTGGCTGTTCCCCAGTTCTCGTGTTGACCACCTAATTTAAAAATAACGCCCTCATTGGCAAAAAAATCAATACTTTTTGCCAATTCCGGTACATTAATCATTGTGTGATCCCAATCTACTAATACCATACAATACTCTCCTAACATGATTTTCGTTCGTTAATTTTCCTTTTTACTGAGTACGCGACCTTCATTTACTTATGATCAGAAACCACCCAATAGTTATCTTTATTATGTGCTGCTAAATATTTTTGGAACGATTTCGACTGGTAGGCTTTCTTAACGTCAAGCGTCCATTGTTTATTAGCATTTTCTTTATTTATCACAGCAACTAACTGGTAATCACTACGAATATTTTCAGCCAATATTATTTTTCGTGTCGAAATTTTTGCGTTATAAGCAACGGAACCAGGCAAAATAATATAATCAAAATCTTTAATTGTACGTGGAATAGTTGACGAATCTAATTCTGTTATTTTTAAATGATACTTATTAGTCGCAATGTCTTGAGTTGTTGCATGAATCGCTACAGTCCCTGTTTTAAGTGTGATCCACCCAGCTTTGACAAGCAGATTATAGGCACGAGCTGCGTTAGCCGGATCGTTTGGAATGGCAATACGGTCACCAGAACTAATTGCGTTTAGTGATTTTTTATTTCCTGAATAAATACCTGTGGGAACTGTTGGTATCTTAGTCAATCCAACTAAATGTGCGTTTTTCTCCTGATTAAAATTATTAAGATAGGCAGTATGCTGATCAACGTTCAGATCAATTTGATTATCACTCAAAGCAATATCTGCATTGAGTAAATTACTAAACGATTTGTTGACAACATGGTAGCCCTGTTTTTCAAGAATGGGTTTTATCCCCTTGATAAATAATTCACTGTAAGGACCCGGAGAGCTGCCTAACTTAATCGTTTTTTTCGTGCCAGTCGTTGGCGAATTTGAAGATTTATTTGATAACAAGCCAACCACAGCTAGTATAATCAAGATAACAATCACGGTTAGTGTCACTGTTTTATTTTTTTTCATAGCAATTTACCTACTTACTTGATTTAATAATATTTTCAACATCAGAAAAACAAAAAAAGTCCCATATTTCTTGTAAAAAACACAAGAAATATGGGACGAAAAAGTCGCGTTACCACCCAAATTTTATAAAGTATTACTACTTTATACTTAACAGGTACGTCTGAAGAGATACCCTAACGCAGTAACGGGCGCACCCGAGTGGCATTTACTAGACAGCTCATACCACTATTCACTCCAAGACCATTTTCAAATTCATTGTAATGCTAACTTTCACCACGTATTAGCTCTCTTAAATTACGTATTAAATTTTACTTATCTTTTCAACGTTTTTAATCATTTTATTATATATCTATCATTTTATCTTGTCAATGATAAATAATTTTAATATTACTCACATGAATGAATATTGATCCTACTATCATACGTTAACGTTAAATCGTCTGACTTTGTTGACGACTTTGTATTTGCAGCGTTTCACCACCTATGATGACACGATCACAAACATTTAAAAACAAACCATGTTCAACAACACCAACTTGGCTTTCAAAATACTCGGCTAGTGCATATGGATTATTAATTGTTTGCATATGACAGTCAATAATGTAGTGTCCTGCATCAGTAATAACAGGCTGATTATCATCTGGGCGTCGTCGTAATTTGGGAAATAAGCCTTTATCAGCAAATTGACGTATCAGCTGCCCGCTGCCATAAGGGATTACTTCAACAGGTAGCGGAAATGAACCTAAAGTATCGTGTACTTTACTACTATCGACAATCCAGATGTTTTCTCGTGAATTTTTGGCAACAATTTTTTCCATTAGTAGCGCGGCGCCACCACCTTTGATACCATTCAGATAAGTATCCACCTCATCAGCGCCATCAACAGTCACATCAATATGATCAACTTCATCAATATCAACAATAGGAATATTGAGTTCGGCACAACGTTGACTAGTTAATTTGGAGGTTGTCACACCAATAATGCGGTGTTCTGATTGTGCTAAAGCTTCTAAAAAATAAGCTACTGTGGATCCAGTTCCTAACCCTACTATCATATCTGATTGAATATACTGCATTGCAGCTTCTGCTGCTTGTTTTTTTTGCAAATTTTTTGTATTCATAACAAATTCCTCACTCAGCAACGCTATTTTCTTGCAAACCAGCATCAACTTCTGCCTTTGTTGGGATGGAAACCAGAGCGCCAGGACGACTAACTGTTAATGAACTTGCAAAACAACTCCGTTTAATAATCGATGGCAAATCAGACATGTCTTTAGTTATATTGGCGGCTACTGTACCGATAAATGTATCACCAGCAGCAGTTGTATCAACGGCCTCAACTTTAAAAATTGGTACCTGCCCACTTTGATTGTTAACATTGTAGTAGACACCTTCTCCGCCAAGCGTCACAATCGTATGTGACATACCCAAACGTTGCAATTTTTCTGTTAGCTGATCCAATGCTTGTCGATCTGTTGTCGGTGTCACATCTGCTAGCGCTGCTGCTTCGGTTTCATTTGGGATCAACAAATCGGTTGTTGACATAATTTCGGTGCTCAAATGTTTTGTTACTGGCGCTGGATTCAAAATAGTTAAGGCGTCAACTTCGCGCGCAATGGCGAAAGCCTTTGCCACTGCATCAGGTGGTACTTCAAGCTGTGCGACAACAACATCGGCTTGCGCGATCGCTGTATGAGCTTGCGCAATATCATCAGCATTCAAAGCCATATTGGCCCCACCAAATACCATAATCGTATTGTGCCCATCTGTTTCTAACATAATCGTCGCAGAACCAGTGGGTTGATTTTTTGTAAAGATGTAGTCTGTTTTAATGCCTTCATCTATCAATAACTGTTTAAATGCACGACCACGATCATCATTACCAACAGCACCGATGAAAGTCACATCCGCTCCTTGACGAGCAGCTGCGACAGCTTGATTCGCCCCTTTGCCACCAAAAGTACTTGCTTGATTATTCACCGCAAGCGTCTCACCACGTTTTGGTAATCGATCAATCATTTGAATGGTATCTATATTGAGACTTCCAATAATCACAACTTTATTTTTCATGTCAAACACTCCTTAATATATAAAATGAGGTTAAACGTTTTACTAATAAGGGTCGAGTTTATTCTACGTCGTTTAGAAAAAAAAGTCAAGAAAAAGCAATGTCATATGTTGACATTGCTTTTATTGTTTAACTGGACCGGTTGATTCTCGAACAACCAATTTAACATCAAAAAAGGCAGTTTGAAAGGGTAAATTGGGATGATCCAAGCGTCTGAGTATCATATTAAGCGCGGAACGACCAATTTCTAACACAGGCTGAGCTACGGTGGTTAACGTTGGAATCATAAATTCTGCATAATCTGTATCATCGTAACCAACAACTGATATATCCACTGGTACATTCACATTTTGATAGGCTAATCCGCGCAATACTCCGATTGCCATTTCATCGTTTAATACAAAAGTAGCCGTGGCTTGACTTTGTATTAATTGATGGACTGCTGCTAATCCACCATGTTTTGACAATGTTGAGGTTATAATAGTAGTAGGCGCTAGATTAGCTGTAGAAAGTGTATCCAAAAAGCCAGCCCGCCGTTGTCTCATATTATCCGTTAATTTATTTGGTAGAATTAAGGCGATTTTTCGATGTCCCAAAGATAACAGATGGCTCGCCACCAGGCTGCCACCTGTAAATTCGTTCGTCTGCACCATGTCTTGCGCATTAATATCAGCATTTTGATCAAGTACCAGATAAGGAATATGTCGTTTCTTCAAAAAATCATTTACTTCTGTACGATTTGGGATGGGTCTACCAAATATTAGCGCCTGCACACCACGCGCAACAAGTGAATAAATCGCGCTCTGCAAATTTTCATCGGTTGATCCAAGAAAGACAAGGTTAACATTGTCCGGCGCGTTATCTTGCATACTTTGAATAACATCTGCGAAAAATGGCATACGAAAAGATGGTACAATAATACCGATTAGACGATTTCTTGTACCTTTAAGGTTACGCGCCGCACTGTTGGGCACATACCCGAGGTCATCACGTGCTTGTAACACCTTTTCGATTGTATGGTCTGAAAACCGCTGCCCTTTATTATTTAAAATTTGGGAAACCGCAGCGATAGAAACATCTGCTTTTTTAGCAACATCTTTAATTGAAGTTTTACGCATGAAATCTATTCCTTGTCGTAATGGTATACTTTAATATATCTATTGTACCTTAAAAAATATCTGGAAGCGCTTTCAATTCATAAAAAAATATGGTACGCTATCTTATGGTTAAACGTTTTACTCATCAAATCTTCTGTTTACAGAGAGGAAAAAATTATGTTTTTATTTGCTAATGTACTTGGTATCTTTGTGTTCATTGCTATTGCAGCCTTGTTCTCAAGAGATAAGAAAAATATCCAATGGCGGTCTGTCGGTATTGTCTTAGTCATTGAATTGGCTTTGGCTTGGTTCTTTACCCAGTTCAAGGCTGGGCAACTTGCCGTTCAAGGCGCAGCTGATGGGTTCAATTGGCTCGTATCGGTTGCATCTCAGGGAATCGCATTTGCGTTACCTGAATGGTTAACATCAAATAATGGTGGTCCAAACTTTGTCACTTCTGCCTTGTTACCCATTCTACTTGTTGTCCCTCTGTTCGATATTTTGACATATATTGGCGTCTTGCCTTGGTTAATTAAGTGGATTGGTAAAGGACTTGCCTTTGTGACTGGTCAACCAAAATTCGAAGCATTTTTCTCCATTGAAATGATGTTTCTTGGTAATACTGAAGTATTAGCTGTATCTAAATCACAATTAGATCATATGTCTGCAAGCCGAAACTTTACCCTAGCCATGATGTCCATGAGCTGCGTCACGTCAGCAATCATCGGTTCATATACCCAAATGGTTCCTGGCAAGTATGTTTTGACAGCTATCCCACTCAATATTTTAGGCGCAATCATTATTACTTCTATTTTAAACCCTAACAAAGTAGCACCGGCAGATGATGTTATTGTTAACATTAACGAAAAAGGCACTAAAAAAGAACCATTCTTCTCATTCTTAGGCGACTCAATCCTTGGTGCTGGTAAGTTGATATTAATTATCACTGCAACAGTTATTGCCTTTGTTTCCTTAGCTGCCCTGATCAACCAACTCTTTAGCCTCACTGGCTTACACTGGTTGACCCTTGAAAATATCTTTGGCGTGATCATGTTCCCATTTGCTTGGTTCCTTGGTTTCAATGTCGATGATGCCTTTAAATTAGCACAATTCATGGGCACAAAATTAGTTACTAATGAATTCGTTGTCATGGGTGAAGTATCAAAATCAATCATGGCTGGTAAAGGTTTATTTGCAAATGAACATGCCCGTATTGTACTCACTGTCTTCTTAACTAGTTTTGCTAACTTTGGTACAATTGGTATGATCATCGGTGCTTTCAAAGGCTTGGTCGATAAGGAAAAGAATGATTACATTAGTTCACGCGTTCCCTACATGTTGTTGTCAGGTATCTTAGTATCCTTGTTATCAGCAGCAACTGCTGGCTTGTTCGTGTGGTAAGCAATATAATTACTATTTAGAGAGGTATGAACATGACTCCGATTATTTTAGATATGGATCCAGGCATTGATGATGCAGTTGCGCTGTCAATTGCATTGACTAATTCGGCGATTGATATCAAACTACTAACAAGTGTTGCTGGCAATGTTTCTGTTGATAAAACAACTACTAATCTTTTAAAACTCACAACATTTTTTAAACAACCCCAATTACCGGTAGCACGTGGGGCTGCCGCACCACTAAAAAAAGCATTCGCAGATGCCTCATACATTCATGGTGCATCAGGTATGCCTGGTTATGAATTCCCAGAAATCACGGCAAAACCTCTCACAACTGATGCAGTTAGTGCTATGGCAAAAGTATTATCAGAAGCGCCTGAACCAATGACGATCGTTGCGACTGGTTCTTACACCAATATTGCTTTATTAATTCAAACACATCCCGATTTGCTTAAAAAAATCAAAGAATTTGTTTTGATGGGTGGGTCTTTGTCTGGTGGTAATGTCTCATCAGTCGCAGAGTTTAACGTTTTTACAGACCCAGACGCTGCTAGTATCGTTTTTAAAAGTGGTGTCCCCATTGTCATGATTGGTCTTGATGTGACATTAAAAGCTTTGTTATCTTTAGAAACGATTGATGCCGTTGCTGATATTGGTGAAGCCGGTAATATGCTTCATAAATTAATGACGGCCTATGGTGATAGCGAGCCAGGCGGCAAACCAATGCACGATGTCAATACGATTTGCTATTTACTCAAACCAGAATTTTATACAACAAAAGATTACTGGATCGATATTATCACTGATGGCCCAGCTGCTGGCGCGACCATCGCAGATACACAAAATCGCTGGTCAAACGGTAAAACGAACACAAAAGTAGCCATTAATATTGATGCAAACGCATTTGAAAAATGGTTTGTTGCACAAATTCCAGTGATGAATCACTATCGGGAAGGAGCAGTATAGTATGGCCGCAACAAAGATGATTTTAGATTTAGATACTGGTGTTGATGATGCACTTGCTTTAGCATTGGCAATATGTGACCCCCGAGTTGATTTAATTGGCGTGATTGCTTCGTATGGTAACACACTTGTCGAGACTGCCGCTCAAAACACACTCAACTTATTACAGTTACTTGGTGCGACTGATGTCCCTGTTTACTTAGGGGCATCACATTCATCTACAACTGATCACTTTGATGTCATGCCAATATCTCAAGCTATTCACGGTGATCAGGGTGTTGGTAATCTATTATTAACTACTGCAACGCGCAAAGTTGAGACAACAAATGGTATACAATTTCTAGTTGACATGGCACACAAATATCAAGACGAATTAATTTATGTGCCGACCGGTCCTTTGACAAATATGGCCAAAGCTCTAGAAATCGACCCGGAAATTGCCCACTTAATTGGTAACACAACATTAATGGGTGGTGCACTGACAGTTCCTGGCAACGTGACGCCTTTTACCGAGGCCAACATTAACCAAGATCCTCAAGCAGCAGACAAAGTCTTCACAACACAAGAAAATTTAACCATGGTTGGTTTAGATGTCACGCTACGTACTCTGTTAACCAAAAAAGACACACAGCTATGGCGTGAATTAGGCACAAAGGCTGGTACTGCATATGCGGATTTAATGGATTTTTATATCGAAGCCTATGATCGCTTAGACATCGATCATCGTGGTGCGGCCTTGCACGATCCGTTAGCCGTTGCTGTGGCTATTGATCCCAGCTATGTCGTCACGATTCCATTGAATATGCGTGTGACTTATGACAAGGATACACATGATTATGGCCGCACAATTGGTGACCGCCAACGATTACTAGACCCAACAACCACAAATGTTGCTGTTGGCGTCAACGCTAAACGCTTTGTCCGTGATTTTATGGACTTTATGATTTCCGTGTTAAAAGCTTAGTCTATAAAAAATGCGTATTTATCAGTAATTTGATAAATACGCATTTTTTTGTGTGGCAAACTTTGACTTTAATATCATACAATCATTAAAACCGTAGAATTTCATGTTTTATCTTGAATTCTGCTCTAGAAATAAAGTCGTTCGGAATTTCCGTATAGGAACAGAATATAATTCATAAAATATAACTTTATTTTAATTGGCTGAGTTGTACTTTTGAATACCTTTTTGCCACATGACATAGGAGACAGTAAATAAGAAAATACTGATACAGACCAAAGGTATTAATAACTGAAAAACACTAGTTGTTGTTTGTAAGTGTGTGCTCCTATACTGAAATTCCGAACGACTTTATTTCTAGGGCAGAATCCGAGATAATAGCGTATAGGAGTTTTTATGAAAAAATATACCCCAGAATTCAAATCTTCAATTGTCACCTTGTACAACCAAGGTCGTTCGGCTAATTCATTGGCCAATGACTACCACTTAGCTATCCAAACTGTCACGGGTTGGGTTAAAAAAGCTGAAGTCATTGGGACAGATGATCAGGGGCAACCGGTCACTCGCGCGCAATTTAATACCCTGCAAAAGGAAAACAATCGTCTCAAAGAAGAAAATGAGATATTAAAATTAGCGGCCGTTTTGCTAGGCGAACATCACAAGTAACGCGTAAGACCCATCTACCAGTCATTCAAAACCTTTTAAGAAGAGACTTTAAGCTAGTCACGGTGCTGAAAATGTTGGCTATTCCAAAAAGTACCTACTTTGATTGGACACATTATCATGAGCCGACTCGTCAACGTGAAGATATTATTTTGACAGAGTTATTGCTTGAAATTTGGCAGAAAAACTATCGTGTTTATGGCGCACCACGCTTGCAAATCGCCTTAGCTGACTTGCAGTTACACCATGGCATTAGACGTATTAGACGTTTGATGAAAGCAGCTGATATTTATTCTGTGATGGTCAAACGCTTCAAACAGCCAACAACAACAGTTGATTACAAACAACGACCAAATTTGATCAAACAGCTCACGTCAGTGAATGCTTGGAGTATGGACATTACTTATTTAAAATTAACTGATGGGCAATGGGGGTATCTTGCGTCCGTTTTGGATCTAACTAGCCACAAAATTTTGGCTCATCAAATCAGTGCTACGATGGACACAAAGTTAGTGGTATCAACATTACAAAGGGCTTTATCGCAACACGCTAAACCAGATTATTTGCACACCGATATGGGCAGTCAATTTACCAGTTTTGGCTTTGAACAAATATTACAGCAACAAGGTATTGCACATTCTTATTAAAAATTAGGGCATCCATATGACAATGCCAAAATTGAGAGTTTTCATTCACTTTTAAAACGAGAAATGATTTATCAATTCCGATTTGCCTCGCTGGCACATTTAATTTTAGCTGTTTCAAACTATTTAGACTGGTACAATGACGAACGTATCAGTGTGGTCCATCGCAAAATGCAAGTCGCTTAACCGAACGGCCCTAGAGAAAAAAGAGTCCGAACTATTGACTTAGGAGCACATCTGATGTTTCCATTTTTTTTGAAATATAATTAATATTACTATTTTTCAAAAATTCCTGGGCTAATTTAATAGCATGTTCTAAGTCGTATTCTCTCTCTGTATACATGTCATCTCCTAAAATAAAAAATAACTCGATCAAAGTTTTATTACCTTGAACGCGTTATTAAAAAATTAGCCTTCAGCAGAACTTAATTCTTGACTGTTTAGAATCGAATTAAGTTGATTTGTTGATTGAGTCATAAAATCTTGTAAAGAAAAATTTTCTAATGACTGCAGTGGTCTATTAGTTATTTCTGATCTAGAGCTTCCCATATTGAAATACCGCCTATATTTTATTTTCAATCACAAAACGTCTTTTATGATTAAACTTAATTTACTACTCCGGCTGATTAATGTCAATAAAATTAGTATTAATATAAAAAGATTATATAAAAATAAGTTAATTTGTCATTTTTATTCAAAATAACTTATTTACAGATTACCATTTTTTTGTTCAAATATGTTAAAAGATGGGATAGTTTAAATCAAAATCAGTGTATCATAAAAAATCAAACTTTAGATTGTCAGATGAACAGGATTTAGTTAGATTGTAGATTAGCTAATATCGTAACCAATATGCATAACACGAAAATTTTAGATTTTTAAATAAAATTAAGCAGAAACAGTGCAAAAAACTTACAAGTATCTTGCACTTTTTTCAATCCTTGATATAATATGCAACTTAATGAGGTTAAAAATATTCAGACATCACTACCACCATACGGCCGCAAGTTGGAAAAATAGTTCAATTATTTGGAGCAACTTAACTTTAATTGTTACAAAATTAAAGTTCTCCTAAATCAATAGTTCGAATTCTTTCTTGCTACAGTTGGCATTAGGCTGCTAGTCATTTACGACGCACAACAATGCTATCGTGAACATATTTTATGCCACTTTATACGACAGCGTATAAAGGATTAATAACATTGAAAGTACAATCATACTTATCCATGCGCTATTGAGCGACACCGAGTTAGCAATTGTTAGGAAAATAAGTTGTCCAATAGGCACACTAAGTGTTACCAATGTATTCATAAATCCGGCAATTTGTCCTAATTGTTTTTCCGCAACACTGGTCATGACATATGTGCTGACACGTGGACTAATTTTGCCAAGTGTATAACCAATACCAAAAAAACTCATGACGATCACATAAATACTTGGAGATAAAACAAGGTTTAAGCTAAGTAATGTTAAAAATAGTAGTAAAATGATGATCAACATATTCAATTTGATTCTTTTTAAAAAATCATTAGTGAAAAAAGATCCTGAAACAAGTCCAATTGCTAACATCGTGTTAACAATTGATAATGAAAAACCATAATTTTTGATATAAATGCTGGGATATTGTAATAATGTTAAGCTGATGAGCCCATCAATAGAGCCTACTAATAAATTCAGTAAGGTAAATAAAAATAAAATGTGCAACAATTTTTTATTAGTTTGAATAATGCGTCTATTGATCTGCATAGATGACCAAAAGCGCGCTTCTGGCAACGTAGAAGTCGCGTTCTGATGGCTGGTAACCTTCAGTTTTTGATTAAACTGCCGGCGAGAAACAATTAAAATGATACCACTTATTAAAAATAATAACGCATTAAATAACGAAAAGTACAAAAAATGATTATCTAAAAAGGTTAATAAGGTGACACCAATGACCTGACCAATCACATTAACCAAAGACATGACGGAAACTTGCAACGAACGCGCAGCGAGTAAATCTTGTGACGCTACAATATGTTTTATAATAGGCAGCGCCGCCAATGACGTCAGGCCACTTAGTAAATCGCTGGCGACATTGATAAAAATGATAAACGAAAACAGCAACCAATCATTGGTTGTTAACCCAAATAAGATCGTTAAAATACTATACAATATGGCTTGAATAATGCGCGTTAAAATCATTAACCGCAACTTATCATGTGCCTTATCAGCAATATATCCTAGCCCAATTTGTAAAATAGTCGGTAAAGTATTAGCGATGACAACAACAGTGGTTGCCAGTTTAGGATTACTTGTTTGTGATGCGTAAACAAGTAATGCGATATTAAAAAATGCTGCCCCAAGTAATTCGATAAATTGGGACAGTGTGAGACGACGTAATAGCTTATTCGTTCGTAATAGTAACATGATTGAGTTCCTCTGTTTTCTTATATCTTCTTAGTTTAAGTGATATAATTGAATAACTCTCAATAACCGGCATATATGACAGATAAGCGTAAATACAAAATGACAATTGAAGAAACTTTTCATCAACTACGAACATCAAAAAAATTGACCCTCACAGCATTGGCTGACCAAAATGCTTCTGCTTCATTCATAGGCAAATTTGAAAAACATGAAACGAATATGTCTGTTTCACGCTTTTTTAAACTATTAGAAAAAATGCATGTCAGCCAAGCTGAATTTGAATTTCTACTTCAAGAAAATCAAGGCACTTATTTGACGCGCCGCATTCATCTTATCAATGATCAACCCCTAACGTTACAGTCATTAGCGTATTTTCGTGACATCGTCGAAAAAGATCGAAACAATGATTTGGACAATCAGGCCTCTCAATTTTTGGTGATATTAGCGGATGGCTTAGCATTATTACTAACTCATAACGTTAAAAAATGGCCTGATAGTCAGCTATCGGCACAAGCTAAACCTATACAAAATTATTTACTTAGTGTCGACATTTGGGGCATTTATGAACTGCAGCTATTCATCTTATTCTCATTTATGCTACCAGTTGATATTTTATATTTATTAACAAAAGTGGCCATCAAACGTGTCCGTTCATACGAAAATTCATTGTTAAACATTCAAACCCACTTAATGCGTGTCATTTGGACAGCCTTTTCCACACTTGTATACGAGGATCTTTCAGCTGCTCATCAATTATTAGACATGGCGGACACCTATTTGATAGATCATATAGATGTGACTGAAAAAATCACATTAATGTTTAATAAAGGATGGTATGACATTGAAGCCGGACACATTGAAAAAGGCGAACAACGCGCTCGCACAGCAATAAACATATATCATTCATTAGGCTACAACAAAAAGGCGTCTAATTTAGAACGACAATTAGCACACCACATAAAAAGACAAGAAGAAAAAAAGCAAGGTTACAAACCTGATGGTGAAGTGAACCCAATAACTTGGACAGAATAGAAAATCTGTTCAGAAAGTTATTGGGTTTTCTTATGTCAAAATATTCAAATGAATTTAAACTAATGGTCGTTAAGGAATGGCTGTCTGGCGGGACTATGGGAACACCTGCTTTAGCTAAAAAGTACACTATATCATCACCTGCGTTACTTGCACAATGGCGCGATGAGTATCTGATAACTGGTTCAATTGGTTCTAAAAACAACAAATTCTATTCACCAGACTTCAAAATAACCGTACTTAATTACCTTAAAACTCATTCCCTCTCTGAGGCGGCATGCCATTTTGCCATCTTTCCAAGCACAACGATTGCTAATTGGTTGAGAGCCTATCGTATTTTCGGTTATACTGGGTTAAAACCTAAACCGAAAGGCAGACCACCAACTATGGGACGCAAACGCATTCATCCACTCACACCCGCACAACAAGAACTCGCTGACTTGAAGCAAGAAAACTATCAACTCAAGATGAAAGTAGCGATCTTAGAAAAATTAAAAGCCTTAGTGGATCAACGAACCGAGAAAAACAAACGGCAGTAGCGTCACTAAGGCGGACTAAATTATTCAAATTAAATGATCTATTGACGCTGATTCACTTAAAACGTAGCACGTATTATTATTTAGAAGCACATCCAATCAGTACGTCATCAGATGATAAACTAGCAGTAGTCATCCGCCAAATCAAATCACCACAATTTCAAACGGAATATGGTTATCGTCGGGTGACAATCTTGTTACATGATCAAGGTTATTTAATTAATCATAAACGCGTGCTTCGCATTATGCGGCAAAACGCTTTATTGAGTACCACTTATAATACGCGTAAGCGTCGCTACAATTCTTATCGTGGTACTGTGGGACGTGTTGCCGAACGTGTCATCAAACGTGACTTTCAAGCTGAATCACCTTATCAAAACATCGTGGCGCCATTATTCATAGCGATCAAGGTTTTCATTATCAAACGCCAATGTTCATCAACACGTTGAAAGATTTTGGTATGACGCAAAGCATGAGCCGCAAATCAACACCAGTCGATAATGCACCAATGGAGAGCTTTTTCCATATTTTGAAAGCTAATATCGTGCATCATAAACAATACGCATCATTTCATGATTTCAAAGTTGTCGTTGATGCCTTTATTAATTATTACAACAATCATCGTATCAAACAAAAACTCAATGGCCTGTCGCCGGTTCAATATCGGCAACTCACCACTGAGTATGTTAGTTAATTCTATTTTGTCTAAGTTTTTGGGTTCACTTCAATGGCTCACGAGTGATTTCACTTTATATTTAATTTTCTTTCCCCAAAGGCGACAAACGAGCCAAAATCCCTGCTAATGTCCGAATGATCCCAGCCAGCATAATAACTATAAACATTGAGTTCCCCCAGCTTAATAACAAACCACCAAACCAGGAACCTACTGGAATCGAAGCGTAAGAAATCATACGTGTGACCGAAATTACCCGACCCAGTATCTCTTTTGGCACAGTCCGTTGTCGCAAAGTAAAGTATGTTATGACATTGATCGTTCCAAAAAAGCTCATTAACCCTAAAATGACGCCAATATAAAGATAATTTGTATTCAACAGCAATAATAATGTGCTCAAACCAGCCAATATTGTACTTGACGACAATAACATACCTGCCTTATAGTGCATAACAACAGGCCCAGCGAAGATACTGGCCATAAGTGATCCAACGCCACCAATTGCCATCGCCAGCGTTGCATCAACTAGTCGATATTTCAATATCTTAGTCATATAAAAAATAAAATTTGCTTCAAACATATTCAAAGCTAAGTTAGTCATTAAAAACATCATTGCACCACTCAAAATAACACGGTGATGGTAACTGTACCTGGCCCCCTCAATCATATCAAGCCATAATTTTCGCATGATATGTTGACTACGTGGGGTGTTTTTTTGTTGTGGCAAGCAACACAAAATCAAAACTGCTAACATGAAAGAAAACGTATCAATCCATAATGCATTAATACCACCAATCAACATCACTATTGCCCCGCCAGCTAATGGTCCCATGATGGATAATGTGTTCTCAATCGTCTGAAGCGTTGCATTAGTTTTTACAAAATGTTCTGACACGGTAATTTCTGGAATAATACTTTGAAAACTGGGATGGATTAAAGGATCAACAGATGCCAAAACAAACACTGCAGCATATAATAAATAAAAATTAAGTGGCGTAACGCTGAGTACTATAATTAAAAATAAGCTAGCAAAGACAGCGAAAGTATTGCCTAATATCAAAATTTGTTTTTTGGGGTAGTTATCTGCCAAACTCCCACCAATTAATGACAATAATATCCAAGGTATAAAAGTAATTCCAAAGATAGTCGCTGCATGATACGGCGATTCTGTTCTTTGTAAAATAATAATAGGCAGGGCAAGACGATATAACCAATCACCAACAGACGAGACAAGAAAGCTCAGCCATAAATAATGAAAATTCTTTTGATTTGCCAATGTTAACCCTCACTTTTCTGATACCTGATTATTTTCAATATCATCTATGATAAACTCAATGTAAGACAACAATTAGAAAATGTGCATATAGGTTAAATAATGACTGAAATTGGCGAAGTATTTAGAATATTTAGAACTGGTAAAAACATAACGCTAAAAGAAGCAAGTAGAAATATTGTCTCCTATCCCTTCTTATCCAAATTCGAACGGGGCTTAACAGATATTTCATTCACCCATTTACTCGAACTATTAGATAGGATCAATGTACAACTATCTGAATTTGAATTTCTATATCAAAAGTACAACGCCAATAATAATGATTTATTGCCTAGCTTTCAAAAAGCCTATCAAACTGGTGATACAACAACATTAAAAAATCATTTGAGAATTTGGCAACATAAACCAGGGTCATTTGCCAAATTACAAGTCATTCAAATAAAAATGATGCTCGCGACATTAAATGTCGCGAGCATCAACCATGACGAATTATTAGTTCTTGAAGCTTATTTTAAAAATATCCGTAATTGGACTTTTTTTGAGCTATATCTATTTGG
This sequence comes from Leuconostoc rapi, assembly GCF_016908715.1. Classification (GTDB taxonomy): domain Bacteria; phylum Bacillota; class Bacilli; order Lactobacillales; family Lactobacillaceae; genus Leuconostoc; species Leuconostoc rapi. Next base: position 42,226 of record NZ_JAFBEK010000007.1, on the reverse strand, counting down.
ACACGCAATTCCCTTCCTTGAAGAAAAATTCATGTTTAATCTTTTTCAAGAATTGCATCAAAAGGGTATCTTATATGATAACCTTCGTTATGATAATTTTTCAATGCTATTTTACATTTACAATAACATGATTTTGTTTATGTTAGACCATAATCATCTTGAAACGGCTGATCTATTGATTCAAAAACTAACCGTTTACTTCAGGCAACAAGAAAAAGATTATTATCATCGTGCACGCTTGTTTAACCTTCAAGGTTTAGCATTATATTTACACGGTAAAAAGAATTTGGGGCTAACTTTGATTCAAAAATCAAATCTAATATCTCATCTCTCAGAACAATCATCAACATTTATGAACAACGAGAAAAATTATTTATCACACTATTTAACTGCCAATGAGTTAGTGCAAGTTTTTGATTTTTCGATCGTTTTACCAATAGATGAAACCAACAATACTAACGGAAAACAAGGTTTATAAATTTTTAGGATCAAATGTTTCATCAATCACACTATTGGGGGCTAACTTTTTTAATGTTTTTAAACTCATCTTTAGTGTGCTTGTGCCACTGGTCATAAATGGTTTGATCACCTTACTAGATAAATCATTTACTTGTAAAAATCCTCGCATAGCATGCGCCATATCCATCCCAAACATCGGATATCCTAAATAAATGACATCGTCTGCTAGCACATCAGCCGGTGCTTTTTTGACTGACGGAATCGTCTGTGTGGCAATCTCTCGGCTAATTCTTGGTATGGCTTGTATGGTCTTGCTGGGATAAGGTTCCACCGGTTCAATAGCATACAATTGATCGCCAGTTTTTTTAGCAATCTGCTCTGCAACTTTCTTAGTATGCCCACCTTGTGAAAAATAAATAATCATACTGACCCTCCAAAATTTTCTTTGCCCTTTTACGCAATGCTTGTAACCCACTAATTATACTAAACGTTCGTCCACTGAGATACAAGGACAAGGTGATAATCAACTTAAAAAGTCTTCTCACAATTGAAACCTTTTAAAATTCTAAATGACATACCGTTTGTTCATGATACACATCATATAACGCTTCTACCTAATTAGAAACCGCTTTCTATTGCAAAAATTACTACTAAGAAATATGTTAGATATGTGATATACAAATTTATTATACACTGGAGATAATCAAATGACATTTGCTCAAATCATTAAAACGAAACGCCAAGAGTTAAACATAACACAATCCGAACTTGCCGAAAAACTTTTTGTTTCCAACAAAACAATTTCTAACTGGGAAACAGGGAAAACCATGCCTGATTTAGACAATGTTCTTTATATAGCTAAAACATTGCGTATTTCATTGGATAAACTATTATTAGAAGATAATCATATGATTGACCACGTGAAACATATTCAAGAAATAAGAGCGACTAGAAAAATGACGTGGGTTGCCTCCATCACTAATATCATTTTTTTCCTCATGTTTTCAACCCAATCCTTTTTTGGGCAATTACCCGTTCCGTTTCTTGTAATGATGTTAATTGGTGCCTGGGCAAATATATGGGTTTTGTTTCACTTTTTGTCTAAGACAGATTCACTCGAAGATAGAGCGCTAAGTATGATTAAAGTGACTAATAATAAAGCACTCGTTGTCACAGTAGTTCTTGCTGTGATAGCATTAATTAGTGCAATATTAGTACGCTAATGTTATTGTTTTGATGTTCATTTAATCCATTGGGTTTATTATAAACACATAATCAATTACTTGGTTATACCATTTTCTCCCTCATTTTTCATAATAAAGTATCCTCCCTTAAAATAAAAGGCCACCTTACTCCCAAAGGTGGCCTTTTATTGTCGTGTTACTGATAGTCGTATAGGTACATTATGTTATACTAGATTAACTCATTATTTACAAAGGCGTATTCGCATGTTAAAACTCAGACCAATGGGAACTAATCACTTTCAAAAATATTTAAATTTTGCAGTCAATGACTATGCCATAGAAAAAATTGCAGCCGGCACTTGGACCCCTGAAACTGCGCAAAAAAATGCGCAATTAGCTTATGATCGGTTATTACCAAATGGTCTTGAAACACCAAACAATTTTCTTTACTCAATTTTCAATGATTCAGAAATCATCGGCTATATCTGGTTCGGCACTGACAATGAAAATTCATCCATAGCGTTTATCTTTGATTTTGAAATTTATAAAGTTTATCAAAACAGAGGCTTCGGTTCAAAAACGCTCGATCTTGTTTCACGTGAAACAAAAAATATGGGATACACGTCATTAGGGTTACATGTTTTTGGTAGCAATAGTCGCGCTATGCACGTTTATCAAAAAAGCGGTTTCAACATCACAGACATCAACATGCAGAAGAAACTCTGATGTACAAAAGGTGCCAATACAGTGAGGCAAAATCTCACTGTATTGGCACCTTTTATACGATTTTTTAACCACTTACCTTACCGCATACGTCTCTTTCACAAAACACTTAATAGCTGTTATTAATTCAACAACAGAGGGCGACATGACTTTACTTTTATTTATCACTAATACAATTTGCCGTGTCAACGACTGATGAAAAGGGTAAATAGCCACATCCCCTTTGATTTTTTTCAACGCTAGTTCTGGTAAAATTCCAAATCCAATACCGGCTTCAACCATCGCAATAATCGACTGGTCATCAATTGAAAAATTGATTGAGTTGATCGTCACATCATAATTGTCCAAAACTGACTTTGTTGCCCGGTCATAATCTATTTTTTGCAAAATAAACTTCTGATTAGCAATATCGTGTTGCGTAATCGTTTGTTTATTTTGAGGTATAAAATCAGCAGGCGTCACGCAAAATATTGGATCCGCGATTAATGGAAATATCGTTAAATTATCCGTCACTGGTAATGTTGTGAAACCAACATCAATCTCTCCAGTTTTAACCTGTTTACTGATTTCTTCAAAACTATCCTGAACAATCGATACCTCAATGTCAGGATATTGTTTCGAAAAAGTACTTAAAATATTTGGGAGCCAATTGACACAGACACTGCTAAAAGCCCCTATTTTTATTGAACCTGAACGTAGCCCGTTAATATTCTGACTCATCTGAATTAAATCAGCTTCATCATTCAATATTTGTTGAATAACCGGCAAAACTAACGCCCCATCACGCGTCAATTTTATGCCAGAACGATTACGTATGAGTAACGGAAACCCTAATTGTGCTTCCAGTTGATTAATTGAATGGCTAACAGCACTGGCTGTCACATTAAGCACTTGAGACGCCTGATAAAATGACTGATAACGGACAACTGTGGCAAATACTTGATAAGAAAACGTCAATTTAATACCCCCTTAGAATACTTTTTTTCATGTAAAAATGAAAAAGATTAGTTTTATTTATTATACAAGATAATTTACTATAGAACATAGTGACTAGGAGGGAAAATCATCATGACAGAAAAACCACAACTATCTCGTACATTATCTGGGCGTCATATCAATATGATTGCATTAGGCGGTACAATTGGCACCGGACTTTTTTTGGGTGCTGGTGACTCCATTCAAAAAGCTGGTCCGGCTATTTTATTAATTTATATTATCACAGGCTTTTTCGTATTTTCCATGATGCGCGCCTTGGGGGAACTCTTATTAACTGATCATAATCAAACTGTTTTCATCGGCTTTATCAAAAAATACTTAGGTGATCGCGCTGGTTTTATTATGGGTTGGACTTACTGGCTGGGTTGGATTATTATTGCAATGGCTGAATTAACTGCTATTGGTAAGTACATGCAGTTTTGGTTACCACAAACACCTGCTTGGTTATGGGAATTACTATTTCTTGGTGTACTCTATAGTATGAATATTATCGCTGTTAAAGCCTTTGGCGAAACAGAATTTTGGTTTGCTTTAATTAAGATTATCGCAATTGTCGCAATGATCTTAATCGGTATAATCATGGTCGTTTTTCATATACGTAGTGAAGCTGGTATGACCCAATTATCAACTTTATGGCAACATGGTTTGATTGCAAATCATGGTCACAACTTATTAGCAGCTTTTCAAATGGCATTTTTCGCATTTTTAGGCGTTGAATTTGTCGGTATCACAGCTGCCGAAACAAAAGATCCTTTGAAAACAATTCCAAAATCAATCAACTCGATTATTATCCGTATTCTTATTTTTTATATTGGTGCTTTATTAGCCATCATGACGATCCAACCTTGGACAAACTATAGCGCTAACACGTCACCTTTTGTTCAAGTCTTCTCTGGTATAGGTATCCCCGCAGCTGCAGGAATTATCAATTTTGTTATTTTGACGGCAGCTGCCTCATCACTAAATAGTGCCCTGTTTACAACTGGACGCATGATTTTTTCATTATCACCAAAAAACAGTTTTTTTAGTCAATTAAATAGCCATTATATTCCAATGCGTGGTATCAATCTATCAACCGCTTTGATTGCTACTGTCATTGGTTTGAATTATATCTTTCCAGAGGATGCATTCAGTATGGTAACCGCAACTGCTTCGGCTACTTTTATTGTCATTTACATCTCTCTTTTGATCACACATATTCAATATCGCAAATCAGATCATTTTATCAACGGTCAAAAAAAATTCTTGATGCCGTTTGCACCATTTTCAAATTACTTGACTATCGTATTTATGGCAGGTGTATTCCTGATATTGCTACTCTCGCCTGCTACAATGATGACCACCATACTATCAATCATTTGGTTTGTTGTTCTGTTTATAATTAGTCTGTATAAAGTACGTGTACAGTAATAGAATAAAGTCTTACAACGTAAAATTCCTCAACTCACGAATTGTGAGTTGAGGAATTTGTTCATTATTCTCCAGAATAATAAACATAATACACCTGATTCCCTAAATAGCTTAATTTATTTTCGTTATTTTTATATGAAAATTGTTCTAATTCTTCCATAGCATCATTTGCCTGACTATGTAAGCATAAATACTGTCGTATTTAAGTCTATTACTGATCATATTTATGCCATAACACATAGTATTGAATATCAGGGATAATCAATGCACAAGCAACCCAACCATTTAGAACATAAAACAGCATTGCCATTGACAAACTATCCATACCCCATAAGATACTTAATAGTAGCCACAATGCTATAACTAGCAGAGAAAAAGTACTAATGAGTGCACTATCTAATAACGTATTTAACTTTGCCTCATACCAGTATTTAAACCAACAATTCTTCTAGTCCTTTTCAAGACTAATATGCTGCTAATTAGAGACTTTTTGTGACCTAATAAGTTAAAAAAATTATTATATATTTAATCACTGATTAGTGGTATAATTAAAATTATTATTTATATTATAAAATAGAAAAAGAGCGAAAGAGCTACGTTTTAAAAACTTATCCAAAATTTAGTAGAGTAAATGAGCCGTCTAAAGTCTACTTTGTCTGGGATGGGTCTAGGTGTCCTCGGAACAATGATTAGTGCTGGTCTAGACTTTGCACTAGATTACACGAGCCCTAGTACGATGCTAGCTAAATTCTTCGATTCCCACAATAAGAAAAAGAATGGTGGTAATGTAATATGAAATTTGTCATAACAATGATAATCAGTGCCATAGTGATGTTCCTGATTGATTTCAACAAAGAGTCTCTCCCTAATCACTCAATGGGGATATTCTACTTCATATTTATAGTTATTATTGGTTATTGCGTATTTAAATTGATAGACAACAAGCAACGCTTGGATTGATCCAAACGGTAGCGGTTATTATTTTGGCGATGGTCCTTTCGATGTCCCTGATCAAAATGGCCATCATCAGTGGATTGATCCGGAAAAAGCTGGCTGGACTAAGACGCCAGATGATGATATAAACGAAGGCTACGATAATGCTGGTAATTAACTTGTTCCAGTATTGTTTAAAAAGCCTCAAGCTAACAGTTTGTTAGTTTGAGGCTTTTATATCTTTTCAGTTGTGCGCTCTTTTACGGATTATGATAATCTCATATGAACGGTAAAAAAGTACCACAATCCCTATTTCAAAAAAATATGATGACATAAAAAAGGTAAACAGGGACTGTCTTTGTAACACATTTCCTGCTTACCTTTTTTCTTACAATTCACCATGTTTTTTACCGATAATAACATGTTTAACATGATTCTTTGTAGAATCAATAACATTTAAAATATGAGGATCATCTAACTGATAGAAATTACGTTTACCAACTCTTTCAGAATTGATAAGTTGGTGTGCCTTTAGAATTGCTAATTGATGTGATACTTGTGGTTGTGACAATTGCAGTTTCTCCACAATATCATTAACACTTAGTGGGTGATTTTCTAACAAGACTAAAATGTTTAAACGCGTGGGATTACTTAACAATTTAAAGATACGTGCCATTTCGTCTTGCCAAATATTGTCTGAATTTTCATTCATATGTTGACTCCTTTATATGTTAATGTTAACATATGTTTATATTAATATATGTTAAGTATATCATGAAAGAAGAAAAGCTATGCAGAATATACCACTAGTAACAATGTTATTTATTGGAGTCAACCTAGATTTTTTTGTTATTCTATTATTTTTATTACAAAAATATAGTTTTAAGGAAACGTTACTAGGATACGAATTAGGCATGCTTTTTGTTTTTGGTGTCAGTGCGCTTGCTGGACAACTCATTCAAAGCTTTATACCAGAATGGGGTATTGGGTTCCTTGGTTTAATTCCAATATATATGGGAATTAAGGGTGAAGCAGACGATGATGAGGAAACAACAAGTCACTCACGCAAAGGTATCATTGCTGTTTTACTCATGTATCTGGTCAGTTGCGGTGCAGATAACATAGCTGTTTATGTCCCTGTTTTAGCCACGATGCCCAGCACTAGTATTATTATAACCATGATTTATTTTATTATTTTAACAGTGATTTCCCTAACACTTGCCTACTTTTTTGGTCAATTACCAATCATCAAAAATATTTTTGAACGTTGGGGTGCACCATTAAGCCGAATAATATACATTTTAATCGGTTTGTTCGTTATGATTGATACTGGACTCATTAAACATGTTATTCAATTAGTTTAACGCTTAATAATAGACGACAATTTATTTTCATATCAAGCAGTAATCAGTACAAGTCATGCCAGAAAAAACGTTCAAATTGATAAACTCTCACTATCAATTTGAACGTTTTTATAGTTTCAATAAGCTTATATTATCTTAATATATCAATCAAATTCTTATTACTTGCTGTTTTAGCTGGTAATATACCAAATACTAACCCAACAATAGTTGATGTACCAAAAGCTAATAGGAAAGTTGATATAGAAACACTAGCCTTAAATGGCAGGAAGGCAGAGACGCCCATTGCCACACCAAGACCTGCAAGGTAACCAATCATGCCGCCGCTCAAGGTCAACATCACAGCCTCTATCAAAAACTGCCATAAAATTTGCTTCTGTGATGCACCAACCGCCATACGAATCCCAATTTCTTGTGTTCGTTCACTAACAGCAATATACATCATATTCATGACACCAATTCCCGCAATAAACAGTGAGATACTCGCCACTGCAACAATAAAGTACGTAATCCCTTTAATCACAGTGCTAACACCTTTGAGCATCGCAGCCATATCAAAAAAATCATACGAGCCAGCATTATGTTGCGAGCCACTGCTATTCAATTGATCAGCAATTTTTTGCGTTTCTTTGGATACATTAGCGCCGGCAACAAACGTTAATTTTAGTGTATTAGCTGATACGTCAGCGTTATTCGCCTCAAATACTTGTCGTGGCACAACCACATTGTAAGTATTATAGCTACCGCGTGACGCGTCATTACTAATAATACCTACAATCGTATAGGTTGTGCCATTGATCTCAATACCAGCATTTATCGCATTACTGGTAGTTTTATAACCTTTTTTAGCAATAGATTGGCTAACAAGCGCCACTGGATTACTAACTAATACATCTTGTTTACTAATACCATGGCCTGTTACTAAATGGTCATCATTCGTACTTTGGCTCAAATAAATAGCTGGTGAAATATTCTTACCATTCACAGACCCACGTGCTGATAACATCCCTTGATCATCTGACTGTATCTTGGCTTTAGTCACTTGCTTATTTTCACGAATACGATTCAAATCATCATCCTTGAAGCCAGCAATGATGTTCTCACCTTTCGGTGAAAAATTAATTTCCGTGGATTGCTCCCCACTGGTGCTGGCTTGCAAATTTTTCATCATTGCTACACGAGCACCATCCCCCAATGCCAAAATGGTGATAACTGAGGCAATACCAATGATAATGCCAATCATTGTTAATATACTACGCCGTTTATTGGACAATAATGATCGGAATGCACTAACAAATAATTCACGTGTTTGCATGGCGCACCTCCTCATCACTCTGTATACGACCATCTAAAATCTTAATTAATCGATTGGTTTGTCGTGCTACTTGTTCATCGTGCGTGACCATGATTACAGTTGTCCCACGATCATTCAAATTTTTAAATAGCGCCATAATTTCTGCAGATGTCGCTGAATCTAATGCCCCTGTGGGCTCATCAGCAACTAAAAAGTTAGGCGCTGTGACAATAGCTCTCGCGATAGCCACACGTTGCTGTTGTCCACCAGATAAATTTTTTGGCAATTTTTTGTAACTGTCAGGTAGGCCAACTTGTGTCAGCACCTCAGTAACACGAGAAACAATATCTCGTCGCTTCATACCAGCATACAATAATGGTAATCCAACATTTTCACCAACGCTTTGATTTGTAATTAATTTAAAATTTTGAAATATAAAACCAACTGATTGATTTCGTAACTGTGCGTGTTGCTTGCGTTTCAGATCACTTACCTTAACATTGTTGAACATATAATTACCATCAAAATGCTGATCTAAAAACCCTATAATATTAATTAAAGTTGATTTACCTGAACCAGATGGTCCCATAATCGCTACAAACTCACCAGCTTGAATGTTCAAATTAATGTCATGTAACACTTGATAATCATCATTACCTTGACGATAACTTTTACTAATCGCTGACAAATTAATCATTAATCGCCTCACCATTTTTCAAATGACTGTCTGGGTTAAGAACAACTTTTTCATTCTTTGTGATCCCTGATTTAACAAAATAGCTTGTGCCTGATTTAGTCACATCAGCATTGATACGACTAGCTTTACCATCAATTATCTTATAGATATTCCCCTTATAAACAGCAGAACTTGGTACTTTGAGATCATTTTGTGGCACTTTCACTTTCACACTTTGACCATATAAAAAGTCTCCTGACACATTAGCTGAGAAAGGATAATAGGTTGTGCCCTTACTTTCATCTGCAGGTATCTGTTCAATTTTGTTAATTTCTGTTGTTTGGTTTGGTGTCCCATCAATACCACTCACTGTAACCTTGTCGCCACTATGAATTTTATTATAGTCATACTCTGATATTGTTGCTTGTAAAATCTTTTGTACGGCATTCATAGTTAATGAAGGTATGCCATCTTTTGTATTATTATCCACGGAAACAATGCCATCAAAAGGTGCTGTCACATTCACATTAAGTTTATTTTGTAACTCAACTAGCTTATTCTGCGCATCTTGAGCGTCTGCGTTGGCATCAGTCACCGCTTGTTGTGCCTGGGCAACACCATCTTTTAACGTTGCTTTCGATTCTGGATAAGCTTGATTATAGCTCTGTTGTGCGCTTTTTAGTGCACTTGCAGCACTATTCACCGCACGATTTGATTTAGAAATCATATCGTTTTGATTATCAATGGCTTCTTGCATGTCTGTATTCGTTACAGTCAGCAAAATATCGCCACTTTTGACATTTTGACCGTTATTAACATTAATTTGTTGTAGCTTACCAGTTGGTATATTCAATGTTTGTGTCTTGCTAGCAATGACTTTACCTGACATTGATAAGTCAGGGGATGTCGTTACTGTGTAAGTCTGATAGCCTGCTTTTACTGTTGCTTCTGACTTGTGTGTCATTTTCTGATACATTGTCACCCCAGTCACTGCTAATAAAGCAACAGCGACAACACTGCCTGTAACAATTAAAGTGACTTTAGTTCGTCGTTTCATACTACTCCCCTCAATACTTGTGAATTCAGTTTGTTATGCTTTAAGCAATGCGCCAGATACAACGATCAACGCAACAGTCAGTACAACCATAATTACAATATAAATGATTTGTGTGCGTTTTGTAATCACTTTTTCTTGACGTAAAAGTAATGTGTAAATCACTGCACTAACCACAGCATTAATAATTGAAGCCACTGTGTTGCCTGACTTGTATAGGCTCAGTACAGTCACTAAAAAGATATTAACGATAGCAAATGGTAACCCACTAATAGCTGTTGCGTACCATGATGTTAGAAACGAAACAGACTGCCTGTCTTCTTGTCCCAGTTGTGACAACCAAATAAATAATTTATTAAACAATGCGCCTACGATTACACTAACGATACCAGACACAATTGCTGTGATCATCATAAGTTGTGATGCGTGTTCGTCTACTTTAACACCATTAACTTCTGTCACACCAAGTGTGCTCATCACGCCAATACCCATCATAACCAATGTTCCGACAATGGCAATGATTACTTTGTTCTTCTTACTCATTTCTTTTCCCCTTTGTAATACGTTCGTCAAAAAACCAATAGTAATATTATATCAATGTTTACTGTAAATTTATAGCTAAAGTGGCTACAAAGACGAGATATTGTGATTTTATATGCAAAATTTAAATATTTTAATATTCCCATAATCAAGACAACTGCAAATTTTTAATATATTAACATCATTGTGCCTGCCTGATTATTAAAGTAAAAAATGTACCCTCAAGCTTGTTAAACTTGTGGATACATTTTTACGCATGGGATTTTTTTCTGTATATCAAATTAACAACTCTTACTACCAAGGTAATCAAAGTGCTTGCTTATCAAAAAAACCTGATATTATAATACAAACCAAAAAACCAATTACTACGGTTTAACTGTTTCAAAAGAATTTTGCCATCATCTGATAATTTGCCATAAAGCGACAACTTTTGAAGTTCGTTGGTCATTGCCGTCATTTCACGATATGGTAATACTTTTGGCTCATTCAGACTATTAATCATACCTGAAATAACTTTTTTTTCATCATGATTTAGGTTTGGATGGTTTTCTAGAAAGTTTCGTAAATATTTTCGTTTATCAGTTATTTTGAACATATTTTTTCCTTTAACTTTTAATGTCATGGCACGTATTGTCCCCGCAGCCATCTGTCATATGTTTTCTGCTACCCATCAACCATGACATTAACCGTATGATTTGACATACCATTCGACACCTTAACAATAATAACATTATTAACATCTGTAAACACTTTTGACTCTAGCTTCTGATAAAATGCTTTAAACTCAACCACCCAGTGAGATCTGCACCACTTCAACTTACCAATATCAAAATGTAAAAATGTAAGATTTTACAGAAAATAGTGTACTTTTTTCTGTAACTTGATTATTATGAATAATGACCTAAAAATTTAAAACTTAAGGATGAACTAAAAGGCATGATTTACTTGGACATTGCAATAAATTTGTTTCCAAAACCTAATACTAGTGTTCATTATCCCATCACTTCAATTAAATTTAGTTCGTGGAATACGTTTAAAAAATATATTCAACTGCAATATCATATAACGAGAATTTTTTTGAGAAAGGTCATTCTCAATGGAAAATAGTGCAATATATTTAATACTCTTTGCTGTTTTATCAGCGTTATTACAGTGATTGACCGCTATCAGATGGGCTATCGTAAAAGTTCTGTTATGGTTGTCAATTTTTATAATAACCTGTTAAGCATGTTGTTGGTCACCGGTCTATTGGGAATTGTTGTTGCGCGATATGGCTTTGGATTATCATTCACGCCATTGTTAATGTTTCGTTTATTAATTTATGCCGGACTAGTTCAGGCTGTAGCATATGGCTACAGTGCTATCTTTAAAAAAGTAACAGTCATGGAATCTGTGTTGTTGAGTAAATTAACAGATTTTATTATTCCACTAGGTATTTTTGCAACAACTTGGTATTTTAACTGGCATTCATATATTATCTCCATTGTATCAACCTTGTTAGTCATTTGGTTATTTTATTCAACGACTCAAAAATCAACCAATAACAGTCAAACATTATTTAAGTATTTTTGGTTGATTGGTCCCGTTTTAGTTATTCAGGCTGCAATATCACCGTGGTTAGTGACCGACATTAAAACGACTCACGCATTAATTATTTTTACTATTTTAACAATCTATTTACGATTTTTAATCACATCAATTGCCCTTTTACGTAGCAAAAAATATCTACCTGGCGGTAAAAGTAAAGTTTCAAAACATATTTTAATGTTGTACAGTATGAGAGCGATACTAACAATTGTTGCTCAATTATCTTTCACATTAGCAACGTCAAGTAAAAATTCAAGTATTGCTTGGATTTTCTTGAATATGACATCATTATTTAGCGTTGTCATCTCAGGCGTTGTGTTGCAAGAAAAAGTTCGACTACGAGAGTTTTTGGTTCTGATTATAATCGTATGCTTAGGTATACTCACTAGCTTTATATGAATGATCTATTTTATAAAAATCAAAAAGATGGCACAACTTATCATGAAATTGTGCCATCTTTTTGTTACCTGAAATTTATTTTTTGACTATAGTTAACTTCTTATGTGCAACATACCGATTATAAATATTATTACCAATTAACGCACTGATTGTGATCAAGCATCCAATAATCTCAAAAGCTGAAACCTTGTAGCCATTGATAATTGTGATAACAAATGCCACAATTGGCACTAAGTTCATAAATAAAATACCGTTTATTGCACCAATCACCCGATTACCCATATTCCAAGCAAATACTGCAATAACCCCAGCTAACGTAATCATATATATTAACGCATTTTGAACACCGCTCACTTGGGTCATTGTTGATACTTTTAACCAACCTGCTGCTGTCGCCACAACTAAGACAACAATCACTGAACAGACCCCTAAAATTGCGGTTAGCGTCGAGTAACGTAAAATCGACCACTCCGGGAAATCCGCACCACCAGCAGTATATATCACCCAGCATAAAGCGCCAAGTAAGATAAATACGACTGCCAACAGCGTATGATGTCCTGATATTAAGACACTAATATGCCCTTTAGTCACAACCATAAATACGCCAATTGCTGCGATAACCATTGAAATAAGTGATGCTACAGTTGGTTTTGCGCCGCGATATAGCCAACCTACTAAAACACCCAGCAATGGTTGAATAGCCATCATGACAGAGGCAATAATTGAACCGGATTGTCCCGCAAGCTGTTGTCCTAAGAACACAAGAAAACTAAATCCTGCAAAGGCTGCTGTCCCAAACACCCAAAGTTTAATGGCATGCCCTTCTGTTTTGAATGCTTTGGGGCCTTCCACAATAATCAGAATAATTGCAAAAATGATAGCAACACTCCCATAACGTAATAATGTAAAATAAAATGGATCCATAATTTTTAATGCTGGTGCCATGACTGGAAACATACCACCCCAAGACAACACTGCTATTAAACACAAAATTAAGCCGTACACATATTTCTTAGACATATTTTAAACCCTCCTAGGTTTGATTATTAACATCTCAACAACCTTGTTAAAAGTTTATCATTGTCCCTTGCAAAGCGGAATAAATGATTTATACTAAGGGCTATAACGTTATGGCATATGTTGCTAATGTTTTCTCAGGGGGAAGAAATTTATGATAACTGACACTTCTTTTAATATAGAACTGTTATACGTTTTAGTGGCTGTCAATGATGCCCACAGTATCAATAAAAGTAGTGACACTTTAAGGATGACGCAACCAGCTATTAGTAAAAAAATTAAGCAACTCGAAACCTATTATGGCAAACAACTTTTTTTAAGAAGTGCTCAAGGTATGACTTTAACTTCGGCCGGACAAAATCTCTATTTAGAAACCAAAAAATTAATCCAACAATTCGAAAACATGCATGCCTTAATGACTGAATCTCAAGTGTCCCTAGCTGATTTAAAATTGGGCTCTTTAGACAGTATTGCTTCCAATATGTATCCCAATTTTTTTAGTCACTATTTATCTGACCTGAAAGAAGTCACCTTGACTAATAAGATTTATGAACTCATTACACCATTTAATTCAGGTCAATTAGATGCTATTTTAATTGACCACGAGTTTAGTAAAGAAGTTACTGGTCAATTCGAAGACATACAATTATTTGAAGAACCGTATTATTTAGTCTATTCACAAAAAAATAAGGATCTAGTCACTCTCAACAGGCCGACACTAGATCCGACACGTTTAGCAATGAAACAGCTGGCCGAACCCTTCACCAGAACTGTCTCCCTGTTTACACGTGACAAGGCCACGCGTCAATTAATCCATGAGATGTTAATCAAATCCTAACGTCAAAGTCATCCCTTTGGGAGGCTTTTTTTATATCATAAAACAAATTACTTTGACAACCACAGTAATTTGTTTTATGATATAGTTAGAATCCATAGAAAGGTGATAAAATGGCTATTTCTAAAGAGCTAATTCGTGGTCATACTGACACGATTATACTAAATATTCTTAGCCAAGGTGATTCCTATGGCTATCAAGTTTCTAAATCTATTCGTCTGCTAAGCCATCAGCAATATGAACTGAATGAAGCCACACTATACACAGCGTTTCGGCGTTTAGAAAAAGGTGGTGCCATCGCAAGTTATTGGGGTGACGAAACACAGGGAGCACGGCGTAAATATTATAAAATTACAGCGTCTGGCCAACAACAATTAATAACCGCCTTACAGGAATGGGAGTTTGCGAAGGATGTTATTAGTCAGCTGATTACTGGCAATATGCATGAAGGAGTATCACTATGACATCAATTGAAATGGAAATACGCACACGTTTAGACATTATTTTTTCAAAGTACACGCCAAACGCGCAACTGACCGAATTTAAGGAAGAGCTGATTGCTGATCTCATGGAAGCCTATCAGGATTTTGCTAAGCAAGATAAGTCTCACGATGAGGCACTTGACGATGCTTTTGATCAGCTAGGTGATATTGATGTTGTCCTGCGTGATTTAAGCCAAACAAATCGTACTGACGAGGCAACTCACAATGACGAACCCAAAAAGGCGCCTTTTATTGATATTTCAGATGACGGTTTCCATATTGGTAACTTACATATTGATGGTCAAGGTGTTCGCTTAGGGGATGATATCGTTATTGATGGGAAACATGACAAAGTTCAATTTGGTGATTGGCTACATGTCGATCATGACGGTGCACGTGTTGGTAAAAAATATTACAAGTTCGATGATGATACCAATATTAACCAATCTCACTTTGACGACACAGTTGATGATGTCAAAGTACCAAGTTGGGCTGCTGCTCACCATAATGCTCAAATTCCTATTAGTGACAAACAATTTGTTTTTGATTATCACGATGCCATCGTGAATTTCTATACCAATGATAAAACAGATTTAATAACTGTCGATGAATATTTTAACCGAGACAATGCGCGTTATTTTGCACATATTGAAGAAAATGATGATCGTGTCCTCATTTCACAAGGCGATCATCCCCTATTGTTCCACGTTAGAACACGAATCAATATTGGCTTTCCAAAAAACTTTGATACTGGTCATATTACAAGTATTAACCACAGCGGTCGCGTCATAGCACAAAACTTAACCCTTGACACATTTAATCTCATCATTCACTCTGGCGGGTTTGAAGGTCAGCAAATTAAAGCTAAAAACGCATCTTGGGAAGTCCACTCAGGCACCATCAAAGCGGACAAACTCACATTTGATAAAGCTGAAATATTTGATAAATCCGGCAACGTCAAGTTAAAAAATGCCACAATCCCTCACGCCAAAATCAGTGCGACATCTGGTTCTGTTCAAGTTGATCATTTTATTGGTGGTGGGCAATTCAGTGCTAATTCTGGTTTCTTGCGGTTACGTATCGATGAACTAACTGATGATTTGAAATTGCACGCACATTCGAGTTCACTTCGCGTTACTGCACCAGAAACACAACATTTTAATTTTGATTTATCTTCTAACAGTGGCATCGTCACAGTGGAGCGTCATAATAATATTCATTATGATAAAAACACACCCAGCTACAAACGCGGATTCTATGGTACGAATCCTAAGTTCACAATTGATGCTAATGCCAATTCTGGTACAATTAAGGTGTATTAAAGCACCATCACAACCGAAAACACAATAGAAAGGAGCTCATTTGATATGAAAGAAAACTACCACCATATTCACACAGCACATGGTATGCAAGCATATGGTGTTGGTATGATGCTTGCTGCTGGTATTGAATTTGCAACCTCTCACGACTGGTTTTCAACATTCTGGCATGCACTGCTCAGCTGGGCGTCAATTGGTTACTACATTGCAAATACACTACAACATATCATTAAATAAGGAGCATTTATCATGACAAAAAAGAAAGCATTTACACGTTCACGTGACAACCGTATGATTGGCGGTGTCATCGGTGGTATATCTGATTATTTTGGGTGGGATGCCACTATCGTCCGAATCATATTTGTCCTCATTTCAATTTTTTCAGCAGCGTTTCCTGGCACATTAGTTTATATTTTGGCTTGGATCATCATTCCTGATGCACCAAGAAAAACACACTATTATTCAAATAGTGCGCCCAAAGATGTCACGCCTGATGATGATTATGATCGCCCTTAATAGTAAAAAGGCACGCAATTTCGTATAACATAGTATCCCACAATTAAGGCGGTACATTATGTTTAGCTATCTAGCATCTCTCATCACTAATAAAAAAGGTTTATCATAAAAAACGATGATTTATTATAGTCATCGTTTTTTTTGATATCAATGATAGTTACATCGCATTAATCTTATTCTTCTTCTGTTTCATCAGAATTTGCGCGATCTAATAATTCAGTGACTTGTTCAATTTGTGTGTCGTTTAACGGTGTTTCACGTGAAACATTCTGAGTTGTTTCATCAGAAACGATCTCTTCATGGTCTACTTTTGCTAGTGTTGCAACCGTGGCGCCATCTTCTAAACGAATTAAACGCACACCCAATGTTGCTCGACCAGTTTGACTGACAGATGAGGCAGTGAAACGAATCATCACGCCTTGTGTCGTCGTTACCATAATGTCCTCATCACCGTGAATAATTGTCATACCAGCTAACACACCATTTTTTTCAGTAATATTAACCGTTTTAATGCCTTTACCACCACGACCCTTTATTGGATACTCGCTTACTGGTGTTTGCTTACCATAGCCTTTTTCTGTAATAACTAATACATTATCATTGAGGTTCACAACATCTGACCCAATAACAACATCCCCATCACGCAATCGAATACCACGCACACCTGCTGCGGAACGACCCATGATACGCACATCTTTTTCAGTGAATCTAACTGAATAACCGTCTTTGGTTGCAATCAGAATACTTTGTGTGCCGTCTGTGATTTGAACAGATAACACTTCATCATCGTCCCGTAATGTTAAGGCTCTCAGACCGTTCGTACGAATATTTGAAAATTCATTCACAGCAGTTCGCTTAACAACACCTAACCGTGTGACAAAGAATAGATAATCTTTACTCTCGCCGGCTTCACCACGAACATTAATCACCGTTTGGATTTTTTCGTCACCTTCAAATTTGAGTAAGTTAACGACTGGAATACCCTTAGCCTGACGGCCATATTCAGGTACTTCATATCCCTTCATGCGGTAAACTTTACCTTTATTCGTAAAGAACAATAATGTATCGTGTGTTGACGTGGCAACCATTTGATCCACAAAGTCTTCATCATTAACATTCATGCCTTGTACGCCACGTCCACCACGATTTTGTGCTTTAAATTCAGCTTGAGGGACACGTTTGATGTAACCATTGCGAGTTAAGGTAACAATGACATCTTCTTCTTCAATTAAATCTTCATCCTCCAAATTTGTCACATCGCCAACTTGTAATTCTGTCCGACGCGCATCACCAAATTTGGTTTGAATTTCTAATAGTTCATCATAAATAATTTGGTCAACACGTTCTTCGTGTGCCAAAATATCCTTCAAATCAGCAATCAAAGCCACTAATTTTTGATATTCATCCTCAATCTTGTCGCGTTCCAAGCCAGTTAGACGAACTAAACGCATATCTAAAATGGCTTGTGCTTGTTTGTCAGAAAGTGAATAGCCATCAATTAATCGCGTTTTGGCTTCTTCTGACGTTGCTGATGAACGAATAATACTAATAATTGCATCAATATGATCAAGGGCAATTCGCAAGCCTTCAAGGATATGTGCACGTGCTTGTGCTTTCTGCAAATCAAATGCTGTACGGCGACGAATCACTTCACGTTGATGGCTTAAATAAGCCACTAAAATTTCTTTGAGGCTCATTGTTTGTGGCTTACCACCATTAATGGCCAACATATTGAAACTAAAGTTAGTTTGCAGTAGTGTTTCTTTGTATAAATTGTTTAAAATAACACTAGCTGAAGCATCACGACGAACATCAATTGACACGCGTAACCCGTCACGATCTGATTCATCGCGGATGCCCGTAATACCCTCAATTCGCTTATCTCGCGCAAGCTCTGAAATACGCTCAATCAAACGCGCTTTGTTAACAGCATAAGGTAACTCGGTAACAATGATTTGTTCTTTGCCAGTTTTAGTTTGCTCAATGTCAACCTTAGCGCGAACAGTTACACGACCACGGCCGGTTTCATAAGCACGGCGAATACCTGATTTTCCCATAACGATCCCACCTGTTGGAAAATCAGGTCCAGGAAGTGCTTCCATCAAGTCAAGCGTGGTGGCTTCTGGATTATTCATTAACACATGAAGCGCGGAAATGACTTCTCCCAAGTTATGTGTTGGAATGTTAGTTGCCATACCGACAGCAATACCAGTCGCACCATTCACTAATAGGTTAGGAAAACGCGCTGGTAGTACTTCTGGTTCACGTTCTTCGCCATCATAGTTGGGTATAAAATTCACAGTATCTTTGTTTAAATCACGTACCATTTCCATGGCAACTTTAGACAAACGTGCTTCAGTATAACGCATAGCGGCTGCGCTATCCCCATCGACTGATCCAAAGTTTCCATGCCCATCAACAAGCATATGTCGATAGGAAAACGGTTGTGCCATTCGAACCATTGACTCATAAATTGCTGAATCACCGTGAGGATGATACTTACCCATCACATCACCAACGATACGCGCTGACTTTTTATGTGGCTTATCTGGTGTATTTCCCTGCTCTATCATTGAATACAAAATACGACGATGAACAGGCTTCATGCCATCACGAACATCAGGTAAGGCGCGCGCTACAATAACTGACATAGCGTACGACAAGAATGATGTTTTCATTTGTTCTGACAGGTTCGCATTATGAATGCGCGAGTCGTTTTGTTCAGACATTTTTTACTCCCTATAACATTATTTTGAAATGATGAGTCACCATTTGATGATATATGACCTACTATTTTGACCAGAATATGTTTATACCACACCGCAAAGTAGGCAAGTAACACACTGATTTAAATATCTAAGTTTTCTACGAATACGGCATTTTCTTCGATGAATTCTCGACGTGGGGCAACATCGTCACCCATTAACATATCAAAAATACTGTCAGCTGCTTCTGCATCGGTTGGATCAACTCTCAATAGACGACGATTTAATGGATCCATTGTTGTATCGGCAAGTTGATCGAAATCCATTTCACCTAATCCCTTATAACGTTGTACTTTTGGTTTAATATTTGATGGCAACTGCGCTAAATAAGTCTCTAATTCTTCATCAGTATCCAAATATTCACGTGTTTTTGAATTACCAAGTGCGACCCCATACAATGGTGGTTGCGCAATATAAATATATCCTGCGTCCACAAGTGGTCGCATATAACGATAAAACAACGTCAATAATAATGTACGAATATGCGCACCATCGACATCGGCATCGGTCATGATAATGACTTTATGATAATTGGCTTTTTCAACATTAAAATCATCACCAAAGCCTG
Organism: Leuconostoc rapi; assembly: GCF_016908715.1. Taxonomy (GTDB): domain Bacteria; phylum Bacillota; class Bacilli; order Lactobacillales; family Lactobacillaceae; genus Leuconostoc; species Leuconostoc rapi. The sequence continues at coordinate 22,108 of NZ_JAFBEK010000007.1, read as the reverse complement.
TTCCCATGGCAGTAAAAAGTGATCGAATTTCTTCGTTAGCCAACACCTTATCTAACGTTGCTTTTTCAACGTTCAAAATTTTACCACGAATCGGCAGAATTGCTTGTGTCACTCGGTTTCGTCCTTGTTTAGCAGAGCCACCGGCCGAATCACCCTCAACAATAAACAATTCTGATAGTGCTGGGTCGTTTGATGTATTATCCGCTAGCTTTCCAGGTAAATTACCAATCTCTAAACCAGACTGTTTACGTGTCATTTCACGTGCACGTTTAGCAGCCAAACGTGCCTTTTGCGCTAAAATGCCCTTTTCAACGATTTGCTTAGCGACCACTGGATTTTCCATCATAAAGCGACTAAATGTCTCTGAAAACATCCGATCAGTTGCTTGACGCGCATCCGAATTGCCTAACTTTGTTTTGGTCTGTCCTTCAAATTGTGGATCTGGGTGCTTGATAGACACAATAGCTGTCATACCCTCACGAACGTCTTCACCCGTCAAACTTTCAGCATTATCCTTCAATTGACCATTTTTGCGTGCATAATCATTGATAACACGTGTCAAGGCAGTCTTAAATCCCGTCTCATGCGTACCACCTTCGTAGGTGTTAATGTTGTTAGTAAATGTGCGTAAACTATCTTTAATGTCTGTCGTATATTGCAATGCAGCTTCGACAACAATACCATTTTCCTCACCTTCAACATAGACCGGTTCAGGGAAAATAACTGTTTTTTCAGCATTTAGGTATTCAACATATTCTTTGATGCCACCTTCAAAATGAAAACTCTCTACAACAGGGGTCTCCATACGATTATCAGTAATTGAAATACGCAAACCCTTGTTTAAAAAGGCAAGCTCACGAACTCGCGTTAATAATGTGTTGTAATTAAAGGTTGTCGTTTCACGGAATATGTCCGCATCTGGATTAAAGTGCACAATCGTGCCACGATCAATGGTTGGCGTCTCATCCAATTTAACCATGCGCGTATTAACACGACCTATTTTGAAGTCCATATAATACACTTGCCCGTCACGGACAACTTTGACATCTAGGTTTGTTGATAATGCGTTAACGACTGAAGCACCAACACCATGTAAACCACCAGAAACCTTATAACCGCCACCGCCAAATTTACCACCAGCGTGTAGTACAGTAAAGACAGTTTCAAGCGCTGGTTTTCCCGTTTTTGTTTGAATGTCGACAGGAATACCACGACCATCATCTGTCACTGTAATGGAATTATCTTTTTCAATTGTCACTGTAATATGTGAGGCAAAACCAGCCAAGGCTTCATCAATACCATTATCAACGATTTCCCATACTAAGTGATGCAACCCTTGTGCTGTGGTTGTGCCAATATACATTCCTGGACGCTTACGTACAGCCTCTAAGCCCTCTAAAACTTGAATTTGATCAGCATTATAGTCACCAGCTTGTGCTTCGACTGTGCTAGCATGACGAATTTCTTCATCATCTGTGACAATACCATCAATATTTTCTATTTCGTTATTAATTTCTTCAGACATATTAAACCCTTTATGTACCTGCTGACTATAGTCAGCTTTACTTTTCTAACGTAATATTACCTTGCTGCACGTGAAAAATCTTCGGTGTGTGAATGAGTTGACGTGCAACATCACTTAAAGTTGGTGACGTTATAAATGTTTGTACCTTATCTTGAATAGCTAATAATAAGTGTGTTTGTCGATTAGCATCAAGTTCACTTAACACATCATCAAGTAACAAGACTGGATATTCACCAGTTTCTTGCTGCATGAGATCAATTTCAGCGAGTTTAACTGCCAACGCCGTGGTGCGCTGTTGACCTTGTGACCCAAAAACTGCCACATCATTATCATTAACGATAAACTGTAGGTCATCTCGATGCGGTCCCACTAATGTTGAGCCTTGCATAATTTCCCTCGCCTGTTGTTTTTTTAACGCTTGTTCAAATGCCAATTTAACCGTCGCTAACGCATCCCCTGATACAAAATCAACGCTGGTTTGATAAATCAAAGTTAGTTTTTCACGCTGGTTAGCAATTTCAGCATGGATTGGTTGCGCAGCGGCCTGCAACCTTTCTGTGAACGCTTGGCGTGCCAAAATAACTTGCGCACCAACATCAACTAATTGTTCAGTCAAAACGTCTAAGAAAATGGTATCTGTTGTTTGTTTCATTTGTAATCGCTTTAAGTACGCATTACGTTCCTTTAATATACGACGATACTGCGTTGTATTATATAAATACAACGGATTCATCTGCCCAAATTCCATATCAATAAATCGGCGTCGCACACTAGGGGCACCTTTAACCAATTCTAAGTCCTCTGGTGCAAATAAAATAACATTCAGTTGACCAATGTACTGCGATAATTTAGATTGCTCTAAGTGATTCACACGTGCCCGCTTACCCTTATTTGAAAAATGTAACGATAGAGGGGTCTCACTGATATTTTTCTTAACACGCCCGCTAATAGTCGCCTCTTTTTCATGCCAACGAATTAATTCTTTATCACTACTCGTTCGATGAGAACGCGCTAAAGCTAGGACGTAGATACTTTCCAATAAATTCGTCTTACCTTGTGCATTTTCACCTAAGAACACATTTACACCATCACTAAAATCTAGCTCTAAGTCAGCATAGTTACGATAATTAACTAATTTTAACGATGTGAGTTCCAAGAACCTGGTCCCTTTGGTCCTTTACTACGACCACCTTGATTGGGTCGACCAAACCCACCTGATCGTGTGCCATTTTTTTTACGTAATTCAGCAAAACGCGCTTCCTTGCGTTCCTTGGCAACTGCAGCTTTTTGTGCCTTAATTCGATCATCACGAACTGTCTTTTTGGCAGCAACAGCACGCGCTTCTTTTTCTTCTTGTGCCGCTGCAATAAGCTCATCAGCGTTATCTGCTAACGCAATTATGTAGGTTTCGCCATCTATGATAATTTCATCGTGATGGTACAATTTTTTACCACGACGATTTTCGGTTTCACCATTTAATAGCACTGGAAAATCCATTAAATAGTACTTTGCTTGACCACCAGACGAGATAATATTCTCTTCTTTGAGTAATTGTGTGAGTGTGATATATTCAGTTGTGATTTTTATACTTTTCGTCATATTAGTTACTCTTGTATTATACCATTTTTTGATAGCTATTTCCTAAAAAAACAGCCTAAAACCGTTTTTAAGCGATTTTAGGCTGTTTTAGGGATAAATGTTTAATTCTTAATAACTATATTTAAAAGGGCTATGAACCATCAAAACGTTCGAACTGGTGTGATCAACTGAAGCTGTTTGTCATCCGTTTCACCGGCAGGTGTCAATGTAAATGGTCGCAAGTTACTTGTAAATTTAACATCTACAGGCTTACCACTAAATACACGTAATGCATCACGAACGTAATCAGGATTAAAAGAAATTTCTAGGTTTTCGCCTTCGACTGATGTCGTCACTAGCTCTTCCTGTACACGTCCCACTTCTTGAGAAGTACCTGTTAGTGTCACGACACCGTCCGCCAGTGTGAGTTGGACCACATTATTGCGACTTTCATGACTCAACAAGCTCGCACGGTTAATTGCCCCAAGCAAAGTGCTGGCCTCAATTGTCAATTGTGTTGTACTTTCTGTTGGAATCAAACGATCTGTCTCTGGATAGTTTCCTTCTAATAGACGTGAGTAAAATGTTGTGTGTCCTAAGTCAAATACAGCTTGATTAGCAGCTAACTTAATATCAACGCGGTCCTGCCCTTCTAACAAGCTTTGTAACTCATTAAATGATTTAGCTGGAATAATAACATCTGCATTAACGGTTGTTTCTGTTCCAGTCAACGTGACAATTCGTTGTGACAAACGATGTGAATCCGTTGTGACAGCTTTCACGTCATTGCCGTTAAGTGCCAAATGAATACCTGTTAAGATTGGTCGACTTTCTTGTGTTGAAGCAGAAATTTTTGTTTGGGAAATAATATCAACTAATTGTGCAGCCGAAACGCTTAATGTTTGGACATCTGTCATTTCTGGCAATTGTGGATAGTTACGCACATCTTGTCCATTAATCGTAAAGTCTGAAGCACCAGATGTAATATGTGCTCGCACACCATCAACTGCAAGTGTCATGTCATCAGCAGGTAAATTCTTAACAATATTCGAAAAGAAAGTTGCTGGTAATGTAATGCCACCTGTTTCCTTAATAACTAATTGTGCGCCAGTGTCTGATTGTTCAATACGTGTTTCGATTGAAATATCACTATTTGAGCCGGTTAACACAAGTTCTTCATCATTTAGCACAATTTTAACGTTAGTTAAAATTGGAATTGTTGTACGCGATGAAATCGCGCGTGAGACATCATTTAAAATTTTTATGAAAGCTTGACGATTAATTGAGAATTGCATAATTATGCTCCTTTATGTTAGCAATTTGCGTAGCAGCTTTTTAAATAAATATAAATAAAAGATCTAATAGTAATAATAAGGGGTGTTTAAGTTGGGGATAACTGCCTGTTCATAAGCGGCTGTTAAAAGTAACTTGTTGACAATGTTGTGGGAAAACGCACTACTTTTTAACTTGTTTTCCACAGTGCTTTATTTGCCATTTTTGATTTCATCGGTTAGTGCAATTAGCATTTCTTTTGTACGAGGATCTGATTCAGCTTTTTCTGTAATCTTGTTGGTTGCATGTAGTACCGAAGAATGATCTCGTCCGCCAAAGGAACGCCCAATATCAGGTAAACTTTCATTAGTTAATGTGCGCGTGAGATACATAGCCACATGGCGCGCAGTAACGAGATCTTTTTTCCGACTAGTGCTTTTGAGGTCATCAATCGTTTGCATGTAATAGTCAGCGACAACCTGTTGGATACGTTCAACAGTCACTTTGAAGCCTTGGTTAATATTTAAATCACCCAATATTTTTTGAGCTGTTTCTTTGGTTGCAGGTTTATTTCGGTAGCGCAGCATGGCCTCAAAACGATGAAATGTCCCCTCTAATGTTCGTATGTTTGAATCAATTTTATCAGCAATTAATTCAAGCACATCATTAGGAATATCAAGATTATCCGTCTCTGCCAAGTTTTTGAGGATAGCAACACGCGTTGGTAAATCAGGCTTTTGAATGTCCATTGAAATTCCTGCTTCAAAACGTGAGGTCAGTCGCGATTGTAAATCAACAATTTCAGTGGGCAATTTATCTGAGGTCATGATAATTTGTTTGCCTGTTTTAGTAAGCACATTAAAGGTATTGAAAAATTCCTCTTGTACCTTCTCTTTACCAGACCAAAATTGAATATCATCAATGAGCAACAAATCAACTGTACGGTACTCTTTTTTAAATGCGGCCGTAGCACCCTCTCCAGCACGTAACGACTCTGTAAAATCATTTAAAAAATCTTCAGCCGTAGCATATTTAATGCGAGCTGAGGGCGTTGTTTTGGAATAAGCGTTACCAATTGCCTGCATCAGATGTGTTTTGCCAAGACCAACGCCACCATAAATTAAGTAAGGATTGTAAACTTTACCAGGGTCTTCGGCAACGGCCCGTGCAATTGCATAAGCATTTTCGTTACCAGTACCCACGACAAATTTATCAAACGTGAAAGCTTCATTTAAATCAGATTCACGTGTAAAAGTGAGGTTTTCTGTCTGCAGTGTTGATGCTCTGGGTAGTGTATCCGCAACGCGAAGCTCTGGTTTGATGAACCCTTCTGCAATCTCCATAGCGTACTGGACAAAGCTCATGGCATAAGATTTATTCCATTTATCAATGATATTTGTACTTTCATCAATTGGAACCTCTAGGATAATGCTCGAATCGGTTAATGTAACGGGTATAAGCGGTTCAATATAAGTGTCAAAGGAAACAGGACCAATTTCTTGATAGAATTTAGCTTTCACCTGATTCCATAATTCTTCTTGTGTTATGGGTTTTGTCACGGAAATCTCTCCTATTATTCGGCAAGTCTAAAAATAACGACAAATTTGGATAATATGACGTCACAGGCCGATCAACTTTTCTATCTCAAGAAGAAGTAGCAAAGATTATTATAACAGTAAGAAAAGGAGTTTTCCACAGGATAATGATAATTTTAGATAATATCAACAGTTGTGGACAAAAGAATCAACAGTTTGTGGACAAAAGAACGAACAAATGTGCGAGTTATCCACAAAGTAACAAGTTTGTTCACACGTAAAAGTGGGTAAGGACAATATTTGAGGTTCGTTATAAACATTATCCACAGTTTAGCAATAACAACTTGTGGATATGTGGATAACTTGTGAACAGCCCTGTGTTTAATGTTTTTAGAAATGTAGTTAGTACACAGGCTTGTGGCCTATTTTGGATAAGTTTGTGAATATTAAAGAAAAGGTTAAGGACTTCACTATTTCTTCTATTTTCATCAAGTTTATTTGTTATACTTAAACATATGATTGTACTATTTAACAAACCCTATAATGTTTTAACAAAATTCACGGATGATCAAGGTCGAGCAACATTAGCCGATTTTATTGATATACCACGTGTTTACGCCGCTGGTCGTTTAGATATGGACAGTGAAGGTTTATTGCTGTTGACAGATAATGGCCAATTAAACCATGCGCTCACGGATCCCAAAAATAAAGCGTATAAAACTTACATCGTTCAAGTTGAAGGTGTGCCAACTAAGGCACAAATAAAAATACTTGAAACTGGCGTTGAGTTAAAAGATGGTATGACGTTGCCTGCTAAGGTGAAGCGCATACCGTATCCAAAATGGTTGTGGGAAAGAGAAAAGCCTATTCGTGTACGTCAAAATAAGCCAACCAGCTTTTTACAAATTAAAATTAAAGAAGGGCGCAACCGGCAAGTTCGCCGTATGACAGCGGCCGTAGGGATCCCGACATTACGCTTGATTCGCACGCATATTGGTGATTATCATATTGCTGACCTAAAGCCTGGTCAGTACCGTGTTGTAAAATGACCCTAATTTTTGGTGCAAAATAATGGGAAACCGTTATAATGATAAAAGATATAAATATAAATGAGGTGCACGCATGGGACGTAAATGGGAAAATATTAAAATGAAGAAGGCGCAGACCGACGGTGCTGCTGCCAAAGTTAACAGTAAATATGGTATTGAAATTTATGTGGCTGCTAAACAGGGTGGTAGCATTGATCCAGAGGCCAATTCAACATTGAAGTTTGTTATTGACCGTGCCAAACAAGCACAAGTCCCAAAGCATGTCATTGAACGCGCCCTTGAAAAGGTGAGTGGATCTGGTGATGAGACATTTATTGAAGGTCGATATGAAGGATTTGGTCCTAATGGCTCACTCATTATTGTTGACACGTTAACATCAAATGTTAACCGTACAGCGACAAATGTCCGTACAGCATTTAACAAAAATGGTGGCACATATGGTGCGGCCGGCTCAGTGAGTTATTTGTTTGATGAAACTGGTATCATTGTTTTTGAAGGTAGTGATGCAGATGCTGTTTTGGAAACATTGTTAGATGCAGATGTGGATGTTCGTGATGCCGAACAACAAGATGATCAAATTGTTGTTTATACGGAACCAAGCGCACTACACAAGGCTATTGAGGCGCTTCGTCAAAGTGGTGTGTCAGCATTTTCAACGACAGAAATTTCAATGTTACCACAAGCAGAAACAACGCTTGAAGGGGAAGATTTAGCAACTTTTGAAAAACTTGTTGATGTGCTCGAATCAGATGAAGATGTGCAAACAGTTCATCATAACGTGGCATTGTAATTGATCAAAAAATAGGTGAACGTCTCAGTTTAGATGTTCACCTATTTCTGTTTGCGATAATTACGGAAACGTATTTGCAGCAGCCAGTAAAATTGTTTTTGTGGTTGTTTATAGCTATTGCTATGATGTCAATTATTATTGATGTCGTTAATTTGAAAAAAACGAATGTATAATGGGGTCACACCGTCACATTTGTTGACTGACTATTGTCCTTCCTCATAATAAAGGGTACAATGTTAGTATTGCATTTACTAAAAACATTTTTAGACATAAAAACGGGTGAATTTGCTTGCTTACGTAGTTGATTCATGTTATGATTAAAATCGAATTGCAAAGTTTTTGCAGGTAAAAATCGCGAATGGAGGTGAACACACATGAAGCGTACATACCAACCAAAGAAACGCCATCGTGAACGCGTACACGGATTCCGTAAGCGTATGAGCACGAGCAACGGTCGTAAAGTTTTGGCTCGCCGTCGTGCAAAGGGCCGCAAGGTTCTATCAGCCTAACAAGGTCGCTGCTATGCAGTGGCTTTTTTATTTCATAAAGAGCTGTGGCTGTATACGGTGTGCAATATATAGATAGGGAAGGCTGATTGCCGTAACGACATGATGTCACGGTCAATTGCACGTACATATCCTCAAGAGAGACTGATTCTAATGAGAAAAACTTTTCGAATTAAAAAACCAACCGAATTTCAGATTGTCTTTAACAAACATCGATCGGTTGCCAATAAATACTTTATTGTTTATCAACTTGATAAACAAGAGCAAAAGCACTTCCGATTAGGTATTTCTGTCAGTAAGAAAATCGGGAAAGCGCATGACCGTGTTTGGGTTAAGCGCCGTATTCGACAGAGTATGCTTGAATTAAAGCCGCAGATATCTCAAGAAATTGATATTTTAGTGATTGCTAGACCGGCTGTGGCCAAACAAAGCCAACAATTTATTAAAGAACAAATGATTCACGTCCTTAAATTAGCTCATATTCTGAAAGTAGAAAACTAATGAAACGTTTTATAAATATTTTGAAAAAAATTGGACCGTTGCCACTCATTTTAGCTGTTGTTGCCTTGGTGATTATTATCATTGCCAGCTTAACTTTTCAGGGGCACGTCGCCTCACATAGTTTCTGGAGTGCGGTTGTTGCAGCCTTTACCTCAGCTATTTTAGGTGCTTCTGGCTGGTTTGGCAATAATTATGGTGTTGGTATCATTGTTTTCACAATTTTGATTCGTTTTTTGATTTTACCGTTAATGGTTTATCAGATTCAATCGATGATGAAAATGCAAATCGTGCAACCAGCGCTTAAAGCACTACAAACGAAGTACCCTGGGAAAGACACTGAAAGTCGTCAATTGATGATGGCCGAGCAACAAGCACTATATAAGGATGCAGGTGTTAATCCTTTTGCTTCGATGTTACCTCTAATTGTCCAAATGCCAGTATTGATTGCGTTGTATCAGTCAATTTATAACTCACCAGTATTAAAATCAGGTAAGTTCCTATGGCTACAACTAGGAAATAACGATCCATATTATGTGTTACCCATATTAGCTGCGCTCTTCACATTTGCATCTTCATGGTTATCAACACAAGCAACACCTGAACAAAATGCGATGACGAAGGCTATGCCTTATATTTTCCCAGTCGTGATTTTCTTTTCCGCGATGGCTGTACCAAGCGCCTTATCATTGTATTGGGTAGTTGGAAACCTATTTCAAACGATTCAGACATTTGCCTTGCAAAATCCATTTAAGATTCGTCGCCAACGAGAGTTGAAGGCGCAAAAAGAGCGTGATTTGCAACGTAAAATTAAAAAAGCTAAGCGTAGTAACAAACGTTAATGACAGCAAACCGTATACCCTATAAGGGATGTACGGTTTTTTGTTGCTTTAGCTAATCAAATAGGTTAAAAAACAGGATATAATGTTATCCTTAGAGTAAGTAAGTTGACTTAAAATTGGAGGTTTTGAGATGGTTAAGCGTCAGTTTAGTGGGTACAAAGTTTCAGTAGGCTTGATTTTGGCACTATTTTTATTTAACTACGTGTCTTCAAAATTAATTGATATTATTCAATCTAATCAACCCAGTGCTTATCGCATTGCTACAGGAAGTCTTGGTAAATTTATTGCATATTTCCAACAAAATTGGTTAGCCTATGGGATGACCTTAGTGGGGTATCTTGTGATATGGGTTGCGCTGATTTTACTAGTCAGTACTGTGATGCTGATGATATGGGGCATGGTGAGTAAAAAAAATTATTTACGCGCATTAAAATCACCACAGCTTCATTTATCGGTCCTCAGTATGGTATTTCTTGTAATCCCTCTTAATCAGATAGGGTTTAAATTTCCAATTGCCTATTATTTAACAGTGCCAAAAACTTTTATTGATCCAATTGGTCAGCCTATTATTGGAATTATACTCGTTTTAGTCAATATTAGTTTGCTATTACTAGCATATCGTTTGCGATTTGTGCCGTATTTTGCAATAACAACACAACATCATTTAAAAAATAATATACAACACAGTTGGCAGCAGACACGGGGTCAAAATGGCCAATTTTTCCGGCATATTGGTCAAATTATAGGATTAGCCATTTTGGTTATGGGAAGTATTTTTCTATTGCAATGGTTGGCTGATCACATTTTACAAACACCATTGAAAAGATATACGGCCAATGGTTTAATTGCCATTGCGGTTGGTTATTTTTATTTTGCAACAAGTCGTCTTTGTTTGCTATTTATATCTAAAAATCAGGATAATGAGCAGCGTACAAACTTTTATTGGCCAATGAGTTCAGTGATTATTGTGATTTTTGTTGGATTCTGCAGTAGCTGGACCTCAGGTAAAATGATCAATCCACCCGTTAAGAACTATCTTGTGATTGCTCATAAAGGCGTGTCTTCTGAAAATGATGCTGCTAATACAATGGTTACCTTGGGTAAGGTTGCTGAAACAAAACCTGATTATATCGAAATTGATATTCAAAAAACAAAAGATGGTGTTTACGTTTTAAGTCATGATAGTAGCATTAAATCAAAAGATGGTAAGCACTATAAGATTGATGAAACATCTTGGCACGATTTAAAAAAGGTACACTATGAAGAAAATGGTCGGGTTATCACCCCCACAGCATTCAAATCATATATCAAACGTGCTAATTCATTGCAGCAAAAGTTACTAATTGAACTAAAAATAAATACCACAATTACCACCTCAGAGTTGAAAGCGTTTCAAAAAAAATATGGTCAATATCTTACTCAAAATCATGCACAGTTGCAGTCAATGAACCAAAATGCCATTAAACGATTGGCCAAATACACGAACAGGCCGATTGGTTTACTGTCACCAGTTGTTAACAGCGTTAATAGCGCACCATTTAATACGTTTTATGCCATAGAGTACTCTAGTGCTAATGCTAATATTGTCCAACGAGTCATTAAAAATGATAAAAAATTGTACGTTTGGACGCTTAACAGTCAAGCAGATATTAGTAGCGCTTATGCATTAGGCGTGACAGGATACATTACAGATTATCCCAAGGAGACACGTGCCTTTTTGAAGCAACTCTCTCATCGGGCCCAGTACGCAAATGCCGTATGGCATATTGTTATGTTACAAAAAACAAGTAGTTAAGTGGTGAATTTTGTCATATAAGATGAAAAACTGTTATAATGAATTTTAATATATCCGAGGTAATGCTATGAATGTCATCAAAAATTGGATACTACCAATCCTTGTTGGACTGGTTGTTGCTGGTTTAATTCGCACGTTTTGGTTCACATTAGTCACGGTTGATGGTCAATCAATGCGTCCGAATTTAGAAGACAAGCAAGTTATTATTGAAAACAAACGGGCAACAATTAGACGTGGTGATGTTATTATCTTTAATGCAACAGATGAGGATCCGCAATTAAAATCACAGCATTATGATTATGTTAAGCGTGTGATTGGCGTTGCAGGTGATCAAATCGTGCATCGTGGTTCGGATTTATATGTTAATCATAAGAAGATCAATCAAAACTATATTAATTTATCTCAACAAACAGCTGGGACGTGGGGTGATTGGACATTAAAAACGTTATCGTCACGGAATATCTGGCAAAAAAAAGATCAGAACAAATCAGTTGTGCCAAAAAATTCATATTTTGTGTTAGGTGATAATCGCGCGATATCAAATGATAGCCGCACGTTTGGGTTTATTGAAAAAAAGCATGTCTTAGGTAAAGCTTATGTGCCGATATGGCAGTCAAATAAAAAATTAAAAGAGCATATCAATGACCAATCAAAAAACTATTTTGCGAAATGAATTCTTGAAATTACGCGCCATGCAGCCAAACGATTCGGATGCGCTGGCACGCATTTATTTAGATGCTCGCGTCAATTATTTTCCTTGGGTCAAACAACCCAAATTGGCTGATTTTGACCTAGCAATTTTAGGAGAAAAAGTTGAGATTGCGATAATTGATGCTGAAATCGTTGGTTTTGCATCCTTATCGGAATGGGATAGCTTTTTACATTTATTATTTGTCAAAAAAGGTAAACAAAGTCAAGGTATTGGCGCAGTTTTATTGAATTGGGCACGAGAAATAGTGCAACAACCACTCGAACTAAAAGTTGTGACAGATAACAAAGATGCGCAACGATTTTATGAGCGTGAAGAGTTTAGCATCGTTGGACACTCTAATTTATCAAATCCAAGAAATGTGACGTATAGAGATGATCGAAACAGTAAAAAAATTCAATAAATTTACATGGTATCATGTGTCGAATCTAACGGCAGAGGATAACCAGATATTAGTCGATGAACATCATCTCACAAACGAAATTGTGGGCTATGCTGTTGATCATAACGAGGCTGTCCGTATGGAATATGATGCTGCTGCTGATGAATCTTTAATGGTCATTGATGTGATATCATATCGAGATAATATTGTGGAGACGCGACCTATTGGTATTTTGTTTGCCCATAATGACTTATATACGTTTTCACATTCAGTAACAGATTATGTACAAGCTGTGATATTAGACCCTAAAAACCGTCAAAAACGTGGGGATGATAGCGAAATTAGTGCGATTGATTTTATAATGACTGGTCTATATTCGTTAATGACACGATATGTTGATCAAGTCACTGAAATTAATCGTAAGCGGCGTGTGATTCAATCACAATTAGGGCACCATAAACGTACGACTAAACAAATGAATGATTTACTACGCCTCCAAACGCAAATGATTTATATTCAAAATTCGCTGGCTAATAATCAAGTCATGCTCAATGCGTTTAAGCAAGATTTTAAATCTAAAATACCACATTTTGAAATTGAACACATTGATGACGTCCGTGTTGAAGTTGGACAAGCTGAGCATATGGCAGATCTCGCAATGGCAGTTATTAATTCAGTATCAGATGCTTATGGTAATTTGAGTAATCGAGATCTAAACTGGACGATGAAAGTGTTAACAGTTTATTCTATTGTGTTGACGGTGCCAACGATTGTTAGTGGTTTTTATGGTGAGAATGTGAAGTGGTTACCTTACGCTGCAACACAAGATGGCTGGTGGATAACACTAGTCATCACGCTTATTTTGATGGCGCTAGTCAGCTTAATATTAGCATTAAGTGGTTTTTTTAGAAAATAAAGCTGATATTTGAGGCAACCTGTTTTTTATACCTAATACGCGAAGGGAAGCATATGAAATTATTGGAAGAACGTATTCGTCAAGATGGCCAAGTGTTAGGAACTGAAATATTAAAAGTTGATACATTTTTAAATCATCAAATCGATCCGGAACTGATGTTGGCTATTGGTGAGGAATTTGCACGAGTGTTTGCTGATAAGAAAATTGATAAAATTTTGACAGTGGAATCATCCGGTATTGCACCGGCAGTTTTTGCCGGTTTAGCGCTACATGTTCCGGTTGTATTTGCTAGAAAAAATAAATCGTTGACGTTACCCGAGGGTGTGTTGTCAGCAGATGTGTATTCATTTACTAAGCAAGTCACAAACCATATAATGATTGACCAACGTTTCTTAAAATCCGATGAACAAGTCTTACTAATTGATGATTTTTTGGCTAATGGCCAAGCTGTTGAAGGACTATTGACCATTGCACAACAGGCGCATGCGCATGTTGTTGCTGTAGGGATTGTAATTGAGAAATCTTTTCAAAAGGGTCGTCAAATATTAGATGAACGTGGCCTACAAGTTGAGAGTTTGGCACGCATAAAATCGCTTCATTCAGAAAAAATTGAATTTATGTCATCATAACAATGTTTCACGTGAAACATTGTTGCTGAGAGGATACATCAGTAGGTTGCGTAGCACAGTTTTGCATGATAGCAGTCTAAAGTAAGCTGTTTATGAAATGATTGGCTATTATAAAATCAGAATCGCAATCGATCAAGCAGGCGCTTATATAAGCTATCAGCACCACAAAAAACCAGCTATGGCGTTTTAACTGAGCTGGTTTTTTGTTATTTTAAGGTATTTTATTTTTAAATGATCGTTCAAAACCAGGCATCATAAAAAATTATGTGCAGAATTGGTATAATAATATCAGTGGTTGTGAAACCAGAAGATAGGGTCTGTTTCTAGTTCCAAAGCAAACAGTTAAAAATATAACTCATATAAAAGAACAACATAATTAAGAGGTGATATATGAATTTGCACATCATGCCGGATTGGCACGCGTATAGTATGACATTACCAGAATTTAATGATACGGTTCATCAGACACAACTATTTTTATCACAAAGCCAACAAGTTGAATTAATTTTAGTAGACTACTTACCCCAATTACGTGAAATATTGTCTCAAAAAAGAATTGAGTCAGCTGTGACTTGGTCAGCCTATGATCTTTTTCAACGGATTACTTTGAAAGATGAAAAGCCAGTCGCTTTGGCAGATTTTTCCTGGCCAGATGATGCAGAGTTTATCCGTATGAATGACCGTATTGAAGTGTGGGTAAAAAACACGCATTTTGCGACAGTGTGGGTGCAACAGTCACCGCTCATGCGTTTTGACCGTATCGATCTATTAACAGACGATATTCGCCGCCAAGAATTAATCATTGACGATCGCGGTTTTATTTCACGTGTGACAACGTTTAATGACGATAATGAGCCTATACGACGTGATTACTTAACACCAAGCGGCGGGGTAGCCGTGCAAGAAGATTGTGTTTCTGCTGTCGTGACAACCCAACAGACATGGACGCCACAAACAACGTTTACTAACATGGCTGAGCTTGTTGCAGCGGGTCTAGCCCATCATTTGAAATCAGTTCCCCAAAATGATTATTTGATTGTTTCACAGAGTGAAATGACAACATTTTTGATTCATAAAGTGACGCCAAAACAACCCGTTATTTTAAGTTATCAAACTGAACGCACAGATAGACAACTTGAACAACATGTGCCATTGCAAATCTCTGGTAACGTTGACTTTTCAGTGATAGACACGCCGGAACAAGCTGAAAAACTGAGTGCACAATCAGAACAGCAGTCGACATTTGCAATTATACCGCCTTACACGGTAACAGCGCGTCAAAATAACGTCGCAGTACAACCAGTCGCAACAATCTATTGGTTTGCCCCAAGCATAGCAATGGCAGATTTTGAGGTGGTTAGTACATTGTTAGCTAGTCATCCCAATGTCTTAGTATTAATTGAAACGACACAATCACACGCGTTATTTGATGCTATGATTGAAGCGGCTAGTAAAACAGCAGCGAATGCACATGGCATCATAGATGTAGATAGTCAGTTAGCGTATAAGACACGTTTTCAATTTATAGCATCCCAAAATGAAGCGCAAAAAATGCAGTATATGGCAAATAGTCGTGTGTTATTGGACTTAGGAGATACACCTAATCAATATTTGCAAACACAGGCGATTGCATATGCTGTTCCGCAAATTAATCGTATACAAACCGCTTACTTACAGCCCAACCAAAATGGCAAATTAGTAACCGATAGGTCAGAATTAAGTGGTGCATTGAATTTTTATGTTGACGATACGCATTGGGTATCAGATGTAAAGGAATCAACACATGACATTGCAGCTGAGTATAGCGATGACATGGTGTGGATTAAATGGCAACAAATTTTTAACAAGATTAAGTAAAGGAACGTGTGATCAACGAGTCATGCCACAATAGTTAGCGTTAAATAACGATAGTTTAGCACTAATACTTGGCACAAGAGGATCCAGGTCGAAGGAATTAAAAATGGCAGATATTTCAGTGCTTCAAATTGGTGCCAAAGATTGGACACCACACATTCATGCGCCAAATATTGACTGGCAGTATACCACTATTTTGGATCTACCTACGCGGTTAGCTTATCAAAAAGATCCCTATGTTTTAGAACAAACCTACGTTGTGCTGACAGACGATGTGCTGACAAGTACATTGTTATCGAGTCAAATTAATGATTGGCCTGCGCGGCGAACGATTTATTTTGCAAAGCAGCTGACGCCTGATTTTCAGGCTATATTAGATGAGCGTCAAGCCTTCTTGATACCAGAAACAACGCCAGAGGCAATCGTGGCGCATTTGCAAAATGATTTGCATTTTGAACAGATAGGGTTTGCCACACGATTTAGTGAGCAGCAATTCATCCCTATGCCACCTGCAGGGATACATTTTAAGCGAGAAGGTCGGTTTTCAGCACAATTTATTGGCGATTTTGGTCAATCATGGCAACAAATTGGGACGCTTAACACATTTATTGATGATTTAGCGCCAACAATTGAAAATTTAGTCTGGCTTGATTATACACAAACCGATACAGTTGCTGTCAAGTTAGTATTTGTGTATTATCAAGATGGCCATGTTCAAAAAAGGCAAAGCATTTCTGGTGATGCTTTGCGTGAATTAACGGCAATTGATGGGTTAGAAAATGATCAAAACTACCAAATTTTAGTTTTTGCTAGTGGTCAAGGGACACTAGATTTACACGTTTTACATCAACGGCGCTCACGACATGGTTTGGGCTTGTTACTGCCGGGGGATGACTGGCAACTGACAAATGAAAATGAAGAAGTATTGAGTTATTTTAATCCAGGAGATCGACAAGCACCATTGGTTGTTAATTTTTCTAGCAGGCATGCACATGCTGATGGCTTTGACATGCGGGAGTCGTTGAATACGCTAGAGTCACCTTATTTACTTTTCTCGGATGTCAGAATGCAAGGGGGCGCTTTTCATATAGGCACTGAAAACTATGAAAAGACAATTATTGAAAAAATTCAGAAAACGATAAAAATACTGCACTTAGAACCTAAAGATGTCATTTTAACAGGGTATGGAATGGGTAGTTTTCCAGCCATGTACTACGCGGCAGATATTAAACCCCAAGCTGTTGTCCTAGCTAAACCAATTGTTAATATTGGAACCTTAACGGCAAACATTGATTTCCCACAAGCAGTGAATCAGGATTGGACGCTAGATGTCCGACGCTTTTTGGCTGGACGAATGCATCCAGATGATACGAGCGGGTTAAATCAAATTTTTTGGGACCACATCAAACAGGTCGACTGGCAAAAAATATCAGTCTCATTACTGACGTTAACGCAAGATGAGTATGATGGGCAGAGTTTGCCACAATTATTAGATTTTTTTTCAGCACAACATACACCGCTGACTCATGTTCAAGAAATTGGGGCACATATGGCAAAAACACCTGAAATGATTACATTTATGATGGCGCGATTAATGTATCTAAAAGACCACATGAGGGAAGGTAGGTGAGTAGCTAACTATGGAGTACAAAATATATTGGACGCCACAAACACAGTTACGCCAATTACAAGGCGCAACCGTAGATTTTCAAGCGTTAGATCAAGTCACTTATGAACACTTTTTTTTACCGAGTGGGCAGGTGATTGCAACATGGCATTCTAGACATCTTTATCAAGTCGAAAAACGTATATCGGATCTCCCACAGTTACTGCGCGGGGAAACTTACGTTATTGAAAGGCGTATTGATGCCAGTGAACGTATGTTTGCTTACTTGATAGTGACTTTTTTTGATGATCAGTATCAACGTTTAGAGATGAACAGTCAAAATACTGATAAGATGACAGTCACTGTACCAGAGAATTATGCTTTTTACACCATTGATTTGGTGTCAGCGGGTAATGGTCAGTTTGTCTTTCATGACTTCGTGATTCGACAACAAAAAGCGGGTATTTTACGAGAGAATGATACGGCAATAGCTTCCAAACTATATACCGATGTTGAGATACCAGCAAAAATAACAGCGAATACCCTACGAGTGGTATTTTCTGAACCTGAAACAAGTACGACTGACTACATGTCTGAGTGGATAAAAGAAACGCAACAAGCGGTACAATATATTGCTAGTAGCGACTTAAACGCTGGCTACTACCGTCATCACGAGGCAGCATTAATAGCCTCTGTGAAATTGGCACGTAAACAAGCACATGCACGACAAATTGAATTTGTAGGGTACGGTCCAATATCAAGTTACGCTGCTTTGTATTATCAAAGTCAGTTTAAGGGGAGTCTGGCTGTTATTAGTGATGATGTCAACCTTGAACCAGAGCCAACATTAAAAGTGACTCGAACCGTTGACAAGGTACGTTATCTTGGTAACCCTATTGTGCCAAATTATCAAGCGCCCATCACTATTCCACACCCCAAATATGAAAGACTTGGCATGTTAACTTATGACACACCGACGCCAGAAGAAGTGCGTCGCCAGCAAGCGTATAATGCAGCACATCCTAAAAAAAGTGCGATTTCTTTGTTTTTTACAAAAAATAAAAATAACACGCAGTAGCGTGTTAGTCGTTTAAATGCTGATTTTTAAGTGTCACGGTACTCGTGCTTGTTAGTGTATTTGTTTTTTGCTCATGGATCACAACCGCCCAGACTTGTAGGGTATGTCCAATGTTAATTGGTGTTGCAGTTGCGACCAACACGCCTTGACTGACAGCTTTTAAATGGTGTGTTTGAATGTCAACGCCAACAGGAACAAGATGGGGTGGGAGTGCCTCGTTTGCGCCCAATGAAGCAGCTGTTTCAGCTAACAAAGCATTGATACCCCCGTGCACAATACCAAATGGTTGCATCAGTTTTTGACTGATTACCACCTCAACAATTGTTTTTTCTGATGACAATAAGGTGGTTTTTAACCCCAAAAGTTCTATAATATTCATAAGAACAAAATCCCCTTTCTGAATGGAGTATAACACATGACAACTTGGAACGCCGTTAAAACATACGACGAAATATTATTTGAAACAAACGCAGATGGCCAAAATATTGGTAAAATCGCTAAAATTACGATGAATGATATTGCTACGCATAATGCTTTTACACCCGGTATGGTTTCTGAAATGATTGATGCGTTTACGATTGCTCGAGATGATGCAACAATTGGTGTGATTATTATGACTGGTGCGGGCGACCAAGCCTTTTCATCTGGTGGTAATCAAAAAGTTCGAGGCAATGGTGGTTATGTTGGATCTGACGGCATTCCACGATTAAATGTTTTAGATTTACAACGCCTCATGCGTGTTATCCCTAAACCAATTATTGCTATGGTTAAGGGCTGGTCTGTTGGTGGCGGGAACGTCTTGCAGTTGGTAGCTGATTTGACTGTGGCGGCAGATAACGCTAAATTTGGTCAAACAGGACCAATGGTTGGCTCTTTTGACGCAGGATATGGCTCAGGCTACTTGGCACGTGTGATTGGACATAAACGTGCCAAAGAAGTGTGGTTTTTGAATCATTTTTATACGGCTGAAGAAGCTTACCAAATGAATTGGATTAATAAAGTGGTCCCTTTGGCAGAGGTTGAAACAGCAACAATTGAATGGGCAGATGAATTATTGACGAAATCACCTACGGCGTTGAGATTTATTAAAGCAGCGATGAACGCTGATACAGATGGTCTAGCAGGTTTGCAACAATTTGCTGGAGATGCCACGATGATGTATTACACGACAGACGAAGCCAAAGAAGGACGAGATTCATTTAAAGAAAAACGCGAACCGGATTTTGATCAATTTCCAAAATTTCCTTAAAACACCAGTGAGGTGTTTTTTTATTATAAATAATGAGTTAAAAATGATATAAATTTGACAAAATATATAATAAAATGCACAATAATACATAAGAGGATTGGTTATGAAACTTAAAATTGGTATTGCACAAGTGGATATATTCTTAGGAAACCCACAAGCAAATCAACAGACAATCATTGATTATGCGCAAAAAGCAGCACAAACTGGTGTTGATGTTTTGTTGTATCCAGAAATGTGGCAGACTGGCTATGCCTTAACAGAACTAGATAGGTTAGCTGATCACAATGGGGATGAGAGCCAAGCATTACTAAGCCAGTTAGCAAAACAGCATCATATAAATATTGTTGGTGGCTCTGTTGCAACACAACGAGATCATAAATTTTATAACACGATGTTTGTTTTTGATCGATATGGGCAAAAAGTTTCTGAATATGATAAATTACATCTTTTTGGACTGATGAACGAAGAAAAATATATTACTGCTGGGAGCCATAGCAATGTTTTTAATTTAGATGGTGTTCCGTCTGCTGGTGTTATTTGTTATGATATTCGGTTTCCAGAGTGGGTTCGAACGATGATGGCAACTGGGCCACAAGAACTGTTATTTGTTACCGCGGAATGGCCAGAACAAAGAATTGCGCAGTGGCAAACATTACTACAAGCACGTGCCATTGAAAATCAGTCATTTGTTGTTGCAGCAAATCGTGTTGGACATGATAATGACAATGTTTTTGGTGGTCGATCATTAGTCATTGATCCATTAGGTAACATTGTTAAACAAGCCAGTGATTAATGAAGCGACGTTACTTGTTGCTGAGATAGACATTGATGATGAACGGGCCGTTCGTGGCCAGATACCTGTTTTTTCAGATCGTAGACCCACGTTATATTATTAGGAGAAATTATGCATTTTGAGCAATCAGATTTACTAAAAACACTACCAAAACAATTTTTCGCATCGTTAGTGGCAAAAGTGAATGCAAAAATTGCTTCTGGGGCCGATGTCATTAACCTAGGACAAGGTAATCCTGATCTACCAACACCAGATTATATTGTCAAGGCAATGCAAAACGCAACGGCTAATTCAGCAGATCATAAATACGCTTTGTTTCGTGGTGAACTACGTTTTAAAGAAGCTATTGCTGAATTTTATTTATCTGAATATGGTGTTCACATTGACCCTAAAACAGAGGTGGCTATTTTAGCTGGCTCTAAAATTGGATTGGTTGAGCTACCTTGGGCGTTGATGAATCCAGGTGAAACACTCTTACTACCAAACCCAGGTTATCCAGATTATCTATCTGGTGCGGCTTTGGGGAAAGTGAACTATGAAACGCTGCCACTTGAACCATCAAATGATTTTTTGATCAATTACGAAGCCATATCAGCTCAACAAGCTAAAAGGGCTAAGTTTCTCTACATGAATTACCCTAACAATCCGACTGGTGCGGTTGCCACACCAGAATTTTATGAGCAAACAGTCAGCTTTGCTAATCAGCATGAAGTCGGCATCTTATCAGATTTTGCTTACGGTGCTATTGGCTTTGACGGACATAAGCCATTGTCATTTCTACAAACACCAGGCGCAAAAGATGTTGGTATTGAAACGTATACATTTTCCAAGACATTTAACATGGCTGGTTGGCGCGTTGGTTTTGCAGTTGGTAATGCTGATATGATTGAAGCACTGAACTTAATTCAAGATCATTTATTTGTTTCGATTTTCCCAGCCATTCAAGATGCTGCTATTGAGGCGTTGCAAAACACAGTGGCCCGTCAAAAGGCTGTCACAGAATTGAGTCAAACCTATGAAAATCGTCGTAATGCATTCATTGCAGCAGTACGTGAATTTCATTGGGAACCCTATGTACCACAAGGTGCTTTTTATGTACTCATGCCTGTGCCAAAGGGTTATACTTCCACTAGTTTTGCAGACTTACTACTAGAGGAAGCCAATGTGGCGGTAGCAGATGCAGCTGGTTTCGGATCAGAGGGTCAGGGATATGTTCGTATTGGTCTAACAATAGATGAAAAGAGATTAGTTGAGGCAGCTGAACGGATAGGAAAATTAGACATTTTCAACCCTGATAATTAAACACGAACAATAAGATTCAAAATGCAAAAAATAAATGAAAATAACGACAAATAAAAGCGTTTTCAAAAAATATTTTAGCAATTTAAAATAAAACAAAAAAAGGTAAAGAAAGTAGTTGACGGGAGGGCGGGAAGTTGGTATATTAGTATATGTTCTTACGAAGGACGCGAGGCGAAAGAGGCAATTAATTCAAGAAGATC
>NZ_JAFBEK010000006.1 GCF_016908715.1 Leuconostoc rapi | reverse complement strand
GTTTGGTTTGGTTTGGTTTGGTTTGGTTTGGTTTGGTTTGGTTTGGTTTGGTTTGGTTTGGTTTGGTTTGGTTTGGTTTGGTTTGGTTTGGTTTGATCATCAGCTGCCCACTATTCTAAATATGATATGTTTAATATTCATTTTAATATATTATGTTAGGAAAAACACCCCGATTTTGGGACAAAGTCGTTAAGCGATACCTTTGACTATTATAATGTCAAAGGTATCGCTTTTTTAAAATATGTACATAATATGTTTATGTAGAAGAAAAAGGCCTAAACTAACAGACCATATAGGGAGCAGATTGTCAATGAAATTAAAAACTGTTTTATTGTTATCAGGGGTAGTAATAATGATTGGTGGGGGTTATATTTACATGCAGCAGAAGCAAGTAAATCAGTCGGCTAAGTCAAGTCAACCAACGAGTGCCAAAATCAAATCGCAAAAACAGCCCGCACGAAAGATCAAAAAGCAACAAACTGATATGAATTTACCACAATTAAGTGATCAGAATTTTTCAAGTGTCGCAGGCACTTGGAAAAATTCTGCAGGCGATACATTGGTAGTGAATGAAAAGGGTGCACTATCAGCAAATCATGATGGTCAAGCGAATAACAAACAAAAGATATATATTGCATCTGGTGCAATATCTTCAGGGGAACAAAGTTATCATATCGGTACGAAGGTCGAAGATGGTATTTTGCAAACGGTCGCGGGAAGCGATCCTTTACCCACGACCCCTGGTGCTTCAGCACTCACGCCTTTCTGGTTTATTCCTAAAGGTGTGGATGTTAAAAAAGTGACTAGTATGGCTTTTAATGGTGAATCTGATCAATCTAAAGATCGATTATTTACAGGGCAACAATTCGATGAACGCAATATCTATGTGCGACAGCAATCAACAGATGACCAACAAACCAATACCAGTGATTTCCAGTTACCGCAAATAAATGATCAGTTGACCTTCTCTTCAGGTGCTGGTGGTTGGCAAACAACTTTAAAATTGCATCCTGATGGCCAATTTTCGGGCGAATATTCAGCATCTTCTATGGGCGATACAACAGATGATTACCCCAATGGTACAAGTCAAAACGCGATCTTTAGTGGTAACTTCAATAAAATTAAACGTGTCAATGGCACAGCCTACCAAATGCATATTGATCAATTGAATTTAGCTCATACTGTTGGTCAAACTGAAATTGTTAATGGTGTTAAAAAAACTTGGGTAAAGCCTTACGGTATGGATGACCCCGACAAATTCACTTTGTATTTACCTGATCAAAAAATATCGGACTTACCAGCTAATTTCTGGCGCGATAAATCAGGGACCAGCTGGAATGAAGACTTAAAAACGAAAAATAAGCTGAATCGCTATGCTTTATTGAACCAATCAACGGGATATACGTTTTTGAGTCCGGAAGTCGGTGATGCAGATTAATATTGATGAAAAAAAGCTATATACTGGCTGACGAAAAAAGAATAAGAGGAAAAATTATTATGAACGATTTAAATTTGAATGATCTACCTAAAAACGATTTGATGTCATTGTTAACAACTGCATATCAATACCTATCTGATGAGAAAAAAGCCGAGGATCAAATTGCAACAATTAATCGACGTATACATCAAGCATTGCAAGCACCTATCGGTTTTCAAGGTGTATTTCGATGGGGTGTGCCTGTTGGTGCTTTTGTGATCACCATGGTTGTGGTATCTAGTATTCTTGGACCTATTATTGGTTTTGTTGTCGGTGCCGTAGCAGCCTATTTTGCTTATGGTTATAGCAGTGGTAAAAAAGATAAGATTTTATCAAAAGAAAAAATTTCTAAATACCGGCAACTAGCATCAAAAGCACAATCAGAATTGACTGTTTATCAAGAAAGTGGTGAATTCAACGATAGTCTGATGTTTTTACCTAGAGAATGCACAAATATCTATGCAGTAGCAGCTTTATACAATATTTTGTTAACTGGCCGAGCAGATACTTGGAAAGAAGCTATTAACAAATACGATTTGGAAAAAAACAATGCTGAAATTAAAGCTAATCAGAAAGCAATGATACAAAATCAAAAGTCACAGATACAAGCTGCTGAAGCCAGTAATATTTTATTAAACAATGTTCAAACTAGTATTGCAGCACAGACAGGTGTCATCATGGCACAAATGGCTCAGATTGATAATATGAACCGCAGTATTGATAGTGTTGGTCAAAGTGCCTCATCTATCGCTAATAATATTAGCAATATCAGAAACAGGAAGTAATTGGGGATAAGTGAATGGGTTTATTAAAAATGTTCGGGAATCATATTAAACAACAAACGCTGCAGCAATTAGCTGATTCAAGTGGAATTGCACGGGATATGATCAAAATAAACGATATTAAAAAACGCAAAAGTGCAAAAGTGCACAACATCAATATGGTGTACGGTTAGAATATGTACCAGATACAGCTGAAGAAGCATTGATTAACTTATCTCATGAACTTTTTAATATGTCAGAGGATGAAGTTTTGCAGCTAGTTGCAACCACACCAGTAACCTATGCTACCAGATTGAATATAACGGAATCCAAAGAAGTTGTTAAATACTTAAAAAATATTGATGTTAAGGCAAGTGTTGCAGGTTAGTAATAATGTCTGATCCAAGGTAACGTTTACACATATTTAAAGAAAAGAGAAAGAATCTATGAATAATCACAAAATGACACGTAGAGAACGATATGCAGTGAAAACACCAACCAAAAAATTAGGGGTTGCAACAGCAACAGCTATCACATTGGCAACGATTGCAACAGGCACAACAAAAGCTAGCGCTGCTGAAGTACAACCATCTACAAGAACACCTGAACAAACAACACCATCAACACAGCCTGACGAAAAGACGCAAGCTACAGCTAATTATGATGCTGCCAAGGCATCTGAAGCACAAAAGTTAGCTGATACTCAAGCGCAACAAAAAGCTCAAGAAGAAGCTACAGCCAAGGCTAACGCCGAAGCCCAAGCTGCTCAACAAGCAGCCAATGAAAAGGCGCAAGCTGATGCTGAGGCCCAACAAAAGGCCACTGACGAAGCTAATGCACAAGCAGCCGCTCAACAGGCAGCTGAACAAGAAGCAGCCAATCAAGCAGCTCAAGTTCAAGCTCAAAAGGATGCTGAAGTTGCCCAACAGGTAGAGATTGCCAAGCAACAGCAAGAAGCTGCTGACTTTGCAGCACAACAAGCAAAAGAGACTGGTTCAGCACAAGAACAACGTGATGCTGTCACAGCACAAAACCAACAAGACATTGCAAATGCTCAGGCCGCCAAAGCCGCCCAAGATGCAACAATTGAAGCAAATGCTAAAGCAGAACAAGACGCCGCAAAAGCTCGTCAAGATAATGCTAATAAACAAGCGGATGCGAGTCAAAAGGCTGATACAACAACAGCTCAAATCAAGCAAGCTGCTGAAACAAAGACACAAACTGATGTCAACACAAAAGCAGAAGCAACGCAAACTGCGTCTAATGCAGCTTCAGAAAAGACAGCCCAAAATACGGTCAATTCAGCTCAAAAGACAGTTGACACCTCAAACACAAAGGCAACTAAAGCTGCGACACCAGCCAATCCATATTCAGAAACTGATGATGCCTTTGCTGATGCTCAGGCAATTAACAGTGTCGGAAACTTACCAACAAAAATAAGTGACCCACATATTCCTGCAAGTCATGTCAATGACGCTGGTTATTATGATTATTATTCATATTCTGGTGAAAATGATAACACACCAAAAATCAATGGCGATGCCACAACAGCCCAACAAGCTGAATTATCAGATTATGCCATGACTTTAGTTAATTCATACCGAACAGCTCATGGCTTGAGTGCTGCTGTAGTAACCAACAATGCTCAGAAAGCTGTTGATGAATCCGCTCAATATCGTAAAGCCGTTAATGCTGGCTTGACACATACTGTTTACTTAGGCAACTCAGCTACAACAAAAACAACACAAGCCTACAAAGATTTAAACTTATTCAACACCTCTGAAAACTTAGGAGTTTCGCAAGCTTCTGAACTCACAATGTTGTCAGCCAAAGTTAATCTATTAAACATGATTACTGCTATGATTTATCAAGATGGGGCCCATGCTAACGGTCATTTAGCCAACTTCATGCGTGAAAACTTACAAATGGCATTTGCTTTACAACAATCAAATAGTGAATGGCCATACATCTTTGTTTTCCAAGGTTCTGAAATTAACGATACAAACAACCCTGTAACAGTTAACGACAAACCCTTAACATTGAAATCAGCTTCTGAAATTGAAGCTGCTCGTGGTGGTAACAATGCAGCTGCTGTCAAGGCATTAGCTGATGCACAAGCCAACTTGACAAACGTCAAGACAGCTAATGCTCAAAAGTTAGCTGATGTACGCACAAACAACAAGCAAGCATTAGACAACATCAACACGAAGTATGCCAAGATTGTTGCCGACATTACAACATCTCACGATGCAACAGTGGCTAACAATGCAAAGTCATATGCTAGTGACGTTGCTCGCATTAAGCAACTCGCAACCGCACAACATGATGAGAATGCCACAAAGTTAGCCGAAACATTGGCAACACTAAAGGACAATTATGATGCCAAGTTAGCCAACATCAAAGATGTACCGGCTGACGAACTAGCAGCCAAGAAAGCAACAGACAAGGCAAAGTTTGAACAAAGCCAAGTCCAAGAATTAGCCGCCTTCAAGGCCAACCAAGCAAAAGCTGAAAGTGCCTTAGAAACAAAGTTAGCTAATGAATTAGCATCATTCAAGGCACAATTAGATGCTGATGTCGCAAGTAAAGCAGAAACAGGAGCCAAGAATCTTGACGCCTTAAAGGCATCAAATGACAAGGCATACAACGATTTAGTTGCGACCAACGCCCAAGCATTATCAAACTTGAAGACATCAAATGCCAAGAGTTATGCCAAGGCACAAGCTGACAGTCAAGCCTACTTAGATAGTATCAATCCAGCAAATGCAAAGCCTGAAACGCCTAATAAGCCTTCAGACAAGCCAACGACGGATACGCCTGACGACACTAAGACGCCTGTGAAGACAGGTGATGAGGGGGATTCTGGTTCAGTTGGATCAATGACATTAGATGAATACTATGCAAAGCTTAAAGAAACAGCCATCAAGCCAACAACAGGCGCAAGTAATAGTTCAGCTAAGCCATCAACGAACCAACAAACGTCAACTAACACTGACAATAAGACACAAGCTTACTTTGATCGACTTATTCAGTTAGATAAATCAACCCCGTCAGTTGGTGGTTCAAACCAGACAACTAATAAACAGGCTAATGTGACAACAACAGTTGCTAAAAATCAATATAACGATCATGTTGTCTATGATGCAAGCGCCAAAGTGCTGAACACGATAACAACGGCTCAACACAAAAATAGTATAGCGACCTTACCTAGCAATGGCACTGTTTCACATGTGACACAATCATCCGTTGCTTTGCCAAAGACAGGGGTGGAATCATCGTCCAAGTCACTTGCTGTATTAATCAGTATGGTTGGTTTACTCGGTATATCCGTCTATGTACCAAAGCATATGAAAAATAAACGAGTATAACGTCGGCTTGAGGGCTTCGTTGTTTAGCGTATTAAAATTATAAACACTAAAAATATTATGTTGTACGGTTTTGATTTCTAGATATATAGTAGAGAAAATCAAAATAGGCAACATAATATTTTGTTATTTAATAGTATTATTGTTTTGAATGTTAAAAAGATTTTGATTAACGTTAATATTTATATTATAATAACTAACGTATTGTTTTTAATAAAAAAAGTAATGATAGGGAGAAAATAGATGGCAACAAAGAAAGAATGGACAGAATATTTTGAACTTATCAATGATCGTCAGCCTAACGCAGAAGAGGTTTTGGCGGCGATTGAAAGTGGCGAGATTTCAGTGCACACCAATGATACCCAAACCAATAGCAAAGCGCCTAAAGCAGAATTGTCTGAGGATGCCAATCGCGTATACACGAATGCCAAGCAACATGCAGGTAATTATTGGACGTGGATTAAGCCAATCCTAGCGCATCCGAGTGAACAAATTCATGTCAATGGCAATATTTTCTTATGGTTAACCTTTGCTATTGCAACGATTACAGGTGCCTTTTCATTTTCAAATGTTGTGCGACGAGGTCTTAATACTGCTTACCAATCGTATTCATCATTTAGTGGTAGTGAGGCTACCACAGTCCGTCAACAATTAAGCTCATTCAACACGCAATTATTTTTCTATGCGGTTGTTATATTTGCTATTTTGTATTTAGCTGCTATACCCGGTTTGTTATTGATCAATAGACAAGCTTTTGACCTCAAGACAAACGTATTAAAATACTTAAAGTGGTTTGCACCATTAGCTTTGATTAACATCATTGGTGCTATTTTATCATTTTTAGTACCTATTCCATCGCTTTCTATCTCATCAATAGATGATGTTTCATCAATCATGCAAACTATTTTTAGCTCATTTGGCATTATAGCAGCGGTTATTGTGATTGGTATTGCGATCTTAACTAGTGGACAACAATTTATGGTGACCGAAGCGCATCAAGGGAAGCAAAAAATAGATGCCATTTGGTTAGTATTAGGTCAGTGGATCATTACGATTATCGTTATTGGTATTGAATTGAAGTTTATTATCGGACCATTACTAGAGACATTATCAAAATCAATTGGAAATGTGTGAGGTGAGATAAAATTAACATGGATCAGAAAAAAGTTTGGTTAGCTGCATTTAAAGCCGCTAACCATCGTAACCCAACAATAGAAGAGGTCAGCAAAGCCGCAGAACAGGGTTTTGTTTTACCAAATGATGACGTAACAAAAACAAGTCAGGCCGATGAGACAGTAGCGCCAGCCACACCTTTAGTGACACCAGCAATAGCATGGCGTGAAAAGTTTAAATCAGACAATGGGCGTGAACCTAGTCTTGATGAAGTACGTGACGCAAAGCAAAGTGGTTTTCAAAGTACGACACCATTAGCACAGCCAACATCGGAACCTGTGAATGCAGTACCAAGAACACCAATGGCAAAAGGTAAGAAAATTGCCTTGACTGTTGGTATTGTCGTTGTCGCTATTATTATCGGCCTCTTTATTTGGGGTAATAAGTATTATGCTAAGACAGCCACAGCCAACCGCACGTTAACGGTATTGAAGTCTGGCAGTGCAACAAAATATGCTAAAAATATTGTATGGTCTGATACTAAGAAGGCGATTAAATCAAATGAATTGGCCCCATTTGTTGATTACATGAATGATGATAGTTGGTCAAAACAACGTCAAAATAATGTCTATGATCAATTGATGTCTGGTGCAAGTACAGATGGTTATGCTTTCACGCAGGTCGGCAAACATTTCTTGTTCTTCCCTGATTATAAGCTAACAATCAAGCCAGTTGATTTTGATGTCGCAACCAATAATAAAGATATTACGCTCAAAATGAATGGTAAAACAATTGGCACATCTGATTCTGATAGCTATTCAAAACCTTTAAAGAGACAAGTAAGTGGTTTATATAAATTTACTGCTACCGGAAAAATTAATGGGCAAGATGTTGCAACAAGTGATGAACGGCCAATCAGCAGTAACACCAATGTTAACTTAGCCATTGATATGATTAGTTTTGATGTGAATTCAAACTTAATGTCAGGTGATCTATACATTGGTAATACGAAGATTGATACGTTGAAAGATGGGCTATTGCAAGTTAAAAATATGCCAATTAGCAAGGGCGCAACAGCCTACGTTGAAGCTAAATTTGGTGATCAAACAATCAGATCAAGTAAAATGAGCTTGAAGGATTTGTATGATGGCGAGAGTATTGACTTAGATGCGAAGGGCTTGATGACTGAAAGTGACGCTGATAATACGATTTCATCTATGTACAATGCGTTAGGTTCTTACGCATCCGATGAAGAAGACAGTGATAGCTTGACAATGTTTAAAAATGGTGCCAACAATAAGGCTTATCAAGATTATAAGCAGATGATTCGCCATAATTTACATGATGCTAAACGTAATGCTGACTCTGTGTCATTTAACACGCCAGATGTGAAGTCTGTTAAGCAAACAAGTCTGACGACAGCAGATGCGGTTTACCAAGTTAAGACTGATTTTTATTATGCTTCAGATACCGATAAAGATGGTGATACATCTGGTGATTTGACGCAAACGTTCGAATTAACTGCGCATTTAGTTTATGACAAACGAAGTGATACATGGCAGATTGATTCGATTGATCCTGATCAAAAGAAAATTTCAGAAGATAGTACAGTCGACTAAAAAATGACCCAATACATACAGTATTGGGTCATTTTTATTTCACTTGACTGGAAATCGTGACTTTAGCAGTTTTATAATCGATTTGAATGCCTGGTTGGACATTGAAAATCCAGTAGTTGAAGTTCAATGTCTTGCCATTGTCTTGAACTGATTTAGCCATATAATGCACGCCACGTGCCAAGCGGTCGTCACCAATATAAAGTGGGGTCACTTGCGCACGGATTTTTATATTTGGGTGTTTTTTTATGGCGTTACGAATATCATCTTCAGGAACGAGTTGACCAGGATAAGCATTTTGTACACGGGTACCAGTTGTCATATTTTCAGTCACCATCGTTGGCATACCAAAGAATTGATAACCGACAATGTGTGATTTGTTCCATAGTGCTTGCTTGCCGTTGCCTAGTTTGACATTAGGATTATTATGATAACCACCAACCCACTTTTGACCATCAAAGCGATCGTTGATGAACCAACCTGAGGGACGGACATCATAGCCAATTCTTTCTGGACGCGCAGTTACTTTGCTGATAGCGGATTGGCTAGCCACAAAGTTGCCTTGTTGTGAGCGGCCTTGATTATCAAGTGGGGATAAACTAAGACCATCAACAGGGCGTAATTTTGAAGCTTGTGATGGAAATGTTTGTGTCAATTCTGCCTGTGTGAAAGTCGCTTGATTATTATTGATATGGACAATGTCACCATCTAGTGTGCCATCCCATTTCAAATTTAAGAGTGCTTGATTATTTGTAGCGGTTGCTTTGGCATACTTTGATGTTGGCACGGACGTTTCATGAGTAGGTTGCTGACTTTGCCAAAAATAAAAACCAAATAGAGCAATGACGATAATTAAAGATAATAATTTATTTTGTGGGGATTGTTTGCGTTTATAGGTTCGTTTTCTTGCCATATTTATTCTCCGTATCAAATCTTTTAAAATCATACCATTTTTAACACAAAATAAAAACCAGACCATGCTGTTTAATTAGCATGACCTAGGTTGATTAAATCATTTTGACAAATCCCATTCTGCTTTAAATTGTTCGAGGAAATCAAGCATGAATTGATGACGACTGACAGCAATTTGACGTGCAGTTTCAGTGTTTAAACGGTCTTTGATCAGTAATAATTTTTCATAAAAGTGATTAATTGTTGTACTATCATCGTTACGATATTGCGCTTTATTTTTCGCAATGCGCGGGGCAATATTTGGATCATATAAGATACGGTTTTTGACAGCGCCATAAGTAATTGCACGTGTGACGGCAATCGCACCAACAGCTTCTAATCGATCGGCGTCTTGTACGATTTGACCATTGATATCAAGTGGCTTGGCCTGACCCTCAAGTGATTTTGACCAAGACATGTTGTCAATGATTTCAATAATACGATCAATCGTATTTTGCGAAATTTCAAGTGACTGTAAAAAACGAATGAGGTTTTCTTTGGCAGCTAAGGCTTCGGATTCAGTTTCAAACAGTTTATCATCATAAACATCATGTAACAATGCAGCAGCGTGAACGATAAAAGGATCAGCGCTTGGTTCATTGCGTAAAATTTTGTCAGCTAAAGCAACAACGCGGTCAATATGGTCAACGCTATGACCTGAGTTATCTTTAGCAAGTGCTTTTTGCATATAATCCGTTAATTGTGCTATTTGTGTCATTTGAATTTCCCCAATTATCAATAATTGTTGTTACTCGCTTACTCTACCAGTTTTAATGCTTAAAGGAAAGGTCTAAAATTGTCTCATGTTCGTTATGACGGTTTAATTTCAGAGAAAAACTATGAAAAACACGTAAACTTCGTTATAATTATCTTATAAACTAGGCCTCATATGGCAGGAACACGTATCATTAATTGATGACGTGATAGAAAGAGAGACTCATATGTCAGAACCAAACAACATCCTTTTTAACACAGCTAATCTTACAGATTCAGCAGTCGTTTATGATAAATTCTCAAAAGCGGAACAACAATTTTCTGTAAAGAAAGATAAAACTTTCTATATTACGACACCAATTTATTACCCTTCCGGTAAGTTACAACTTGGCAATACTTATACAACAGTATTAGCAGACGCAGCTGCACGGTATCATCGTTTGCTTGGCGAAGATGTTCATTTTTTGACAGGTACAGATGAGCACGGTCTTAAAATACAACAAAAAGCTCAAGCTGCAGGTATATCTGAGATTGATTATTTAGATGGTATGGCTGAAGGTATCAAAAAACTTTGGTCACTGATGGATATTTCATATGATGATTTTATTCGTACAACAGAAGATCGTCATGAAAAAGCGGTTCAAAAAATATTTACAACGCTTCTTGAAAATGATGATATTTATAAAGGAGAGTATGAAGGCTGGTATTCTGTTTCTGATGAAGAATACTTCACAGAATCACAATTAGCTGAAGTATTCCGTGATGAAGCTGGCAATATGATTGGTGGTAAGGCACCATCAGGACATGAAGTTGAACTAGTCAAGGAGGAGGCATACTTCTTCAAGATGAGTAAGTATGCTGATTGGTTGTTAGAATATTACAAGTCACACCCAGAATTTATTCAACCAGAAGCACGTATGAATGAAATGATTAATAATTTCATTGCACCAGGGTTGGAAGATTTAGCGGTTACGCGAGCATCTGTGGATTGGGGGATTCCTGTTCCAGGTGATGAAAAACATGTGATTTATGTTTGGATTGATGCCTTGTCTAACTATATTACAGCACTTGGCTATGAGTCAGACAATACGGAAGCATTCAAAAAATTCTGGCCAGCAAATGTTCAATTGGTTGGTAAAGAAATTGTTCGTTTCCACACGATTTATTGGCCAATTATGCTACATGCGCTTGGTCTTGAATTGCCTAAATCTGTCATTGGTCATGGTTGGCTAGTGATGAAGGATGGTAAGATGTCTAAGTCTAAGGGAAATGTGATTTATCCTGAAGTGCTAGAAGCACGTTATGGTTTAGATGCTGTCCGGTACTACTTATTACGTGCGATGCCTTTTGGCAATGATGGCGTCTTTACACCAGAAGATTTTGTGGCACGTGTTAATTTTGATTTAGCCAATGATTTGGGTAACTTGTTAAATCGAACTGTTGCAATGATTAATAAGTATGAGGGCGGCATTGTCCCTCAACTACAAACTGGTCAAACTGACTTTGACGAAGATCTTGTGCGTACGGTAGAAGAAGCTATCGTATCTTATAACCAGAATTTCCAGGAAATGCGCACAGCTGATGCTTTAGAGAATGTTTGGATAATTATCAGACGTGCTAACAAGTACATTGATGAAACACAACCATGGGTACTAGCTAAAGACGAGACACAAAAAGCTGTGTTGTCAAATGTTATGGCACATTTAGCCGGTGCTTTGCGTATTGTGGCTGTACTGCTACAACCAGTGTTAACACAAGCACCACGTAAAATATACGAACAACTTGGTTTTGAGTATCCTGAAAACGGCGTACGCATTGCTGGATTAACATTTGGGCAGTTGCCAACTGGTGGCACAGTTGTCAAAAAGGGTGAGCCTATTTTCCCTCGTCAAAATGTTGAAGAAGAAGTAACCTTTATTTCTGGTTTGGTGTCCAAAGACACTAAAGGTAAGGGCCGCGCTGTAAAAGAAGAAGCCAAAAAAACAGCAGTCACTGAGGAACCAGCACGTGATTTGATTACTTATGATGATTTTGCAAAAGTTGAGATTCTAGCTGCTAAAATTATAGCGGGTGAAATTGTTGAAAAATCTGAAAAGCTGTTAAAATTCACACTTGATGACGGTTCAGGTAAGCCAAGACAAATTTTGTCAGGTATTCGTAAGTGGTATGCTGACCCATCTGAACTGGTTGGTAAGACAGTAGCTATCGTGGCTAATATGAAGCCACGCAAAATGGCTGGTGAACTATCAGAAGGCATGATTCTGTCAGCCGAAAAAAATGATATTGTGACAGTAACCATTTTGCCAGATTCAATAGCAGCAGGCTCTGGTATTGAATGAAACCTGTTCGTATACTGGTTTCAAGTAGTCGCAAATATCAAATAGGTTGAATCAAAAGAATTAAACCTGGTGATATAAAGTTTACTAATTCACAACCAGAAAAGCGCACTAAGCAATATCACTTGTTCTATAATGATTATCTTGTTAAAATAACCTGATTCTGAGTGCCATTCACAAGTGATAAGCTGAACGATATGTGCTATTCATATTCGCCCAGTGGCTGAGTTTGTGCTATAATATGGTTGTTGACAAAAGTCAAAAACAAAATCTTTGGAGGATCTAAACACATGACTGTTAAGATTGGTATTAACGGATTTGGACGTATTGGCCGTTTGGCTTTCCGTCGTATCCTTGAATTATCAGATAAGGCTTCAGATATTGAAGTTGTTGCAATCAACGATTTAACTAGTCCTGATATGTTGGCATACTTGTTGAAGTATGACTCAATTCATGGTACTTTACAAGCTGAAGTTTCATCAGATGACACTGGCATCATTGTTAACGGCAAGCACTATTCAGTTTATGCAGAACGTAACGCTGCAGATTTGAAGTGGGTTGCTAATGATGGCGTTGACTATGTATTAGAAGCTACTGGTTTCTATACATCAGCCGAAAAGTCACAAGCACATTTGGATGCTGGTGCTAAGAAAGTACTTGTTTCAGCACCAGCCGGTGCTGTACCAACAGTTGTTTATGGTGTTAACCAAGACATCTTAACTGCAGATGACACAATTGTTTCTGCTGGTTCATGCACAACGCAATCATTGGCACCAATGGCTAATGCATTGAACAAGGAATTCGGTGTTAAAGCTGGAACAATGACAACAGTGCACGCTTATACAGCTTCTCAAGCTTTGCAAGATGCACCTAAGTCAGGATTTGCTAAGCGTCAACAAAATCGTGCTGCAGCAAATACAACATTGCCACACTCATCAGGTGCTGCCAAGGCTATCGGCTTGGTTATCCCTGAATTGGATGGTCGTTTGCAAGGACACGCATTCCGTGTACCTGTTATCGATGGTTCAGTAACTGAATTAACAGCAACTTTGGACAAAGAAGTCACTGTTGATGAAGTGAACGCAGCAATGAAGAAGTACGAATCGGAATCATTTGGTTACAATGGTGATGGTCTTGTATCAACAGATATCATTGGCGACACACACGGAACAGTATTCGACCCAACACAAACTGAAATCACTACTGGTAACGGTTCACAATTGGTTAAGATTTCTGCTTGGTATGATAACGAATACGGTTTCACTTCAAACATGATCCGTACATTGTTGCACTTTGCTACTTTGTAAAAAATAGATTTAATGAGTTTTTACTCATTAATCCTAATTCATTCCAGTCTGCTTCGGCAGGCTTTTTTTTTGCTTACAAACTTTTTTGTGTCATATATGATATACTTTATACAGTTATTTGAAAGAGGTTTTGCCGTGAAAGTTGCATTTTCATCAGACAATCATTTTGATTTAAATAAAATAGATGTTAAACGTGCAATGCATATACAAGCGTTGTATTTATTAAATCACGACATTAATTTGTATGTTATTGCCGGTGATTTATTTAATGATTTTAATAAATCACTCGCATTTGCGCGTGACATGCAAGATGTTCTGGGTGACAAAGTGCTGATACGTTTTATTGCTGGTAATCATGATATGGGGAACGGTGTGACCTATGAAGAGCTCGAAAGCGATATTGACCCACTCTATTTCCACAATAAATTTATTGATTTGACACCAACCGTCAGGTTAATTGGTAACAATGGTTGGTACAACTATGATTTTGTTGGCGATGATTATACAGAAGCGCAAATTCAAAGCTTTAAGAAATCATTTTGGTACGATCGTCGAATTAAACAACCTGTTTCGGATAAAGAACGTTTTAATCGTAATATGACTCAAATAAAGTCGCAATTAAACAAAGCTGATCACAAACAAACAGTGGTTGTGTCACACTTTGTACCAAGAATTGATTATATCAAGCGGTTTCCTAACGGTCTGTCGCGTTTAGATATGGCAAACGCACTATTAGGTAGTAAACAATTTGGCCAAATACTAGATCATTCCTATACGATTGACACGATTACAGGGCATCTGCATTTGCATCCAGCACCACTAAAAGTGGGGAACAATACGTATTATAATGCGGCTGTTGGTTATAACACCGCACGCGTACACGAATGGGCAAGCGATGATTTTATAACAGAGTGGCAAAATCATTTGGTAATATTAGAATTTTAAGATGCTGGCAACGGCGTTTTTTTTATTGCTTTTTTAAAATTAGTTTGACTATCGAAATAAATCATGAGATAATTTTGTTATTATATATTTCGATAGTCGAAGTATTAGACGAAAGGAAATGTGTTTGGCAAGCATTCGTATCACGACTGATCCATCTACTGCCAAGCACGCTTATACATTATGCCAGTGCTTACAACAACAGAAATTATGGCCCTTATCCCAAACCGTTATCCTATTCTTTATATGGATTACGTTGAGGAAATGGTGCCTGATGAATCAATTGTTGCGGTTAAAAACGTAACAATTAACGAACAGTTTTTCCAAGGACATTTCCCAGGAAATCCTGTCATGCCAGGTGTGCTTATTATTGAATCATTAGCACAAGCTGCTTCTATATTAATTTTATCATCACCACAATTTAAGGGTAAGACAGCCTACATGACAGGCATTGATAATGCTAAATTTAAAAAGATGGTTGTGCCTGGAGATGTCTTAAAACTACATGTTTCCTTTGGCAAGCTACGTTCAAACATGGGGAGTGTTATCGTTGAAGCTAAAGTTGATGGCAAAACAGCAACATCTGCTGAATTGATGTTTGTTGTTTCACCAGATGAAACAGAATGAACGAACCATTATTAGAAGATTTTGAAGAATTAAATAATGAACTTGTTTCCGTGTTTAATAATGTGATGTGGATAGAAGAAGCTGCCTTGAAGCAAAGTTATTTTTCAGATATTACATTAAAGGATATGCATACAATTGATGCGATATCTATGTATTCTGAAAAAAGTGCTTCGCAAGTAGCTAAAATAATTCACTTGACGCCAAGTGCCATGACAACTGCTATTGATCGATTGGTTGATAAGGGGTACATTGAAAGACGACGTTCTAATACAGATCGTCGTGTTGTCCGCTTGGGTTTAACGCATAAAGGACGCGTTGTTTATCGTGCACATCAAGGCTTTCATCGTGATTTAACACACAACCTTCTGGACAATATGCAACCATCAGAAGCTGAAACAGTCAAACGGGCAATTCATAATTTAGTGAGCTATTTAGCAAATGTCATTAAACAATAAAGGGGAGCTATGGAAAAGTTAAAAATTGTGGCGTCAGCGCGACAACTTCCAGAGCAGCAAGTTACGAATCAAACATTGAGTCAAATCATGGATACTAATGACGATTGGATCTTTAGTCGTACAGGAATTCATCAACGACACATTGTGACCAATGAAAACACCAGTGATTTAGCAATAAAAGTAGCTACGCAACTACTTAATAAAACAGGGATTGCAGCTGAAACATTAGATTTTATTATCGTCAGTACGATGTCACCAGATAGTTTATCACCAAGTACTGCAGCTATTGTGCAAGGCGCCATTGGTGCTAATAATGCGTTCGCATTTGATTTGAGCGCAGCTTGTTCAGGTTTTGTTTACGGCATGAGCGTGGCTTCTGGTTTGTTATCTACAAGGTACCATCGTGGTATGGTTATTGGCGCAGAGGTATTATCTAAATTAGTGGATTGGCAAGATCGTACCACAGCGGTATTGTTTGGTGATGGCGCGGCAGGCGTACTTGTCGAGACAACACAAGATCATGTTGGGTTACTGGCAGAAGAACTTCAAACGTTTGGTAACAAAGGAGATAATCTCATTGCAGGTCGATTTGCCAACAAAAATCCATTTGCTGGTGAGATTAGTCCTGAAGATCCATATTTCCATCAAAATGGTCGTGAAGTTTATAGTTTTGCGACACGTGAAGTGCCGAATGTTCTACAAGTTGCATTAGATAAGGCAAATGTTTCGGCAGATGATGTTGATTATTACTTATTGCATCAGGCTAATGCGCGTATTGTATCTTCAATCGCTAAGCGTTTTGGCCAACCGGCAGATAAATTTCCAACAAACATGGCCACAAACGGTAATACGAGTGCAGCAAGTGTTGGTTTATTGTATGATGAACTTGTTGCTTCTGGTCAAGTACATGCGGGCCAAACCATTGCGTTCGTTGGTTTTGGTGGTGGCTTGACAGTTGGTGCGCAAATTTTTAAAATTTAATTTCCCGGTGTAGACGGCTGCACCGTAAAAATCTAACGAAAATACATAATACAAGAATAGTAGGAGAATAAAGTTATGACAGATGCAGAAATTTTTGACAAAGTTAAAGAAATATTGGTTGATCAATTTGATTTAGAAGAAAATGAAGTGACTTTAACAACAGATTTGACAAACGATATTGATGCAGATTCATTGGATTTGTTTGAAGTTTTGAACCGTGTTGAAGATGATTTTGACATTAAGTTGGCTGTTGCAGAAAACATTAAGACAACACAAGACTTGGTTGACAAGGTTAAGGAACAATTGGCAGCTTAAATGTTACATGTGATCAGTCATTGGTCACGTACATAGTTTATTTAAAGGAAAAAAGATGGCAACTAACGTAGATAACCCAATTTTTAAAAAATTAGGCATGAAGTATCCCATTGTTGAGGGTGGTATGACTTGGGCTGGGACAGGCGCCTTGGCTGCTGCGGTTTCTGAAGGTGGCGGTCTGGGATTTATTGGTACCGGCTACTGGCATGGTGAAGATGTGCGTAAAGAAATTCAGCGTGTTAAGTCACTCACAGACAAACCATTTGGTGTTAATGTGATGCTACTTAGTCGTCATATTCGCGAAGTCTTTGATGTTATTATTGAAGAAGGTGTTGCAGTTGTAGCTACCGGCGCTGGCGATCCGTCACCGTTTTTAGACGAATTACATGCTGCTGGTATTATTGTTATGCCGGTTGTGCCTTCTGTTTCATTAGCTCAAATGATGGAAAAAAAGGGTGTTGATGCCGTTATTGCTGAAGGTATGGAATCTGGTGGTCATATTGGTATGTTAACGACCATGACTTTAGTGCCACAAGTTGTTGATGCTGTTAATATTCCAGTGATTGCTGCAGGTGGTATTGGTGATGGTCGTGGTGTTGCTGCAGCATTTATGTTAGGCGCAGCAGGTGCTCAAATGGGTACGCGGTTCTTAACGGCAACTGAATCTGAAGTGCATGACAATTTCAAAGCTAAAATTATTAAAGCTAAGGATATTGATACGATTGTAACTGGTAACATCATGGGTAACCGTGCACGTGTATTAAAGAACAAAATGGCTAGAAATTTTGTTAAAAATGAAGTGAATGAGTTACAAAAAGAAAAGCCCGATGCAGCAGCTATTGAAGCACTTGAATCAGGAACATTGCGTCGTGCTGTCCAAGAAGGCGACAAAGAAGGTGGCGCTTTCATGGCCGGTCAAGTATCTGGTATGATTAAAGATGAAAAACCAGCAGCTGATATTTTGTCGGATATATGGACACAAGCAACTGACTTGATGGGAATTGAAAATAAAACACTGTCATAATAACCGACAATCGTCGGTTTGATTGTAAGTAGATAGTATATGGGGTTTAATTAATATGAAACTAGGTATCTTATTTAGTGGTCAAGGTGCACAACAAGCTGGCATGGGTTTCGATCTGTATCAGGCCTTACCAGAATATAAAGCAACAGTTGATCAGGCTTCCAACATTTTAGGGTATGATTTACAAGCGGTTGCTAACGATGAGAATAAGATCAAACAAACAGCTTACGCACAACCTGCTATTTTAACAATGAGTCAAGCAATAATTAATGCGTTAGGTACTGCCTTACCAGCACCAGTAGCTGGGTTAGGGTTGAGCTTAGGCGAATATTCGGCTTTGTCAGCTAGCGGTGCCTTAACATTTGATCAAGCTGTAGCGATTATTAAGGATCGTGGTATCTACATGCAATCAGTTGGGGATGCTAATCCAGGTAAGATGGTCGCTGTTATGGGTGATAATCAAAAACTTGTTGAAGACGTCTTGTCTGATTTACAATTAGAAGGTAAACGTGTCTATCCAGCTAATTATAATACTTTTGCACAGTTGGTTATTGGTGGCGTAGCAGCTGATGTGGACATTGCAGTTGATGCATTGACTGTAGCTGGTATAAAGCGCATGGTAGAATTACCAGTATCAGGGGCATTTCACACGCCGTTGCTAAAAGATGCAGCATTACAGTTAACAACGCGTTTAGCTGGTGAAACATTCAATAACATGACATACCCAGTATATTCAAATACTACAGGTGAGTTGTTCACACCAGAGACATTGTTTGATACATTGACAAAACAAATTATTTCACCAACTTATTTTGCACAAGCCATGCAAAAGATGTTAGATGCTGGTGTTGATACTTTCTTAGAGATTGGGCCATCAGAAACACTGGTCAAATTTGCTAAAAAAATTGCGCCAAAAGAAGTTAAGCGCTATGCGATTACTGATTTAGATAGCTTTAACGCCGTACGTGATATCTTGCTAACGGAAGGAAAGGAAGTTTAACATGACGGATTTTACAAATAAAACAGTCTTAGTGACTGGTTCATCGCGAGGCATTGGACTCGCAATTGCAAAAGCTTTTGACGCTGCTGGTGCAAATTTAATTTTGCACGCACGGTCAGAAATCAAACCGGAAGTATTGGCTGAGTTCCAACAAACGCCACAAACATTGCAATTTGATATTACTGATGCAGACGTTGCAGAAGAAAATATTAAAGCATTGTATAAGCAAGAAGGATTCACTGGAATTGATGTATTGGTCAATAATGCTGGTATCACAAAGGATCAGTTAGCCATGGCAATGTCCCCTGCTGATTTTGCTAGTGTTGTGAATGTTAATTTGAACGGCACTTTCAATGTGACACAACCTATCTTCAAAAAAATGATTCGCCAAAAACATGGTGCGATTGTTAATTTAAGCTCAGTCGTTGGTTTGATGGGAAATATGGGTCAGGTCAATTATGCAGCTTCAAAGGCCGGTATTATTGGTTTTACAAAGTCTTTGGCAAAAGAAGGTGCACGTCGTGGTATTCGCGTGAATGCGATTGCGCCAGGCATGATTGTGTCTGACATGACAGCAGTATTGCCAGAAGCTACACAAGCTGATATTTTGAAGAATATCCCGTTGTCACGTTTCGGTGAGGCCAGTGAAGTTGCTGAAGCCGTATTATTCTTAGCTGATAGTGCTTATATCACAGGTCAAACACTGACTGTTGATGGCGGCCTATATATTTAATTAAAGGAGAAACATATGTCACGAGTAGTAATCACTGGACTTGGTGCAGTTACACCACTTGGAAATGATACAGAAACATTTTTGAATGGTATCTTTAACGAAGAAATCGGTATCAAGCCTATTACAAAATTTGATGCTTCAGAAACAGGCATTACAGTTGCTGGTCAAGTAGATGGTTTTGATGCAGCTAAGCGTGTTGGCAAAAGAGACGCGCGTAAGTTAGATTTGTTTTCTCAATATGCGATTGATGCTGCGGACCAAGCATTGGAAAACGCTGGATTAAAATCACCAGAAGGTTCAGAAAATCCAACGACTGTTGAAGATCCTAATCGTTTTGGGGTCATCTTGGGAAATGGTATTGGTGGTTTGACAACAATCCAAGAACAAGTTATTAAAATGCATGACAAGGGGCCACAACGTGTTAGTCCGTTGTTTGTACCAGAATCAATTCCTAACATGGTGTCTGGTAACGTATCAATTCGTTTTGGTGCCAAGGGTGTTAACTATACAATTGTTACAGCATGTGCTTCAGCAACGAATGCCATTGGCGAAGCTTTCTGGCGTATTCAATCAGGTAAAGCAGATGTTATGCTAACTGGTGGTGCAGAAGCGACTGTCAATGAGATTGGTATTGCAGGTTTCGCTGCATTAACTGCGTTATCAACAGAAGAAAATCCTGCTGAGGCCTCAAAGCCATTTGATAAAAACCGTCATGGTTTCGTTCTTGGTGAGGGGTCTGGTATACTGGTTATCGAAAGTTTGGAACATGCACAAGCGCGTGGTGCAAATATTTTAGCTGAAGTAGTGGGTTATGGTTCATCATCTGATGCTTACCACATGACATCACCAACGCCTGACGGCGAAGGTGCTGCACGTGCATTGGTAGATGCCCTGACAGA
Organism: Leuconostoc rapi; assembly: GCF_016908715.1. Lineage (GTDB taxonomy): Bacteria > Bacillota > Bacilli > Lactobacillales > Lactobacillaceae > Leuconostoc > Leuconostoc rapi. The sequence continues at coordinate 98,930 of NZ_JAFBEK010000006.1, read as the reverse complement.
TGCTGACTTAAAGCCAGAACAAATTTCATATATCAATGCCCATGGTACAGCAACTGGGGCTAATGATTCAGGTGAAGCACACGCCATAGCAACTGTCTTTGGTGCAAATTCATTACCAGTTTCATCAACAAAAGGTATGACAGGACACCTATTGGGTGCCGCGGGTGCTATTGAAGCTTTGATTTCAGTTGGCGCATTAACACGTGGCGAATTACCTGTCAATGTAGGTGTTGATGAACAAGATGATGACACACGTGTTATCAATTTGGTTACCAAAGAAACGAAGCATCAAGCACCAGAATATGTTTTGAGTGCGAATTATGGTTTCGGTGGTCATAACGCTGCTGTTATTTTCAAAAATTGGCACAATGAGGCTTAATCCATGAGTTTAAATATTAATGAAATCCATGAGTTAATGAACGATGTAGAGAATAGTTCATTACGCGAATTTAAAATAATTGATGGTGATTTTAGTTTACATTTGTCAAAAAATGAAAACCCAGCAATGGTTAACACATCAATTTCAACGCCAACTGCACCAGCACCAGTAACGGCTGACGCACCATCTGCAGATCATCCTCTGGCGCAACCAGCCAATGATGGCGTAGAAATCGTTGCGCCAATGGTTGGCACAGTTTATCTCCAACCAAAACCTGAGGCACCAATGTTTAAAGCGGTGGGAGACAAGGTTACTGTTGGTGAAACGGTTGCCGTTATTGAAGCCATGAAATTGATGACAGAGATTCATAGTGATGTTGCAGGAACAGTTTCAAAAATTCTTGTTGAGAATGAAGAAGTTGTTGATTACAATAAACCTTTGTATATTATTGAAAAAGATTAAAACATGCGGACTTTCCGCGTACATATTTGAAGAGGAGGAGCGCAAAAAATAATGTGGCGTCATATATTGTTTTTTGCCTAAATGAAAATGACCGTATTAAATACCCAACAAATTATGGAGATCATACCGCATCGTTATCCAATGCTGATGCTAGATACAGTTGAGGAACTAGTTCCCGGTGAAAAGGTTGTCGCTTTTAAGAATATCTCAATTAACGAAGAAATCTTCCAAGGGCATTTTCCAGGAAATCCAACATTTCCTGGTGCGTTAACTGTTGAAGCATTAGCGCAAGCTGGTGCTGTTGCCTTATTGTCATTACCTGAGTACAAAGGGAAAACTGCCTACTTTGGTGGGATTAAAAAGGCACGTTATCGCCAAATGGTACGTCCAGGTGATCGTCTAAAACTAGAAGTGACAATTGAACGCCTTCGTGGACCAATTGGTACAGGTAAAGGGATTGTTTGGATTGGTGACAAAAAGGCAACAACTGCGGAACTAACATTCATCATTGGAGATTAACTGTGTTTAAAAAAGTATTGGTTGCAAATCGTGGTGAAATCGCGGTACGCATTATTCGGACGTTAAAAGAAATGGGTATCGCATCAGTTGCTATTTATTCAACAGCTGATAAGGATAGCTTGCATGTGCAAATTGCTGATGAGGCAATTTCAGTAGGCGGTCCTAAGCCAAAAGATTCTTATTTAAATATGAAAAACATATTGAGTGCAGCGTTGCTTTCTGGTGCTGAGGCCATTCATCCTGGTTACGGCTTTTTAGCAGAAAATGCTTTATTTGCTGAAATGGTTGGTGAAGTAGGCATTAAGTGGATTGGCCCACGCCCAGAAACAATTGAACTCATGGGTAATAAGGCAAATGCGCGTGAAGAAATGCGGCGTGCTGGCGTTCCAGTTATTCCGGGTTCTGATGGCTTTATTCGCGACTTTGATGAAGCTAAGGAAGTTGCAGACCGCATCGGTTATCCACTACTCCTAAAAGCTGCCGCTGGCGGCGGTGGTAAGGGTATGCGATTTGTGTACGGTGAAGATGAACTGTCTGATAAATTTGACGACGCACAAAATGAAGCACGGTCTTCTTTTGGTGATGATCACATGTATATTGAAAAAGTCATGGAACGTGTGCGTCATATTGAAATGCAAGTATTTCGTGATGACAATGGCCATGTTGTTTATTTGCCAGAACGTAATTGTTCGTTACAGAGAAATAATCAGAAGGTTATGGAAGAATCGCCAGCTACAGGTGTAACACCTGAAATGCGTGCACATTTGGGTGATATTGTCACTCGCGCAGCGCAAGCATTACGTTATGTAAATACTGGAACGATTGAGTTTTTGCAAGATCGTAATGGCGATTTTTACTTCATGGAGATGAATACGCGTATTCAAGTTGAACATCCAGTTTCTGAAATGGTAACCGGATTGGATTTAATTAAACTACAAATTTCTGTAGCTGCGGGTGAGGATTTACCTGTTTCACAAAAGGATGTTGCAGTTCAAGGACACTCAATTGAGATTCGTTTGACGGCAGAAAAACCTGAGAAAAACTTTGCGCCAAGTGCCGGTACGGTAGAATTTGTGTTCTTACCAACTGGTGGCCCTGGTATTCGTATCGATTCAGCAATGTTTAATGGTGATAAGATACAACCATTTTACGATTCAATGATTGGTAAACTAATTGTACATGGCGCTGATCGTGTGCAGGCAATGGCTAAAATTTATCGTATTGTTGATGAAACAGTTATCCGTGGTGTTGAGACGAGTCGTAGCTTTCAAAAAGCGCTATTAGCTGATCCTCAGGTTCAGCGTGGCGATTTTGATACACGTTACTTAGAAACTGAATTTTTACCACGTTGGGTGCAAAGCTTACCAAGCGGTGAATAAATATATACCGCGTATGGTGACATATGCGGTATTGTTGTGTTAAGGATGCCATGAGTATCTTTAATTTACTATGAATAATGAGGAGGCATATGTTAACTGTTTAATAATTGTTCTTCAGTATAGGCTGTGTTTTTGATTTGACATCGACGCAGTTAATGACCTTAAACAGTTAATAGAATACTAATTATGGATTTATATGATAATCAAAAATCAACCTCGCGAATTAAACGTGACGCCTCGGTTAATGACCGTATCCCGGATGGTTTGTTCTTAGCTTGCCCATATTGTGGTGTACAGCTTTATAATAAACAATTAGGACGTTATCGTGTGTGTGCGCACTGTGGTTATGGTTTCCGTTTGCAAGCCCGTGAGCGAATTGAATTACTGACGCAGTCGTTTGAAGAGATGGATTCAGAAATTGAGATGACAGCGCCAGACTTTCCAGGATATGCTGAAAAATTAGAACGGGCTAAATCACAAACTGGTCTGGGTGAATCTGTACTAACAGGTCTTGCAACAATTGAAGATGAAAAAGTAGCGCTTGGCGTGATGGATTCATATTTCATGATGGGTTCTTTGGGCACAATGACTGGTGAAAAAATTACGCGGTTATTTGAGTATGCAACAAATCGTTCGTTACCTGTTGTCTTATTCACAGCTTCTGGTGGTGCTCGAATGCAAGAAGGTATTAATTCTTTGATGCAAATGGCTAAAGTGTCAGCAGCTGTTGCAGCCCACCAAGAAGCAGGACTATTATACTTGGTTGTTCTAACTGATCCAACGACGGGTGGCGTAACAGCAAGTTTTGCTATGCAAGGGGATGTTACTTTCGCTGAACCGCATGCATTGGTTGGTTTTGCGGGTGCTCGCGTTATTGAATCAACAATTCATGAAAAACTACCAAAAGATTTTCAACGTGTTGAAACGTTACTAGAAAATGGTTTTGTGGATCAAATTGTACCACGAGCTGAACTTAACAAAATGATTGCAAGGGTGGTCAAGTTGCATCACGTGAGGGAGGTTTAAAATGGCAGTAAATATTGGATTGAAATTATTTAAGCGAGAGTTAACACCGTCCGAGGTTGTGAAAAAATCTCGAGAAGATAGGTTTTTGGCTCGCGAAATTATTGATGGTATTTTTACAGATTTCGTTGAATTACATGGTGATCGGTTGAGCGGTGATGATTCATCTGTGATCGGTGGCATTGCTGCTTTAAATGGTACGCCAGTGACAGTTATTGTCATTGATAAAGGTATTGATATTCACGATAAGCTGAGCAAACGAAATGGGTCACCTGAACCTTGGGGTTATCGAAAAGCACAGCGTTTGATGCAACAAGCAAATAAGTTCCACCGACCTATTGTGACGTTTATTAACACACCAGGTGCTTTTCCAGGAAAAACTGCTGAAGCACAAGGTCAAGGCGAAGCAATCGCGCAATCTATTTTAAAATCTATGAAGCTGACGGTGCCGATGATTGCGATTATCTACGGCGAGGCCGGTTCCGGTGGTGCATTAGCTTTAGCAGCCAGCGACCAAGTTTGGATGTTCCAGAATGCGACCTATTCAATTTTGTCACCAGAAGGTTTTGCGTCAATTTTGTGGAAAGATAGCAAACGTTCTGATGAAGCAGCAGCAGTTATGGGGCTAACGCCAAAGGATTTGTTGGGAAAAAATGTCATTGAATATATTATTCCAGAATCGCGTAATCATCCACGTGTGTTTAATTTAATTCGTAAGCGCCTTGATGATGAGTTTAGAACATTAAATACATTAACACCTCAGGAGTTGGTAAAACAACGACGTGCCCGCTTTAGAGCGTTTTGATGTGTTATAATAGATTGTGAGCTGATTAATTTTCGAATAAAATACATAGAACCATTGTATTTTTATTTTTGGGGTCGTTCTTGGAATTCGACAGGTCGTTTAGGGCATGGACTGCGTTTCGCCAACCGGGCGTAAAAACGGGCAGACTTTTTAACTGCAAAAAATGAAAACTCTTTCGCAATCGCTGCTTAAAACACAGTGATGCGTAACTTAATCTTGGTCTCTGACATCTGAGGTTAGGTCATAAAAGGTCAGATCGCGTATGATTTTACATCTGGAGAGCATACGTTAACTTAATCAGATTAGTGGTTAGTAGCTGCCTGGCGTTGTGGCGTAACTAATCATGAAATTTAAATGACAACACTATAAGCGTAGAGGTTCATGTACCGGGCGGTTTGGACAGGGGTTCGAATCCCCTCGGCTCCACTAAGCATTTCATGGCGTTGCATCAGGTTTCAAAAACCTTGATGTAGCGCCTTTTCTTATGAAAAACGTTGCACTGTATTTCATAGCATTTCACACAAAATGGGAAACTTTTAACACAATAAAACCCCGAAAGTTGGTTTAACTTTCGGGGTACACATCATGGTTTTATAATTTTAAATAATATGGACGCGATATAGGATATTAGCGATTACAATAAGAGTCTATTTAATTTTTTTCATTTTGAAGGGCGAAGTTAGTTACACTAAATGAAGTTATTTTGATCGTATGACTTCTGAATTTGTAACATAGTTAGTTTAAAATAAGTACGGAAATTGATAAATATGTAGCGAATAGTAACCATAATAAGTAAGGGACTAATAGTAGTTTAATGCGTCGTTTATCTATCCAGATAATAGCAATAACCAAAATATCCATTACTACGATCATTATTGTAGCTAACAAAAAATTTGAAAACGAGAAGAATACAACAGTCCAAAATATATTTAGTGCTAGTTGCACATACATATAGGTGTAGAGTGTTTGTCGATTGTTCTTCACAAAACTGAGGTTAGCACAATAAATGCCAAGTAAAATATAGAGTAGGCCCCATGCTGGACCAAACAGCCATTTTGGTGGTGCTAGTGGTGGTAAATTAAACGTGCCATATATGTCGCCTATTGACACACCACGTATCCATGTCACACTGAATGATGATAGCGTGCCAAGAATTAAAATAACTGCAATAAAGGCTATAGCTTTTATTGTGACAGAACTTTTCTTCATGTTAAAACTCCTTGTTTAATTTCAATGTACTAATAAATTATATATTGCTAAAAATAGTATTAATTTGTGCATTTATTTTCTCAGAATGATGCTGTTTTTGTAAGTTTCATTCCGTATTTTCAGAAAGTAAATTAGTTATCTTCATCAATATCTGGGCGCCGTATAATCACAATCTTTTTATCTAATGTTACTGTTATTCCTTGTTCAAAGTAGCCGCTAGATTCAACTGTAGCCTCATTCTCGCTAACTTTTAGCATGATTAGGGGGCCGCCTCTAAAGTTATCTGAAGTATCTCCAATAGCTATATTGCCTTGGTCATTATCCATAACGATTGTGTTTTCAGGCAAGACTAGTTGCCAACCATAAGCCACTGTTTGCGTCTTATTTTTTTGAGTATATTCGGCCATGCTTAATTCTCCTAATAGTTTTATTGAGTAGGTGTCATGCTGTTAAAGTGTTTCTGCACGTACACACGAATTGTTTTGAGTGCTTTTTATTTTAACGTATGTACCATAAAACTTATAATACCAATGACTAATAAAATACTACCAATGTACTTTTGATAGTTTTGAAGTGGACTTTGTTTTTTTGAAGCTCTAATTAATGAAAGACCAGTGAGTAAAAAAATAATTTGTAGCACTGTGCTCATGTTTTATCCTTTGTCATGATTTTATCGTTGTTCTGTATGTTATGCGATATGAGTATTTGAATAAAGTAATTTAAGTAAACGTAAAATATTATCTAACAAAATAACATCCGACAATCAAAACAGCATAACGTTACTAATCGATAAATGGCAATAAGATTGTAACTTGTTCAGTTATTAGGTATACTATTTAGTAAGTCAAAGCTGGGAGAAGTATCTTGGTAACAATTATTTATTGGATCGTTATGTTAACATTGATTGTCACAGGTGTTATTACAGGGTATCGCAGTTATCGTTATGCAAATTTAAAATTACATTGGTATACTTACCTCTTATATGTTGCTATATTTTTGTGCTGGATAACTGTCAGACCACAACTGAATGTTAACTTCGTATTAAATCTAAGTTCTGTTTTAGCAGTATTATATTTAATTACCACAATGCAGCGCCAATCGTAGGAACGGACATAAAAAGCGACCTCAAGGGTTCACATCGGGGGTCGCTTTTTATGTTGTCCACATATCCTGTTGGAAACCAGCAAGTTATGAATATCATTTTAATCATAATCTGCAATTACAATGATCTATGTGACAACTCACTAGTTTTTCCTAATAGAATTTGTTCAACCTCAGTGGCAAACAGACTTCTTGGAATAGAACGTAAATGATTGAAATAAGGGATTCTTCGTAACTTGTAAACCATCAAACCTGGTAAATAGGAAGATAACCGAGCATGATCGAAAATAATGCCAGGGTAAACCATAAACGCTCGTTGCGCTAATTTAGCTGCTGCCATTTGTTCGACAGTTGATTTAGCGTTTAAATAAGGTTTCATGAAAAAAGGACCCGTATTAGCCGAAATAAATAGAAAATTTGGGCGCTTTTCTTCTAATAAAACATCTATAATCTGCTTAGCTGGTGCAACACTATTATTCTGGTATGATTGATGCTTCAATGGATTGGGAAATAAAATACCAACTGCATCAATAACCCAATCAGCATCAGAGACAATGGTGCGCCACTGTGTAGGGTCGCTCAAGTCAACGGCATGGTATGTTGTGGCGTCTTGGTTTGCAGGCGAAAATGCATGACGGGATATGCTGTGAACGTCGAATAATTTCGAAGAGAGATGTTTAATTAAACCTTGACCGACAAAGCCAGTCCCCCCGACGATAACGATTTTTTGTTGCGTTGATTTGTCCATGTGGTTGCCTCTCTGTTCAGTCAGTGGCATGTCAATTAATGCTACCGTTATTGTTATTGTATCAAAAAGATGACGTAATATAAATGACTACCTTAAAGCGTGCAAAAACTAAGTTATTAAAGCTGGCTTAAGAACTAAAAAATTAGTTGTGTCACGCATCATTTTTAAGTATTCTAAGTGAAACAAGAACATATTGCCTCATAAGTAAGGAGAACATGATGATTGATAAGCAAACTTTTTCTGATATTGAGCGTGAGGCCATGCATGAGCGTGCACTAGAACTACGTCAATCAAAAAATACAGAAGCGGATGTTTTAGATAAAATTGCTGAAATGCCTGCGAATGAGGCATTTCTGGCGATGGCGATTCATCGCATAGTCAAAGAAGTCGCACCAAAATTAAAACCAAAAACTTGGTATTCAATGCCTGCTTATGCAAATGATCAAGGTAAAGTGGTATTGTTTTTTCAATCGGCATCTAAATTCAAGTCTCGTTATTCAACACTTGGCTTTAACGATACAGCGCACTTAGATTCCGAGGATTTTTGGGCAACATCTTTTGCAATACGTGAAATGACAACAGAGGTTGAACAACAAATCAGATGTTTAATTAAAAAAAGTATCAGTTGACTAACAAATACTAATTATTTGTTTTTATCTACTTCTTCAAAATGGCCATCAAACGTGCTGTCCGTTGTCTGGTTTTTGGGTGGTTTTGTAAAATTTTTTCTAATCCAAAAGGCTAATATGATTAATATCAAAACACCAACAACAGCAAAGAAATTTTTGATAACAAACGTGACTAATAGTACCAGAATGATTGCTAATATTAATCTAGAAACGACACCAAATGTATTAAAGAAAAGCGCTGCTAAAAAATAAATAATGAGAAACAAAATTAAAAGGGTAATAAAAAGTAAATTAAGCATATGGAAAGCCTCCGTTATTTAGTTAATGATTGGGAAAATTATAATAGATTAGTCGCTTTTTGAGTATTTGCAAAATGTAGTTTAGCGTAGTGACGCAATGGTTTACCTTGTCTCAATAGTTCTGCAGCGACCTTATCGACTTCGCGACCAGCACCGATAGGTAAGATAATGCCAGCTTCCTGACTTAAAGAAGCCATAGAATCTAGCTCAACGACTCGTGCTAAGATCGAAGCAGCTGCGACGCTAAGATGATGCTGTTCGCCTTTTGTTGTGAAATAAACATTTTGGCGAATAACTTGTGGCTGTTTGGCACGTTGTAAATAGTTAAAATAGGTACTTTCTTGTGCGAACTGATCGATAAGAATACCGTCAGGGCGTGTCGGACTTATTTTTTCCAATACCTTACCAAGGACAAAATTGTGAGAAATTGCTTTAAGCTGATTCACATTATTAGTTGGCTGCAATTGATTATACTTCTCGGGCATTAAATTAACAACATGGTGAGGTAAACGGGCAATAATTTCTGGTGCAATTTGTCTCATTTTGTCATCAGTTAATGTTTTGGAATCAGCAATACCTAATTGTCGTACCCAATCAAGGTCTTTTTGAGACACAAAAACAGCTGCAGTGGTGAGTGGCCCAAAATAAGCACCAGCACCTACCTCGTCAGAACCAATGACAGACCAATTCGAAAAACCATCAGGTAAGTTAGCACCAGAACGAGTGACTGGTTTATGATTAGGCTGAATTGTTTTCGGTTTGACAGGTTGCCAAAGTGCGGCTTCTTGTGAGAATCCCGGACCTTGAAACATCACTTTGCCAGATCGGTAGCCAGTAATTGTGGCGTTCACATTTTTAGCTGAAAAAACGGCACCGGCAGGTAGTGACAGTGTCTGATTTTTAGCATAATAGTTAACCATTTTTTGAAGTATTGTAGGTGTCACTTGTATAACTGTTTGCATATACTAAGTATATCAGTTTTTGTTATCGGAAATATGGTGTATAATTGATTAAATATACTAAGGGAAAAAACGATGGTTATTCAAAACGAGAAAAAACACTTTAAAGCTAATTTAGCTGGTAAAGACTATACAATTTCAGGACATGCGACATTACCACATGTCAAGGCAACTGAAACAATTTTCAACAAACAATGGCAGCAGATTAAAACTGTCGCGCCAAACTTATCGCCAAATGATCAAGCCGTGTTATTAACTTTTAACACGCTCTCTGATCAGTTATACAAACAGGCGGAAATTGACAAATTACAAGCGCAAGTTTCAGCATTACAAGATGCTTTGGAACAAGAGAAAAAAGAACAAAAATCCAATTTGAAACGTGGGGCTAAGAGTGCAATTGGTTCAATCATTGATGATGCCAAAAATGAAAGCCAAGCGCGCGCAACTGATAAATTATTTAAGCAAGGAACACATGTATGATATTACTGATTATTGGCTTTATTTTTATATTAAGCTGGATTATTTCTGGGTACCGTCACGGTTTCGTTAATGGTCTGCTGCGTTTGGCACTTTGGTTTATTGTTTGGTATATTGCTATTAAATTTTCCAGACCAGTTGGTGCTGTGTTAACTCAGTTTGTGGATGGCCAATTTGTTCGCACGAGTGTGCCTCAACATGTGGTTAATCAGGGGTCACAATTTTTGGCTTCTGGTTTAGTCTTTAGTTTACTGATTATGCTCGGCGGTGCAGTCAGTCATTATGTTTTACGCTCATTAAAAATTATTCGTCATATACCATTATTAGGATGGGTTGATGGCGCACTTGGCGCTTTTTTGTATGGTGCAATTGGTGCAGTCATTGCTTTTTTTGCTTTAGAAATATTGTCAGTTGTGCCCAATGTTTGGATACAAGATCAGTTTTTAAATACACCAGAGCTAAACCAGTTACTTGATCATGCACCTTTTTTTGCGCAACAAATATACCAGTGGTGGCTATAACAATTAGCAGCTTAAGATTGTAATATGTAGGTGTTGGAGCCCACAAAAATAATGAACAAAAAAGTATTAAAAACCTTAGAATACGATAAGATTAAGTTACAATTACGCCAATTTTTGTCAACACCTGTTGGCTTACGAGAAGCAGAGAACTTATATCCCGAAACAAATATTGAGACAATTAACTATTGGCTGCTTGAAACAGCTGATGGTGTTTTAATTGATCGCTTGAAGGGCGGCATTATACTGACAAAACTAGCTGATATTACACCGCATCTTAAGCGATTAAATATTAGTGCCAGTTTAAGTGCAACTGAATTATCAGAAATTAGCAATGTTTTGCGAAATACCAATAGCGTTGTTAATTTTTTTGCTCAGATGAGAGATGAAACAATTGGTGAGTCGCTACAAGTATTACCAGAACAAGCGGATCGTTTAGTTGCATTGCCTGATGTCACACGCCAAATACAACAAGCTATTGATGTCACTGGCCGTATTAATGATGAGGCTTCTTTTGATTTGAAGGCTATTCGTGGCAAAATTACAGGTCATGAACAAGCTGTTAAAAATAAAATGCAAGCCTATACCAGAGGAAAATCGGCACAATATTTAAGTGACCCAATTGTGACAATTCGTAGCGATCGGTATGTTTTGCCAGTTAAAGCGGAGTATCGCAATCAGTTTGGCGGCGTTGTGCATGATCAAAGCCAAACAGGGCAAACACTTTATATTGAACCTCAAGTTGTTGTTGAGCTTAATAATAAATTAAGTGAGTTACGGGTGAAAGAGCAAGCTGAAGAGCAACGTGTGTTACAAGACTTATCTGCCATGTTGGTGCCTTATACCGTTGAATTATCGCAAAATGTGACTATTTTAGGTCATTTTGATTTTGTTAATGCTAAAGCACGATTGGCTGCGCGGTTGGATGCTATGCAACCAATTGTTAATATGACTAATTTTGTTGATTTACAACAAGCATGGCATCCGCTGTTGGATAAAAATATTGCTGTTGCCAATGATATTGCTCTAGGAGAAGACTATAAAGCTATTATAATCACAGGACCAAACACTGGTGGTAAAACAATTACGATTAAAACGTTAGGCTTATTACAATTGATGGCCCAGTCTGGTTTGTTTATTACGACAAAGCGCCCTTCAACTGTTGGCGTTTTTAATGAGGTCTTTGCTGATATTGGAGATGAACAGTCAATTGAACAAAGTTTATCTACATTTAGCTCACATATGGCAAATATTGTATCGATGATCGACCAGATTGATAGTCGGACTCTGGTTATTTTTGATGAACTTGGCGCAGGAACAGATCCATCTGAAGGTGCTGCATTGGCTATGGCAATTTTGGACAAAGTGGCTAGTTTAGGTGGTTATGTTATTGCAACGACACATTACCCAGAGTTAAAACTCTATGGTTACAATCGACCTGAAACGTTAAACGCATCTATGGTTTTTGATGTTGAGACATTGCGTCCAACCTATCAATTCCTAATGGGCGTGCCAGGACAATCAAACGCATTAGCAATTGCCAAAAGGTTAGGTTTAGGAGCAGATGTCATTGGTGCAGCAACGTCACTTACTGATAAATCAGACCAAGATCTAAATCATATGATTCTTGATTTAGTGACACAACGCGATGCGGTTAAAAAACATAATTTAGAATTAGAATTACGTTTAAAAACAACAAAAGAACAGTCGGAAGCATTATCCGAAGAGCATCGACAACTGGAACAAAAAAGGGCACGCATTATTTTGGATGCTAAAAATGATGCCAATCATATTGTGGCCGCAACAAAAAAGCAGGCTGACCAGTTAATATCAGAAATTCGCAAAGAACGCTTAAATGCTGGTCAGCAAGCTGGCAAATTAAGTGAGCAAGATCTACAGGCCAAAAAAGGACAATTAGATAAACTGAAACAAAACGGTAGTTTAGAAAAGAACAAGGTTCTCCAAAAAGCTAAACGTGCTAAAGCATTAGCTGTTGGGGATGAAATTGTGGTAAAGTCATACAACCAGCAAGGTATCTTAGTTAAACAGCACAGTAATGGCCAATGGGAAGTTGAAATGGGCATATTAAAGATGTTAGTTGATGATGATGACATTGTCAAAACTGAGGCGACGGCTAAGGCACAACAGGTCAAAACGAAACAAAAAAGACAAAAAGTGACTAAGACGAATATAGCAGGTGGCTCATCACGTCGCACGGCTAGCGCAAGTTTGGATTTGCGAGGTGTACGCTATGAGGCTGCTATAGCCGAACTTGATCGTTATCTAGATACTGCTGTTTTGGCAAATCTTGGTGCCGTAGAGATTATTCATGGCAAAGGGACTGGTGCATTACGAAAGGGTGTAACAGAATTTCTGCGTTCAGACAGACGTGTCAAATCATTTCATTTTGCAAACGCAAATGCTGGCGGAGACGGCGCAACAATTGCTGAACTCACTTAATTAATAAAAAGTAGAAGACGTTATCCATACGTCTTCTACTTTTTTGTCACGAATATAAGCTGTTTTTTGTGTTACGAAGAAGCATACAGATGTAATGTGGTAAAATTATTAATAGCAACAAGGCTAAAAATGAGTCGATCAGTTATTATTTTAAAATGACAACTATAAATATCAGGGGGCTATGGTATCATATGCCAGAATTACCAGAAGTTGAAACAGTACGTCGTGGTTTAGAAAAATTGATTATCGGTAACCAAATTAAACAGATTAAGTTGCCATATCCCAAAGTAATTACAGGTGATTCACAAGCCTTTGTAACGGGCGTTTTAAATGCGACATTTAAAGCAATTGATCGTCGGGGGAAGTATTTATTGATACGGCTATCTAATGGTCATACAATTGTGTCACACTTGAGAATGGAAGGACAATATTCAGTTGAACCACTTGGTACATCACCTTATAAACACACAGAAATCATCTTTGAATTAGATGATCAGCGCGCCGTTTTTTACAATGATACGCGCCGGTTCGGTCGTATGGTACTGACTACTACAGATCACGAAGCAGTTGAAGTCCAGTCTCTTGGAAAGTTGGGACCAGAACCGACCGACATGTCACTAACATTGGCCTATATGGTAGATATTTTTTCACGTTCCAAAAAACCGGTTAAAAGTTTTTTGTTAGATCAAAATAAAATCGCCGGTATTGGTAATATTTATGCAGATGAGGTATTATGGCAGAGCAAAATCCATCCAGAAACGCCAGCAAATGAATTGTCTGAAATCGAACTCGCAACCTTGCGTCAAAATATTATCAGTGAGATGAAAATGGCCATTAAAAATCATGGCACAACTGTGCACAGCTTTAGCAATGTATTTGGTGAGGTTGGTCAATTTCAAAATAAGTTAGAGGCTTACGGTCGCGTTGGTCAGCCATGCCTCCGTTGTGGTGAGCCGTTGGTAAAAATAAAAGTAGGTCAACGAGGCACAACATACTGTCCTGTTTGCCAAGTAAAGTATTCTAGGAGAACTAATGAAGTCAGTGGAACCAATTAGTATTAGTGGTGTTAAGCGTGAGGCACGTGCATTGTATCATGGGCGTTTTAAAGCTGCAATTAAGATTAATCTCATCCCCATCGTCACGACAGTTTTAACGATGTTGGCTACGGCAATACTTGTCTACTCAATTTTTACAAATCTTTCGGTTACTAGCGATGTCTCAGTTGACAATACAGATAGTAGTTCAACCCAAATCTATTCTGTTTTAAGAAGTATCTTGAGTGACGCCGTGCAGTTACTCTTTTTGTGGACGAGCAGTTGGACGTTAATTGATTGGTATGAAAACCCTAAGGCTACACCAAGCTTAAGGGACAGTTTTCAAATCTTCAGACGTGGAAATGTTTGGCATACTTTGCTGCTCGCAATCGTGCAAAATATGTTGCTTTTCTTATGGACGTTGGTATTTATTGTTCCAGGTATAATCAAAATTTTTTCTTATTCTCAAACTTACTTTGCTTATAAAATTGATATTGAAAATCATGCAAGGCAACCACAACTAACAGATTATATAACCGTTAGTCGTCGGATAATGGCCGGCCGTAAGTGGGAGTTGTTTTTGTTAGAATTAAGCTTTATAGGCTGGCACTTGTTAGGAATACTTACTGCTGGAGTGGCTTACATTTACGTGGTGCCTTACTTGAATGCAACACGAGTGGCTTATTCACGACATTTATTCACTTTGGCAATGACAGAAAGTGTGGCAAAATAATATGTTGATTGTTGGGTTAACTGGCGGGATTGCTACTGGGAAATCGACTGTTAGTAGGACATTACGAGAGGCTGGTTTTCCTGTTGTTGACGCGGATGTTGTGGCACGTGAAGTAGTTGAACCAGGGACACGAACATTAGAAAAAATCAAATTAGCTTTTGGACCGGATATCATTGAAAATGGGATGTTGAATCGTGCTAAATTGGGGCGCATTGTTTTTGGTAACCAGGCTGAATTGACACGATTAAATACAATTATGCAGCCAGCCATTCGTTCAACGATGTTGGATAAAATTGCTTTTTGGCGAACACAGCAAGTCCCTATTTTAATTATCGATATGCCACTCTTGTTTGAACGTGGTTACGATAAGAAAGATATAATCGATAAAATTGTTGTCGTTCATACGACCGAAGCCATTCAAAAATCCCGTTTGGAAACACGGGATGGGTTAGACAGTACTCAGGCTCAAAATCGCATGAAGTCCCAGATACCAACAGCTGACAAAATTGCTGGTGCTGATTATATTTTGGACAATAATGGTGATAAAATGTCTTTAGCAGTACAAATTGAAAAGTTGATAATAGAATTAAAGGAACTTGCACCAAAATATGACACAAAATGACGATACAATTGAATTTCATGCAACAGCGGGTGCCTTTTTTCAGGCTGATCATTTAATTACGCCTGATGATTTATCTCGTGTTTTTAATTTGTACTTACCGTTTATTGGTGCAACCAGCTATGCATTGTATCACTTATTAGTGAATGAATTGCCTTTTAATCATGAACAACTTAAACGACAAGATCATAACTTCATTATTGATAGTTTGAATATTAGTTTACCCAATTTTGTTAAATGCCGCCGCCGTTTGGAAGCTGCTGGACTAATGAAAACGGTTTATGAAAAAGATGCTATGGGTGAAGTTTATGGTTATCGATTATTAACACCCTTGGCATCTGATAAGTTTTTTAAAGAACAATTGTTGTCAGGCCTGCTGTATAAATTTGTTGGCGAAGAGCGTTATTTAATACTCGAAAAGCGTTACGGTATACAAGGGCAAGAACAACTCTCCGGTAAAAATATTTCAGCAAGATTTTTACAGGTTTTCCAAAATAAAAATGATCTAAGCGTACCGAAAACACCATTAGTTTATCAAGAGGCGACGATACAACCAGACGAAACGACCTTTAAGTTTGACGACTTTACAGAGATGATTCGTGGCACGCGTGTAGCTACAATTGAAAAACATCGTAATTTTTTAGTTGCCATGCACATAACATATGGTGTTGATGAGATTACCCTTGCAGGATTTGTAAATCAAAGTATCACACTAGATACACATGAAATTAATGAACAAGAGGTGCAGCGTTTGTTGAGACAACAAGTGACACGCAATGTTTCTGTCAATAAAGTGTCTCCTGAACCGCAACAAGCACAAAATGTACCCGAAATTAAAAATACTGAAGCCCGCGCTTTGATTGAAATAGCTAGTACGACAAACGCGCAAGACTTTTTAGGATATGTGAAAACAACGCTCAAAAGTGGTTTGGTACTCAAAAAAGAACGTGATTTGGTAGATTATTTAATAGCACAAAGTACGCTAACAATGCCAGTTGTGAATATTTTAGTACATTATGTCTTAATTGGTTTACAAAATGATAGTTTAAAAGCTGCTTTGGTGACAACAATTGCTGATTCATGGACGCAAAATAGGGTCGATACACCTGAAAAAGCATTGATTCAGATTCAGCAACGTCAAAAGGCCAATCAGGAGCGCCAAGAGAAACGATTTAGTCGTCACGCGAAACCTGAAAAAACGACGCCGAAATTTGTAACTAAGCCAAGTACCAGTAATGATACGATATCAAATGTAACCGTTGAAACTGACAGTGCCGCTGCTGCTTTAGCAAAGCTGAAGAATATAAAGACGAAAAACTAATATGCAAAATTTAGCAGAAGTATTAAAAAAAATACAACAAAAGTATCCCAAAATTGAAGAAACACAGTTAGCTGATGTTGTGCAGCAGATTGCAGATGATGAAGATGTGCGTCTTTTTTGGGAAACGCATCAAAATGAACTACGTCAAGACGCATTTCAATTAAAAATGATGGATCTTCATGAATTTGTACAACAAAAGCAGCGATTGGCTCGTGGGGAAAAACCACTTTATCCAGGTTATTATCCACAACTGGCTATTGAAAAGGGTTATCCTCATGTCCGTTATGTTGCTGATGAATCTACGAAGTTGCAACTCATGCAAGCGGAAAAACTAACATCATATAAAATGCCAAAGGCCATTCGTGATGCTGATTTACAAACTATTTCAGTTGATTCAGGTCGAGCGAGTGTTGTCACTGCCATTGTAGATATTTTGACACGTTTACTTGAAAACAATGAGACCTATGTTCGTGGCCTTTATTTGTATGGTCAATTTGGTGTTGGAAAAACATATCTTATGGGTGCACTAGCCAATGCTTTGGCAGCTAATAGCATTGGGGTGATGCTTGTTCATTTTCCATCTTTTGCAGTTGATTTAAAGAACACGATTGGTAAAGATAATGCCAATCGTGAGCGGTTAGTTAATCAAGCCAAAACCTCACCCGTTTTGATTATAGATGATTTAGGGGCTGAAAATTTAAGTATGTGGATTCGTGATGATATTCTCGGTGTTATTTTAGAATATCGTATGCAAAATGAGTTAACGACGTTCATAACCTCAAATTTTGATATGGATGAGATGGAGAAATACTTATCTGAAACACGTGATGACCGTGATCCTGGAAAAGCTGCACGATTAATGCAACGTATTAAATTTCTCACACAACTTGCCGAAGTCAGCGGTAAAAATCGACGGTTAGAGCATTGACGTTTATTAAAAAAACAAAAAAATATTGGCTTATTGTTTTAGTAGTGATGTTATCTTGGTTTTTTTTACGTCATGATGCAGTATTGTATACCAATCCAGTTGGACAAGTGGTGCACGTCAGTGACAAGGTAACTCAAAAGGTAACCGACGAACATAATAATTCAGATGTGATTCGAACGCAGGTGCTAACCGTTCGATTGTTGAATCGTCGTGGGACAATCAAACTATCAAATACTTATGCACAGTCTCAAGTTATTTCTAATCAATATCGCGTTGGTGACCAATTACTTCTGGAAAACATTGACAACAATATGCATATTTTATCGCTAAAACGAGATGCCGTTGTAGGTGCGTTAGCAATGTTGCTTGTGGGATTACTAGTTATTTATAGTAAGTGGCGTGCGACCAGCTGGTTATTGCTAAGTATGTTGATTAATATTGGTTTATTTGGTATCGCTGTTGTTTTGAATGTACACGTAAAAAATGTCAATGTTTTTTTGCTGTTTAGTGTATTGGCTATATTATTTGCTACAGCTAGTTTGGCGCTTGTGTTAGGTAAAACGCTACAAATGGGGATTACACTATTAACGACATTAACGACAACTGTACTGACAATTGGCCTATTGGTAGCTGTTTTGCGGTTAACAAATAATGCGGGAGTTCATTTTGAAACGATGTCATATGTCACGCAAGTGCCAGTAACATTATTTATGGCGCAGACGATTATCGGTGTTTTAGGTGCTGTGATGGATGAAGCCGCAGATATCGTGGCTATGCAATTTGGCATGCAACGTGAAAATGCGACGCGGCAATTTTCTGACTATTGGCACGCAGGTATGTCAGTTGGTCGTGATATTATGGGGACATTGATTAATGTGCTATTTATGATATTTATCGCGGAAACCTTGCCAATGGTGTTTTTGATGTTACGCAATGGCAACCATTGGACTTATATTATGGATCAAATTATGAATTTAGGCATTCTGCAGACAGTAATTTCTGGTATTGGCATTGTTTTAGCAGTTCCTGTGACTAGTGCATTGGTTGGCTGGATAATGTCAAGGAAGGTGGGCACAAAATGAACGCAATTGGTCTGCTAGTGATGATTTTATTCGTACTCATGGTTTTTGTTGGTAAAGGCCAAGGCGTGAAGGCATTTGTAGGGTTGGTATGTAATTTTCTGGCTATTTTTATATTAATGATTTTGATTAATTGGCAGTTTAATCCGTATATTGTGACAAGTATTATGAGTTTGATTATTTTATCTGTCGCGATTTATTTGGGGGCTGATAATACCAATGTCACAAATATTGCATTTAAAACCAGTGTCATTGTAGTGGCGATTATCATGATTTTGACAATTATCATTCAGTATTTTGGTCAGTTTCAGGGCTTTACAACGGAAAACTCGGAAGAACTAGAGGGACTCTCCTTAACGGTAGGGCTATCATTTAGTCATATTGCAATGATTGCGATGGTTATTTCTGTTCTGGGGGCAGTCGCCGAGGCATCTATGGCAATATCTGCAGATTTAACAGAAGTCATTGAGCGGACACCAAATATGACGAGCATGAGATTATATGCTCATTCACGTATCATTGGTGGGCAAATATTAGGCACGGCGATTAATACATTGTTTTTCGGCGTGTTGGGCGCCAACATTCCTCTGTTAATTTGGTTTGTGCGCTTACGCTATCCTATTGCTATGTTTGTTAATGCAAAATTATTGATGGTAGAAGTTGTGACAATGTTACTGGGAATGTTAGGGATTCTATTAAGTATCTGGGTAGCTAGTTGGTTAGTTGTACGAACGCATGTTAAACAACAAAAAGTGGTGATAAAAAATGAAAGAAACATTTAATCTCATTGAAGAGATCACAAGGAATGATGGTTCAATTTATTTTGAACTGGGAAATATTACACATAATGGTCGTTCGGAATATGCTGCAGAGCATGGCTATATTAAAAGTGTCCGGATTTTAAAAATGAATATAGCACGATCTGCTGCAGTTGAATCCTTGGAAAACTATATTAATACACACTATGATTTGTTGCCGTTAGAATATGATGGTTGGGAAGAATGGCAACGGACACCAGAAATGTCCGAACATATGACGCAAATTTTATTGGAAAATAAATTGGCTTAGGAACCTTATTTGGTCTTCGTTAAATTGTAAGGTATAATAAGGTTAGTGAATTCTGAAAGGAGACTTATTCTGTTATTGGCTTGTACGATTCATTGATAACAGAGTAGGCAAAAATATATGCGTTCAGTATTTAATCAACCCGAAGCGGTCGTTCTTGCTTCCAAGCATCTCACAGACGGCACGGGCAATTTAAGATGGATATATCGTGAATTAGCCCCCACACTACCACAAGACACTGGTTGGTTATTGTTTGCGGATAATGATACAGCCAAGTGGAATGAAAATTCTGATAATTTTGTACCTATTGTTATTCAAACGGCATTGGCCATCGAATCAAGTTTAGAAAATGTCTTAGATTTACCCTATGGCACCGATTTGATGTTAGATAAGCGGGTAAATACAACAGGTTGGTGGGATCCTAAAACCCATACACCTGTTTGGTTATCTGACGGGACAGTGCAACCAAACATTACGGTTTCAGATGGTCAAGTCGTCGAAAATAAGGAAAATTAACAAAGTGTTTGTAATTTGAGTGATTTTCACATATAATTATAAACGTTGTGATGTTTGAAAAAATAACAAGCTGTTATTGGCTATTAATCACAGGTTATCTTGTTTGGTTAATGAAACACAACAATGGTGTTTATAATGGTAATATAGCCAAGTGGTAAGGCAACGGTCTGCAAAACCGTCATCGCCGGTTCGACTCCGGTTATTACCTCTAAAAAAGCAAAGGATTTATGATCAAATTTGATCATAAATCCTTTGCTTTTTAATTTAATTGCTGTAGTGTTTGGCGTGTATATATACCAAGGCGCAAGTTTTTCGAAATTTTTTTAATATTTGTTTGCCACACAAGATATTGTTGGCGATCAATTTGTTTTAATTCGCTTGCTAGGTCATCTAAATTATTAATAACGAATCCAATATGATGCGCCATAATCAATTGACCCAGTGCGCTTTGGGACCAAGCAATTAATGGTAATTCGGCACGTAAGTACAAGCTTGCTTTATGTGGTGCGTTGTATTTTGTATAGGTTTGATAGGTTTTGTCATCAAAATCATTGTCCCAGATTAGACCAAAACCATCATGTAAATAAGATACGATTTGATCAGGATCAAAATTACCTTGATAGTCAATTGTAGTTGGTAAACTGATGTGCTGCCATTTTTTTGGTTTTGAACCAAAAAGTGTTAAATGAGGGCCTGTATATGTTTGTAACCATGGTGATTTTTGAAAGGTGCCGGCAAAGTTAATGCGCTGGCTGAACTGTGCCGCTGGAACAGGGTCACTAAGATAATCAAATAAGGGTTGAATAATAAATTGGCTTGTAATGCCTGCTGTCTGTAAACGCGTTTTCATAGTTTCAGAATGAACAATAATGGTGTCATATTGGTTCAACACGTCAAATTCCCAAGTGTTAGTTTTGATTAAACGCAAGGGTTCAATGTCGTGAATTAAAACAGCAGATCGTATGTTATTTTGGCGCAATTTGGTTGCAAAGGCACTTTCTAAGTCAGCGCTCATATAAGTTGGAAATTGGTGGAGCACAAGGTCGTTTGACTGAACAGGTGCTAGCCAATCATTAATGTGTTCTAGACGGATGTTATCGCTATATCGTGTATCATTATAACGTTGAATTGGTAATGCTGTCCAACCAGAAGCAACGGCAATTTTAGCGTAGTCCGATTTTGCTTTTAATGCACCTAAAGGCATCCAAGGTTCAATTGTATGGGTTATAAATTGTGTCATAAACATATTCTACCAAAATCCGAACCATATTTGAAAAAAACTTAAAAATAACGAACTAAAAATAAAATAAAACAATATTATTCGTGTTTATCGTGTTATTTTAATGATTTTATCATGGTTCTGGGTTTTAAATAGCGCATAATAAAGGTATAAATTTGAGAGGAGAAGCATAGGTGATTTTTAGGCGCCTATGCACAACATCATTATGCAGCGTTCAGCACAGATTGGTATTGGTATTTTAGCAATTGCGGTTATTGGTGGTGGTATTTACGCAACAACCCGAGGTGGCAAACAGGCTACTAATAAGAATAATTATACGGTCGCATTAGTAACAGATAGTGGGGGTGTTGATGATCGTTCGTTTAACCAATCAGCGTGGTCTGGATTAAAAGCCTATGGAAAAAATAGCCAACTTAAACAAGGTACAAAGGGTTTTAATTACTTCCAGAGCACAGATGCATCAGATATTAAAACAAACCTTCAAACAGCTGTAAAAGGTGGCTATAAGTTAGTTTACGGTGTCGGATTTACTGCAGCACCAGCAATGACAACAGTTGCTAAGGCAAACCCAAAAACAAGTTTTGCGATTATTGATGCTGTTGTGCCTGAGAAAAACGTTGCTTCTTTGATGTTCAAGTCAGAACAATCTTCATATTTAGCAGGAGTGGCTGCCGCAAAGCAAACGAAATCGCATACGATTGGTTTTATTGGCGGTATACACGGAGATATTATTGATACTTTTGAAGCTGGATTTAAAGCAGGTGCAAAAGCAACTGACCCTAATATTAAAATAGTGACACAATACGCTGACTCATTCGCAGATGCGGCTAAAGGTAAGACGATTGCAGCTTCAATGATAGCTGGTGGTGCTGACGTTATTTTCCAAGCTGCAGGTGGCACGGGTTCTGGGGTTTTTTCTGAAGCAAAGGCGACAAATCAAAATTTAACAGCTGATTCAGATAAAAAGGTTTGGATTATTGGTGTGGATATGGACCAAAAGCAAGACGGTGAATATACGGCAAAAAATAATGATAAGTCTAATTTCACACTTGTATCAGCTATTAAACGCGTTGATAACGCCGTTAAGGAATTATCAACACAAGGCCGTGATGGTAAGTTCCAGGGTGGTAAGACAATCACCTATGGTCTGAAAGAAAAAAGTGTTGATTTAGCTAAAGATTCGGCCTCGAGTGAGGTATGGTCAGCAGTTAAAACGGCGCAGAAGAAAATTATTTCCGGTGACATTAAGGTACCAGTACATCCTTAAGCCGTTGTATGGTATATCATACACATGAAAGCTATGTTAAAAAAGCTAACATGAATTTGATCCTTTCTCAGTACTTTCTGATAGAATGAAGCTATTATGAAAAAAACAAGAAAATTTTTGTTAGTCGTTGTACTGACCGCTTTAACTATGTTTGGTCTGACTATTGACGCACATGCCGCCAAGGTGCCAAATTACGTTATTACGACTGATGCAACGTATCCACCTTTTGATTTTCAAGATAAAAATAATCAATATACAGGCATTGATCAAGAAATTCTGAAAACAATTGCTAAGCGAGAGGGCTTTACCTATACATTAAAGCCTATGAGTTTTAACGCTGCCACGCAATCGGTTTCATCTGGACAAGCAGATGGTGTTATTGCCGGCATGTCGATCACTGATGAACGTAAAGCAGTGTTTGATTTTGGTACGCCTTATTATCGGTCAGGTATTGGCTGGGCTGTTAAAAAAGGGTCAAGTATTAAATCATTAAGTGATTTAAAAGATCAAACAGTGGCGATAAAAACAGGGACATCTGGCGCAGATTATGCCCTATCTATTCAAAAAAAATATGGTTTTAAAGTCACTTATTTTAATGATTCAGATACACTTTATAACGACGTTATTAATGGTAATGCTCAAGCGACATTTGGCGATTTACCAGTCATTCAATACGCTGTCAAAAACGGTACGCAGTTAAAAGTCATGAATGCCAAATCACCTATTCAAGCAGGTTGGTATGGTTTTGGTGTTCAAAAGGGGAAAAACGCACAGTTACTCAAGTCATTTAACAAGGGTTTTGCTGCCATTAAAAATGACGGCACATATGACAAAATTGTTGCTAAGTACTTAGGGGCAAGCGCTGCAACTTTTACTGGCGATAAAAAAGCTAATAATTCCGTGATTGGTATCTTAAAAGCCAATGACAGCGCATTTCTAAAGGGCTTGTGGCAAACTTTACTCTTGACTATTGTTGCAATTATCTTGGCTTCGGTGTGGGGTATTTTACTCGGAGTCATGGGTGTTAGTCAGAATGCTGGTTTGCGTGGCTTATCTACGACACTGATTTATATTTTCCGTGGCCTACCACTGATGGTACTAGCATTCTTTATCTACATTGGTTTGCCTAGCGTTATTGGTATGAAGATACCGGCATTCACTGCTGGGCTCGTGACATTAATTTTGAATGAGGGTGCTTATACGGGTGCATTTGTTCGTGGTGGTTTTGAGGCGGTGGATCGTGGCCAAATGGAAGCAGCACGGTCATTAGGATTATCCTATGGTAAATCTATGCGGAAAGTCATTGTGCCGCAAGGGTTAAAAATAATGATTCCAAGTTTCATTAACCAGTTTATTATTACGCTGAAAGATACATCTATTTTATCAGCAATTGGTATTTTAGAGTTAACACAAACAGGTTCGCTGATTGTTTCTCGTAACTCGCAAGGTTTTCGTGTCTGGGCAATAGTAGCTGTGATATACTTGATTGTGATTACGTTACTGACATGGTTGAGTAACTGGGTAGAAAAGAGGACGCGTGCATGACTGAGGCACAAAATAAAGTAAAAGTACATGTTGAAAAAGTTAATAAATCATACGGTGAGAACCACGTCTTACGTGATATTTCCATAGATATTGCTGCAAATGAAGTCGTTGTTATGATTGGCCCCTCAGGATCAGGAAAATCAACATTTTTGCGCATGTTAAATCAGTTAGAAACGCCTGATAATGGCACAATTGTCGTAGATGGCTTTGATATTTCGGACAAATCAACTGATATTAATAAAGTCCGCGAAAATATTGGTATGGTATTTCAAAACTTTAACTTATTTAATAACTATACGGTTTTAGAAAATATTATGTTAGCACCGGTTGAATTAGGTAAAATGGACAAGGCTGCGGCTGAAAAAAAGGCCCGTGAATTGCTCGATGTTGTTAATTTGGCGGACAAAGCAGATGTATCAGTAAATTCTTTATCTGGTGGACAAAAGCAACGCATCGCTATCGCTCGTGCTTTGGCCATGTCACCAGATGTGATGCTGTTTGATGAACCAACATCAGCATTAGATCCTGAAATGGTTGGTGATGTTCTGGAAGTTATGAAGAACTTGGCAGGCACAGGCATGACCATGATTATTGTGACACATGAAATGGGCTTTGCTAAACAAGTTGCCGACCGTGTTGTATTTTTTGAATCTGGTAAAATTCAAGAGTCTGGGACACCAGAACAAATATTTAATGCACCAAAAAATGCACGTTTGCAAGAATTCTTAAGCAAGATTATGCATGCATAGTTTAATGTGACGTGATAGGAATAATTTAGGTGTGTTCAACCATTTAAAAAGCCGGCCACATGGTCGACTTTTTTATGGCGTATAGGCAGTAGAAAGAGGGGAGAATTTTATCAACATGTTTAAAAAATATTTACTGGGATTAGTTGCACTGGTTGCTTTATTGACCTTTGTTCCGACTGCCAAAGCAGCGGAACCACATTATATTATCACAACTGATGCGACTTACGCGCCTTTTACATTTCAAGATAAAAACAATAATTATGTGGGTATTGAACAAGATACCATGGCGGCAGTTGCTAAACGAGAAGGCTTTACATATACCATGCGGCCAATGAGCTTTAACTCTGCGGCACAACTCGTGTCTAATGGTCAAGCAGATGGTATTATTGCGGGTATGTCTATTACACCTGAACGTCGCGAAGTCTATGATTTTTCGACACCATATTATAAAACAGGGGTTGCTTGGATTGTTAAAAAGCATAGTAAGATTAAATCTTTGGCTGATTTAAAGGGTCAAACGGTTGCATTGAAAACTGGGACGGCTGCTTCAGAATATGGGAAGTCCTTGCAATCAAAATATGGTTTTAAGATCAAGTATTTTAATGATACTGATACAATGTATAATGATGTTTCAGTCGGTAATTCTGCAGCAACATTTGAAGATATGCCAGTGATACAATATGCAATTAAAAATGGTATGTCTTTAACAGTAATGAATGCTAATAACCCAGGTAATGCTGGATCTTACGGCTTCGCTGTTGAAAAAGGTCAGAACAAGGCCCTTCTTGCTTCATTTAATAGGGGATTTGCCGCTATTAAAAAAGATGGTAGCTATGATAAAATTGTAACCAAATATTTAGGTGCTAAGCAGGCGACTTTTTCAGGAAGTAAAAAAGACAATAGTTCGATTTTAGGCATCCTAAAATCGAACCAAAACGCTTTACTAAAGGGTCTGTGGCAAACAATTAAATTAACTGTTATAGCTATTGTATTAGCTTCTTTGTGGGGAGTTTTACTTGGTGTGTTGGGTATTAGTGAGTTTAAGTGGGTTCGCGGTATTTCAACGACGATTATTTATTTGTTCCGTGGGTTACCTTTGATGGTTTTGGCATTTTTCATTTATATTGGCTTGCCTGGCGTGACAGGAATTAAAATTCCCGCCTTTACGGCAGGTATCATCACTTTGATTTTAAATGAGGGTGCCTACACTGGTGCTTTCGTACGTGGCGGTTTTGAGGCAGTAGATCGTGGTCAGATGGAAGCAGCACGATCATTAGGTTTACCGTATGGTCATGCCATGCGTAAAGTCATTATGCCACAAGGTTTACGCATTATGGTGCCAAGTTTTATTAATCAATTTATCATTACGCTGAAAGATACGTCTATTTTATCAGCGATTGGCTTGTTAGAATTAACTCAAACAGGTACGTTAATCGTTGCTCGTAATTCACAAGGATTCCGTGTCTGGGCGATTATTGCAATCATTTACCTGATTGTCATTACGCTGTTAACTTGGTTAAGCAACTGGGTAGAAAATAAAATAAAGTAATTTCGTCAAAAGCACGTCTAATTCGTATAATGAATTGGAGGTGCTTTTATGATTATTGCGCTTAATCAGGATAGAAAATATATTCTTGCAACAGAAGCTAATAAACAACAACAATTCTTATGTCCTGGGTGCCAAGAGAGAGTCATCCTTAGAAGTGGAGAAATTAATCAAAAACATTTTGCACATCAAAATAATTCTAATTGTGCGACTTTTTCAGAGAATGAAACGGCACAGCATTTATCAGGAAAATTACAGTTAGCAAGTAAATTACAACCGTATGGCGAAATTGTCATTGAAGCCGTCTTGCCTGAAATCAATCAACGACCTGATATTCTCATTAAACGAAAGGAAAAGTATATTGCAATTGAATATCAATGCAGCCCTATTTCACAAAAAAGACTTGATGAACGAAATGCAGGCTATAAGAGTCAAAATATTCATGTTGTTTGGTTGTTGGGGCAAAACTATTTTGTTAAAAATATGACACAAAAAACTATTTTTAAATTTTTAGCGCAAAATAGTATCCGTTTTTATTTACCTGATATTGGCAAATTCGTATATCGTACAAACTTTGTGAAATATGATTTTGAACGCGTACGGTATACAGAAAAATATAGTGAACAGTTAAGTCATCCCAAACAAATCGCACAAATAGTGACAACAAACACGCAAAAGCAAATCTATAAGTTACAACATCTTGTGTTTCAAAAGCGTGTGGATGAAAAACTGGTACGGTATCTTTATGAAAGTGGGCGGTTACTCTTAACTGCGCCGGTCTGGATTCATCAAGGAAATACTTTTGGGTTACTTATTCCTAATTGGCATTGGCGCTTATTGATGGTGTTAATGATTGAACATGTTGGGGTCGGGCATGTTGTTCATCAACAATATATCATTATGAAATTAACCCAATATTTACGGGGGGATGTGGCGTTCAAATATGAGCAAATCGCCTTAATAATATTCGATCTAGAACAGCGCAATATTATTTTTAAAAAAGGGCAATATATACTAGTTCGCCAATTATTGACATGGTACCCTTCATTACAAGAAAAACTAGGTAAAGTGAGAAAATAGTGATAAAATGAAGTAACATATCGTTAAAAGGAGAAATATCAGTACGGCGGATAGTTTACATATCCCAGTACTGAATATCAAAACTATGGCACAACTATTACGTAATGAAGTACCTGAAAAATTAACTTGGGATTTAAGCACTATTTTTGTGTCTGATGAACAATGGGAAATCGCCTTTAGTACAATACAACAAGATTTAAAAGAGTTAAAACAATTTGTGGGCCATGTTGGTGATTCTGCAACGATACTTCAAGACGCTTTAGAAGCCGATCTTAAGATAGAACGTCAGTTAGAAAAGGTTTATGTGTACGCACATCAAATTTACGACCAGGACACGACTAATCAAACGTATGCGGCTTTTAATACTCGGGTACAGGGGCTTTGGGCAGAAGTCAGCGAAGCAACAGCTTATTTTCAGCCAGAGGTCTTAAATATATCAGATGATACTTTGGCACGCTTTTTAACAACAGAGGGCTTGCAACCATATACACATTTGTTTGAGACGTTACAAGCACAAAAACCACATACATTACCCGCAGATCAAGAAGGATTGCTAGCAGGAGTGAGTGATATTCTCAGTGCATCAGAAAATACATTTGGTGTGCTAGACAATTCTGACATGACATTTGCTGATGTGCACACAGAAGATGGTGAAATTGTACCTTTAACTAATGGATTGTACAGTTTATTGCTTGAATCTAAGTCACGTAATTTGCGTCGTGAAGCCTTTGAAACTTTGTATGATAGTTATATTAAGCTGCAAAATACGTTTGCATCAACATTGTCGTCACATGTTAAGGGACATAACTTTTTAGCAAAAGTACGTCATTATAATTCTGCACGTGAAGCAGCTATTTTACCGCACAGCTTGCCAACATCTGTTTTTGAGACGTTAAGGCAAACAGTAGATGAAAATCTACCACTGTTACATCGATTTGTTGCTTTACGTCGAAAGATACTAGGCGTTGAAGATGTTCATTCTTATGATTTATATGTGCCGTTGGTCGATGAGGTTGAATTTGAAGTGACATATGATCGTGCGAAAGAAATTGTCCTGGCTGCATTGGCGCCATTAGGTCAAGACTATCTTGAAATTGTTCAAAAAGCATTTGATGAGCGTTGGATTGACGTCGTAGAAAACAAAGGGAAACGCTCAGGTGCTTATTCAAGTGGCACTTATGATACAAAGCCATTTATTTTATTAAATTGGCAAAATAATTTGAATAATGTCTATACGTTAGCCCATGAAATGGGGCATTCGGTGCATTCTTATATGACACGTCATCAACAAGCTTATCATTACGGTGACTATCCGATTTTTCTTGCAGAAATTGCTTCTACAACGAATGAAAGCCTATTAACTGATTATTTGCTCAAAACAAATGATGATCCTAAGTTTCAAGCTTATGTTTTGAATCAGTATCTTGACGGCTTTAAAGGGACGGTATTTCGTCAAACGCAATTTGCAGAATTTGAAGACTGGATTCATGAGCAAAGTGCTGCAGGAGAAGCCCTAACTGCCGATAAAATGAGTACTTACTATGCGGCTTTGAATCAACGATACTATGGGCCAGATTTGTTCCCAGATGAAGAAATAGCCTACGAATGGACGCGTATACCACATTTTTATTATAATTATTATGTTTATCAGTATGCAACTGGAGAAGCAGCAGCAACAACATTAGCCGACCGTATTATTAACAATAATGGCGCAGAAGCTTACAAAACTTATTTGAAGGCAGGGTCTTCTGATTATCCACTAAATATTATTTCACGCGCTGGTGTAGATATGAATCGATCTGATTATTTAAAACAGGCCTTTAGCGTTTTTGAATCACGTCTTGATCAATTAGAAAAGTTATTAGTAAAATAATTGAAATTTAATAGTTTACATGGAAAATAATCTAATTTTAAGAAAATATAATAATCAAAGTGTTTTTTTTAAAAAACACGATTTTATGAAATGGATCGACAACAAATGATGACTAAAAAAACTGCGCCACGTGAACTAGTGACTGTTGCCTTAGAGGCACTTGATCACACTTATACACCGTATTCTCATTTTCCAGTCGGTGCTGCACTATTGACGGCATCTGGCGAAATATTTAAAGGCATAAATATTGAAAATGTGTCATTTGGTTTAACAAACTGCGCGGAACGTACAGCAATTTTTAGTGCAATTGCGGCAGGAAACCAACAATTTGAAGGGTTGGTAATTGCTGGTCGGACAGATGAACCCATCGCGCCATGTGGTGCCTGTCGGCAAGTAATGGTTGAATTCTTTGATCCGAAAATGCCCATTTGGCTGATTAATGATTCAGGCAAAGAAATTCAAACGAATATCGCTGAATTAATGCCAGGATCATTCAGTATATTGAAATAAAAAATATTAGAGGAGGAATCATGAAAAAAGTATTAGTGTTTGAAGGTATTACACAATCTGTTGTGACATATCTCGAGTCGAATCATATTGAAGTGATTATCAATAAGCAGCAAGAGGTAAGTGACTTTACGGACTATCCAGATGTTGATGGTATGATATTGATGATGCATCCTGTCGCAGATGCCATCATGTCAAAGTTGCCACAACTCAAGATTATTGCGCGTTTTGGTGTTGGGTATGATAATGTTAATTTAGAAGATGCCTCTGCACATCATATTGTGGTTACAAATACACCAGGTGCTAATGCAACAGCCGTTGCAGAAACAGCAGTTATGCACATGCTGATGGCAGGTCGTGCATTTTATCAACAACGGCAAAGTATTACTGAAACCCTAGGCAATGTACCAATTAGTCAGGAAATAACTAACAAAACAATCGGGATTATTGGCTTTGGTGCTATTGGGCAAAAAATAGACGAATTACTAACTGGTTTTAATGTTAACGTTTTGGCCTATGCACGACATGATAAACTGGTTAAAAATGGGCACATGGCCACATTAGAAGAAATTTATACAGAATCTGATTTTATCGTTTTGGCGTTACCCTCTACACCAAAAACGTATCATATGATCAATGCTGATGTTTTTGAGAAAATGAAAACAAACGCTGTCTTGGTTAACATTGCTCGTGGATCCGTTGTGGACGAACAGGCACTAATAACTGCGCTTAAGTTGGGTACGATTGCTGGTGCTGGTTTGGATGTTGTTGAAAATGAGCCTATTGCCAGTAACAATGAGTTGTTGGCATTGCCCAATGTTTTTGTAACGCCGCACGTTGCAGCTAAATCGCGTGAGGCGTTTGATAAAGTGGGGCTTGTCGCAGCTCAAGAAGTTGTACGTGTTTTAAATAATGAAGCGCCACATTTTAAAGTGAATGATTAAAAATAAAATATCCCCAAACATCAAATCAAGATGTTTGGGGATATTTTTTTAAATCATTCTGGTATGTGTAATTTAACGGGTAAGACATTGTTTGATAGCGCTGGTTCATTATTGATTTCATTGAAAAGTGTATCAATTAAACGTTGAGCAGCTTCATGGATGGGCTGGATAATTGTTGGTAGGTCCGGATGAAGTAATTGCACAATGGGCGAACCATCATAGCCAACAACGTTCACGTCCTCTGGTACACGTAAATTAGCTTTACGAAGTGCATTTTGAAGTTGAATGGCCATCATATCGTTAAAGGCGAAGATGCCATCAATTTTATTGTCAACAACAATATCAACAATAGCTTGCATATCGCCACCGTTGGATACAAGGTTTGAATCGAAATCAAATGTTGTTAAATGACTTTTGTTGGACGTTGCTTCGGTAAATCCTTGATACCGCTTTGCAGTGGGTGAATTGGAATTATCATCATCACGTAGCATTAATATGTTTTTTGCACCAGTTGATACAAGGTACTCGCCAAGGAGATGACCACCGCGATAATTATCTTCAGAAACGATTGGAATCGTATCTGAAAGGTAACGATCATATGAAACAATAGGCAAGAAACTGTCTTTGTAACTGTCAATATTTGGATTGTGAGAAGAAGTAATAATTCCTTCAACTTGGTTAGCAGCTAACATTTGCAAATATTGCTGTTCTTTTTCAATATCATTTGAGCTTGTGGCAATAATAACTTTGTAGCCTTTTGCAAATAGCAGTTCTTCAATTTCAGCTACTAAAGCTGTGAAAAAAGGGTTTTCAATATTAGGAAAAATCAATCCAATAAACTGTGAGGATTTTCCTTGCAATGAACGCGCCATAGCATTAGGTTGATAGCGTAGTTCACGCATTGCTGCGTGAACTTTATCAATTGTTTTTTGACTTAATGAACCGTAACTGTTAATCACACGTGATACTGTTGTTACTGAAACGCCAGCTAATTCAGCGACGTCACTTAGTTTTGCAACCATAATAGGCCTCCATACTGTTGGAGATAATAATCTCTAGATTTTTGCTTTCATTCTATACCATTATACACTGTTTTTAGTTATATTTTTGGAATGTTTTGATTTTCCTGAATAGCGCTTGACAAATAAAAATGTAAGGTTTAGTATTGTCCATGTAAGTTACAGTAATCACAAACAGAAAAAGGAGATTATCATGGAAGCATTAGTATTAACAGGCATCAAGTCGCTAGAGTTACAAGACATTAACCAACCAGAAGTTAAACCAAACGAGGTCAAGATTCATACAGCCTTTGCAGGTATTTGTGGTACAGATCATGCCTTGTACGCTGGTTTGCCTGGTTCAGCACCAGCCGTTCCTCCCATCGTTTTGGGACATGAAAATTCAGGTGTTGTCGCTGAAATCGGTTCAGCAGTTACAAATGTTAAAGTGGGTGATCGCGTAACAGTAGATCCTAACATTTATTGTGGACAATGCAAGTACTGCCGTACAGGACGTCCAGAATTATGCGAAAACTTATCAGCTGTTGGGGTTACACGTGATGGTGGTTTTGAAGAATACTTTACAGCACCAGCCTCAGTTGTTTATCCAATTCCTGATAACGTATCATTGAAGTCAGCTGCTGTTGTTGAACCCATTTCATGTGCCGTTCATGGTATTCAATTGCTTAAGGTAACACCTTATCAAAAGGCGTTGGTTATTGGTGATGGCTTCATGGGTGAATTGTTCGTACAAATTTTGCAAGCATATGGTATCCACCAAGTTGATTTGGCTGGTATTGTTGATGAAAAGCTTGCAATGAACAAGGAAAAGTTTGGTGCTAAAAATATCTTCAACACAAAGAACGGTGACAAAATTCCTGATGCTGAATATGATGTTGTCATTGAAGCTGTAGGTATGCCACAAACACAAGAAGCAGCTATTGAAGCAGCCGCACGTGGCGGACAAGTGTTGATGTTTGGTGTCGGTGGTCCTGATGCTAAGTTTGAAATGAATACTTATGAAGTCTTCCAAAAGCAATTAACAATCCAAGGATCATTTATCAATCCGAATGCGTTTGAAGATTCATTGGCATTGTTGTCATCTGGTAAATTAGATGTTGAATCATTGATGTCACATGAATTGGACTATAACACAGTTGATGACTTCGTAAATGGTAAATTAGGCGTTGTTTCAAAGGCTGTTGTTAAGGTTGGTGGAGAAGAGGCATAATCGAATGAACGCTAAAAACGTAACACAGGGTGCGACTGTAAATCGTGGTCGTACGCTTACGATTAGCGCTTCCTTATCATATTTTGTTTTTTCTTTGATAATCAACGCGGCAGGTAATGTGCTTACAGTCGTTACCAGTCAAAAAATTCACCCAACTTTTTTAGGTTCAGCATATTGGACAGCCGCACAGGCTGGCTTCAATA
Organism: Leuconostoc rapi; assembly: GCF_016908715.1. Taxonomy (GTDB): domain Bacteria; phylum Bacillota; class Bacilli; order Lactobacillales; family Lactobacillaceae; genus Leuconostoc; species Leuconostoc rapi. The sequence goes on along the minus strand of NZ_JAFBEK010000006.1, from coordinate 65,485 downwards.
AGGCAGTCTTTCAAGGATCTAATGGCACACTTGGTTGGATATTCTTCATCGTAGGTGTATTGATTGCTATATTGAATGTGTTTTTACAAGGATACTTTAACTGGAAAAAGTTTGTTGGGAATATTGCCTTCATGGTACCGTTCTCACTGCTAATTAGTTTTTTTGCTAGTGCGTTTTCCCAAGTGTTACCAGAGTCACATAGTGTTTTGGTCACAGTAATATATACGTTATTGAATTTCTTAGGTGTTGTCATGATTGGTCTAGCAATATCAATTTATCAACGGACTAATTTAATCTTGCATCCAGCAGATGATTTAATGCAAATCTTACGATTTAAGTATTTCAAGGGTGCTGCTGCAAAAGCCATGTGGGCATCTTACATTCCACCAACAATTATTGGTATTGTCGCAATTATTATCTTGCCTGATTTTTCAAATTATGGTTTAGGCACAATATTTGCCTTTCTATTCCAAGGTGGTATCACTGGGTGGGGTGATAAGTATATCTTCCCTAACTTGAAACATCAAGGTATTTAGTTAGAACTTAAAGGCGTGAAACATAACAGTTTCGGTCTTTGTGAATGTCAGTATAGGAGCATAATATGTCATTTTCAGATTATTATTCAGGTGTGCAACACATTGGTATTCCAACAAAAGATTTAGCTACCGCTGAAGCTTTTTGGACAAAACTTGGTTTTAATAAGACCGGCGACTTTCCAGTTGGAAATGTTATCTTTATGAAGCGTGACAATCTTGTGATTGAAACGTGGCAACAAGACGAAGTAGCTGGACAACCTGGTGCCATTAACCATATTTCGATGGATACAACAGATGCAGATGCAGCCTTTGCTGCAGCAAAGGCTGAAGGTTTCAAGCTAATTGATTCAGAAGTACAACATTTAGCCTTTTGGGAAAAAGGCATTAAGTTCTTCAACGTTGAGGGGCCAGATGCTGTGATTGTTGAATTTTGTGAAATCGTAAAATAAATATCTTTTCAAACCTCGTAGATTTATTATTACGAGGTTTTTTGTTTGTTCTAGTGATTATCCATTCTAAATTATTTGACACTTGATGCATAATTATGTAAAAAATAAATTTTCATAAAAAAATTCTGAAGAGCGCTTGACATATGTAATCATAATCGATTACACTGGAATGTAAGCGCTTCATAAATTTTAAATAATAAACAGATTTACGAGTGTGTAAAATAAATGCTATCATTCAAGTATTGCTGTTTTTTCAGGTAATATGGGTTTGATAACGTATCAGAAAAGAGAAAAAATGGGATTATTAGGTGCAATTGAAGCAGGTGGAACAAAGTTTGTTGTGGCAGTCGCGGATGAAAATTACAATATTGTCGCACGTTCGGCTTTTCCAACGCTGGACGGTGAAAAAACATTAGATCAAGTCATCGCGTTTTTTGATCAATTTGATAATATTGATGCGATTGGTATTGCAGCATTCGGGCCAATTGATATTGTTACTAACTCTAAAACATATGGCTATGTCTTAGCTACACCTAAGCATGGTTGGTCAGGTTATGACTTTTTGGGACGTATGAAGGCATGGCGCGATATTCCTTATTTCTGGACAACAGATGTTAACGGTGCTGGATGGGCGGAATTTGAAACCGGCGCTGCAAAAGATGTTAACAACATGGTTTATTTGACAGTTGGTACTGGTGTGGGCGCTGGGATTGTTTCTGGTGGTCATCTAGTGAGTGGTTACGGACATCCTGAGGCAGGACATATCTTCCTACAAAAGCATCCAGAAGACACGTATGAAGGTCATTGCCCATTCCACGGGGACAACTGTTTAGAAGGACTGGCTGCTGGACCAGCGATTGAAGCACGTTGGCAAATGAGCGCTAAAGAAATACCAGCTGACCACTTAGCTTGGAAGATTGAAGCTTATTATTTGGCACAAGCTGCACTAGATTACACGATGATCCTGCGTCCTGAAAAAATTGTATTTGGCGGTGGCGTTTCTCATCGAGAAGACCTGTTTCCACTTATTCGTGAAAGCTTTGCTAAGCAAATGAGTGATTATTTGGAAGTGCCAGATTTAGACGATTATATTGTACCCGTAGCAAATGGTGATAATGCTGGTATCTTGGGTTGCTTCTACCTTGCTAAGACGCTCATTTAACTTGCTTACTTTTTGTCCATAGAACGGTTTTGTGTTAGTATTAACGTATATATCATTTCGAGGACAAAAAATATGGCAAAATTGGCAGAACAAACAGACGATTTACTTTGCGAAAATTTTACAAGGACATTTCAAATTCTTGGACGAAAATGGAATGGTCTCATTATAGAAACACTACTCATAGGTGGGGCTAAGCGTTTTTTAGAAATTTCACGTGCAATTCCAGTCTGCTCAGACCGTGTGTTAGTAGAGCGATTGAAAGAATTAGAAGCAGTGAACATCGTTAATCGCGTGACTTACGAAGACTCTAGCTTAATTGAATACAAGCTAACACCTGCTGGTGAGGCAATGCGACCTATGATGGCGGCCATACATGAGTGGTCTGATAAATTTAACAATAGCGAACCAGTAAAATAAAAATATTGAAGACAGAGACGATAGGGCATGATATACTAACAGTATAGTCATAACGTATCGTTTTTTAATAGACGGCATACGACGGATTATTATTAGAATTATATATTTTAAGCACAGAGAATGACCTAGTAATTGCATGCTTGATTCAGCGAATGGTATATTTTTGGTGAAAGTATCATAGTAAAGCGTTCAAAGAATTTCAGTCAGGAGTGTTTGGCTTAATTGCCAACGGCAGACGACGTTATCGTCATTAAAGCTGGTGTAAACCAGAAAATTGGGTGGTACCACGGTTATTAACGTCCCATGTTATCTTTTTGATAGCATGGGATTTTTTTATGAATTAGTCATGATATTCAGGAGTTGAAAGGAAATAATTATGAGCTTAGTTGAAGATCTCACGGCGCTAAAAGCAACAGCGATTGAAAGAATTAATACTGTTGGCGTAGATATTGAATCATTACGGGTAAGTTTGTTAGGCAGAAAAGGTGAGTTAACAAACTTACTTAAGGGTATGAAGAATGTACCCGCTCAAGAACGCAAAACAGTTGGTGAAATTGGTAATGATGTACGTCAAACAATTACTAATTTGTTAGCCGAAAAAAAAGCAGCCGAAGAAGTTGCAAAATTAAATCAACAATTAGCATCTGAAACAATTGATGTGACATTACCTGGCAGCTCACATGCTGTTGGACAACCGCATGTTTTGCAACAAATCATTGATGAAATTGAACAACATTTTCTTGGTTTAGGTTTTAAAATTATTGATGATACAGTTGATTCACCAGAAGTTGAAACAGATGAATATAATTTTGAACGAGAAAATTTGCCTAAAGATCATCCAGCACGCGATATGCAAGACACATTTTATATCACACCAGAAATCTTAATGCGTACACAGACATCACCCGTACAGTCACGTTCACTTGAAAAACATGATTTTTCAAAAGGACCTTTGAAAATGATTGCACCTGGGAAAGTGTACCGTCGTGATACTGATGATGCTACGCATTCTCATCAGTTTCATCAAGTTGAGGGGATGGTTGTTGGTGAAAATATTACAATGGCTGATTTGAAGGGTACGTTACTTTCGATTATGCAAGCATTGTTTGGTGAAAAACACCAAATCCGTATGAGACCATCTTATTTTCCATTTACTGAGCCTTCTGTCGAAGTTGACGTTTCGTGGAATGAAGTCACCCCAGATATGAAACCAGAAGATATTGAATGGATTGAAGTGCTGGGTGCCGGTATGACACATCCAAATGTGTTAAGGATGGATGGCATTGATCCTGAAAAATATTCTGCTTTCGCTTTTGGCTTAGGACCAGACCGGTTTGCTATGCTAAAGTATGGCGTGGATGATATTCGCCAATTCTATCTCAATGACATACGATTCTTATCGCAATTTAATCGGAAAGGAAACTGAAAATGAAAACAAGTTTGACATGGCTGAATGAATATCTAAATAACACCATTAATTTGGAACCAGCAGCTGTAGCGGATTTAGCAGAGCAAGTGGAACGAACGAGTGTTGAAATTAATGAGAGCACAACGATTGCAAAAGGACAAGACGGTCTTATCGTGGCACAAGTTATGCAGGTTCAACCCCATCCTGATTCTGATCATATGGTGATAGCACAAGTGAATGTTGGCACATCTGATCTCGTGCAAGTTGTTACGGGGGCACCTAATATTGCAGAAGGGCAGCTAGTGATTTTGGCAACCGTTGGTGCACATATTATCAAGCATGATACAGGTGAGTTGGTGACGTTAGAAAAAGTAACATTACGTGGTCAAGATTCTTATGGCATGTTAGTTGCCTTACAAGAGATTGGTTTTGACAACAAGATTGCACCCAAAAATTTTGAAGATGGTATACACATTTTTTCTGAACAAGATCATGTTAAACCAGGGGATGATGCACTTGTAGTTTTGGGAATGAATGAACCTGTTTTAGATACAGATTTAACACCTAATCGTGCAGATATGTTATCGATGATCGGCACTGCCTACGAGTTTGGGGCGATGCTTAAGCAAAAAGTCACGGTGCCTGATTTTGATTTGGTGGAGTATGAGTCTTTAGCCAGCGAGCAAGTAACCGTTACATTGGATGATGATTCATTAGCACCTAAATACGCATTACGCGTGATAAACAATGTGACAGTGACGGATTCACCACTTTGGTTACAAAAGCGATTATGGAACGCAGGCATGCGACCAATTAATAATATTGTTGACATTACGAATTACATGATGTTGATGTACGGTCAGCCAATACACGCTTTTGATTTAGATAAATTAACGCATCATGAATTACATATTCGTCGTGCAAAAAAAGATGAGCAATTAGTGACCTTAGATGAGCAAACACGTCAATTACGATCAGGTGAAGATATTGTGATTGCAACCGTTGACGAGCCTTTGATGTTAGCAGGCGTTATGGGTGGGAAAAGTTCTGAGGTTGACCGACAAACTAAACACATTGTGCTAGAAAGTGCAGTATTTAATCCTAGTCTTGTTCGTGCAACAGCACGTCGTCACAACTTACATTCAGAGGCATCATCACGTTTTGAACGCGGTGTCAATTGGGACAATACATTGACAGCACTAGATCATGCTGCGCAATTGTCAGATGAATTGGCAGGTGGACAGGTTGCTAGAGGGCAAGTAGTAGCGTCAAATATTCAGCGCTCAACTAAGACAATCGCGCTGTCAACACAACGGGTTAATCAAATTCTAGGAACAGCGTTGACCTTAAGTGATATAACAGCGATTCTAGATCAACTATCTTTTGACTATCAAACGCATGACGATTATGCTGAAGTAATTTTGCCAGCACGCCGTCCGGATATGGGCATTACAGCTGATCTCATTGAAGAAATCGCACGGTTGTATGGTTATGATAACCTGCCTGTGACATTGCCATATGGGCCAACAACGCCTGGTCAATTAACACAACAACAACGCCAAATACGTGCTAGCCGGCGTATTATGGAAAGTCTGGGTCTGAACCAAGCTATTTCTTATGTGTTGACGACGCCAGAAAAGGCACAACAATTTGCTGAAAATACAACAGCAAAGCTATTAACGTTAGACTATCCAATGAGCTCAGATCGTACCACTGCACGTCAAAACTTATTAGCAGGTTTGCTTGAAGATGTGGCCTATAATGTGAATCACTTTGTTCGTGATATTGCACTTTACGAACAAGGACGTGTTTTTATAGCAAATGAAAAGAATGAATTACCCACTGAAATGGAACATATTGCTGGTATTTTAACTGGTAATTATGCAAACTCGACTTGGCAAGCACTGAAAACAGATCGACCGGTTGATTTCTATGATATCAAGGGCATTGTCTCAGACTATTTGAATCAAATAGGTGTTAATCATGTGACCTATGTCGCAACTGATCGTCATGTTAACATGCATCCAGGACAGACGGCCGATATATATGCTGGTGAGGTGTATCTTGGTTTTGTTGGTCAAATACACCCACTAATTACTAAAGCTCAAAAGTTATCGTCAGTTTTTGGATTTGAGTTAAATTTGTTTGCTGTGATGTCTAATTCAGAACTTGATGTACACTATCATAAGGTTTCACGTTTTCCTCAGATGAGTCGTGATGCCGCGCTATTAGTTGACGCAGATATTAAGCATGCAACTATTGAATCACTAATCGCGCAAGTCTCGGGTGATAAACTAGTCAATATTAAGTTATTTGATGTCTATAAAGGGGATAAACTACCTTCTGGGAAAAAGTCATTAGCCTACACACTAACCTATCAAGATAACGATGGGACATTGCTAGAAGCAGAGGTCAACGCGGATTTTGAAAAGGTAACAACTGCCTTGATTAACGAACTTCATGTGGAGATTCGTTAATCTAATTTCTAATTTAATTTGAGTTACAGCCATTTTCACTGTATAATTGAATTTGGACTATAACTTTTACAAGGAAAATTCATGGCTAAAATAATTGTACGCGGTGGCAAACGCCTCCATGGTGAGGTCACAATCGGTGGCGCAAAAAATTCGACAGTAGCATTAATACCGGCTGCTATTTTGGCCGACACACCGGTCAAATTTGACACGGTGCCACAGATTTTGGATGTTAAAAATTTGCAGTTGATTTTGAACGCAATGAATGTGCAGTCAACTTTTGCAAATGGTAATCTAGACATCGATCCAACACATATTACAGAGAGTGATTTACCAAGTGGTGCAATCAAGTCCTTACGTGCCTCATATTATTTTATGGGTGCGCTTTTGGGTCGTTTTAACCGTGCAACCGTCACATTCCCTGGTGGTGATAATTTAGGCAGGCGTCCTATTGATCAACACATCAAGGGATTTGAAGCGCTTGGTGCGACAGTTACTGAAAGTAATGATATTATTCATATTGATGCAACAGAACATGGGTTAATAGGTGCACGAATTGCATTAGATACTGTGTCTGTGGGTGCGACAATTAATATTATTTTGGCCGCTGTGCGTGCAAAGGGTCAAACAGTGATCGAAAATGCGGCACGTGAACCAGAAATTATTGATATCGCAACATTTTTAAATAATATGGGTGCCAATGTGCGAGGCGCAGGGACAGATACGATTCGAATTGCTGGTGTACCGAGTCTTAAAGCGCGTAATACACATACTGTTATTCCAGATCGTATTGAAGCGGGTACTTACATGAGTATGGCAGCTGCATTTGGTGACGGTGTGACAATTAAAAATGTGATCCCAGAACATTTGGAATCATATACATCAAAATTGATTGAAATGGGTGTTAATTTAGACATCGGTGAAGATACGATTCATGTATACAAATCAGATGATCTGAAACCAGTCAATATTAAAACGATGCCATATCCTGGATTTGCGACAGATTTACAACAACCAATCACGCCGTTATTGTTGATGGCTTCTGGTGAGAGTAGTATTAACGATACAATCTATCCAAAACGTGTTAAACATGTTGCAGAATTGAGGAGAATGGGTGGGGATATTGATTCTGATAAGCCAGGCCACATTCGCGTTAATCATTCACCTAGATTAGTTGGAACAGATGTCGAGGCAGCTGAAATTAGAGCAGGTGCGGCCTTAATCATTGCAGCTATAATGGCCGAAGGAAAGACAATCATTAATGACGCCGATCATATTTTAAGAGGCTACGATCGCATTCAAAATAAGTTAACGACATTAGGTGCTGATATTACAATTGAGGGCATTGACCTTATTAACTTAATGCCATGACTAGGTATCTCTGAAGTTGTTGCAATTTAATATGCGTTATGCTAAGATATACTAGTTATATACTGACTCTGTTACAGAAGTATCAGGGCGCTAAGGAGAATTTATTATGCAAGCAGAAATCCATCCAAAATATCAAAAGGTCGTCTTCCTTGATGCTTCAACAGGTAAGAAGTTTTTGTCAGCTTCAACTGTAACATCAAATGACACAACTGATTTTGAAGGTACAGAATATCCTGTTATTCGTATGGATATTACATCAGATTCACATCCATTTTACACGGGTAAGCAAAAGTTTACGCAAGCAGATGGTGCGGTCGACAAGTTCAACAAGAAATTCGCTGGATTTGGCTTCAAAAACAACGAAGAACAATAATATACTTCGTTTTTATAAAAGCGTTCACTTTGGTGAACGCTTTTATTGTTAAATTATAATGAAAGAGAATATCGCAAGTGATAAATAATTTGTTATTGTGGATGCTATATTATCCCCGTTGAGACCGATGAATTGACAAAATTTACCATTGCATATGTATTGAAATTATGGCACGGACAATTATTCCAGTTAAACTACATGAAAAAATAGTGGCAGAAGTTAATGATATACGAATTGATGGCATGGGAATCGTGAATATCACACCATCATATCCATTATATATAGCAGATGCTATTCCAGGTGAAAAAATAGTATTAGAAGTGACGCAAGTTGATAAGTTTTCTGGCTATGCTCAAGTGCTCGAACGTTTAAATGTGTCCAATAAACGCCAAGATAGCCAGCGTCAATATTTAATCGATGCAGGAACAGCACCACTAGTGAACTTAAAATATCAGGCACAACTTGAATTAAAACAAATGCAAATTCAACGTTTGTTTGATCAACGTGGTATAGTGAGCACCGTTGATTCAACTGTTGGTATGAATGAACCGTCGTATTACCGTAATAAAACAATTGTCCCACTTAAATGGCAAGGCGGTCATTTAACAAGTGGTTTTTATCGTCGTGGAAGCCATGAGTTAGTACCCATGACAGATTATTTTGTGAATGATGCTAACATTGACAAGGCTATTACTACGGTGCGTGATATATTAGAAAAATACGATATTAGCGCTTTTGACCCAGATACTGGGCAAGGTGCTATGCGTTATATTATGATTCGTCGGGGTTTTTACTCGCATGAGCTAATGGTGGTACTCGTATCCAATCATGAGACGATTAAATTTGAAGAAAATATTATCGCTGATATTTGTCAACAGTTACCCGATTTAACGAGCTTGATTTTTAATTATAGTCCTAAAAAAGAATATGTTTTGTTAAGTCCGAATAATAGAACGCTTTGGGGACTATCCGCTATTCATGATACATTATTGGGGTATAATTTTGTTATTGGTCCAAATTCCTTTTATCAAGTCAATCCACAGATGACAGAGAAATTGTATGAGCTAGCTGCTCAGAAGGCTAATCTCAAAACAACTGATGTTGTTATTGATGCGTATTCAGGGATTGGAACAATTGGCATCACCGTTGCTAATCAGGTTAAACAGGTGCTGGGTGTAGAAGTTGTGCCAGGTGCTGTCGCAGATGCGCAACTGAATATTAAGGCTAATAAAATCAAAAACGTGACGTATATTTTAGCAGATGCACCGGAGCAGTTTAAACGTTGGCAAGACGCTGGGCTTAAACCAGATGTTGTTTTTGTTGATCCACCACGACGAGGACTAACGAGTCAACTCATCCAAGCAACAGTTGATATGGGACCAGATCGTTTGGTTTACATTAGTTGTAATCCAGTTACTTTAGCGCGCGATGCAGCTGAAATTTTAGAACAAGGGTATCATCTTAATGGCACGATTCTACCAGTAGATCAGTTCCCACAAACGTCACATATTGAAAGCATTACAGTATTTAAGAAAAATTCTTGATACAATGTAATTATCATTAATGCACTAATGATAATTAGTTGAGCGCGTATGTTACACAGTCGCGGTTAAACTTTTGACATAGTAGTGCTGTTATTTTGGAGTATAAATGAATTATTCAATGAAAACAATAGGCACTATTTTAAGTGCTACGACACAAGGTAATGATCAAATTAAGGTAACAGGTGTGGCGTTTAATTCTCGAGATGTCAAGACTGGTGATTTATTTGTTGCACTAGTTGCTGATAGTGATGGTCATCGATATCTACAAGATGCCCTAGATAGAGGCGCAACAGCCGTTTTAGTTGATGATAACCATGCCATCAGTGAGGCGCTACCTGCAATTATAGTCAAGGATACCCTAAAAGCCTTACAGCAACTTGCTAGCTATCATAGACAACAAATTAACCCTAAAGTAATTGCCATTACAGGATCTAATGGTAAAACCACAACGAAAGATATGACATCGGCGATTGTCTCAACGGGATTTAAAACATTTAAAACACCAGATAACTTCAATAATGAAATTGGTGTCCCAATGACTTTGTTAACCATGTCAAAGGAAACAGAGGTATTAGTTGTTGAACTTGGCATGGATCGTCCTGGGCAGCTCACTATGTTATCTCAATTAGTTCAACCAGATGTTGCAATTATTACCATGATAGGTGAAGCACATATTGAATTTTTTAAAACACGCGCAAACATTGCCAAGGCAAAATTAGAAATTACAAGTGGTTTGAAGGCTGAAGGCGTATTGTTTATTCCCTTTGATGAGCCACTTTTGACACAAGCTGTTGTCACTCAAAAAGTGGTGCGGTTTGGACAAGATATTGGTGCTGTGGAAACAGCATCTGATCATACAAATTTTGTCTACCAAAATACTCGATTTGCAATTCCTTTAATTGGTGGGTATAATATTATGAATGCGCTCGCAGCGATTTCAGCGGGTATCTTATTACATATTGATTTAAAAAATGCCGTACAGGCGCTACAAACATTTGATTTGACAAAAAATCGCACAGAACGGCTCGTTACTGCTCGCGGCGTGATTTTGATTAGTGATGTCTATAATTCAAATCCGACAGCAGTGGCAGCAGTTTTGGCGACTTTAAAAGCAATACCAGCACAACATAAGTATGTTGTGCTGGGTGATATGTTAGAATTAGGCGAACAGGCAAATGAATTGCATGCTGGTTTAGGGCAAAAAGTATTGGATGCCAATGTTGACGGTGTTTATTTAGTCGGTGACTTATTCAATCAGAATATGGCACCAATTTTAAAGACACAATTCAAATCATCGGATGTGCATCAATATACAACCGACCAATTAGCCGAATTGACCTTGGATTTACAAACGTTAGGTGAGGCGGGCGATGTGATCTTGTTAAAAGCAAGTCACGGAATCCATCTTGAAAACGTTGTTAACGCATTGATAGAATAATTTTTGTATTGGGGATGCAAAGATGAAACGTACACAACATCATCAAATCACGTATCATACTTGGAGATGCCTTGCTTTATGGGTGATTTTGCTTGTTATGTTAGGTACTGGCAGCGTGTATATCGTCAAACACTTGACGATGAACCGGTCAAGAGTTGTGAAAAAAAGTAAGCAACCAATTTCGCGTAATAATGAGAAGAATGACCTTGATAAGGATATCTTTTTAAAAAACGATGAGCTAGCAGTTAGCCTGAACACGCAACTAAAAGATTCTGGGTATATTGGCACCGCTTTAATTGTTCATCATAACCGTGTTATTTTGCAACAAGGTTTTGGTTATGCGGATAAGGAGCAGAACCGTTTGAATAATGCGCAATCCGTCTATCAAATTGCGTCCATTCAAAAGGGCTTTACTGCCACGCTAGTGATGCAGCAGGTCCGTGCGGGAAAAATAAGTCTCGAAACACCTTTGAGTCGATATTATCCTAATATACCTAATGCGGAGAATATCACTATTCAACAGATGTTGACAATGACTAGCGGGCTGACGCAAAAGGTAAGTGCCAAAACGTTTACATCGGAAGCTGCTAATGTTCAATTTGATGCGGATCATGTATCGTTGTTAGCATCAAATAATTGGTCTTACCAGGCGGTTAATTATCGTTTGTTAGCTGGTATTTTGATGCAAATTACGCATAAAACATATTCAGAATTGTTTAATGATTTTTTCAATAAGCATCACCACCTGAATGTGTCTGACTATAAAACGTTCGTAACCAATTCACATCGAACAATTGGTTACAAAACCACTGATTATAGTCAGTTCAACACAGATAATTCTGTTGCCTATGCTACCGAGACAGGTACTGGCAACATGGCAATGACAACAGGTATGCTATATCGTTATTATCGCTTATTGTCAGATCATAAGTTGTTGGATGTGCAGGAATTAAATGCTATGTGGCGCCCCGCCGATGGTATGAAGTATGCAAGTGGTTTGTATCATTATGGTGACTACAACACCGGCCATGGTGTTATTATGGGGTTTGAATCCACAATAGTAGCGACAAATAATGGTCAGGATGCAGTGATTTTATTGAGTAACGAACATGCAAAAGGTGCTGCTTGGCAGCCATTGGCTAAGGCACTTTTTGAACAAATGACAGCGATTAAAATTGTGAAGTAACTTGTTAATCGTTTACGCGCCAAAGAGCGCAGAGGAGAAAAATTTTGAAGTTTAGTGAATTAGGTTTGTCACAGGATATTTTAGATGCTATTACAACACATGGTTATGTGGAAGCAACGCCAATCCAAGAAAAGACAATTCCGTTAACTTTGTCTGGTAGAGATGTTATTGGACAAGCGCAAACAGGAACTGGTAAAACAGCAGCTTTCGGTTTGCCAATATTAGAACATATTGATTTAAACAATAAAAATATACAAGCATTAATTGTATCACCAACTCGTGAATTAGCTATTCAAACAGCCGATGAATTAAAGAAATTGGGTCATGATAAGCACGTTGATGTACAGGTTGTCTTTGGTGGCTCTGACATTCGTCGCCAAATCCAAAATCTGAAGTCACATCCTCAAATTCTTGTTGGTACACCGGGTCGTTTACTTGACCATATCAACCGTAAGACCGTTAAAATTGATAACGTGAAGACGTTAGTATTGGACGAAGCTGATGAGATGTTGAACATGGGCTTCTTGGAAGATATTGAGTCAATCATTAAGAACACACCTGCTGATCGTCAAACATTACTATTTTCAGCAACGATGCCACCAGCAATTAAGCGCATCGGTGTTAAGTTCATGACGAACCCAGAGCATATTCAAATTGAAGCCAAAGAATTAACAACTGATTTAGTTGATCAATACTTTGTTCGCATGCGCGAAAATGAAAAATTTGATACCATGACACGTATTTTTGATGTACAAGCACCAAAATTGGCGATCGTCTTTGGTCGTACAAAGCGTCGTGTTGAAGAATTATCACGCGGATTAGAAGCACGTGGATATCATGCAGCTGGTCTGCATGGTGATTTGACACAACAAATGCGTTCACGTGTCTTGGCGCAATTTAAATCACATGAAATCAATATACTAGTTGCAACTGATGTGGCAGCACGTGGATTGGATGTTAAGGACGTTTCTCACGTTTATAACTTTGATATTCCACAAGATCCTGAATCATACGTTCACCGTATCGGACGTACTGGGCGTGCTGGAGCAAAGGGTGTGTCTGTCACACTTGTAGCGCCAAATGAAATGGATTACTTACGTGCTGTTGAAGACTTAACTAAAAAGCGTATGACAGCATTAGAACCAGCTTCTTTGCAAGAAGCACGTGTTGGTAAAATTAAAAATGCTGCGGGCGAAGTTGATCAAATTGTTAACGCTGTAGACGTTAAAGACATTCAATCAGAAGTTGATAAGTTGACGTCAAAGTATTCATCTGAGCAATTAGCAGCTGCACTATTATCTTCTGTTGCCGATTTAGAAAAACAAAACACACCTGTCGAGATTACGCGTGAACGTCCATTACCACGTCGTCGTGGCGGTGGTGGTGGTTCACGTAATGGCGGTGGTGATCGTCGTCGTGGCGGCAATGGTGGCGGCGGTTATCGTGGTAATCGCGATCGTCGCGGCAATGGCGAATCATCACGTAACGGTGGTGGACAACGTCGTTCAGGACGTGATGGTGGCTCTTCTGCTGCAAGTAGCGAACGTCGTTTTGGTGACTATAAGCGTCGTGATGGCCGTTCTACTGAACGTCATTCAAACGGCGGCGCACCGCGCCAACGTCGTGAATTTACTGTACGTGAAAAAGATTAATTATATTAGTGTTGTTTAGTGGCTATTCAATTGAGGGTCGATTTGTCATCAATTGAAGTGGTGAAATTAGGCATATCATAGTTAAATACACACGATGAAACCGTCCAAAACAAAATTTGGATGGTTTTTCGTTATAATTATAACTAGTAAATTATGGAGCAAGTTAATGAAAACAGTTGAAGAGGCAATCCAGTTTATACACAGTCGACCAAAGGGCGGCAAAAAAGAGTCAATGGATCGGATGTATGATTTACTCGGTGCTTTAGATAATCCTCAAAATAAATTACCACCAGCTATTCACATAACAGGAACAAATGGTAAAGGATCAGTGTCTACCATGGTAAGTAATATTTTGCGTGTGGCGGGGTATCAAACTGGTCTATATATGTCACCATACATTACTGATTTTCGGGAGCGGATACAAATCAATAATCAATTGATTTCTAAAACGGATCTAGTGACCACCACAAAAGAGGTGGCTGAATGCTTGAAAATATTAGATAAACAGTTAACGCCAGATATACCCACTGAGTTTGAGGTATTAACGGCTATTATGTTGACCTACTTTTCAAAACAACAATTAGATGCCATGGTTATCGAGGTGGGGATTGGTGGTCAATTAGATTCAACTAATGTGATGAAACGGACAAAAGTGGCAGTTATTACTAGTGTTGGTTTGGATCATCAAGCTTTGTTAGGCCATACAATCGCGGAAATTGCTTGGCAAAAAGCAGGAATTATTCAAGATGATAGCTCAGTGGTTATTGGTGATCTACCTGAAGAGGCACAATTAGTCGTTGCTAGTCGTTCAAAAAGCCCTTTGTTGAGAGGAAAAATTGGTGTATTTGAGCAAGGCTTACCGGGTCATTACCAAATTCAAAATACTGCAACGGCTGTGGCAGCGGTTAGTGCATTTGATAGTAGAATTACGCCTGAACAAATCAGTAAAGGCCTGGGCGATAGTCAACTGGCAGCCCGTTTTGAACGTGTTAAGCCTGGTGTGCTAATTGATGGCGCACACAATGCCCAAGGCTTAAAGAAATTATATGAATCTCTTAATACAAAATCTTACCAAGAAAAAACGATCACCTTAATTATTGGTAGCTTGATGGACAAAAACGTGGTATTGGAGTTTGATGAAATTATAAAGAATCGCCGATTTCAAATGATATTGGTGCCGTTTGTTGGCCCAAATGGACGTCACAGTTTGGATATTGATTCTGTTGCCAAAAAATATGGCGTCTCGACTGCGCCTAGTTGGCGTGAAGCTTACCATCAAACTAAGACTGATATTGTAGTTTTTACTGGCTCATTATATTTTGTTAGTCAGGTACGAGGAAAGATATGAAACAATTAGATAAAAAATTATCCCCACGTTTAATTTTAAGTGTTTTAGCTATTGGCTTGTTGGGATTTTCAGATATTATGCTAGAAACAGCATTAAATGTGAGTTTTCCACAACTTATGGTCGAATTTAATGTGACATCTAGCACAGTGCAATGGTTGACGTCAGGCGTTATCTTACTCACAAGTATGGTCGTTATTCTATCACCATGGCTGAAAAAACGATTTACCAATAGAAGTCAATTTATGGTAGCGACAGTCATTTCTATTATTGGTGTTTTAATCGACGCGTTAAGTGGTGATTTTGGTTTGACATTGTTTGGTCGTTTATTACAAGGTATTGGTGGCGGTGTCGGGTTACCCTTGATGTATAATGTCATCTTTGAACAGGTGCCCGAAAGTAAACGAGGGTCAATGGTAGGATTGGGATCATTAATCATTTCGTTTGCGCCAGCCCTCGGCCCAGCGTTTGGTGGCTACTTAACTCAAAATTTTGGTTGGCATACAGTTTTTTGGGTGGTTTTACCCGTACAAATTGGTTCATTGGTTCTTGGTTGGTTTACGATCCGTCAGGTGTCAATTTTGACTAAGGAAAAGTTAGATATCATCGGTTGGCTGCTTTTGAGCGTTTTTTTCGTAGCGGGTATTTTTGTAATTGAACGCATCAGTACACATGGCCTTGTAAATACGGTGAGCGTTGCGCTATTAATACTCATGTTTGGTGGCATTGCTGGTTATCTTTTCTATGCTCGAAAGGCTAAGAATCCACTCTTGAACCCAGATATTTTTAAGTTTAACGTGTTTTCGTTAAGTATTGTCGCTTCTTTTATCATCCAGGTTGTGAACTTGACCTTTAATTACGCGGTACCTATGGCACTGCAAATTGTATTACTTAAAAATTCTCAAGTTGCTGGGTTAGCGTTATTACCTGGTGCAGTAGGTTATGCGCTAATGGCAATTATTTCAGGTCGAATGTACGACCGTTATGGCGCAAAATTGCCACTTACTATTGGTTTGATGCTAATGATTACTGGAACAGTTTTGATGGCGACATTACCGATTAGTTTGTATGGCATGACCATTAGTTTTATGGTTATACAGTTAGGCGCTGGTTTTTGGTTTGGTAATAACATGACACATGCCGTTAGTCATGTACCGGCTCATTATCAAAGCGCCGGAAATTCAATTTTTGCAGCCACAAATAATTATTCAGCCGCGGTGGGTATCGCACTGGCAGCTGGCATTATTGCAACTTTTCAAAACCATGCCAGTGCAGTGGGTAAATTAGTTTCATCAACTCATCTCGGCACGACTTGGTTATTTAGAACAGACGTTGTTTTGATTGTATTAGCCGCATGTTTATCAATTCGTGTTTTACTGACTGTGAAAAAGCAGTCGTAATCACGTATCATCTTTACAGAGGTGAAACATGACTTTAAATGACCAAATTAAAAAATATTATGCCGTTTTTGGTAAAAATGGGGAAAAAGCTGTACATGATTTACGACGTTATTTTCCAAACGATTATGATTTAAATGAAATAACCCATGATGTTGGAGAAGACTTTATAGCACAGAATCCGACACATAATAAAGCGTTGTTAATTGGTGTTGCTATTGGGAAAAGTATTGCTGTTGCAACACGCCCAAAATTATTAAGCGCTAAATTTTCTGAAGAAATTGGCGATTATGCACAACGTAAGTTAGGGCATCTGTCTCAAGAACAGTTATGCATTGCGCTACTTGATGCACAACTCAATGTTATTGGTTGGGAAACCGTATTTGTGGGAACTCTGACACACGTTCAAGCATCGCCTCGTGAAATTTTTCAACGTGTTTTGCAAGCAAATGCGCTAGGATTTATGATTATACACAATCATCCAAGTGGCAATCTCAAACCGTCAGATGCGGATATCCAATTTAGCCAACGCTTGAAAGTTTTGGGTGAACAAATGTCGTCACCAATGTTTGATTCCTTCATTGTCACAAGCGATAGTTATTGGAGTATGTCGGAAAATAATCAATTAAAAGGTGTTGTATGATTTTAATGACTTTATTGGTTATAGCCAATAAAGTTTTTTTGTACTAAAGTTATAAGCGCCAATGAGGAATATTATGCTAAAGTGAGCAAGAAAACCAATATTGAAAAAAGAATACGGATGATTAAATGGCGAGCTGATACTCTGCCATTTAACACAAGGGCATTGCTTATTGCAGTCAAAATTAACATGATTAAGCCGATGACGAGCCATCCAAGATGCAAAATTGACAGGTATAGTATTGTGATGGCAAATATATTGAAAAACGTGAGCCAAGCAGGTAGTTGCTTATGAGCCGAAAATAGAGCTACACTTGTTAATGTTGCATAGAGAAAAATTAAAATTGAAACAGTCATTGAATTACCGCCTTTTTGTGTTATATTTATTGAAACATAGGGGGT
Source organism: Leuconostoc rapi (assembly GCF_016908715.1). GTDB lineage: Bacteria > Bacillota > Bacilli > Lactobacillales > Lactobacillaceae > Leuconostoc > Leuconostoc rapi. Next base: position 47,692 of record NZ_JAFBEK010000006.1, on the reverse strand, counting down.
TGACCCCCGCGCAAGGAGAAATTATGTTCTTGAAGACATTTTTGACCAAAACAGAGGCAACAAAAGACACTGTTCGATTTTATATAGAGCAAGGATTATTAACGCCGTCTAAAAAAGCAGGAAAGTACAATTTCACAGATCAAACAGTCGACGATTATCAAGAGATTATTGCGCTTAAAAAGATGGGATTATCAATAACAATTATTAAAATAATCAAAAAAATGCATGATGAGCATTGCGGGACCTCTGAACAGCGGCAACAAAATATTGCCATTATAGATGAAGCATTAGATGCCGTTGCCACTGAATTGGCTGTCTTAGATGACAGAAAGCAAAGTTTAATTGCAGTGAAAGCGCAATTGGAGACAACGATTTAATTAAATTATTATCGGGATATGTTCGTCATACTTTTTTTGTTATGAGAAAACTGGTAAAATGGAATGGACTGAAATTGCACAATAAACGAGGGAAAAATGACAAATAAAAAACCAGCAGTATGGTATGAACACCTCCATACTGAAAAACATACAGGTGCACGTCGTGGTCGTATTCATACGCCGCATGGGACCTTTGAAACACCAATGTTCATGCCTGTTGGCACACAAGGTGCAGTAAAAGGTGTGGGTACACGAGAGCTAAAAGATATTGGTTCGCAATTTATTTTAAGTAATACTTATCATCTATGGGTACGTCCAGGAGATGAACTGATTGCTCAAGCTGGTGGGTTACATAAGTATATGGGATGGGATCAGGCGATTTTAACAGATTCGGGTGGTTTCCAAGTGTTCTCATTGTCTGATGCGCGCAAGCTGCAAGAAGAAGGCGTGACTTTCCAGAATCACGTTAATGGGGATAAAATGTTTTTATCACCTGAAGTCGCCATGCGTATCCAAAATAACTTAGGCTCTGATGTCATGATGCAACTTGACGAAGCCATCCCATATTTTGAAACATATGATTATATCAAAAATTCAATGCAACGCTCTTTACGATGGGCCGAGCGAGCACAAGTTGCACATAAAAATCCAGATTCACAAGGCCTATTTGGTATTGTCCAAGGTGCTGGATTTAAAGCGCTACGTACAGAATCAGCAAATGGTTTAGTCAGCATGGATTTGCCAGGTTATGCTGTTGGTGGTTTGTCTGTTGGCGAGTCGAAGCTTGAAATGAATCGCGTTCTAGATTTTACAATGCCATTGTTACCCGAAGACAAGCCGAGATATTTGATGGGTGTCGCTGCGCCAGATTCATTAATAGATGGCGTGATTCGTGGTGTGGATATGTTTGACTCTGTTTTGCCAACGCGTATCGCGCGTAAAGGTACATTAATGACACGACGTGGCCGTGTTGTTATTAAAAATTCAAAGTACAAAAACGATTTCACACCATTAGATCCAGATTTGAGTTATTATTCACCAAATCAAATTAGGACAACACAGTTTGGTAATCAAGCACAATTTGATAACCCAGCATACAATCCCTTTGAAAACTTAACACGTTCTTATTTGCATCATTTGTTTAATGCTAATGAAATATTGGGCGCACAATTAGCTTCACAACATAACTTGCGTTTTCTATTGCAATTTATGGAAGATATGCGAACAGCTATTGAAAATGATGAATTACTGGAATTTCGCGAGACAGTCATGGAAGAGTATGGTTATAATAAACCAAATGCGCGTTTATTTTAAATTAATAAACAATAGTTTGATATAATTAAAGTAGAATGTTTGTCAAAAATAGGCAAACATAGTTAAGAAAGTAGGAAATCGTTATTATGAATATCAATTTAATTCTCCCAATCGTTGTTATTGTTGGTATGTTGTGGTTTATGAGCCGTCAACAGAAAAAACAACGTGCCGCACAAGAAGAACGTCAAAATAGTTTAGAACAAGGCTCAGAGGTGGTGACAATTGGTGGTTTGCATGCTGTTGTGGAAAGCGTAGATCATGTTAATAAAACAGTTGACCTCAATGCGGAAGGTGTTATCCTAACATATGATGCAGCAGCTATTCGAACAATTAAGCCAAAAATTAACCCAACAGATTCTAAACCAGCTGTTGAAGATTTGAAGCCTGCTGATAATGAAGACAAAGAAGAGACAGTTGAAAAAATCACTGTTGATTCCGATAAGCCTTCAGAAAAATAAATTGCTTAAGAGCTGTAGTAGCTCTTTTTTAGTAGAAACAACTAATATGACTTACAAATAATGTCAAATTAACAAGGTGTGATTTATTATAAAATTAATGAGTATATGGTTGTGCGTGCACCTATGATAAAAGTCGTGTATGATAAGAATAACGATTTTTTAGTAGAAGGAGGAAAGCGTTTGTTTAGGATGACAATCATCTAAGGTAATTGTTAACTATCAAATGCAAAATATTATTATGCCAATGCACGAATTTTTTATGGGGATGAATCAACTAGAACTCATTAACCGCGCACCCGGTTTCTTTAAATATCAGCCACATAATGTTGCCGCACATTCTTGGAAAGTGACACAGATTGCGCAATTCTTAGCCGATGTTGAGTCACAAAACGGCGCAAAAATTAATTGGCAGTCTGTCTATGAAAAAGCGTTAAACCATGATTATACTGAACGATTTATTGGTGATATTAAAACCCCTGTCAAGTATGCAACGTCAACATTACGCTCTATGCTTGCTGATGTTGAGGATTCAATGACCGAGAATTTCATTAAAACAGAAATTCCTCGTCAATTTCAGTCGGCTTATACACGTCGTCTAGGTGAAGGTAAAGATGGTAGTATTGAGGGACAAATATTATCGATAGCCGATAAAGTTGATCTGATGTATGAAGCATATGGAGAGTTGGAAAAATTCAATCCAGAACCGGTGTTTGTTAATATTTTTCAAAGTAGTTTGGAGGCGTTATCTGAGTTTAAACATATGGCAAGTGTTAAGTATATTGCGACAGACATTCTACCAGACATATTTGCCGAAGATTTTATTAATAAAGATTTGTTATACGATCTAGCCAAGAGTTTATTACCAGATTTTGCCGCAGCTGAAAATAACTAGCGCACATAAATTTATTAAGTAAGTGAGAATATATGTCAGAAAAAAATTATATTGCAAGAATGCGTGATAAAGTTGGCCATGAGGGTATGATTTTTGTGTCCGCATATGGTATATTATGGAACGATAGGCATGACGCTATTTTATTAGAAAAACGATGGGATTCTGAAACAGGTTGGGGATTTCCGGGTGGTTATTTAGAATATGGTGATTCGCCAATGCAAGCTGTTGTGCGGGAATTTAAAGAAGAGACGGGCTTAGATATTGAGGTCGTTCGCATGCTCGGTTTATCGACGAATATGACTGATAAAAACTCATGGGGCGATGCGCAAGAAACAATAGGCCTCGGTTTTGAAGTTAGGCAAGTCGGTGGTACCATGAAAAAAGATGGCACGGAAACATTGGATTTGCAATTTGTACCTGTCAATCCTGAGCCACAGATGTTTGTGCCACAGGCACAAGAAACACTACATCGCGTTTTGACAGAAAATGCATTAAGTGACAAACCTTGGCTGCGTGAACATGGTCAGTAAAGCAAAACAATAATTGAAAGAGAGACAATATGGCATTTTTAGAGCTTAAAAATATCAAAAAATCATACTATTTAGGTAAAGAGGAATTTCCAGTTTTAAATGGTATTGATTTATCATTTGATAAAGGAGAATTTGTTTCTATTCTAGGTGAATCTGGCGGTGGTAAATCCACATTAATGAATATTATTGGTGGGTTAGATCGTAATTTTGAAGGTCAAGTAAATATTAACAATGACAAACTTGATCATAAACAAGAGAAAAAGCTGGATATTTATCGCCGAGAAACAATTGGCTATATTTTTCAAAGTTTTAATTTGATTAATTATCAAACAAACTTAGAAAACGTTGAAACAAGTTTGAATATGACAACGTTGTCGGCTTCCGAACGCAAAGAGCGAGCAAAAGCGTTATTAAATAAAGTTGGGTTAGCTGAACATATCAATAAGTACCCATCGCAATTGTCAGGTGGTCAAAAACAACGTGTCGCGATTGCACGTGCGTTAGCCTCTGATCCGGATATTATGATTGCTGATGAACCAACGGGTGCATTGGATTCGGTGAATACGACAGAAGTGCTTGAATTACTTAAACAAATTGCCCAAGAAGGTAAGCTTGTCATTGTGGTCACGCATTCCCAGGCTGTTGCAGAATATGGTACGCGTATTTTGCACATGGCTGATGGTAAAATCGATGAAGAAAGATTTTTAAAAGATGCCTTTATGGTGCCGGCTGGCACAGAACGATTAAAATCAAGACCATTAAAAACTGCGTCAATTTGGGATATGGCTTTTGATCATTTGAAATATAAAAAGCTCCAAAACTTCTTAATTGTTTTAGGATCCGCAATTGGCGTATTTTCAGTGATTTTGTTTCTTGGTTTAGGTAACGGCATCAAGGGCTATATTGCAGATCAAGTTGATTCCTTAGTGAACCCAAATTATCAGTCAGTTGTTCGAAACACAACAAAGGATAAAAAAGCTAGTGCCACAGAGCGTATGCAAGCATCAAGGCAAGCTATGGCAACAGACTATGCGTCAACAGTTATGGATAGTGCTATGTTGCAACGACTGGAAAGTGTTAAAGGCGTTGACAAAGTACATGCTGGGGGTGTTTTCAATAATGCCGTCTTTACCTACGGTAATGTTAAATCACAACCCGTACAATTACAGTCATGGACACCGCAATTTTCCGAAAAAACAATTAAGAATGGTCACCAAGCCAAAGATGGTGAAGTGCTTATTGATCGAGAATACGCTAAAAAGATTCAAAGTAATTATAAAGCTCTGATTGGTAAAACAATCGCGTTTACTTATATGGCTTTTGATTCGGAAAATAAGCCAGTATTGATTTCGACGTCAGCAAAAATTTCTGGAATAACTGATGGTGGGCAGTCAGGTGCCTTATTTATTCAAAATTGGTCAACGATTCAAAAAGATCTAAAGAAAAATAAGGCTGTTTCTGACGCGAACTATGTTTCTGTTGAAATTAACGATACAAAAGCAGTAAAAGAGACGATGAAACGTATTAATCATCTACAAAGTAACGGGATGCAAACTTTTGCTGGTATCTCAATGGATGACATTTTAAGTACGGTAAATACGATCACAAGTTTGGCTACTTATGTGCTAGCAGCAATTGCCGGTATATCGTTAGTTGTTTCAGCTATTATGATTATTGTCACAACATATATGTCTGTTTCAGAGCGAACACGTGAAATTGGTGTTCTTCGCGCACTTGGTGCCAGAGCTAAAGACATTCGTGGATTATTTACAAATGAGGCCTTGCTAATGGGTATTATTTCAGCAATCTTGGGTATTGTCATGGCTTATATAGCACAAAATGTGATGAATATAGCGCTAAACGGTCTCATCCATTTCAGTATTGTTCAAATTTCTATTGGTAATGTTATCTTTGCAGTAATTATTTCATTAGTTATTGCTCTCATTGCTAGTTTTGTCCCATCTCGACGTGCGGCAAAGCTCAACACAATTGATGCTTTAGCAGCAGATTAAAATGATGCAATTGGGTTAGAATTAAAAACGCATTTTGCGTTTTTTTTGTTAAAAAATAAGTTATATGACATTGATTTGATATAATAATACTTGCTATTGTGTGTTGTTTAGCATACTATAGTATAGATTTTAAATTCAGTCGTTTAAAGAGGAGTTAGTCATGCAAATTTTAAAGGAACATGCGAAGCCATATCTCCGCGATATTATGTTTTCGATTATCGCAGTGATTGTTATGGCAGGCGCATCGCTTTGGCAACCACGTTTGTTGCAAAGTGTCATGCAAGCAATTATCTCTGACAATCAAGATCAGGTTATGACGTATGGTGTGCAATTGATTATTTTGGCTGTGATTGGTTTAATCGCAGGTGTCATCAATACGATCTTTGCAGCAAAAGTGTCGCAAAGCATTGCCGCAGATATACGTGCACATGAATATCAAAAAATTCAATCATTTTCATTTAGTGACATTGAAAAATTTTCAGCTGGTAACTTGGTTGTCCGTATGACCAACGATGTCAATCAAGTACAACAACTTGTTATGATGGTGCTGCAATCATTAACGCGTATCCCGATACTATTTGTTGGTGCGTTTATTTTGGCTTTGATTACTTTACCACGCTTGTGGTGGATAGTTATTTTAATGGTTATCTTAATCGTATTGTCTTCTCAGGTTGTTTTTAAACAAATGGGTAAATATTTTGCCAAAATTCAAAACCTCATTGATAAAACAAATACATTAGCAAAAGAAAATCTACAAGGTGTTCGGGTCGTTAAGTCATTTAATCAGGAAGAAAATGAAACACAACGTTTCACGGATAACTCAAATGATTTAACGCGTGTCACAACAATGATTGGTTATCTATTTTCAATTATGATTCCAATGTTTATGTTGATTTCTTATATGGCCATTGGTGCTGCTTTGCTATTTGTAGGGCGTGGTGTTGTCCAACATCCTAATGATTTGGCAGCAATTACATCATTTATATCGTACCTGATGCAAATATTTTTCGCCATTATGATTGGCGGCATGATGTCAACATTTGCCTCGCGAGGTTTTGTCTCGTTGGGACGTATTAAGGCAGTGCTTGACACAGTGTCTGAATTAACCTATCGTTCTGATGCACCTGAAGTCAATTTGACTGGGGATGTTTCTTTTGAGAATGTTTCTTTCACTTATCCAGGTGATAATCAACCAGCTCTTGAAAATATATCTTTTCAAGTTAAAGCAGGTGAGATGATTGGTATTGTTGGCGCCACTGGTTCTGGGAAATCAACTTTGGCGCAGCTTATTCCACGATTATATGATCCCACTGTTGGCGAGGTCAGTGTTGGTGGGACTAATCTCAAGGCAGTTAACGAGAAATCGTTGCGGTCAGCCGTTTCTTTTGTGTTACAACGTGCTATTTTATTTAGCGGTAAAATTTCCGATAATTTACGCCAAGGGAAAAAAGATGCTAATCATGATGACTTTAACAAGGCTGCTGAAATTGCACAAGCGGCCGAGTTTGTTAATCAATATGATGATGGCTTTGAACATCAAGTTGAGGAGCGATCAGCTAATTTTTCAGGTGGCCAGAAGCAACGCCTATCTATTGCTCGTGGTGTTGTAGGCGCGCCTAAAATTTTGATTTTAGATGATTCAACTTCTGCTTTAGATGCCCGTTCTGAAAAATTGGTTCAAGAGGCATTGGATAAAGAATTATCTGGCACAACTATTTTTGTGATTGCTGAAAAAATAAGTTCCGTTATTCATGCAGATCGCATATTTGTACTTGATCAAGGTAAATTAGTAGGTATGGGGACGCATGATGAGCTCTTAAAAGCATCCCCAGTGTATTCTGAAATCTATGAAACGCAAAAAGCGAAGGGGGGCAACTAACCATGAAAGACATCAAACGTGCCATTAAATATTTCGCTAGCTATTTGAAACGTTATTGGGTGAGTTTAACTTTTGTCGTTATTGTCACAGTTGTTTCGACTTATTTTCAAGTAAAAGCACCAACATATATGGGAAAGGCGATTACAGAATTAGCGACATATTTGGGCCAGTACATGAATCCTGCAACGCATGCGATGGCAAGTAAGACGCCATTTTATAATGCTCTGATAGCTATGATTATATTTTTTGCGCTGACTGCAGTGACAATGTTCATTTCGAGTTTCATCTCGTCACGTATCTCGGCACAAGCTTCAGGTCGCATGCGTATTGGTCTATTTGGTAAATTACAACGCATGACTATCAAATATTTTGACACACACCAAGATGGGGAAATACTATCTTTATTCACATCGGATTTAGATAATATTTTCAATGCCATGAACCAGGCAATTTTTCAGTTATTGTCACAGTTTGCGTTATTTGTCGGTATTGTTTGGATGATGTTCAATCAAAATACGAAATTAGCTTGGGTAACAATGGCCTCAACACCCATTGCCATTGTTGTGGCATGGTTTATTATTTCACGAGCACGTCGTTTTATTGATGCGCAACAAGATGCAACTGGTACTATGAATGGCTATATTAACGAGCAAATAAATGGTGAGAAAATTATCATTACGCAAGGGCTGCAAGCAGAATCTATCGCAGGCTTTATCCCACATAACGAAAAAGTTAAGGAAGCAACATTTAAAGGACAAGTATATTCTGGTATGTTGTTCCCGCTGATGCAGGGCTTATCTTTGCTCAATTTAGCCATTGTTATTTTCTTTGGATCATGGTTGGTCGTTTCAGAGGGTATGGATAAGGCAGTAGGATTAGGTTTGATAGTTGTCTTTGTTAATTATTCACAACAGTATTATCAACCAATCACACAAATTACGTCAATTTATAACATGCTACAGTTAGCAGTTACAGGTGCGCGACGTTTGTCAGAAGTTCATGAACAAAATGAAGAAGCGAGTCCTGAAAATGGTAAAAAAATGACGGCTGTTCAATCGGGCGTGACATTGGAAAATGTCCATTTTGGATACAATACTGAAAAAGAAATATTGCATGGCGTCTCTATTGATGTTAAAAAAGGCGAAATGGTCGCTTTGGTTGGGCCTACCGGTTCAGGGAAAACAACAGTCATGAACTTATTGAACAGATTTTATGATGTTAATGAGGGAGCGGTTAAATTTGACAATGTTGATGTACGCGATTTAGATTTGAAATCATTACGTGATCACGTGGGGATTGTTCTGCAGGATTCAGTTTTGTTTAGTGGTACAGTTGGCGATAATATTAAGTTTGGCAAACCAGAGGCGACAGATGATGAAATGATTGATGCGGCTAAACAGGCTAATATTCATGCGTTTATTATGTCTTTACCAGATGGTTATGAAACAAGCGTTGATGATGAAAATTCAGTATTTTCGACTGGACAAAAGCAATTACTTTCTATTGCTCGAACAATTTTAACTAATCCGGCATTTCTAATTTTGGATGAGGCAACTTCAAACGTTGATACCGTGACAGAAGCACGCATTCAGGCTGCGATGGATAATGTGATTGCAGGGAGAACAAGTTTCGTGATTGCACACCGTTTGAAAACAATATTAGGCGCTAACAAAATTGTTGTGCTCAAGGATGGTCAAGTTATTGAGCAAGGATCTCATGAATCATTAATAGCTGAAGGTGGCTTTTATTCTGAGTTGTATCATAATCAAATGGTATTTGATTAAAATAGTGAATTAGCGTGTCTCTTGAAATTAAATTTTTAAGAGATGCGCTGATTTTAGTTATGTGACGATAGGATTGCTCTTTATCGCTTTCTAGTACTTCGGCCTAATATTAATTTATGTTATAATAGCAGTATTGCCATTATCGGTTTTTCTTTAATGTTCATATAAACTTTGGAGGACACAATGAATATTGGTCTCTTTACGGATACGTATTTCCCGCAAGTTAGTGGGGTTTCGACATCCATTAAAACTTTAAAAGAAGCATTAGAGGCACAAGGACATCAAGTTTATATTTTTACCTCGACTGATCCCAAAGTGCCTAAAAATAGATTTGAACCGCATGTTTACCGATTTTCTAGCGTACCTTATGTTGGGTTTAAAGACAGAAGGTTAGCTTTTCGTGGTTTGATACAGGCTGTTGAAATTGCGAAATCGATTCAACTTGATATTGTGCATACGCAAACAGAATTTTCATTGGGGTTACTTGGTAAGTTTGTTGCCCGTCAACTAAAAATTCCAGCGATCCATACGTATCACACGATGTATGAAGATTATACGCATTATGTAGCTAAGGGATTATTGATTGGCCCAAAGGGTGTTGGCACGCTAATGAAAGCTTATATGCTAGGCATGTCCGGTGTGATTGCACCATCCCAATTGGTACAAGAAACGCTGATTAGATATGGCATTAAGGCGCCCATACGTGTTATTCCAACCGGCGTGTCATTGCCAAATCCAAGTGTTGCTCATCAGGATTTGCGAGAAAAATACGGATTCAAACCGTGTCAACCGGTCATCTTATCACTTGGACGGTTAGCCTTTGAGAAAAATGTTGCTTTAACAATTTCTGCTTTTTCTGAATTATTACAAACATATCCAGAGGCAAGATTAGTCATTGCTGGAGATGGCCCTGCGAGAAAATCACTAGAGGAACAAGTTGCTGAGTTGGCATTAGAAGATCAGGTCATTTTTGCCGGCATGGTAAACCATGATGATATTACAGACTATTACCAAATGAGCAACGTTTTTGTCAGTTCGTCTGATACTGAAACGCAAGGGCTAACATTCATAGAAGCTATGGCCGCAGATCGACCATTTGTCGCTATACATTCACCGTATTTAGATAATTTGGTAGACCATGACGCAATTGGTATGCTCGTTTCAGATTATGATGAGTTCTTATCCGGCATTGAGACTTATGTACAACGCCAGTTAACACGAGATGACACGTTGGTGCGAGCGGGTAAAATGAAGGATGTTGATGCAGCCACATTTGCCAGTCGTGTATTAGATTTCTACGAATTGATTTTAGCTGATTATCATGAAACTGACGTATCCGAAGATGAGTATCCAACTGCTGATGAAGTAGGTTATATGAAACGTATCTTACGTAATCCGTTTAGGAGAAATTAATTGAAAGTTTTACTTTATTTTGAAAATCAAAACTTAATTGCTAAATCAGGGATCGGTCGCGCGTTGAAATTACAACAAGAGGCTTTATCGTACACAGATGTCGAGGTGACAACTGATCCTAAATGTTTAGATTATGATATCCTACATATTAATACATATGGTATCAATAGCCATCATATGATTAATAAAGCCCGTAAAATGGGCAAGAAGGTTGTTTATCATGGCCATTCTACTTATGAGGATTTTAGAAACTCATTTACTGGTTCAAACATCATAGCACCCTTTTTTAAACGGTATCTGGTATCACTATACCAAAAGGCCGATGCTTTAATTACGCCGACACCATATTCAAAAAAATTATTACGTGGCTATCATTTGAAACAACCTATAACACCAATATCTAATGGAATTCCATTAGATAAATATAACTCAGATGATGATAAAATTAAGCAATTTCGTCACTATTTTGATTTATCTGACAATCAAAAAGTGGTTATTAGTGTCGGACTATTTTTTGAGCGAAAGGGAATTTTGGATTTTGTTGAATTAGCTAAACGGCACCCAGAGTTTATTTTTATTTGGTTTGGTTATACAGATTTGAGGTTAGTCCCTCAAAAAATTAGACGTCTTGTTAAAGAGAATCATCTTCATAATCTTATCTTTCCAGGCTATATTACAGGGGATGTTATTCAAGGAGCCTACCAAGGAGCCAATCTTTTTTTGTATCCTTCATATGAGGAAACAGAGGGCATTGTTGTTTTAGAGGCATTGGCTTCGAAGCAACGTATATTAGTGCGAGATATTCCAGTGTACAATCCTTGGCTAAAAGATGGTATTAATAGCTATCAAGCAAAAAATATCGATGATTTCGACGATAAAATGGTGCAGATACTCAATGATGAGTTACCAGATTTAGTTGATGCGGGGTATCAGCTGGCGGTGGCACGAAACTTACCAGAAATTGGGCAGCAGTTAAAACAGGTTTATGAAGAAGTGATGGTGTGATAGCCGCCTGTTAGGGGGAATAATGTCAAGAACTAACAAAATATCAGCGATAATCGTCGCAATTTTGACTGCAATTGTCATATATTTTTTAACAAATGAATTACGTGGTAAGGGTGAGCAGTTGACATCAGCGCTTAAACACCTAGATTGGCGTTGGTTATTTTTTGGCTTTTTGATGATGATTTTGTCAATTTTCTTAGAATCAGCAGTCACTTACGCTATGTTAAATAAGACCGACCGCAAAAAAACTACAATTGTATCCTTACTACGTGTACCCTTACTGAATTTATTAGGAACGGGCGTGACCCCTTTTGCTACCGGCGGACAACCGGCGCAATTATTCGGTATGGCGAGAGCTGGCATTGAAGCCGGGCGCGCGCTGTCCGTTATCTTAATGAAATTTCTAGTATACCAGGTTGTAGTAGTCATATTTTTTATCGTTGCTTATTTTTCGGCCGAACATTTTATTTATGCACAAGTGGATCCAACTTTTGCACAATTTATCCCTGTTGCAATTGCTATTCATGCGTTTGTGATTGTAGGGATTATACTGGTCATGTTTTGGCCAGCATTAACGTTACGATTAGTTGATTTTTTATCACCGTTAGTCCGTCGATTTATGTCACAAGAGCGTCATCGCAGGGTAATAACAACAACGAAACGGAAAATTGATAATTTTCATAGAGAATCTCGTCGTGTGATTAGCAGTTGGGACGCTTTAATAGTTGCAAGTATCCTTACAATTTTACAGCTGGTTGTTTTCTATATGATTCCATATTTTGTCATTCGTGCGTTTGGTTATGAAAGTGTTAATCCATGGCTAATCATCACTATGAATATTATGATTGTAATGGTCATTTCATTGTTTCCTATTCCAGGTGGTGTTGGCGGTGCAGAGTTGAGTTTTCAGTTGCTTTTTTCACCCTTTGTTAAGAATCCGGCCACGATGATTCTGGTGATTCTGTTATGGCGTTTAATTACATATTATTTTGGCTTATTTGCGGGTATTATTGCCTATATGGTCCCTGCTAGAAGCTCAAAGAGAGGCAAAAATGTCACTTGAAAAAAAGCAAGATACAAGTAGTTTGAAGCAAATTTTAAGCCGATTGCGTGCTATGATTGATTCAGACGATAATCAATACCAAACACGTCGATTTGACGCGTTTGGTATTGAAGCGGTCCGTGTTGATTACGATCAATTAACTGGTATTTGGACTGTTCATGAACATCGTGAAGTTCGTCAATTTCAATTTGACGATATCGATTTAGTTGCTATTGAAATCTATGACGTATTACATGATCTTAGATTAATATTTTAAGTGTACAATCAATGGTAGTGTCTAATGAGCTGATTTTGTTCTTAAAATTAGTGCACGAAAATAACTGTAATATTTTGCCATTATAAACATAACATTATGAAGGAAAACAATATGCTAAACCTCCTAAAGAAAGTAACGAACCTAAAAATACTCTGGCGAAAAGTTAAGCAAACAATGGATACGTCAGCACCGTTGGTGTGGTTTTTTGTTCTAAACGTCGTTTTAGTTTGGTTTAAAACCTTTGTGAATTATCATATGAATTTTAACCTTGGTGCAGAGGGGTCTGTTCAACAGTTTTTGCTGTTTTTAAACCCTATCCCAACAGCAATCATCTTTTTGAGCATTGCGTTATATTTTCGAGGTGCGTTAAGTTATTGGATTGCTATTGCCTTTAACTTTATCCAATCATTATGGTTATTTGCAAATATTTTGTATTATCGCGAATTTTCTGATTTTTTATCCATGGGTATTTTAGGCTCGGGTAGTTCTACAGGTAACAATTTGGGCAAATCTATTGCGGCTATTATTCACTGGTCAGATTATATGATTTTTTTAGATATTGTTATTTTAGTGCTATTGGTAGTCTTCAAACAACTCACAATAGATCGCAAAGGCGTTCAAAAACGATTTGCAATTTTGACAACTGTGCTGGGTGTTGTATTGATGTTAGTAGATTATGGCATTGCATCAACCGATCGCACAGGTCTATTAACGCGTTCATTTGATAATAATTATATTGTTAAATACTTAGGTCTTAATGAGTATGCAGTGTTTAATGCTGTGCAAACATATAATCAGACTGAAAGTCGCAAGCGTGCTAAACCAGCTGACCTTGATAAGATTAAGCAATTTGTGTCACAACAAAAACTACCGGACAATATTCAATATTATGGTACCCAAAAAGGAAAAAATGTGTTTATGATTCATTTGGAATCATTTCAACAATTTTTAATTGACTATAAGGTTGACGGTAGGGAGGTCACGCCAAACTTGAATAAATTTTATCATGATCAAAATACGTTAAGTTTTGATAATTTTTATAATCAAGTTGGTCAAGGAAAAACATCAGATGCTGAAATGATGCAAGAAAATTCTTTGTATGGCTTGTCGACTGGCTCTGCCATGGTGAAGTACGGGACTAATAATACATTTGAATCCTTACCAGCCATTTTAAATCAACGGGGCTATACAACGGCTGCCTTTCATGGCGACGTAGCGAGTTTCTGGAATAGAGATAATACCTATAAATCCTTTGGATATAATTATTTCTTTTCAAAAGCTTATTATCCAAATGCCAATAAACCAAGTTTTAATGTTGGATATGGGTTGAAAGATAAAATTTTCTTACAAGATAGTGCAAAGTATATTGAGCAATTGCCACAACCGTTTTATGCTAAATTATTGACGGTAACAAACCACTATCCTTATGATCTTGATAAGGATAATATTGATTTTCCAGCAACAACAACTGGTGACAAAACAGTTGACGGTTATGTACAAACAGCTCATTATCTAGATCAGTCTTTTGCTGAATTAACTGATTACTTAAAAAAAGCTGGTCTGTATGATAATTCAGTATTTGTCTTATATGGTGATCATTATGGTATTTCTGAAAATCATCAGCCAGCTATTGCCAAATTATTAGGCAAGGATAAGGTCACAAATTATGATTTAGCTCAATTTCAAAAAGTGCCTTTCATGATTCATGCGAATGGTTTGAAAGGCGGCATTGATCACACTTATGGTGGTGAAATTGACATGTTACCGACACTATTAGACCTTCTAGGTGTACCTGATGATCAGCTGACAATGTTTGGTCGCGATATGTTGTCTACGAAATACGAAGGGGTTGTGCCATTCCGTGATGGGGATTGGGTAACGCCGACCTATATGAAGTATAATAATCAATATTTCAATACCAAAACAGGAGAACAAGTGACCTTAGAAACAGATGATGATTTAAAGAAAACCGCTGCTGAAACACAAACCTATGTTGATAAGGTGCTAGCTTATTCTGATTCTGTAATTACCGGTGACTTATTACGTTTTGATACCTCACGTGCTGACTTTCATAAAGTGAACAAAAAAGAGTTCGATTATAAAAAAAGTGTGGGGTTAGCTAAATTACGTGAAGCGCAAAAGACAAATCCATCCAGTGTTTTGGCTAAGAATAATAATAAATCAACGATTGATTTATATAAAACAGATGCGCCAGAACTTAATAGTTCTACTCATACGAATGATGATGCAAATACGTCATCTAAATAAAACGAGCAAACAATAGAACGTTTGTTCGTTTTATTGTATAATAATATTAAAGTATATTAAGGAAGAACACTATGCGTGAAAATGTGACTAATCATGAGTTTGAAGTTGTTTCAAAATATCAACCCACAGGTGACCAACCGCAGGCAATTAGTCAATTAGTAAGTGGTATTAACGCGGGCGTAAAAGAGCAAATCTTGCTGGGCGCAACAGGCACAGGCAAAACATTTACGATCTCTAATGTCATTAAGAGTGTCAAGAAACCCACGTTGGTATTGAGTCACAATAAAACATTGGCTGGGCAGCTTTATAGTGAATTAAAAGAATTTTTTCCAAACAATGCGGTTGAATATTTTGTATCCTATTATGATTATTATCAACCAGAAGCATATGTGCCAAGTTCCGATACATTTATTGAGAAAGATTCAGCTGTCAATGATGAGATTGATCAACTACGTAACTCAGCAACGAGCTCTCTGCTGTCACGTAATGACGTCATTGTTGTGGCATCAGTGAGTTCGATTTTTGGTTTAGGCGACCCACATCAGTACCAAGAGCACGTCATTAATTTGCGTGTAGGCAACGAATATGGGCGTGATCAATTGATGCGCGATTTAATTGATGTTCAATTTACACGAAATGACATTGATTTCCATCGAGGCACTTTTCGTGTGCGTGGGGATGTGATGGAGATTTTTCCAGCGTCTGAAGATGAAATGGCGCTACGTATTGAATTTTTTGGTGATGAAATTGATCGTATTCGTGAAATTAATTCGTTAACTGGAGAAACATCTTCAGAACGGGATTTCGTTGCCATTTATCCAGCAAAACATTTTATGACCGATGATGATCAAATGCGTATAGCGTTAACGGGTATAAAACAGGAAATGCTAGCCCAAGTGGCGTTATTTGAATCAGAAGGTAAACTAATCGAAGCTCAGCGGATCAAGCAACGTACAGAGTATGATTTATCAATGCTTGAGGAGATGGGATTTGTTGGCGGTATTGAAAATTATTCTCGCTGGATGGATGGTCGTCAACCAGGAGAGCCACCATTTACATTACTTGACTTTTTCCCAGATGATTTCTTGATTGTGGCTGATGAAAGTCACGTAACCATGCCACAGGTTCGAGGTATGTTTAATGGTGATAAAGCGCGTAAAGAAACACTGGTTAACTATGGTTTTAGATTGCCATCTGCTTTAGATAATCGACCATTAAAATTGCCAGAATTTGAGAAGCATGTGAACCAAATTATTTATATGTCAGCAACACCAGGTGATTATGAACTAGAGCGTGTGACTGAAAACCATGTGGCTCAGCAAATTATTCGACCAACGGGACTGCTTGATCCAGAGATTGAGGTGCGTCCTGTCATGGGGCAAATTGATGATCTTGTTGGCGAAATTAATCAACGTGCAAGTAAAAATGAACGTGTTTTTATCACAACACTTACTAAACGTATGGCAGAAGACTTAACAGATTATTTAAAAAATGTTGGTATCAAGGTGGCATATTTGCATGCAGATATCAAGACGCTTGAACGTACAGAAATTATACGTGATCTTCGATTAGGAAAATATGATGTCTTAATTGGTATCAATTTGTTGCGAGAAGGTATTGATGTACCGGAAGTTTCATTAGTAGCTATATTAGATGCTGACAAAGAAGGTTTCTTACGTAATCCACGATCGTTAATTCAAACAATTGGCCGTGCCGCACGAAATGCTAATGGGCATGTGATTATGTATGCTGACAAGGTGACAAGATCTATGCAGGCTGCTATTGATGAAACGGCACGACGTCGAGAAATTCAATTGCAATATAATAGTAAAAATGGCATCACGCCAACAACAATAAAAAAGGAAATTCGCGACTTAATTTCTGTTCGTAAAGACTCTGCTGATGGGCAGGCAACGGTTGATTTGACGCAAATTGCATTTAAAGATTTGCCTAAAGATGAGCAACAAAATATTATCGCTAATATGGAAGGCCAAATGAAAGCTGCGGCGAAATCTTTAGACTTTGAAGAGGCAGCACAATTAAGAGATAGTGTGATGGAATTAAAAGCGGTTTTGTAGATTGATGGCTGGTGTATGAGGGTTTAACAACCCATATTGACGACAAAATTGTTATAATGAAATTAATTACAAAAAAATGAGATAAGGATTTGTGTTTGTAGCATATACAGTAACAAGCCAGCTCTACGCGAATGCTTTGTTACTGTTGTATGATGGCAAACGATTTAAATATATGGCAAAAACTAATATTGAAATACGTGGCGCGCGCGTCCAAAATTTAAAAAATATTGATGTAGATATCCCTAAAGACAAATTAACGGTTGTGACTGGGTTATCAGGATCTGGAAAGTCGTCACTTGCCTTTGATACGCTTTATGCTGAAGGACAACGACGCTACGTTGAAAGTCTTTCATCATACGCGCGTCAGTTTTTAGGTCAAATGGATAAGCCAGATGTTGACTCTATTGATGGGCTATCGCCAGCTATCTCTATTGATCAAAAGACGACCTCTAATAATCCGCGTTCTACTGTAGGTACTGTTACTGAAATTAATGATTATTTCCGATTACTTTATGCGCGTGTTGGTCGGCCAGACGACCCTAAAGATGGCACCAAAATTATGATGACTGTTGATCAGATGATAACCTATATTTTCGATCATTTAGCGTTTGGCGTTCGATTATTAGTGTTTGCGCCTATCATTACAGAAAAACGTGGTTCTCATGAAACGGCTTTTGAAAACATGAGAAAGCAAGGCTATATACGCGCTCGTGTTGATGGGGAAGTTCTCGAGCTTGATACGCAGGATTTAAAATTAGATAAAAATAAGGCACATGATATCGAAGTAATGATTGATCGTATTGTATTGCGTGATGACTCGCGTTCACGCCTTTACGACTCAATTGAAGCAGCTGTAAGGCTAACAGGCGGTTTAGTTCAGTTAGATGTTGTGACACGTGAAGGTGAAGGATCAGTTGCGCCGCTTAAATTTTCTGATCATTACTTAGGCAAGTTAAAGGATTTTCGTGTTGGTCGTTTAGAACCTAGACTGTTTAGTTTTAACGCCCCTTTGGGTGCATGTCCAGTCTGTCAAGGTATCGGTGTAACACGGGAAGTGGATATTGATTTAGTTGTACCAGATGAGTCTAAAACGTTACGTGAGGGGGCTATTGCGCCTTGGAATCCGATATCATCTAATTATTATCCAGAAATGCTACGTCAGTTTTCAGATCAAAACGGCATTGACTTAGATACACCGTTTGAGTCATTGCCCAAATCTCAGCGTGATTTAATTCTTGATGGTTCAGGAAATCAAGATTTTCATTTTCATTACCAAAATGATTTTGGTGGCGTTCGTGATGTCGATATTCCTTTTGAAGGCGTCATTAACAATGTTGCGCGACGTTTTAATGAAACAAATTCTGATTACACACGTGACCAAATGTCTAAATACATGACAGAGTTGACTTGCCAATCTTGCCATGGTTACCGTCTCAATTCAGCGGCACTATCAGTTAAAATTAATGGTCATCACATTGGTGAAGTGTCTGAAATGCCAGTTGATCAAGAGTTAGCATTTTTTGATGATGTTAAACTCGGAGAACAAGACACAGCAATTGCGACACCAATTCTTAAAGAAATCAAAGATCGTTTAGGCTTCTTAGAGAGTGTCGGTTTAAAATATCTGACCTTGTCACGCGCGGCACGTACACTTTCGGGTGGTGAATCACAAAGAATTCGTTTAGCGACTCAAATTGGGTCTAATTTGTCTGGTGTATTGTATGTATTAGATGAACCATCAATTGGCTTACACCAAAGAGATAACGATATGTTGCTAGAATCAATGCATCGCATGCGTGATTTGGGGAATACATTAGTCGTTGTTGAACATGATGAAGATACGATGTTAGCAGCAGATTACTTAATTGATGTTGGACCTGGTGCTGGTGAATTAGGTGGCGAAATTGTTGCAACAGGGACACCAGCAATCGTCGCAAAAAATAAACACTCATTGACTGGTCAATATCTTTCAGGTGAAAAATTTATTCCTGTACCAACGAATCGTCGCAAAGGTAACGGTAATTTTATCACACTTAAAGGTGCCAAAGAAAATAACCTTAAAAATGTTACTGTAAAATTTCCGTTAGGTAAGTTTGTGGCAGTAACAGGTGTTTCTGGATCAGGAAAATCAACACTTGTTAATCAAATCTTAAAACGAGCTCTAAAACAAAAAATTAATAATAATTCAGAAAAGCCTGGGAAATACAGAAGCATTGAAGGCGTCGACAACATCGAACAAGTCGTTGATATCGATCAAGCACCGATCGGACGAACGCCACGTTCTAACCCAGCCACTTATACAGGGGTATTTGATGATATTCGTGATTTGTTTGCGCAAACTAACGAAGCTAAAATGAGAGGATATAATAAGGGGCGTTTTTCGTTTAACACAAAAGGTGGACGTTGCGAAAACTGTCGCGGTGATGGTGTTATTAAGATAGAAATGAACTTTCTACCAGATGTATATGTCACATGTGAAGTGTGCCATGGCACTCGTTATAATTCTGAAACTTTAGAGGTGTTGTATAAAAATTTGAATATTTCTCAAATTTTAGATATGTCAGCTTCTGATGCATTAGCATTTTTTGCACCAATTCCCAAAATTGCGCGTAAGTTACAAACAATTAATGATGTTGGGTTAGGTTATATCAGATTAGGTCAATCTGCTACAACATTGTCCGGTGGTGAGGCCCAACGCATGAAGTTAGCCTCAGAATTGCATCGACGTACAAACGGTAAAACCATGTATATTTTAGATGAACCAACAACTGGCTTACATGTTGATGATATTGCTCGCTTGTTGATTGTTTTACAACGATTGGTTGAATCAGGAAATACTGTGATTGTTATTGAACATAATTTGGATGTAATTAAATCTGCCGACTGGCTTATTGACATGGGTCCAGAAGGCGGTGAAGGTGGTGGGAATGTTTTGGTATCTGGAACGCCCGAAAAAGTTACAAAGAGTGAAAAATCATATACTGGTAAATATTTAAAAGCAATTATGGCAAGAGATGTTGTCCGTGCTAATGCGCAAGGGTAGGGGATGCTTTTATTGCGTGATTTTTAAATAACTCACCAACGAAATATCTGGTAAAATTAGAATAGAATCGTAGTTAAAAATACTACAGAAAGTGAAAAGACGTTAATGATCGCGTACCTATTTGCAATAGGTTAGTCGTCATGAAACCGTTTTAAAATGGTTCAATGTCTATTTAATATGCCAAACAAACCCAAAATTGTTATTATCGGAGGTGGATCAGGTCTACCAGTTATTATTAAACCACTTGTGACAAAAAATATTGATCTAACAGCAATTGTGACGGTAGCAGACGACGGTGGGTCTAGCGGTCTATTGCGAAACTACATCAACATTGTGCCACCGGGTGATATACGTAATATACTTGTAGCGATGTCTAATGTTGATCCAGCAATTACTCAGGTTATGCAATATCGTTTTGAAGCAAAAGACGATTTTTTTGCTAAGCACGCTGTTGGTAATTTGATTATTGCCGCGATGACAGAGATGCATGGGAGCATTTTTGATGCCGTGCAGCATTTAGCGCGATTTATGCGCGTTCGTGGCCGAATTTACCCAGTTTCTAATGAACCATTAGTATTACATGCCGAATTTAAAGATGGCGATATAATGGCTGGAGAGGCGGAAATTACACATGCGCACAAAACTATTGATCATGTATGGGTAACTGGAGATGAGCCTGGAGAAGAACCAAAAGCAGCACCAGAAGTAGTAGCGGCTATTTTAAACGCTGATATGATTGTTTATGGGCCGGGTAGCCTATTTACCTCTATCCTGCCAAATGTTGTTGTACCTGAGGTTAATGAGGCGCTACGTCAGACTAAAGCAAAACAAGTCTATATTTCAAATATCATGACCCAAAAAGGTGAGACTGATGCCTATACAGATGCTCAGCATTTGTTAGCATTAAATGCTCATATTGGTTCGCCGGTGATTGACTATGTTATTGCTAATAATGCTGAAGTACCCGAGGATTTCGTTGATTTTCAAAAATGGGATGAAATTTCTAACCAAGTAAAATTAGATGAACCAGCTGTTAGTGTTCAAGGCGCGATACAAATTCCAGGAGATTTTTTACAGCTGCGTGATGCAGGTGCCTTTCATGATGGTGAAAAGATAATGGCAGAGTTATTGCAAATTTTGGAGCAGAATTAATGTCATACGCAGCGGATGTGAAAAAAGAATTAACAGGGTTACTTGTTCATAATGGCAACGCAAAGGCAGAGCTATCAGCATTAATGCGGATGAACGGGGTGAGCACATTAGGATTTGATCAGACTGTCTCTGTGCGTACTGAAAATGCTGCGATTGCACGTCGTATATATACACTACTGACGCAAAATTACGCAGATATCATTGTTGAGGTAACAGTTGCAGATCATAACCATATTTCGCAACATAAATCATACGGTGTGTTACTCAAAACACAAGTCAATGAGGTAATGGCCGATTTGGGTGTTGATCCTTTTGGTTTACACCCTGAAATACCGTCCCGTATTTTAAACCAAGTTGATAAAAGGCGTTCTTTTTTGCGGGGCGCTTTTTTAGCAGCTGGGTCTGTCAATTCCCCAGAAAAAGCAAATTATCATCTAGAAATTTATACGAGCCATGAAGAACTTGCTGAACAGTTGCTGATTATTATGAAAGAATTTAACTTACCGGCTAAAATAACTGATCGGGCAGGCGGATATATCGTTTACTTGAAACGTGCTGAAAAAATTGTTGATTTTTTGTCTACTATTGGTGCCACACAGACAATGTTGCGTTTTGAAGATATTCGTATGATGCGTGATATGCGAAATTCTGTTAATCGTATGACGAATGCAGAAATGGCTAATATTCAAAAAACGGCAGATGCTGCTAACAAACAAGTACAACAAATTTTATTTATTGCCAATGCAATTGGCGATTTAGACTTATTACCACCAAAAATACGGGACATTGCTAAGGCGCGGCTAGAGTTCCCAGATGATTCCCTATCTGAGTTAGGAGATCGGTTGGATATTAGTAAGTCTGGGGCAAACCACCGTATGCGGAAATTAAAAGAACTGGCACAAATGATTAAAGATGGGGCTATTTATGATTTAAGTAAGTTATAAAATAAATTTTAGCACTCTTGTCGTCTTTGTGCTAAAATAGTATTAAGTTGACAGACAAGCATGTTTGTCAATCCACCTAACACGACTAAACTATATGCTGTATGCCAGCGTTCGCAATACTAATTATGGCTTGATGCCTATAGGGTAGTTGATGTTAGGTATTCTAAAATTAAAGGAGCCTAACAATTATGTGGCCAGGAGTTATTGAACAAACAGCCAATGGACGAGAAAGTTATGATTTACCTTCACGTTTGTTAAAAGATCGTATTATTTTGGTTCAAGGTGAAGTCGAAGACAGTATGGCAACGTCAATTGTTGCCCAATTATTGTTTTTGGAAGCTCAAGATCCAACCAAAGAAATTTCAATGTACATTAATTCACCAGGAGGATCTGTGACAGCAGGCCTCTCAATTACAGATACAATGAACTTTATTAAGGCACCAGTAACAACAATCGTTATGGGATTGGCCGCTTCAATGGGAACAATTATTGCAAGTTCCGGAGAAAAGGGACATCGCTTTATGTTACCTAATGCGGAGTACCTCATTCATCAACCAATGGGTGGCGCAGTGGGTGGTACCCAACAAACTGATATGGCAATTATTGCCGAACAGCTAACTAAAACACGTGCTAAGTTGAATAAGATTTTAGCCGATGCATCAGATAAAGATTTGGAAACAATTGCCCATGACACAGAACGTGATAATTGGATGAGTGCTGAAGAAACTTTAGAGTATGGCTTCATTGATGGTATTTTGTCAAAAGCCGGTGAAAAACCTGTCATAAAAAAGTAAGACTAATTTCTATAAAAAAGTAAGACTAATTTCTATAAAAATGAAATCTTATTGTATAGTAAAAGTAAGTTCTGAGTGAGTTATATCATGTCAGAACTTTTTTATATCATATTAAGAAAAACTGTTTGTAATTTTTTTGGTGATTAACGTGCAAATATGCACAAAATGGGGTAAAATTAAAGGGCAATATAAAATTTGGAGGATATTATGAAGATTTATGCTTACGGCATTCGTGATGATGAAAAGCCATCACTTGAGGATTGGAAATCAGCACACCCAGACGTTGAGGTTGATTACACGCAAGAATTGTTGACACCTGAGACTGCTACTTTAGCTGAAGGCGCCGACTCGGCTGTTGTTTACCAACAATTGGACTATACTCGCGAAACATTGACGGCTTTAGCAAAAGCTGGTGTGACAAACTTATCATTACGTAACGTGGGAACAGATAATATTGATTTCGAAGCAGCAAAGGAATTTAATTTTAATATCTCAAATGTACCAGTTTATTCACCCAACGCGATTGCTGAACATTCAATGATTCAATTATCACGTTTGTTACGTCGCACAAAGGCACTTGACGCTAAAATTGCTAAGCATGATTTGCGTTGGGCACCAACAATTGGACGCGAAATGCGTATGCAAACAGTTGGTGTTATTGGTACGGGTCATATTGGCCGTGTGGCCATCAACATTTTGCAGGGCTTTGGCGCTAAAGTGGTCGCTTATGATAAGTTCCCAAATGCGGAATTACAAGCTGAAGGTTTGTATGTTGATTCATTGGATGACTTATATGCACAAGCTGATGCCGTTTCCTTATATGTTCCTGGTGTTCCTGAAAATCATCATATGATCGATGCCGCCGCCATTGCTAAAATGAAGGACGGCGTTGTCATCATGAACGCATCACGTGGTAACTTGGTAGATATTGATGCAGTTATTGCTGGTTTAGATTCAGGCAAAATATCAGACTTTGGTATGGATGTTTATGAAGAAGAAGTTGGTTTGTTCAATGAAGATTGGTCAGGCAAAGAATTCCCTGATGCTAAAATAGCAGATTTGATTTCGCGTGAAAATGTATTAGTCACACCACATACGGCATTTTACACAACAAAAGCTGTGCTTGAAATGGTCCATCAGTCAATGGATGCGGCTGTTGCATTTGCTAATGGTGAGACACCAGCAATTGCTGTTAAGTACTAATAGCGGTAGTTTGAGCTTTATTATTGAAACTTAGATAATCCGTACGCGAATGATTAATAAGGGAAAATTATGAGTATTAAGGCAAATGGCCAAAAGTGGGCTACGAAAGAATCACAAGTTGTGCGCAATGAAGAATATGCTCGCAAAGCTTCAGAGAATATACCGGACACGTTTAACGGTACAACAGAATTAAAATTAAAAGATTTCTTTTTTAAAGTATTATCAGGATCTGCACAGGGTATTTTGATAGGTGTTTTGCCTTCAGCTGTGATGAAGTACATTATTCAGTACTCTGGGTTAGGTACCACAACATTTGGTGCTAACCTAAGCGCAATACTAACATTATTCACTTCGTTAATTCCATTTTTGATTGGTATGGCAGTTGCTCTGCAATTTAAAATGAAAAGTTTGGATGTCGGTGTTGTAGCCATTGCGACTATGGTTGCCTCAGGGTCAATTAAGTGGGCACAAGCACCTATTGGCTTTGCAAACCCTGTCACTGGTATCAAGTCAGTTGCCCCAGCCAACGTATACATTGCAAGTGGTGCTGGTGATGTTATTAACGCCATGATTGTTGCGGCTATTGCTGTATGGGTAACTTGGTTAGTTTCTCGTTATCTACAGGGATTTGGCTCTGTTGCTATTATTTTGAGCCCAATTATTGTGGGTGGCGGCGTTGGCCTATTTGGGAAGACAATCGCCCCATTTGTCGGGGATGTGACAACTTGGATCGGTAAACTTGTAGAAACATTTACGACTCTAGCGCCCGTCCCAATGGCTATGTTGATTGCTATGGCGTTCTCTATTATTATTATCACACCTGTATCAACTGTTGGAATTGCTTTGGCAATTTCTTTATCAGGTATTGGTTCAGGCGCTGCAGCAATGGGTGTTGTTGCGACAACCATTGTGTTATTAATTAACTCATGGCGCGTGAATAAGCCTGGTGTTACAGTCGCAATTGCATTAGGTGCGATGAAGGGGATGATGCCATCAGTATTCGCAAAACCTATCACAATGTTACCATTCTTACTTACAGCAGCAATTTCTGGAATACCAGTTGCGTTGCTTAATATCCAAGGGACACCCACAACAGCCGGATTTGGTTATATTGGTTTAGTTTCACCAATTCAATCAATGGTTAAGGATCCGGCTGTACTACCAACTGTGATGAACCACTTTATTAATCCTATAGTAGCAGTTGTCGCTTGGTTGATTGTACCAATTATTGCTGGATTCATCGCGCAATATGTATTTAGTAAATTATTGAAACTGTATCAACCATCAGACTTTAAACAAGATTTATAAAAATAGAATGACATTGAAAACAGCTGGTTATTGTGACGAGTTGTTTTTTATTTGGTATAAAGTCAGTTAATTTAAATAATTAAACAAATACCTAACATTTGTATATGATATTGGTTTTGTACTTGTTTTTGTTATATTATGTTATCTTAGTGTAATGTTAATCAAGGACAATAGTTTTCATGATGTTAAAGAGAATAATAATTACAAATGTTACTATTTCTGCAGTTACCTTAGCGGTATTGGGAATTCAACTTGGTGTTGTTAACCAATCAACGGACGCAGCGGCATTGAATGAGAAGGTTACTATTCAGGCAGCTGATTCAGCAGTTCAATCATTATCAAACGTTGACTCGCTAGAACAGCAAGCCGCAGTCTCCAAATTGGTAAATCTGGAAAGATCGGTTGATAAATCAATTACGCAGTCGATACAACCGACTTCTGAAGAATTAAAACCAAACGTTGTCGAAAAAGTGGCTACAGATGATTTGTCAGTGAATCAAATTTCAGAAAAAAATGAAGAGACTCAGGTCGCAGTGACGGCATCTGCATCTAGTGCAAATGTTGTTACAGATGATACAACCGTTGCAACAAAAGCTAGGGCGCAAAGTCAGCCAGTGGCGGTGGCGCCAACATCAGATATTAATTGGTTAATTACCCATGAGAGCCATGGTGATACACAGGCTCGTAATGGTGATTATTATGGTATTGGTCAATTGTCTGAAGCATACTATGCAAAATATGTTCCAGGTCAAGACTATCGTAATAATTATAATGTTCAATTGGATGCCATGCAGCAATATATTACTGAACGTTATGGTTCGGTCGATCATGCAATTGCACATTGGCAACAAAATAATTGGTATTAATACTAACTATTTGCATTATACGTGAGACTAAGCATTGCAATAACTCATAATTTTAAAATATACACTGTGCAAAGTGGAAATGACTGCTTATACGTGACAAGCGTACGAGAAGAATTAACTGGGCACATGTGTGTTTTTTTA
The DNA here is from genome assembly GCF_016908715.1 of Leuconostoc rapi. Taxonomy (GTDB): domain Bacteria; phylum Bacillota; class Bacilli; order Lactobacillales; family Lactobacillaceae; genus Leuconostoc; species Leuconostoc rapi. The sequence goes on along the minus strand of NZ_JAFBEK010000006.1, from coordinate 20,912 downwards.
TGAGTTTTTGTCATGACATATTTTTTAAAATCATACTGGTTTTAAAAAATACGTCATTGTAGTGTATAATAAGATAGAATAAAAAAATTGGATGATGGTATTAATGCGCTTAGAGCACTTTACGCCAACCTATATGGTTGAACGAATATATGATTTAACAGTTGAAGATTTAAAAGCGCACGGTATTCGGGCGGTGTTAGCAGATTTAGACAACACGTTGCTTGCATGGAATAATCCTGAGGGAACACCTGAACTGCAAAAATGGTTGTCAGATTTGCGTAACGGAAACATTGAGGTGATTGTGGTATCCAACAACACAACCAAACGTGTTGCCAAAGCCGTCAAGCCCCTCGGCGTTGAATTTGTCTCGTGGTCACTTAAACCGTTGCCTCGTGGTATTTTGCATGTGCTGAGAACACAACATCTAAAACGATCAGAAGTCATCATGGTGGGAGATCAAATGCTCACTGATGTTTGGGCAGCACATGGTGCTGGTGTGCGTAGCGTATTGGTGCAACGGTTAATCGCATCAGATATGTGGCAAACATGGTTAAATCGTAGCATTGAAAAGCAAATTAAAAAAATCGTGTTTAAAGCACATCCACAGTTAAAATGGGAGAAATCACTACGTGACAACTGAAATAACGGACGCATATGTCCAAGAACAATTACATGAAGGTTTACGGTGCATTGGGTGTGGCGCAACAATGCAAATAGATGATCCAGAGAAAGCTGGATATTTACCAATGGCCGCGCTGAAAAAATCTATTGACAGCGAAGCACTATTTTGCAGACGTTGTTTTCGCTTACGTCATTACAATGAAATTCAGCCTGTCGAGTTGACAGACGCAGATTTTGCTAATTTATTGCATCAAATTTCAGACACACGTGCCCTAATTGTCTATGTTATTGACGCTTTTGATGTGACAGGATCGGAAATTTCTGGTTTACCCCGCTTTGTTGGTCAGGATAACCCTATTTTGGTTGTGGCAAATAAGGTAGATTTGTTGCCTAGATTACTCAATAAAAACCGCTTGAAAAACTGGTTACAGGCTGAGTTAAAAACACAGGGAATTAAACCAATTGATATCTTTTTGACGTCTGCCAAACATCCACAAAATCTCGATGACTTGTTAGATACAATAGATCATTTTCGTGAAGGACGGGATGTATATGTTGTTGGCGTAACCAATGTTGGTAAGTCAACGTTGATTAACCAAATCATCAAGGCAGGGACGGGTGTTCAGGATTTGATTACAACTTCTCGATTCCCTGGAACAACGTTAGATCGTATTGAGATACCGCTTGCTGATGGTAAAAAATTGATCGACACGCCAGGTATTATTAAGCGTGATCAGATGGCCCATATCTTAACCGACAAAGATTTAAAATTTGCGTTACCAAAAAATGAAATCAAACCACGTACTTACCAGTTAAATCCAGAACAAACTATTTTTATTGGTGGTTTGGCACGTTTTGATTTTGAACTTGGTCAGCGAATAGCCGTGACAGCTTATTTTGAAAATAATTTAAATTTGCATCGAACGAAATTATCGGGCGCAGATGATTTTTATGATCGACATGCTGGCGAACTATTGGCTCCTTCGCCTTACGGCACAAAAACTGATCTCATCAAACACGAATTTAGTATTACCGAAGACAGTGATATTGTGTTTGCGGGGCTAGGTTGGATTTCTATTCCTGCTGGTGTTAAAGTCGCTGGTTGGGCACCAAAGGGCGTTTCCGTCCTCATTCGAAAGGCAATGATTTAATGTTACAACTTACAGGTAAGCAGAAACGCTTTTTGCGTTCACAAGCAAACACATTATCACCTATTTTTTCTGTTGGTAAAAATGGTTTAACGCAAGTTTGGGTTGATGAGCTTGTGTTAGCCATATCAAAACGTGAATTAGTTAAAATTAGTTTACAACAAAGTACTGATGAATCAGCAAAAGATGTTGCGGCATTTATTCAAGCGCATTCTGATATCACAGTTGCCCAAACTATTGGACGTACATTAGTATTGTTTTTACCAGCTCAAGAAGATAAATATAAAAGAATTTCAGTTGAATTAGCTAAAATTTAATTTAAGGCGGTTATATCAATGAATGGTGTGTATACAAAGTCAACTCAAGCACAATCCCAAGTACAGCTAAATCCTGTTAAAAAGCGAATTGGCATTTTTGGTGGGACATTTAATCCACCACATATCGGTCAACTCGTTTTAGCAGAAACGGTCGGGAAGCAACTGGGCCTAGAAAAAGTTTTTTGGATGCCAAACGCACAACCAATTGATGGGACGCATGCTAGCGCTATTGAGCCAGCATATCGGTTGCAACTTGTTAAAAGTGCAATTGCCGGGAACCCATTTTTTGATATAGAGTTGATTGAGGTACGAAATGGTGGTAAATCATATACATACCAGACAATGCGTGAACTTGTTGAAACACATCCCGAAAATGACTATTACTTTATTATTGGTGGTGAAAAAGTTAAAAATTTGCCCACATGGGATCATATTGAGGAGTTGACACGTTTGGTAACTTTTGTGGCTGGCGTTCATGGTAATCAAGAAAAACATTCAGATTATCCTATGTTATGGTGCGATGTGCCTGATATTCGTATTTCATCATCAGACATTAGAACAAAAATCAGACTTAATCAAAGTGTCAACTACTTAGTACCCGAACGTGAAGCATGTTTTATGGCAGAATATAATTTGTATCGAGGATTATATGACTAAATATTTTGATGGTAGTATTGAAGAACTAGAACAACGCGTAGCAACAAAATTGTCGGATTATCGTTATCAACACAGTTTACGTGTTCGTGATTATGCCAAAAAACTCGCCAGTAAAAACGGCGTGGATGTTGAACAGGCTGAAGTTGCGGCATTGGTACACGACTATGCCAAAGAACGAACGGATGAAGAGTTTTTAGCTGTCATTCAAAACAAGCATATGGATCCTGACTTGGCCAAATGGGGTAATTATATTTGGCATGGTGTTGTCGGTGCAGAAATCATTCATGATGAGTTGGGGATTGATGATAGGCATATTCTCAATGCAGTCAGAGAACATACAACGGGTGCAGGATCAGACATGACGTTATTATCCCAAGTGCTATTTATGGCTGACTATTTAGAAATTGGTCGCACATTTCCCGGTGTTGAGAAAGCCCGTCAAATAACAGACCAGTCGCTTGCTGCAGGGGTTAGGTATCAAATTGTTCACACTGTTTTGAGATTAGTTCAAAAAGAAACAGCTATTTATCCTAAAAGTATTACAACGTATAATTATTGGCTCCGACAGGCGTAATTATAAGAATTGAATTGGAAAGTAAAGGACAAAATTTTGACAATAGCATTAAATGTAAAAGAAGTACTAGAAACAGCTATTAAGGCAGTAGATAGTAAAAAAGCCAACCATATTGTCGCACTTGATATGCGACAAGTTAGCCTGATGGCTGATTATTTTGTGATTGCTGATGCGGCTTCTAACCGACAAGTACAGGCCATTGTAACAGAGGTAAAAGACAAAGTCTTGGCAGCAGGTGGACAAGTTAAATTAATCGAAGGCTTTCAAACAGCCGATTGGGTGTTGATTGACTTGGGCGATGTCATTGTGCATATTTTTTCAACCGAGCAACGTGATTTTTACAACTTAGAGCGCTTATGGCATGATGCCCCTTACTTAGATTTAACGAGGTTTCTTGTGACAGATTAATAAGAGATGAGCTGTTGCCCATCTCTTTTTCTGTTAAAATAATAATATGGCTAACAAAAATATAAAAGAAAATTATTCAACATTTGCTGAAAAATACGATACACTATTTAATGATGAGTTGTATCAAGATTGGGCAAATTTTGTTGTAGATAATACACAAGCAGGCCGTGTGCTGGATCTTGGTGGCGGTGCTGGCAGATTGGCTGTTTTATTGGCACAGCGGCATTATCAAGTTGACATTTTAGATTTATCTTCTGAAATGCTGTCATTAGCGCAGACACATGCTTTTGATGCTGGCGTTGATATTAGTTTGATTCAGGCGGACATGCGAGAATGGTCTGACTGGCAAGCTGAGTATCCGACAATAGTGAGTTTTGCAGATGCGTTAAATTATTTACCTAATCTTGTCGATTTTAGGGCAGCAATTGGTCAAGTATATGATCATCTTGAAACAGGCGGCCAGTTTTTGTTTGATGTTATCACGCCGTATCAAGTCAATATATTGTATGATAATTATTATTATAATAACGATGATGATGAAGACAATATTTTTATGTGGACAAGTTATGCTGGGGAACCGGCTGATAGTGTCGATCATGATTTAAAATTTTTTGTTTATGACGAAAAAAAAGATGGATTTAAAATTTTACGTGAAATTCATCATGAGCAAACCTATTCATTGGCCACTTATCAACGTGAACTTGAAGTCGCTGGTTTTAAAAATATTAGCGTATCAGCTGATTTTGGAAAGCAAGCAGTTAATGATAAAACACAACGGTGGTTTTTTAAGGCGGTGAAATCATGAAAGCGGTTGGCTTGGTAACGGAGTATAATCCGTTTCATAATGGACACATATATCATATACAACAGGCAAAAAAAATAACAGGGGCTGATGTGGTAGTCGTTGTTATGTCAGGAAACTTTGTACAACGCGGCGAACCAGCCTTATTTGATAAATGGACGCGAGCTAAAGCAGCGTTAGAAAATGGTGTTGATTTAGTTGTAGAATTGCCAACTTTTTTTGCAGTCCAACCCAGTCATTTGTTTGCTGAAGGTGCAGTCAAATTACTATCAGCACTAGGTGTGCATGATATGGTGTTTGGTAGTGAGCATGCTGATATTGATTTTTTAGAATTAGCCAACCAAGCACCTAGTGTTGAACAGGGTCGTGGTGTGCAGGACAAAAATCAAACGTTTGCGAGTGCTTATGCAGCAGAGCTAGAAGCGAGAACTGGTTTTAAATTAACAGATCCTAATGATATTTTAGCATTTAGTTATGCTAAGGCAGTAATTAAGCTAGGCGTGGAGATGAAGCTACACCCCATTCAACGTGTAGCAGCAGGCTATCATGATCAGACTGTTGTAACTGGTCAAAAGATAGCATCAGCATCATCTATTCGTCTGGCATTACATAAAGGTAAGCTAGAAAAAATTCAAGACGTTGTACCAGCCGCCACTTTGCAAGCCCTTGATGATGGCACTCATACGATTAACTTTGAAGAGCGGTTTTGGCCATTATTAAAATATCGTTTGATGACGGATACAGTTGGTCAATTAGGACAAGTCTATCAGATGGCAGAAGGGCTAGAACACCGGTTGACGGCTATAGCGTTAGGTGAGCCTGGTCCGAAGAGTTATCAGAGTTTTATAAAATCAATTAAATCAAAGCGTTATACATTTGCACGTATGCAACGCACACTATTTTATACCTTACTTAATGTTAAAGTTGACCAAATGCAAGCCGCTATGAAAGACCCATATTTAAGAATTTTAGGTTTTACAGATGATGGACAAAAGTACTTAAATGAAATTAAAAAAACAGTGTCATTACCATTAATCAGTAAAGTTGACCAAAACTTAGCTAAAGCTAATTTGCGTTTGGATTACAAGGCAGGCAAGCTATGGCAAATGTTAGCAAATCACTCGGAGCAACAAGATGTGACACGCAAACCAATTTATATTAAAAACAACGAACCTCGTGTTAGTCGTGAGATGATACCAGGTGATTAACTGACATAACCTAGGGAGAAAAGATGAAATTTAATAAAAATCAACTTCAAAAGTATCGACAAAATCCATTAAATCTTGATACGACATTAGAATTGGAAGCAGTAGCCAAAGAAAGATTTCCAACAACCGTACTAGCTTTATCAGGTTTACACGTGATAGGTCGTATACGCTATGATGAAAATGACGATATTTTACTGCAAGCAAAGGTAACAGGAAACATCACAGTGCCTTCTTCGAGATCATTGGCACCAGTTATTCGGGAAATTGACTTAAACTTTGATGAACGTTATATCGAAGATGACAAACGATTGGCGGATTTTGAAGAAACTGAGCCTGTTTTTGTATTAGAAAATGACACATTAAATGTTGATGAAGCTATTCTTGATAATGTGATTGCAGAATTGCCGTTACAAATTTTGACACCAGAAGAAATTGAAAGCGATCAGTTACCTGCTGGAAAAGATTGGCATGTCATTAGCGAAAAAGCCTTTGAAAATGAGAAAAAAAAGGCTGATAAAATTGATTTAGATCCTAGAATGGCTAAATTAGATGATTTTTTCAAAAAATGAGAAAATACTTGCAAAATTTTAGGAATTACTCTAAAATATAGAGAAGTGATAAGAAATATAATCGGAAATACCAATTCAAATATTGAGGATAACTAATGAGTAAAGTATTGATTGTTGAAGATGAAGAAAATTTAGCAAAATTTGTTGGACTGGAACTAAAACACGAAGGTTATGAAGTTGAAACTGTTTTAGATGGTCGTGCAGGGCTAGATGCAGCGCTGGCAAATAACTATGATGTTATTTTGCTTGATTTAATGTTACCTGAATTAAATGGTTTAGAGGTGGCTCGCCGCTTGCGTGAATCTAAAAAGACACCTATCATAATGATGACAGCACGTGATTCAGTGATTGATCGCATTTCTGGTTTAGATTATGGCGCAGACGATTACTTGGTTAAGCCATTTGCGATTGAAGAACTATTAGCACGCATTCGTTCACTGCTCCGTCGTATTGCGATTGAGACTGAGTCAAATGATAAGCATCGTGCGATTATTAATTTTAAAGATTTGCGCATCGAGAAAGAAAACCGTATTGCTCGCCGTGACAATCAAATTATCAACTTAACAAAACGTGAATATGATTTATTATTGACGTTAGTTGAAAACATTAATGTTGTGCAGTCACGTGAACAATTGTTAAAAGAAGTTTGGGGTTTTGATTCAGAAGTTGAGACCAACGTTGTCGATGTTTATATTCGTTACTTGCGTAATAAGATCGATGACCCAGAAAGCAAGGCATCATATATCCAAACCGTTCGTGGTACTGGATACGTTATGCGTAGCTAATGAGAAATTATGTCTAAAGAAACTAACAAAACTAAAAAAACAGCACACCGTTTTTCATTAAGCTGGAAGCTTTCATTGGGGATGGCGTCTGGTTTTTTTGTTATATTTATTATTTTTGAAGTGATTATATCTGAATTGATTAAACAGTATTTTGGTGACATCCCAGATACGTTATATCAGTGGCTGTGGTTGACTGTATTCTTGGGTGGTAGTGCTGTTTTTGTATTTTCATTTATTTTAACACGTTATATTCTAAGACCGGTCAAGTCGATTGAGACAACCATTGAAGCATTACAAGATGACCCTATGACAAATGTACGTGCTAAGAAAACACATGCAAACGATGAGTTTTCTGATTTAACGACTGTTTTGAATCGCATGATTGATCGTCTACAAAACTTGATTGGTGCGCAGCAACAATTTGTATCTGATGTTTCTCATGAATTACGAACACCCGTAACCATTGTGAAGGGACATATGGATCTCCTTAACAGGTGGGGGAAAGACGAACCAGAAGTTTTAGATGATTCAATTAAGTCGTCGTTAGCAGAGATGCAGCGTATGGAAACATTGATTAATGAAATGCTTAATTTAACACGGGCAGAGCAGATTCCAATAGAAAATATCCAAGAAGTGACTGAAATAGGTGGTTTAGTTCATAGAGTATTCGATAATTTTAAATTAATTCACCCGGATTTTATTTTTACTTTTGACGATGACTTAAGCCAAAGTGCGAATGTTAAAGTTCGTCAGGATCACATGGAACAAATTTTAATTATTCTTGCCGATAACGCGGTGAAATATTCATTAGATCGGCGAGAAATTCATTTTGCACTGTCACAAACGCCTAATCGGGTTGAAATCGGGGTACAAGACTTTGGTGAAGGTCTATCAAGTGAGGATGCGCAACGGGTGTTTGATCGCTTTTATCGCGTCGATAAAGCGCGTTCACGTGCTAAGGGTGGCAATGGCTTGGGATTAAGCATTGCCCAACGTCTGGTTGAAGCCTATGGCGGCGAAATTACCCTTGAGAGTGCATTAGGATCTGGATCAGCGTTTACAATTAGATTGCCTTTATACAAAGAGAAAACAGATGAAGAAAAGTTATCAGATTAAAGTGTATGGCCGTGTACAAGGTGTTGGTTTTCGTTGGTTCACTCAAAATTTGGCACAGGAATATCATATTGTAGGCTGGGTTCAAAATAAAAATGATGGCACGGTTGACATGAAGATACAGGGTGATGCCATTGATGTCACTAGTTTTCTTGAAAAATTAAAACAAGGGCCCGGTCCGTATAGTCATGTTGAAAAAATTATTAAACAGTCAATTGCATTGTTTGAGTCGAATAATTTTGCTATTAGGTAAGAAATCTTGGTATAATGGAACTCTGTAATAACCAGGAGAAAAAATAAACTCATGAAACAAGTAAAGCGTATTTTAACAACGGCTTTTGTCATTTTAGATATTATCTTAATTACCGGTGGATATGATCAACATAGTAAAATGTATCGGTGGATAGGACATCCGTTGGCTGATATTATGGCTAATATTGCTCAATTTATTGGTGGCGTTAACGGTATTGGTTGGGCTATCATTATCATCACAGTTATTTTGCGCCTTGTATTGTTGCCATTCTTCTTAAACCAACAGATTAATACAACGATTAATCAAATCAAAATGCAAACACTGAAGCCAGAGATTGATAAACTACAAGCTTTAACGCGAAAAGCAGGCACAACTCAAGAACAACAACAGGCCAGCATGGCTATGATGTCGTTGTATCGTGAAAATGATGTGAGCGTTATCGGTGGTATATCATTTTTGACAATGGCAATGCAATTGCCAATTTTCTCAGGATTGTATTCAGCCATTTTGCACGCACCAGCCCTACAAGGCGCCACATTTTTAAGTTTTGACCTTGGAAAACCACAAATTATATTTGCAATTGCAGCTGGTGTTGTTTATTTAATACAAGCTTGGCTTGCTATGCAGCATATGCCTGAGGAACAAAAGAAAACATCAGCCGCGATGATTTTTATTAGCCCTGTTATGATTTTTGTTTTTGCAATGATTGCAAGCGGTGCTATTGGACTTTACTTTGTTATTGGTGGTCTGTTTGCTTTGCTACAAACATTGATACAACATTTTCAGAGACCAGGTCTTGAAAAACGCGTGGCACGAGAATTTAAAATTAAAAAAACAGCTGATGATTTGATGTCTGAAAGCGCTAATACCGCTAAGGCAGCAGTGTCAGTTGAACAAAATAAAGTTGTCACTGAAAATATGTCAAATAAGAAGCAACGTAATGCTGGAAAGCAACAACGTTAATTGTTTAAGTACGTCAAAATGTTTGACGTACTTTTGTCAGTTCTGATAAGGAACAGAAAGAATTCAAACTATGGATCGCATTTTATCAAATCAAAACAGTCGTGTTAAGGCATGGAAAAAACTTGCAACAAAAAAAGGACGTCAAGAAAATCGGACTTACTTATTGGATGGTTGGCATTTAGTTGAGGAAGCAATTAAAGCAAGTGCTAAATTTCATGCAGTGATGGCTACCGAAGAACAAATGGCAACGCATTTGCCAGACGTTCCTCATGGTGTACCCGCGTTTGAAATCAGTGATGAAGTAGCTAAACATATTGCCGGCACAAATACACCCCAAGGTATATTTGCAGAAATTTCTTTACCGGACAAAACATTTGATCCAACTTATGTGCATGATGGTGCTTGGTTGTTGCTTGACAACATACAAGATCCTGGAAATGTTGGAACATTGGTACGAACAGCTGATGCCGCTGGATTTAAGGGTGTTGTCTTTGGTGAAGGAACGGCTGATGCTTATTCACCCAAAGTTGTACGTGCGATGCAGGGATCACAATTTCATTTAGAAGTATTGAATGGTGATTTAAATGAATGGGCTGACGCACTTACTGCCAACAACTTGTCGGTTTATGGCTCACAGTTAAATGAGGCGGCGCAATCATACCGTACTATTGACCCAAGCACACAATTTGCTTTAATCGTGGGTAACGAGGGGCAAGGCATGTCAAGTGAATTAGCTGAAAAAACAACCACAAATTTGTATATTCCTATTCAAGGTCAAGCTGAGAGTTTGAATGTTGCTATTGCTGGTGGTATTTTAATGTTTAGTTTAGCTGCAGGTAATTAATTCGCGTAGCATAAATGTTTTTGTGCAAGCAAGATGTTTATTTGCTATAATGAGTATTAAAGATTTAAAGTAGAGGTTATGACTGTGGAACAAACACTTATTGTTGCTTTGATTGTCGTGGGTATTTTGCTTATTGTGACAGTCATGATGCAGCCAAGTAAGCAACAAGATGCATTATCGGCATTGTCAGGTGGTGCTGGTGACTTGTTCGCGGAACGTAAGTCGCGTGGATTTGAAGCTGTTATGCGCCGTGCAACTGCCATTCTTGGTGGCTTGTGGTTTATTATTGGCTTTGCGTTGATGTACTTATCAGCACATTAAAAAACTATAGTGGTCAGTTTGCTCTTTTTGTAGACTGACTTTTTATTTGGAAAAAATTAGAAAGAATAATTAAATGGAAATTGAACAATTAAAATCTCAAATTAATGGCTTTTTAAAAGCTAACCGTGAACAACGATTCACGGCACAAAATATGGCTGACGGATTACGAATGAATTCGGCTGCTGAATATCAACAAATTGTTAATGCGATGAATGCATTAGTTCGTCAAGGGGATATCTTAGACGACAATGGTCAATATGCTTATAATGTTAATGCAGGATTTGTGTTGGGTGAGTATAGGGCAAATGATAAAGGATTCGGTTTTGTTAAGTATGATACCGAATTGCCTGACTTTTTTATCAATCCTGAAAACACGTTACAAGCGATGCAAGGGGATAAAGTCCGTGTTTCAACATTGAAACCGTCACCATCACCAGATCGTGGCCCTGAGGGTAAAGTAGAAGAAATTATTGAGCACGCCTATGAACGTATTGTTGGGACTTTTTCATTGGGTTCCGAAGCTAACAATATGATTGGGGAACTAAAAATCAGTGACAAAAAAGCCATGAGTTTCAAGGTTTTGGTGAATTCAGATGGTCTGACACCTAATGATGGTCAAGTCGTAGTAGCCGAAGTCACACGCTTTCCTGATAAAATACATCCGCGTGAGTTGGTTGCTAGTGTCGTAGAGTCATTAGGTTATAAAGATGATCCTGGCATGGATATACTACAGATTGTACGTTCAAAAAAAGTACCAAGTGAATTTCCACAAGAGGTACTAGATGATGCAGCACAAATTTTGGTTGATGTGCCCAAATCAGATTGGGCAGGTCGCGAAGATATTACTGAACAAACACTTGTCACAATTGATGGTGCTGACACAAAAGACATTGATGATGCGGTAGTTGTTTGGAAGTTAGATAATGGAAATTATCATTTAGGTGTCCATATTGCGGATGTATCACATTATGTCACTGAGGGTTCAACCATTGATACCGAAGCTTATACGCGTGGTACGTCTGTTTATTTGACGGATCGTGTTATTCCAATGTTACCACGTAATATTTCTAATGGTATCGCATCGCTAAATCCAAATGTTGTGCGTTTAGCGATGTCAGCAGAAATGGAAATCGATAAGCAAGGGCAAGTGGTAAACCATCGATTGCATACTTCAGTGATGAAATCGCATGCACGTATGACCTATGATGCAGTTAACAAAATCTTAGAAGGGGATGTTTTCGTTCAGGAAGAATACGCACAACTAACCCCAATGTTTAAGGTCATGGGTGAGTTACACGAAATTTTGTATAAAAAGCGGCAAGCTCGAGGTGCCATTGAATTTGATGCACCAGAGGCGCAAATCATTGTAGATGAACAAGGCAAGGCAGTCGATATTCAATTACGTGAACGTGGAACGGCTGAGCGTGTGATTGAATCCTTCATGTTAACGGCCAACGAAACAGTTGCTGAACATTTTGACAAAATGGCAGTGCCATTTTTGTATCGTATTCATGAATCTCCTGATGAAGAGCGCGCAAAATCTTTCTTCGAGTTTTCAAAGGCCTTAGGACACCCGGTTTATGGCGATCCTAGTAAGGTGACACCGCTTATGTTACAAAAGTTGATGGCTGATGTAGCTGGTGATCCCACTGAACAAATGATTTCTACGATGATGCTTCGCGCCATGAAGCAAGCCAAATATTCACCAGATCCAGTCGGACATTTTGGTCTGGGCGCAAAGTATTACACGCATTTTACCTCTCCGATTCGTCGTTATCCTGACTTAACGGTACATCGTTTAATCAAATGGTACGAAAAACATGGTTATGGTATTGACGCCCAAGAAAAATATGCTGGTAAATTAGCACAAATTGGTGTTGACACGAGCACGCGAGAACGTCGAGCCATCGACACAGAACGTGATGTGGATGCTTTGAAGAAGGCTGAATACATGATGGACAAAGTTGGTCTTGAGTTTAATGGTGTGATTAATTCAGCATTGAAATTTGGGTTGTTTATTAGTTTGGAAAACACAGTTGAGGGATTGGTTCATATTTCAAACTTAACAGATGATCATTATGAATACGATGAGTCACATGCTGCGTTAATTGGTCGGTCAAAGCATCGCATTTTCCAAATTGGACAAAAAGTTCGTGTAAAGGTTTTGCGCGTTAATAAAGACGAACGTACAGTCGATTTCATGTTAATTGATATAGAAAGTACACCAACAACGGAAATTAGAGTAGCAACAAAGTCACATGGTAAGTTTGGCACTGGCCGCAATAGAGATGAGCGTCGTAAAAATGAACGACGTGGCAAGTCAGAGGGGCCAAGACAAAAGCGAGGGCCTTTAGATGCCAAACAAGGGCAAAAGCGGGACTCAAAACGCAATTTTTAATTTTGAATCTGATATGTTGCAACATGCTGATGGGGGCTAAGAGATTATGGCCAAGAAAAAACAAATTACAGATAAATATCTTGCACAAAATCGCAAAGCGCGATTTAATTATGCGATTGCAGAGACGTTTGAAGCCGGACTTTCTTTAACCGGAACAGAAATTAAATCGGTACGTAGTGGGCAAATAACTATTGGGGATGGTTTTGTCACAATTCATGATGGTAATGCAATATTAACAAATGTCAATATTGCGTCTTATGAACAAGGCAATCAATTTAACGTCGATCCAATACGCTCACGCCAGCTATTATTGCATAAGCATGAAATTGCGACACTTGGTAAAGCTGCGTCGGAGGCAGGTGTCACTATTGTCCCACTAAAAGTTTATTTAAAACATGGCTTTGCTAAGGTGTTAATTGGCGTTGGACGTGGTAAAAAAAGATATGATAAACGTGAAGATATTAAACGACGTGATCAAGAACGTGAGTTGAGAAGGCGTTTAAAAAATTAAAAGCCAAACGGCTTTTTTTGTTTGACGTTATCGATGTTTATAGATATACTTAATATATGTGAAGTAAGTAAATTTCACAAGCTGAAAGGAAAGAAGCTCATGGTAGTGACAATCATTTCGGTGCTCTTCGCAATTGTAATTAGCCTCATTGTTGGTTATTTTGTTCGTCTGTCATACGACAAGAAACAAATTACCACAACAAAGGAAATTGCAGCTAACATTCTTGAACAAGCAAACAAAGAAGCTAAAAGTTTAACACGTGCAGCAAAGACTGATGCTAAGGAAATGTCGCAAGATTATCGTAATCAAGTGGACATAGACTTTAAGGAACGTCAGTCCCAACTGCAGCAACAAAAACAACGGCTTGAAGACCGTGTCTTGAACCTCGATAAAAAAGACGCGGCCTTGAATCAGCGTGATGCACAGCTGATTCAAAAAGAGAACCAAGTACAAACTAGGTTAGATGATGCTAGCCAAAAACAGTTAGTAGCAGATGATTTGGTAGCGTCTCAAAAGGATAAACTCGAAGAAATTGCGCAGTTGACGCCGAATGACGCTAAAACACAGATTTTAAGCAAAACGAAACAAAGTTTGGTTCGGCAACGTGCGGCCTTAGTTAAAGAGGCAGAAGAAGACGCAACAAGCGAAGCAGAACGGCGAGCACGTAATATCATCGTGCAAGCAATTCAGCGGTCGGCGGCTGATGCTGTAGCAGATATTACGGTATCTGTCGTGCACTTGCCAAGTGAAGACATGAAGGGCCGAATTATTGGTCGTGAAGGTCGTAATATTCGCACATTAGAATCGTTGACAGGTATTGATTTAATTATTGATGATACGCCGGAATCGGTTGTTTTAAGCGGATTTGACCCTATTCGACGAGAAATTGCCAAAATGGCGTTGGATGCTTTAGTAGCAGATGGACGAATCAATCCTTCTCGTATTGAAGAGATGGTTGAGAAGGCACGTCGGCAAATTGATGAAACAATACGAGTAAAGGGTGAAGAAGCTGTCTTTGAATTAGGACTACGTGGTCTTCACCCAGACTTAATCAAAATGATTGGTCGTATGAATTATAGAACGTCATATGGTCAAAATGTGCTGCAACATTCAATCGAGGTCGCAAAACTTGCGGGAATGATGGCAGCAGAGCTTAAAATGGATGTCGCGCTTGCGAAGCGCGCCGGATTAATACATGATATCGGTAAGGCAGTTGATGCCGAAGTTGAAGGCTCCCATGTGGAGCTAGGTGTACGTTTAGCTGAAAAGTTTAACGAAAAACCTATCGTTATCAATGCAATTGCTTCACATCACGGTGATGTTGAATCAATTTCACCAATTTCAGAATTGGTAACTGCTGCGGATGCAATCAGTGCTGCAAGGCCTGGTGCACGTAGTGAATCACTTGAAAATTATGTTCAGCGCTTGAAAGATTTGGAAGCTATAGCTAACCATTATGATGGTGTAGAAGCAACATATGCTATTCAAGCAGGTCGTGAGGTACGTGTGATTGTTGAACCAACAAAGTTAACAGACCTACAAGCCACGGTGCTTGCGCATGATATTAAGTCAGATATAGAGGAAAAACTCGAATATCCTGGTCATGTTAAAGTGACAGTTATACGTGAAACACGTGCCACTGATTATGCACATTAATTATAAAAGTTACTCATTGAGTAACTTTTTTTGTTATAATTAAATTATACGATGCTAGGACTTTTTTCATATAAAGTGAATGGAGTGATATATGATATAAGTTTGGGTATGATCTTAAAAAGGAGGCGTTTATGGAACCAGGACAATTAGCACTAATTATTTTTGCTGTAGCTTTTCTACTTTTAGTAGTGTTCATAGGCATATTTTTACTCAGGTTGACACGTTCCCTAGATATTATCACAACTGATGTTGATAGTATCGCTCGTTCTAGTAATGAGATTTTGGGAAATGCCAATACATTATTAAACGATATTAATGGAAAAGTTAGGGTTTTGGATCCAACAGTGCAAGCTGTTGCAGATTTGTCAGTAACTGTTTCACAACTCAACGCATCCGTTCAAAGTGTAACTAATAAATTTTCAACGGCTAAAGCGGCAACAAGTTTTGGTGCGAGTGGCGTGGCTGCAGCAGTTGCAAAACAAGCGGCAAAGACGGCCATGCATAAGTATAAGACCAGAAAACCATCTAAAAAGGAGACTAAGTAATGTCAAAAGTAAAAGGATTTTTAGCAGGTATATTAGCAGGAGCGGCAGCCGTTGCGGCCTTTAAGGCGCTACCAAAAGAAAAGCAAAATGAACTAAAAGCAAGGGCTAATGAAACTGGTGAATTATTACGCGATAAAGCCTACGATGTAGCTTATTCGGCTGCTGATATCGCCGGAGATGTCACAGAAAAAGCAAAAGACAAAGCTTCTGAATTAAAAGCGAAAAGCCAAGAAAAATATGGTGAGCATATTGATTCAGCTACTGATCAGGTGAAACACCTTGCAGACCAAGCCTCTCCTTATGTTGATAAGGCGAAAGATTTTGCAGCTACTTATGTTGATAAGGCACATGAATCCTTAGATGATTTACGTGAAAAGTTCAATAATGAGGATATTGAACTGACGCAAGATGAATTGACGTTAGAGGAAGCTTTAAAAGATTTATCTGAGGAAGCTGCGGAAAGCGCTGAGGATGTAACTGAAACAGCGACAGATGCTATTGACAAGGCAAAAGAGGGAGCAGCAAAAAAAGCTGACCAAGTTGTCAATGATGTCACAAAGAAGGTTGATGAAACCAAAGAAACACTTTAATAAATAAATCATGCAGGTACTAAAGTGCTATCAGTATCTGCTTTTTTATATTATAGAATGACCATAATTAATTAAAAGGAGTGGCGTTTAATAATGAGTATGGGTCCGCCCATAGCAGCGCATTATTTTACGCTTTAAAAACATGGCTAAAGAAAAATTTGACGCAACAGCTTTTTTATCATCACTATTTCACTATGCGCACGATTTTAATTTTAATCACATTATCTTTGATGCAAATCGTTATAAAATTTCTGTTAATTTAGTACGTAAATCCGCAACATATGGCAATGCAGAAATGTTTTATGTTGCAGCCGATGTCAAAGAATTTGCACCAGTTATGTCTGCTGTAAATAGATCTATTGAAATTGCTGAACTAGAGGGCACACAGCAAGCTAGTGTTAAAACAGGCAATTTAGCCCGTGGGGAACAGGTGTTTCAGTTCAAATTACGTGAATTTGGTAACGGTAAGTATAGTTTAGATTTGAGTATTTAATAACGATTAAAGAGAGGAAGCATGCATCACGATGCATTGCATTTAGAATAATGAAGCAAGGAAAATCAGCTCAAATAAAAAAAATAAGACAGGTTCAGAGAAAACAAAAGCTAGTTTCAAAGAACAAGTTGCCGGAATTTAACTATAATGACTTTGCTGGATTCTTACGGGCACGCTTCTACCTCACGCATATTGACAAATATAGTCAGGAAACATTTGAAGTTGCATCATTTTTCTTGGACGATGTTATTGCGATGATGGTTAACCATAATTTTACGCAATTTACCAGCAATGAACGTGCCACCGTCAAATTAAATGAGGTGATGCAAGCAACATTAGTTAATAGTGATGACCGTGATTGGCGATATTTTGTGTTATTGGTACCCGTGTTGTATGATATGCAACAATTTCTTTTAAAAGAAGGCAATGTTAGCGCGCGTTTTGTCGTTCAAACCTCTAGTTTTGATATTAACTTCTGGCGTATGATTGTACGGACAGTACTAGCGCTTAACTTTTTTAAGTGGCAAGGCAAAGATGTTGCTGAGTTAATGAAAAGTTCTAACGCGATAGATGAATTGCAATTTAAGTTTTTGTTAGAAAATGAACAAGATGATGATTTTAATTTATCTGTTATTGAAGAAACATTTCGAGGAACTAAGGTCAAGATCAAGCCATTAATCGAAAACGTTGGTGCAACGCAAATACCTGAATTAAAACCTGAAATCTTAAATCAAGAGATGGTCGTTTCGGAAAAGTATTTACATCAATTTAAAGAGGCGTCCGTTAAGGGGGTAGTTAGTGACAATGTTACAAATATGCTGTCTGCTTTCCACGAAGGTATTGTAGAAATGTTTCATGTGACGCATGAGTTATGGGATGCTGAGATATTAAATCATTTTGCAATGTCATATTTACTTGATTACTGGGAACCATCATGGGATAGTTTAGATGGCATTGGTGGTGAGGTAAAATCTTATTTGACGTTTTTAAGCCAGAAGGGTGCATTAAAAGGGTTAGGAAATATCCTCAAAGGCACAACTGACATTGATCGATATATAGATATCAGTGCCTTAAATTACCTATTGTCACAACTTGATTCGGAAAAAATAAATAAGTTAGCATAAATAAATAGCGTATCAAACATGTTCTGAAGTCTTACGGGTTGTTTGATACGCTATAAGTATTATAAATGTCTGATCGTGCCAGGTAGTACGATTGTCATTGAGTGTGTTTTGGGAGATTGTACCAAAATTTCACCTTTGTTGTTTTGATAGACATAACCGTAAATATTGGCAACATCCTCACTTAACAAGGAATTATTAATTTGAATTGTGACAGGTGATTTAGTATTTAATGCAATTTCTAATCGCGCAATTAGGTCATCTGCTGAAAGTTGTTGTTTCAAAGGTACTTGTCTTTTGGGTGTTGTCAATTTGTTCAGTAAAACGGTGATATGGTGCATGTATGAGTCCATTGGATGGTGTGTGAGATAATTTTGCATCAGGATACTCCTTGAGTGATTCGTTATTTATATCATACGAACAAATGTTTGAAAAAGCAAATAATAAGAAAATCCTTTACCAATTCTTGATGATTCATTTCACGAAATATGGCTGTTAAATCAGTAAATACGCCTTGAATATCTAATGAATATTCAAGGGGAACAAATATTCATTAGCACTAAGATATTAAATCACCATTGAAACTTGTAGTGAAAGTGGGTATAATATTATCATTAGTACATAAAGAGGAAAAGTGATGACACAGCGGGGTTTACTGATTGTGCTGTCTGGCCCTTCAGGAGTTGGTAAGGGTACAGTACGCAAGGCTATTTTTGAAGAAGAGGGTATTGATTTTCAATACTCAATTTCAGCTACGACACGTCAACCACGCGTTGGCGAAGTAGATGGCGAAGACTATTTCTTTGTTTCACATGAAGCATTTGAAGAAAAAATTTCAAATGGTGATATGTTAGAATATGCGCAGTACGTTAATAATTATTATGGTACACCAAAAAGCTTTATTGATGAAACATTAGCAAGTGGTCGAGATGTATTTCTTGAAATTGATGTACAAGGTGCACTACAAGTAAAGTCAAAGATGCCTGAGGGTGTTTATATCTTTTTGACACCACCAAATTTGACGAATTTGCGTGAAAGACTAGTTGGTCGTGGTACGGATTCACAAGAAACGATCGAAAAACGTGTGACAGCTGCACGTGATGAGTTAAAGCAGATGATTAATTACGATTATGCAGTTGAAAATGATCGTGTCGTCTATGCAGTGGATCGTATTAAAGCAATTATTACAGCTGAACGTTTACGTGTCACACGTGTTTTTGAAAAAACACTATAAGGAGAATAACGATGTTACTTTACCCATCAGTTGATAAATTACTAGAAAAAGTTGATTCACGTTACAAGTTAATTGCTTTGGGAGCAAAGCGAGCACGTGAATTGGATGCCGGGTTACCAGCAACCAGAGAAAATTTCAACTCTAACAAGTCCGTTGGACGTGCACTTGAAGAAATTGAAAATGGGGATGTTATCATCGACCCAGAACTAGAAGACCAAGTATAATTGAATGAACCACATAATTTAAAACACCAATGACTAAAAGGTGTTTTTCTATTGATTAAAACAGTATGGTTTTAGAAGGAGTAAAGTAATGACAGATTATCCACAAAAAGATGCTTTAGTATATAACGGGCCAGTTGCAACATTTAAAACAAATCAAGGCGACATTAAGGTTAAATTATTTGCTGATATTGCGCCAAAGACGGTTGAAAATTTTACTACACATGCTAAAAATGGTTATTATGATAATGGCATCTTTCACCGCGTTATTCGTGATTTTATGATACAAGGTGGCGATCCTGACGGTACAGGTATGGGCGGTCAAAGTATTTGGGGTAGTAGCTTTGAAGATGAATTTTCTGATAAGTTATTGAATATTCGTGGTGCATTGTCTATGGCAAATGCGGGTCCTCATACAAACGGATCGCAGTTCTTTATTGTACAAGCTGAAGAAACGCCATGGCTAAACGGTAAGCACACGGTATTTGGACAAGTTATTGAAGGACTAGATATTGTTGATAAAATTGCTAAGGTTAGCGTTGACATGTCTGATAAGCCACGTCAAAGTGTTGAAGTTCATACGATTGAAATTGCAGACTAAAGGTCTGCTTTTTTGTTATAATGAAAATGAGGAATTAATTATGACATATCACATCGGTCAAGAATTAGAAGGAAAAATTACTGGTATCCAGCCCTACGGTGCATTTGTGGTACTAAATGATCATACACAAGGCTTGATTCATATCTCAGAATGCAAGTCTGGAATTGTACAGGATTTAAAAGACGAGTTGCGTATCGGTAAAAAAGTTAAGGTGACTGTTTTAGATATTGAACAATATACTGGTAAAATAAGTTTATCTTTACGTCAAGACAACATGCCGTTAGCAAAGAAATTACCTAAAAATTTAAGTTTGAGAAAATATTTTTGGACGAATAACCACCTTGATTATGGCTTTGAATCGATTGCCGCTCATCGTGATGAGTGGGTCGATGAAGCATTAAAACGTATTGCAAAATAAAGGAGCAACCATGTCATTAATTGCAGCAACTGCTATTTCACTAAAGGGCGATTTACCATATTTTCTAGTAAAGCATGATGCAGAAGGGTATCATTTTTTTACAGCTAAAATGCACCGCCATAATCATGATACTTCATTAGGCGCGGTTTTACGTGAATTTAAAAAACTTGGTCCAATTAATTTTGATCAGTGGCGTTTAGGTGAACTCACAAGCGTTAATTATGAAGGTACATTGATGTCTATGTATTCATTTGATGTGCCAGATATGAAAATAATTGAAGAGGCTATAAATAATCAGTTAGAATTTGTACCCGCAAACAAACTCCACAGCTTATTAGAGACGCTACAAACAACAGAATTTGTGAGCTTTGAAGAATAATTGAAAAAAATTCAGAAAAGTGTTGACTTATTTTGAAAAGCGCGTATAGTATTAATAGTTGTCCAATACGCGAGGCGAAAGAGGCAATTAATTCAAGAAGATCTGAGAAGAGATTGAAAAGAAGTAGTTGACAAAGGGAACTGAGCGTGGTAAGATAATATA
>NZ_JAFBEK010000005.1 GCF_016908715.1 Leuconostoc rapi | reverse complement strand
GCGAAGGCAGCGTCAGATGCGAAGGCAGCGTCAGATGCGAAGGCAGCGTCAGATGCGAAGGCAGCGTCAGATGCGAAGGCAGCGTCAGATGCGAAGGCAGCGTCAGATGCGAAGGCAGCGTCAGATGCGAAGGCAGCATCTAATGATAAAGTAGTTACTGGCGGCCATTATGAAGACAAAAATGGTGCTTTTGTATATATAGATAAACAAGGAAACCAGTTAACCGGACTACACAATATTGATGGCAATACACAATATTTTGATGATGATGGTGCACAGGTTAAAGGTGATTTCAGAACAGTTAGTGGTGGCGTAAAACAATATTTTAGTGCTACAAGCGGTAATGCTGTCGCTTACATAGAGACAGTTAAGTCTATCACACATGGTTATGACATTCAGGGAAACCAGGTAAAAACTAACTTTGTAACAGATGAAAAAGGCAATACATATTATTTTGATGAACAAGGTAATATGCAAGTCGGATTGAAAACTATAAACGGTAATCAATATTATTTTGATGAACAAGGGTTGCAAAAAAAGGGGTATGCTGGTACATTTAATAATCAATTTATGTACTTTGACCCAACAACAGGTGTTGGAAAATCTGCTGTTGAATACCAATTTACACAAGGTTTAACGGCTCAAAATGATGCATTTACACCTCATAATGCTGCGAAAAGTTATGATAGCAAGAGTTTTGATAATGTTGATGGTTTTTTGACTGCAGATACATGGTATCTGCCAACAGATATTTTAAAAAATGGGACAACATGGACGCCTACAACAGAAAATGATAAGCGCCCTTTATTAATGACATGGTGGCCAGATAAGCAAACTCAGGCAGATTATCTAAATTATATGTCAAAATCTGGTCTTACAGCTGACAAAGTTCAATATACTGCGCAATCTAATCAAAATGATTTGAATGTTGCTGCTCAGACTGTGCAAATGATGATAGAACAACGTATTGCTCAAAACACTAGTACACAGTGGTTGAAAGATACGATGACGTCTTTTATCAAAGAAGAATATAATTGGAGTAGTCAATCTGAAAATATTGATTATAGTGGCTTACAATTTCAAGGTGGCTTTTTAAAGTACAATAATAGCCCGTTAACTCCAGATACAAATTCAGCATTTCGATTATTAAACCGTGTTTTATTCAATCGCGATGATAAAAGCGATGCAAAGGGATCTGAATTTTTGTTGGCTAATGATGTTGATAATTCAAATCCAATTGTGCAAGCAGAACAGTTAAATTGGTTACATTATTTGATGAATTTTGGCTCGATTACAGCCAATGATCTAGATGCAAACTTTGATGGTATTCGTATTGATGCAGTCGATAACGTTGATGCTGATTTATTAGACATTGCTGGGGACTATTTTAAAGCAGTTTATGGTGTCAATCAAAATGATAATAAAGCTAATCAGCATATTTCTATTTTGGAAGATTGGAGTGGCTTAGATGTTGGATT
The DNA here is from genome assembly GCF_016908715.1 of Leuconostoc rapi. Classification (GTDB taxonomy): domain Bacteria; phylum Bacillota; class Bacilli; order Lactobacillales; family Lactobacillaceae; genus Leuconostoc; species Leuconostoc rapi. Next base: position 132,997 of record NZ_JAFBEK010000005.1, on the reverse strand, counting down.
AGTTAACGATATGGGTAATCCTCAGTTAACCATGGATAGTCGTATTCAAAACGCATTTCTCAACGCTTTAACAAAGTCACCGGATAATCGATGGGGTATAAATGCATTAATTTCTAATTCAATTGTTAATCGTGAGAATGATGATTCTAGTCAATCGATTGTGCCAAATTATAGCTTTATACGTGCGCACGATAGTGAAGTACAAGGTATATTAGGTCAAATCCTAACTGATCATACAACAGCTAAGTCTGGAAATGATTTTACGCCTGAAGAACTTAAACAAGCATTTGATATTTATTATGCAGATCAAAATTCGCCGATTAAAACATATACACACTATAATATGGTTAGTGCATATGCTGCTTTGTTGACGAATAAAGATACCATTCCACGACCATATTATGGTGATTTGTATACGGATGGTGGTCAGTATATGGCTAATAAAACAATTAATTATGATGCCATTACAGCACTATTAAAAGCTCGAGTGAAGTACGTTTCAGGCAACCAAACTATGTCAGTTGATGCCAAACACGGTGATGTACTGACGAGTGTGAGAACAGGGAACGGAGAAACACAAGGGATTGGGGTCATTATTAGTAATAATCCTAAGTTGGACTTAGGTAATGATAAGATAACTCTAAGTATGGGTAAAAATCATGCTAACCAACAATACCGTGCATTAATGTTAACCACGGATACTGGTATCATTGTCTATGATTCAGATAAATCTGCGCCTCTTGTTTGGACAGATGCTAATGGAAATCTCACGTTTGGAAACCAAGATATTAAAGGTTATGGTGAAAATAATGCGCAAGTTTCAGGTTACCTAGCTGTTTGGGTACCGGTTGGTGCTAGTGAAAATCAAAACGTTACTGTCGCAGCATCAACGACTCAAAGCACTGATGGATCGGTTTTTCATGCCAATGCTGCACTCGATTCAAACGTTATTTATGAAGGTTTCTCAAATTTCCAAGATATGCCTGAAACAACTGATCAAAGAACGAATGTTGTGATTAGTCAAAACGCTGATTTGTTCAAATCATGGGGTATTACGAGCTTCCAAATGGCGCCACAATATCGTTCGAGCCAAGACCATACATTTGTAGATTCTGTAATTGACAATGGGTATGCTTTTACTGATAGATATGACCTTGGCTTCAATACCCCCACCAAATATGGTACGGTAGATGATTTGCGCAGTGCTTTAAAAGCGTTACATGCTCATGGTATGCAAGCAATTGCTGATTGGGTACCAGATCAAATATATAATTTACCTGGGCAGCAAGTTACTTCAGTAACCCGTGTCGATCAACAAGGTGTGACTTGGCCAAGTGCGGTAATGGAAAATGTTTTATATGTTGTTAATACCAATGGTGGCGGGGATTATCAAGCAAAATATGGTGGTGAATATTTAGGTGAATTACAAGAAAAATATCCCGAGTTGTTCAAAAAGAATCAATTATCAACTGGCGTTCCGATGGATGCGAATACTAAGATCAAAGAGTGGTCAGCGAAGTACTTTAATGGGACAAATGTATTAGGGCATGGTGCTTTTTATGTACTAAAAGATTGGGCAAGTAATCAATATTTCAATATATCTAAAACAGATGAAGTATTTTTACCACTCCAGTTAATGAATAAAACTGCTAACACTGGTTTCACAATTGATACCAAAGGTGCTAAGTACTTTTCGCTAAGCGGATATCAGGCTAAAGATACTTTTGTGCAGGATGGTAATGGCAATTGGTATTACTTTGACAAAAATGGCTACATGGTTAAGCCAAATACTAGTGATAGTGGTTTGATAAAAGTTAATTCACAAAATTTTGATGGAACTAATGATGCCAATGGTGGCAAGTACTATTACTTTATGCCAAACGGTGTTGAACTTAGGAATAGTTTTGTGAAAGATATCAATGGTAATACGTATTACTTCAACAGTATGGGTGAAATGCTATCAGATCAATACGTATTTGATAATAGTGGTAATGCTTATCATGTCAATCAAGATGGAACAATGTCAACTGGATTAACTCATCTTGGAGACAACTTACAATACTTTGGTTTAAATGGTGTTCAGGTAAAAGATGCTTACATTTACGATAAATATTCAAACAAGTGGTACCAGTTTGAAGCTGGTTCCGGAAATGGAAAAGAAATAAATCGTCCAAGCGACACAGAATCGCTTAATTATACTACCATTGATTCTTCGTCAAATATTGGAATCAATACTGATTACACTGCTTACATTACGAGTACCATACGTCAAGACGGTTTATATAAGAATACACCGTGGGGTGTCGTTACCAAGGATCAAGATGGTAATGGTGTTAAGTGGGCTTATCAAGGTGACACGGATCAATATAATGGACAACAAGTGCAAGTTATCCGTCAATACATTGATAGCAAGGGGGTTAATTGGAGTCTGGTTACAATTAACGACCAAAAACTTTGGGTAGATAATCGTGCTTTGACGCAAATGCCATTCACAGTTTCGAATCAAGCTAGTTTTATTGCCTTCACTGGTCGTAATGACGGTATGTACTTAAATGCACCATATAGAGCTAAAGGGGCAAAATTTGCTGACAGAACGAAGCAGTATGAAGGACAACGAGTAACGATAGCAGGGACCGCGAATGTTAACGGCGTGAGTTGGAATCTAGTATCTGTAAATGGTGTTCAGTATTGGGTAGATAATCGTTCATTTGCAACGAACTTTACACGTGAAGTCAATAATAAGATATTTGTCAACAGCGCAAATCGCTCAGACGGTTTGTACATCAATGGCACTTATGGTCAAAGTAATTCTCGCTGGGTTGGTAATACTAAAAAGTATAATAATCAAATTGTCACAGTAGCTAAGCAGTACTATGATGCTAAGGGTGTTGTTTGGAATCAAGTTGTACTTGGCGGACAAACAGTGTGGGTAGATAATCGTGCCTTTACACAGTTACAAATACAAAATATTAACCAACAATTGTACATTAATAGCAATAAACGTACAGACAGTCTGTATGCCAATATGCCATATCGCGCTGATGGTGCACGTTGGGTAGATCGTACAACATCATTTAATGGGCAACGTGTGAATGCAATTAAGCAAGGAAAAGATGCCTATGGTGTGACTTGGAATTTGATCAAGTTGAATGATCAGGAATTGTGGGTTGATAAGAATGCGTTAACAACAACATTTACGCAAAACTTAAATACGAATATGTATGTTAATAGTTCACAAAGAACAGATGGCCTATATATTACAGCACCGTACGGCGTTAAGAACAGTAAATGGGTTGGTAATACAAAGTCAGTTAACGGAAAATATGTTAAGATAACACAACAATTTGCTAATGAAAATGGGGTAACATTCTACTTAACTAGTCTAAATGGTCAAAATACTTGGGTGGATAAGCGAGCATTTAGCACAACCTTTGATCAAATTGTAGCGTTAAATGCCACAATTAATATGCGTCAAAGTGCTGATGGTATGTATTTGAATGCCTCATATGGAGAAATAAATTCAAAGTATGCCGGAGATGTGAGTCCATATAACAATCAAAAGGTTACTGTGACGAAAGAGCATTCAGATGCTAAGGGTGTTGTTTGGTATTTGGCAATTGTTAATAATCAACAAGTATGGATCGACAAACGTTCATTTTCTCCAGTTGTGACCAAATCAGTAGCGTATAGTGCAACGATTATCTTACGTGGAAATTCATCTGATGGCCTATATTTGAATGCTCCGTATGGCGCAACTAATGCAAAGTTCTTCGATAAAACAAGCAACAATAAGTACAAAAATACTAAAGTTCAAGTCATGGAAGAGTACACGGATTCAAAGGGTGTCACTTGGAATTTGATTAAGTTAGGCGGCACTAACGGACAGCAAGTATGGGTTGATAAGCGTGCTTTGAAAGTTTAACTTAAAAAGTTAATGATACAATATATTTTATAAAATGGTGGATAACAATGACTAAAGTCATTGTTATCCACCATTTTATTTTCAAAAGCAAACGTAAATTATTTAAAAAAGATCGAATTAAAATCGCCCTTGCGGTAGAATATAAGGGTTGGTAAATAAAAAAATAGGTGTTTAAATATGGCAGTTAATCAGTACAAAAAGACGATTGTTTTAGTCATTTCAACGATTTCACTTGGCTTAATCGTTGGGTTAAGCTCAATGCTTCTAGGGTTATTTTTGGATTTAGTTGAGCGTGTATTTTTAAAATACGAAGAAACTGCAAAAATACCAGCACCACTGGGAACGTTCCCCACTGATCGGTTACTGTCAGTCGGCGTTGGTGCCATAATCGTTGCCGTAATTTGGTGGTTTTTGCGAACGCAAACGAAGACACCAATTAGCATCAAAAAAGCGCTCAATGGCGAGCAAATGCCATTTTGGCAAACACTCTTACATGTGATGACACAAATATTTTTTGTCGGTACAGGTGGCTCTGTTGGTCGTGAACTTGCACCTAGAGAAGCAGGTGCATTATTTGCTCAAAAATGGGATAATCTACTGCAAAAACTACATATACCAGCGTTATCACAGTCAGACAGACAACTATTAATGACCGCAGCAGCAGGTGCTGGTTTTGCAGGGATATATATTGCGCCATTTACTGGCATGCTTTTTTCTGTCGAAGTATTACTTAAAAAATTAACGTTACGCACAGTGGCTGTAAGTTTGACAATGTCAACGATTGCCATGTTTGTAGGGTCTTTGGTGAAGGGTTTTCGACCCTATTATCTCATAGGAGATGCTAAATTTTCTGCCATCAGTTTTCTGCTGATTTTTATTTTGGCACCAATTGCTGGCGTAGTCGGTGCGCTATTTAGAAAATTATGCCAATGGGCTGAAAGTCATCAAACAACAAATAAACTCATATTGTGGCAATTACCAGCTATGGGTTTAATAACCGGATTAACCGCTTTAGTGTTACCTGAAATCATGGGAAATGGTCGGTCATTGGCGCAATTGGCTATGAGCAGTAGTAGTCAAAAGATGGTTAGTATTTTATTACTTGGTGGCTTATTGAAGACATTTGTCACGGTATTGACGATTCGTGCTGGTGCGGCTGGTGGCACGTTAACACCAGCGATAGCCATTGGTGCAGTTATTGGCGCAATCGTCGGATTGTTCCTCATGCCATGGCTACCAGCAGTGTCAATTTGGCAATGTGCTGTAATAGGCTCAGGTGCGCTATTAGCAGCATCTCAGCAAGCGCCATTTATGGCCATGTTGATGCTAATTGAAATTTGTCATTTGGATTCATCAGCTTTATTACCAATGGGCATGGCTATTTTAATTGCGACAGGTGTCTCGAAAAAGATGCTGGTTAAATAGCAAAATGTTAACAGTGCGCAATCTGATAAACATTGATAAATCAACGCTATAGGAGTATTAGCAATCTATCCGTGCGCAATTTAGGATTGCTAATTGCGTTTTTTAGCTGTTTAATTGCTACCTTTTTGATTAAGCATGCTGCATAATTAAAGTAGTTAAATAAAAGAAAACGAGGGTAGCATGATGGACATCTTATTCCCGCAGCAACTAAAAAAATACCGTACTAAGTTAGGGATGTCTCAAGAAGATATCGCTGATAAATTATTTATTTCACGACAAGCTGTATCTCGTTGGGAGTCCGGAGATGCAACACCCGACCTAACTAATCTGATCAAGCTTACTGATATATTTGATTGTTCATTGGATAGTTTAGTATTAGGTGTGTCACAACAGCATTCAGATGCAAGTGATCAAGGCAAAATAGATAGTCAAGAATTTACGTTCGATCCGCGCAGTGGTGAATATATTCGTCGTCATCACAATATGAATTTTTGGGATTTTTTAGCGGGCTACTGGTGGCTAATTTTTCCTTTAGGCGGGTTTCTAAGTTGGTTAGTGCCGGCATTAATTGAGACATTCAAGTAAATAAAACCAAAAAATCTCAAACAACGCGTTAGCTGTTTGAGATTTTTTGATATGTTATTGGTTAGCTTCCAGTGTAATCACATTGCCTTCGGAATCTTTGATCCTAAAAGCAATTTTATTGCCAAAGCGAGATTCAGGGTCACCGATAATAGGGATAAAATTGTTACGCAGATGTTTGCGTAAATCCACTTGGTGATCCCGAACAAGCATTTCGATACCTCCAGTGGGTGAGCCAGCTACAAAGATAATGTCTTGGCCATCAATCATGAGATGTCGGCCACTTTCATGACCAGATTGTGGTAAATCAAACACATCACGCCAAAAACGATAAGCACGGTTTGTATCTGTTGCGGGAATTGTTTTAATGTTAAGTTTGCGTGGTTTCATAATACTTATAGTATATATTAATTTGAACGTTTTTCAACACACAAGTGACCATATTATTTAAAAGTATGTTACACTTAACTTTATGGCATTATTAGAAATCAGTGGGCTTTCAATGGCCTATGCAGAAAAAACTTTATATGAAGACGCAGAATTCGAATTACAACAAGGCGAACATATGGGGATTGTTGGTCAGAACGGTGCAGGTAAGTCAACGCTTATCAAAATCGTAACTGGTCAAGAATTACCATTGTCTGGTAAAATCGAATGGCAAAAAGGGCTAAAAATAGGCTATTTGGATCAGTATGCAGAGATTCCAGATGGCATGGATTTGGTGGCCTTTTTGCATACTGCCTACCAAGATTTATATGACAAGCAAGATCGTATAACCGAACTTTATAATGACTATGCGGCGTCTATGAATGATAAATTATTAGAACGCGCGGGACGTATGCAAGAAGAACTTGATGCGGCCGGTTTTTATGATGTGGACACGAAGATTGAACGTGTGATATCTGGTCTTGGTTTGGAAGCAATTGGTCGTGATCGTGAATTAGATCAAATGTCAGGTGGCCAACGTGCTAAAGTGATCTTAGCGAAGTTGTTGCTTGAAAACGACGACGTCATTATTTTAGATGAACCAACAAACTATTTAGATGTGGCGCATATTGAATGGTTGGAGGACTTTTTGCAAAATTATGAGGGCTCAGCGATGATTATCTCTCACGATTTTGACTTTTTAGATAAGGTCACGAATGCGATTATTGATTTATCGTTTGGGAAGATCACTAAGTTTCGTGGTTCATTTAAAAAAGCCATGCGCCAAAAAGATGAACGTGCTGAACAGCAATTGCGTCAATATGAGAAACAACAAGGCGAGATTGAAAAAGCACAGAAATTTATTGCAAAAAATAAAGCGCGTGCGTCAACGTCTAAGCAAGCGAAATCACGTGAGAAGATGCTGGCACGTATGGATAAGGTTGATCCGCCATCTGAAGCACTACAAGCAAAGTTTAACTTTCCTTACGTGAATTCGCAATCGGCCAATGCATTGTCAGTGAATGACTTATCTGTTGGTTATGTCACACCAGTTTTGGAACCAGTCACCTTCTCAATCACAACTGGGCAGAAACTTGTGTTTAAAGGCTTCAACGGTGCAGGTAAATCCACACTGATTAAATCCATTTTAGGCCTGATACCTGCTTTGCATGGTGATGCGGAATTTTCTCCTTCAGCAATTGTTAATTATTTTGATCAAGATTTAGAATGGGATAATGACACTAAAACACCACTGCAGGAAATGCAAGATCATTTCCCAACGCTGGAACCTAAGGCATTGCGGACACGTTTAGCTGCTGCTGGTATTAACTCTGAAAATGCGCAAAAACCACTACAGCAACTTTCAGGTGGTGAACAAACCAAGGTTAAACTTGCAATTATGGAAATGAAACCTAGTAATTTCTTGATTTTAGATGAGCCAACAAATCACTTAGATGAAGGCACTAAAAATGCATTACGTGCAGCTATCGACAAGTTTCCAGGAAATGTTATCATTGTTTCCCACGAAGTGAGTTTTACTAAGGGATTAGGCGATCGTGAGTTAAACGTTGCTGCGCTTTCCTTTAAGAAAGACACAGAATAATAGTTACAAAAAAAGCCGAAAGGCTTTTTTTATGTGCTGAAGGTTGACAATTCGCTGTTAGTAAACCATAATTATAAATAAGTTTACTATGAGATGATTAATGACGTTAATTGGTTAGGAAAAAACATGAAAACAGATGAACGTATATTGCAATTTTTTGCTGAACATGAGGGAGACTATTTAAGTGGCGAAACACTAGCTCAAAATTTAGATATTAGCCGAGCTGCCGTATGGAAGGTGATTAAGAAGTTAACGGAACAGGGACATCACATTACAAGTCAACATCATGTGGGCTATCTTTATCAAAGTGGTCACGTATTAAGCGCACCTATGATATCACAATTAGCAAACACGCATTGGCAGATTCGCTTACTTGATGTCGTCGATTCAACGAATACTTATGCAAAAGAAGCATTGATGACTGGTGATATAACCGAACCAACTATGATTGTTGCCAATCATCAAACAAATGGTCGAGGACGTTTGGGTCGTGTCTTTTTATCACCTGCAGATCATGGATTGTACATCTCTTTTGCGTTGCCGTTGGCAGTTGGAACGTCTGTAATACCAGGGTTATTGACAACTGGTGCTGCCGTTGCCGTGGCGCGAGCGATTAAAAGAACATTGGCTATTGATTTGGATTTTAAATGGGTCAATGATTTGCTAGTTAACTCACGTAAAGTTGGTGGTATTTTAACAGAAGGTGTGATGGATTTTGAAAGTCAACAGGTTTCGGCCATTGTGGTGGGGATTGGATTGAATTTATTACGTCCCCAAAATTTAGATGGTTCACTTGAACAAAAAGTTGGTGGTATGGTTGAAAATTTGGTTGTGTCGCGTAATACAATCATCGCGGCCATACAAGATGAATTCACACAAATGTATGCTACCTATACAACAGGACAGTTTTTACCGCAATATCGTGCGCATAATATTGTTATTGGTCAAAATGTGTCGGTTAAATATGGTCATGATGTGGTAATGGGAATTGCTAGGAACATTGATCAACAAGGACACCTAATACTCGATATGGGAAACGATGTGATGACGATTGATTCCGGTGAGGTATTGAAAGTTAATTTACCAGACAACGTTTATAAGGGCTGAGTTTTACAATTTAGATAATGATTAGGAGATAAGAAATGAATTCAAATACACAACGTATTGCCATTACTGCGGTACTCACAGCGTTACTATTAGCAGTCGGTCCCTTAGCAATTAATATCGGTCCAATACCCATGACCTTACAAACACTGATTATTGCCTTAGTCGCTTCAGTGTCGTCAACACGAGTTAGCCTGACTGCAATTGGGTTGTATTTACTATTGGGTGCATTGGGATTACCTGTTTTGGCAGGTTTTAAAGGTGGCATTGTATTATTTTTTGGACCAACAGGTGGCTACCTATGGTCATTCTTACTTTTTTCACCAATTATTGGTTTATCGTTTAAAAAGTGGCGGACGGTTACAGGTTTAATAGTGACAAATTGTGTGGCAACGATTCTCAATCTGACATTTGGGACGATTTGGCTTAGTATCAGTACACATATGTCGGCTCAAGCGGCAATGGCTGCTGGCGTGACACCATTTATTTTGTCAAGTAGCCTTAAAATTGTTATTGTAGTGATTGTTGCCCTAGCAATTAGGCAGGTACAGTCACGTACTTTACTGGCATTTTAATAAAAATAGGTAGACTAAATGATTTCAGTGGTGAAAAAATGAAAATTAGAATTATTGGTCCAGTAGGGAGCGGTAAAACGACGTTTGCTCATCAACTTAGTAACCGTGTGAATGTGCCAGTGACATCATTGGATGATCTGAATTGGATTCGATCGGTTGACGGTGATCGACATCGTACAGTACCTGAAAGGCAATTGTTGATCAATGAAGTGTTACAGCATGACAGTTGGATTATCGAAGGGGCACAATATCGGGAAGGGCAAGCACTTTTTGAAAATGCAGATAAAATATTTGTATTAGATCCACTCTATTGGCGAAATACAGTGTATATCATCAAACGCTGGATTAAAAATTTTTTGTTTAGTGGACCACCACAATATCATCAATTACGTATTTTTTTGCATTGGCAAAAAAATTGGAAAAATACGCATCGAGCGGAAGTTTTTGATTTATTACGAGCGTATCAGTCTAAAGTAACGGTCTGTGATGATTTAAAAGGTTTGACAAAAGATAAAAATTAGAATAAAATAAAAACCATGAGAAAATCATAGAGGTTGCCATAACCAAGAGTCATTCGTGGAGTATTGATAGATACTGTGAAACGAACAAAAGGGGGTGTGGCCGAAGTGCTGATGCTATCATATCAGTTAACTGGGCCAATAGTTAAGAACTATTGGACTGTCGCGATTGTGCGGGGTGCTATGACAGAAACGATTGTTTTATAGCGATCCGTGACTGCCACATCCGGCAATCACGGATTTTTATTTTATTTGAAAAGGGTGTAACTATGGTAGAGGCAATAACGCGGCCAACGCAAATTGAAATTTCTAAGAAAGCTTTAAAGCATAATACAGAAGTGGTTAAAAATACTTCTGGTGCTGATAAAATATTTTTAGCTGTTAAATCAAACGCTTATGGCCTCGGGTTGATTCCAACATCTAAGGCAGCAGTAGCTGGTGGTGTGTATGGTTTGGCGGTAGCCATCATTGATGAGGCGTTGGCATTACGTCATGAGCGGGTGACTGCGCCAATTTTGATTTTAGGTATATCACCAGCCAAATATGCTGAACTTATGGCAGTACAACATATTTTGACAACGGTTGTGTCGTTGTCATGGCTAAAAGAAGCAGCGCAATATTTGAGTGGCGAACAACGGTTACACGTGTCATTAGGTGTCGATACAGGTATGGGTCGCATTGGCTTTCGTGATCGACAGTCACTTGCTGAAGCGATTACCTATTTGCAAGATAATAGTCATCTATTTGACTACGTTGGTTTGGCAACGCATTTTGCGGAATCAGATTCTACTGATACAGATTATTTCCATATGCAGCTTAAACGATGGCACGATATTACAGATGGGTTACCAGAGCCTGAATTTTACCATGTTGCAAACTCTGGTGCAGCAATGTATCACGCAGATGAAGTACCTCATGAAGTCGTACGTGTAGGCACTGTTTTATATGGCGTGGAGCCTTCTCGTGGTGAATTAGCAGACGGCAAAAACTTACAGCCTGTCATGGCGTTACGTAGCGAAATGAATTTTGTGAAACAGTTACCAGCTGGTGAGGGAATTAGCTATTCACACAAATACACAACCACTGGTGATGAATGGATTGGCACTGTGCCAATTGGTTATGGAGATGGCTGGTTGCGTAAAATGACTGGATTTAAGGTAATTGTTGATGGTCAATACGCACCAATTGTTGGTCAAGTTGCCATGGATCAATTGATGATCAGATTACCACGCCAATATCCAGTAGGCACGAAAGTGACTTTTATTGGAAAAGATGGTGGTCTAGAAAATACCATAGAAGATGTCGCGCAACATGCTGGATTAGCTCCTTGGGAGATTATGACAGGCATGCAGGACAGATTACATCGTGTTTTGGTAGATTAACCTTGTTTTAAATCATTTAAAGTATCATCGTTAGAATATTAGGAGAGAAATAAACATGACAGAGCGGACGTATAATATTGCAATTCTTGGCGCAACGGGTGCGGTTGGTACCCGATTAATTGAACAACTTGAGACATCAACAATTCCAGTTAATCAAGTAAGGTTACTCGCATCTGCCAAGTCAGCGGGCAAAAAATTAACATTCAAAGGGCAAGATATCATTGTTGAAGAAGCAACACCAGAAAGCTTTGATGGCATTGATTTGGTCTTGGCGTCAGGGGGCGGTTCTGTCTCTCATAAATTTGCGCCTGAAGCAGTTAAGCGTGGTGCTGTTGTTGTTGATAACTCAAGCTACTGGCGAATGAATGATAATGTGCCTTTAGTTGTGCCAGAGGTGAACGAAGCCGACTTGCAAGCACATAATGGTATTATTGCCAATCCGAACTGTTCAACAACACAAATGGTTGTTGCACTTGAACCGATTCGTCGTGCTTATGGGCTAAGTCGTGTGATCGTTTCAACATACCAAGCAGCCTCCGGCGCTGGACAATCAGCATGGGAAGAATTGGTAGCGCAAACGACTGCACATAATGCAGGTGAGAAAATGGTAGCCAATATATTGCCAGTAAAAGGTGCTGACAAACACTATCCACTAGCATATAATCTATTGCCACAAATTGACATCTTCGAAGATGATGGTTATACTCACGAAGAATGGAAAATGATTCATGAAACTAAGAAAATCATGTTTGGTGATAAAAATTCTAAGTCAGTTAAAGTGACTGGAACAGCAGTCCGCGTGCCAGTGCCCGTTGGTCATGGTGAAACGGTTTATTTTGAAACTGATCCTAATACTGGTGCAACGACTGCTGGCATTCAAAAAGCTTTAAGTCAAGCTGATGGTGTTATTTTGGAAGATGACCCTAAAACGCAACTTTATCCACAGCCAATCAATGCTGAAGGTAAGCGTGAGACTTTTGTAGGACGCGTCCGTCCAGATCTTGAAAATGATGATTCATTTCATATGTGGGTTGTGTCCGATAATTTGCTGAAGGGTGCAGCGTGGAACACTGTTCAAATCGCTGAGCGCCTGGTGGCATTAAATCTCGTTTGTGTACCAGCAGGTGCGGCGGCTAAATTTATAGAGGCATAGCATGTTACAATAAGGTTATGGAAACAATAATCTTAGTCTTAACAATTATTTTAATATTGGTGGCATTATTACATCAAGTCAAGCAAAATCCCGCGACGATGAGAATCGGTACGTATGGGATTTTTATTGTATTGGGAACTTTTTGGTCAATCATGCACGTGATCCATACCACAAGTGAAAGTATCAATGTGGTCCTAAAATATGGTTTTGTGATTGGAACTTTTTTCGGTGTAGTACTCATGTTAAGTATGGTAAGGCACAGTTGGAAAAGATCACACGACATATTATTGCCGCTACTTGTGTTTGGCTATTTTTTCAGCTTAATTGTGGGATTTAATTGGCCTCTTTGGCGTTTAAGTGCACCTTGGTTGATGTTATATTTTGTGTGGCAATTTATTCGTTTTACTGTGAGTAGCATGGTTTATAAATATGTGACCAAAGCCCCTGAGAAAGGGCCCCTAGTTGTTTTAGGTGGTGGGTTAGCGGCAGGATATCGTGTTGGAAACATCGTTGATCAACGTATTCAAGCAGCTGTTAGAGATGCTCGGCAGATGTCAGAATACCCAACACTAATTTTTTCTGGAGGCCAAGGAGAAAATCAGCTGGTCAGTGAGGCTGAAGCTATGCGAGATTGGGCTGTATTAACATATGATGTGCCACGTGACCATACGATGTTAGAAAACCGCTCACATAATACTTATCAAAATATAAAATACACCTCGCAGTTATTGAACGGCAAACCCTTTACATTTTATACGAGTAACTATCATGTTTTTCGTGGCGTTTTACTAGCACAAAAGCAGCATATTATGGCACGCGGCCGCGGGGGCTCAGTATCTCTGAGCTATCGTATACCTGCTTTTTTTCGTGAATTTGCAGGGGTAATGAATATTAATAAAAGACAACAAATTATATGGGGACTGATTTGGCTGGCTATTGCCTTGATTGTTAATGGCATTATTATCGGTTGAGTGTGTGATATAATTACTCTACTGTGTGAAAAGTAATGTTTTAGTGAGAGGACTTACAATCGCAATAATAAGATATGGGAGAGACACATGACTATTTTTGGAAAATTAATGTGGTTTTTTCGTACTCATAAACGGCTCTATGCTTTAGGCTTGTCGTTTTTATTTTTAACGGAAATATCCCAGATGGTTTCACCAGCACTGGTCGGCCGCTTTACAGATGAGGTTGTTTCCAGAACATTAACCATTGAAAAAATATTTTTGTATGCTGGTGGCATTTTGCTATTCTCATTACTCATGTATGTGTTTAGATATGCCTGGATTACCAACATTTTCCAGGGTTCTGCGCTGCTTGAAAAAACACTGCGACAACAGTTATTTGATCATTATATGATCATGGATACCACATTTTATCAACGGCATCGGACAGGGGATTTGATGGCGCATGCAACCAACGATTTATCGGCGGTACAGCGTGTGGCTTCGGGCGGTATTCTAATGTTAGTTGATTCAGTTGTTGTCATCATTTTTACTGTGATATCTATGATTATTGTCGTTGATTGGCGATTAACACTAATCGGTGTATTACCGTTACCACTTTTGGTAATTGGTGTATGGTATTTATCACCCAAAATTCGGGCAGCATTTACGCAGTCACAGGAAGCATTTTCACGTTTATCCAATAAATCTCAAGAATCTATTGCTGGAATTAAGGCGATCAAGACTTTGGGGCAAGAATCAGCAGATGTTGAAGCCTTCGAAATACAAGTTAAAGATGCGATTCAAGTGAATAAGCGGGTTGCGCGGATTGATGCGCTATTTGGTCCAATGGCTACGGTCATCATGACATTAAGCTATGTCATTATGATGACATATGGTGGATCACTGGTAATTGATAAAGCAATTACGATTGGTCAATTAGTATCATTTTCAACGTATTTAGGGTTACTTGTTTGGCCGATGTTTGGCTTAGGACAACTATTTAATGTACTCGAACGTGGTAATGCATCATATATACGTGTACAAAACATATTGTCCGAAAAATCTGCCATTAGTGAAGCTGAAAATGGTGTTGTAGAACCTGCCAAGGGTGACTTAGTTATTCAAATTAATCAATTTACCTATCCAGATACTGACAACCAAGAACCAACGTTAAAAAACATTCATGTCTCAGTGAAATCTGGCGGTACGGTTGGCATAGTGGGTCGTGTTGGGTCTGGTAAGACAACATTAATTAAATTGTTATTGCGACAATTTGATGGCTATTCTGGCGTTATTCGTGTTGGGAACGTCAACATTAAAGATTACACATTAAAGGCTTACTTGCAGGCGATTGGCTATGTTGCGCAAGAAAACTTTTTATTTTCAACAACAATACGAGATAACATTCGATTCTCTGATATGAATAAAAGCCAAGAAGATGTTGCATTTGCTGCTAAACAAGCTGATTTTCATGATGATATTTTATCCTTACCAGCAGGTTATGACACGGAAGTTGGGGAACACGGTGTTAGCTTATCAGGTGGGCAAAAACAGCGTTTAGCGATTGCGCGTGCTTTAATTAATGACCCTGAAATTTTAATTTTAGATGATGCCTTATCAGCCGTGGATGCGCGTACAGAAAAGAATATTTTGCGCGTACTAAAAACGCAAAGAGCAGATAAAACAACGATTATTGCAGCACATCGCATTAGTTCCGTGATGACTGCTGATGAAATTATTGTTCTTGATCACGGTGAAATTAAAGAGCGTGGGACTCATGAGACCTTAATCGAGATGGATGGTTGGTATGCCAAAATGTTCCGTCAACAACAGTTAGTTACTGAAATAGTCAAAAAAGGTAACGGAAAGGCGGGTATAGATGGCTGAAAAAAAGGATTCTATTTGGGTAAAGAGTATTCCGTTGAAAGAGCAAATTCATGTCATCGTGACATTGATTAGGACAGCTAAACCCTTTCGACAAATGTTTTTTTGGGCATTGGCCTTTGGCGCAGTCTTTGCTTTACTTCAGGCTGCTGCACCACGCATTATTGCTTATTATATGACGGATTATTTACAACAAAATAATCATGTGACGTTTCAGGTGATGCTTAGTTTCGCCATATTAGTTGTCGTTATTCGTTTAGGACAGGCTGTAACAGATTTTTTGAACGCTTATTATTTTACCGTGGCAGCTGAATATGCGTTAGAAGACTTACGTGTTAAAGTGTTTCGAAAGTTACATACTTTGGGGATGCGTTATTTTGACCAAGTACCAGCAGGGTCACTGGTAACACGTGTCAATAATGATACAGCCTCGCTTGCTGATTTTTGGCGTTTTTTCATGGAACTAACATTTGTTGCCATGAGCATGATTGGCGCTTATGTTGGTATGTTAACGGTTAGTGTGAAAGCGACTTTTCTAATGCTTGTCTTTGTACCCTTTATTATCGGTTCTGTGCTGATATATCAACGTTTTTCATCGCGCTTGTTTCGCCATATGCGCGAGCGTTTGTCACACTTAAATGCCAAAATAGCAGAGAGTATCACAGGCATTGACGTTATTCAAGAATTTTATCAAGAGGAGCGCTTTAAGAAATCATTTGCTAAAGTAAATGGGGAATATTTCAACGCACGTTTTCGAATGATTCAAGCAGATGCGTTATTACTAGAGCCCATGATTGATTTGTTACTCGGCGCAGCAACGGTGCTCGTATTTTGGTACTTCGGTGTTTTGTCCATGACAACGGTTGTATCAGCTGGTGTCATCTATGCCTTTACGACTTATTTAAATAATATTTTTAGCCCACTAGAAAGTGTGATGAACCTATTTAGTCCCTTCCAAGAAGGCATGGTTTCTGGGTATCGAATTTTAGGTATTTTGGCGGAAGATACTGATGCACCCAAGCAAAATGAAACTGCCAATAAAATCATTACAGAAGGAAAAATTGAATTTAAGCATGTTGATTTTAGCTATGACGGTCAGCATAAAATTTTAGAAGATCTCACCTTTACAGCAAATCCCGGAGATACTGTTGCTTTAGTGGGTCATACAGGATCAGGTAAATCGTCGACTATTAATGCTTTGATGCGATTTTATGATTTTCAAGCGGGTCAAATTTTAATTGATGGTCATGATATCAGGGACATCAAACGAGACGATTTACGCCAAAAAATGGGATTGGTGTTACAAGAGCCTTTTATGTTTTTCGGTGATATTGCTTCTAACATACGCATGTACGATGAATCAATTACCGATCAACAAGTGGTGACTGCTGCTAAATTTATTGGTGCTGATAAATTGATTATGGACACACCAGATGATTATCACAGCCAAGTACAAGAGGGTGGTTCAGGATTTTCTGCAGGGGAAAAACAGTTAATTAGTTTTGCTAGAACGATTGTTAGAGATCCTAAAATATTGATATTGGATGAGGCAACGGCCAATGTTGATACTGAAACGGAATCACTTATTCAACAGTCATTATTAAAAATGCGTCAAAATCGCACAACAATAGCCATTGCTCACCGTTTGTCTACGATAAAAGATGCAGATCTCATTTTGGTGTTAGATAAAGGTCAAGTCGTTGAACGTGGTACGCACGATGAATTGCTTAAAGAACATGGTCGCTACTATGATTTATACCGTTTGCAGGGCACACAAACAGATACAGCGACGGAATAATAATTGTAAGTATTTGTTTATAAATGTTAAAGTTTTCACATTATCATGTTATGTTTTCTGCCATAACTTTGACGAAGATGATTCTAAACGAGTACAATAGATTATAGAACATAATTAGGTGAGCAGACTATAAAATTTTCAAGCAACACAGTCGCGACCCTTTTAACGTTAATATATGTATGCGCTACAGTAGACATACATGAATAAGGAGAGATTTAAGCATGTCAATGATTGAATTCAAAAATGTCGAGAAGTACTACGGTGACTTCCATGCACTCAAACATGTCAATTTAAAAATTGATGAAGGTGAAACGGTTGTTTTGATTGGCCCTTCCGGTTCAGGTAAATCAACACTTATTCGTACAATTAATGGTCTGGAAGAGATTCAAGAAGGCCAATTACTAGTTAATGGTTTTGATTTACATGATCCTAAAACAGATATGAACCGTATGCGAAAAAATGTTGGTATGGTTTTTCAGCATTTTAATTTATACGACAACAAAACGACGTTAGAAAACGTTATGTTAGCACCTCGGTTAGTTTTGAAACGTGACGAAGCTGAAAATAAAAAAATTGCAATGGAGTTGCTAGAAAAAGTTGGTTTAGCTGATAAAGCGGCTAATATGCCTTCAGAACTATCTGGTGGTCAAAAGCAGCGTGCAGCAATTGCGCGTTCCTTGGCAATGCGTCCAAAAGCTCTGTTGTTTGATGAACCAACATCTGCTTTGGATCCTGAAATGGTTGGTGATGTTTTGGATGTCATGCGTGATATTGCCAAAGACTCATCAATGACAATGCTAGTTGTTACTCATGAAATGAGCTTTGCTAAGGCAGTTGCCGACCGTGTTATTTTCATGGCTGATGGCGAGGTATTGGAAGATAGCACTACCAGGGAATTCTTTGAAAAACCAAAGGAAGTTCGTGCACAAAAGTTTTTGAGTCAAGTTGAACATCATTAAGATTATGGAGGAAATGCGTTTGCCAGTATGAATGAAAGTTGTGCATACTAGTGTTGACGTATAAACATTATGGAAAAAGCTAAAAAACGACAGTTTGGTATTATTGCCACAATTGTCTTGGCTGCCGTTATTGTCCTCGGTTTAATGTGGGCAACAGCAACTGCTAAGAAAAACGAAGAACATCAAGATACGTTAGCCCGAGTAGAAAAACTCGGTCGCATTGTATGGGGTGTTAAAGCGGATACACGTTTATTTGGGCTAATGGATACCAAAACTGGTATCTCCCAAGGATTTGATATTGATATTGCGCGAGCGATTACGGTTCAAATATCCAAACAAACGGGTGTACCCATGTCAGCAGAATTTGTGCCAGTATCATCATCATCAAAGATGCAATTAATCAAAAACACCAACATTGATGGTTCTGTCTCGACAATGACCATCACGCCAGAACGTGAAAAGATCATTGATTTTACTAATCAATACTTTGATGCTGGACAATCTATTCTGGTTAAAAAGGATTCAGGCATTCGTTCAATTAAAGACATGAATAGTTCAAAATACACGGTAATTGTTGTCGTTGGTACAACTGCCGCGACCGAATTAAAAAAGTTTGCGCCTAAGGCAAAAATGCTTGCTGTGCAGGATTATGCGACAGGCATGCAGGCATTAAAGAGTGGTCAAGGTCAGGCAATGTCAACGGATAATGCCATCTTGTATGGGTTCGCCACAGAAAACCCTGAATACCATATCGCTGGTAAGGCGTTTACACACGGTCCGTATGGTATAGCATTTGATAATAATCAAAAGCCTATGATAGATGAAACAAACAAGGCGCTAGCTACCATTAAAGAAAATGGTGTTTATAATAAACTCGTCAAGAAGTGGTTTAGCAATGTACCCGGGCTTGATTGGCATAGTTTGGAGGCGAAATAATGAATTTATTACAAGATAATTTCCCAACATTCTTACAAGGATTTGGTTATACATTGCTTTCAAGCGTGATTGCATTAGTTGGATCAATGATACTTGGTACTGGATTTGCGATTATGCAAATTGTGCCACAAAAATGGGCTCGGAAGATTGGTAATGTTTATGTGCAAGTTTTCCGAAATATTCCCTTGTTGATTATTACTTTCTTTTTCTTCCTTGTTGTTTCCAAATATATTAAGATGAGTGGCTTTACTTCAGGAACAGTCGCTTTGATGTTATATACATCAGCTTTTATAGCCGAAACAGTACGTGCCGGTATCTTATCTGTTGATTCTGGACAAATGGAAGGTGCACGTGCAAATGGCTTGTCATTTGCACAAGCCATGCAGCATATCGTATTACCGCAGGCATTTCGTATTTCACTACCCTCATTGGGAAACCAGTTTATTAACTTAGTGAAAAATTCATCTATTCTGGCCTTTGTTGGCGGTTTAGATTTGATGTATCAAGGTAACATGGTTGCTGCCAATACATTTGATACGTTTAGCACCTACATCATTGTGGCAATATTTTATTTAGTTATCACATTGCCTTTGAGTTACTATATGCAACACCTTGAGCGTAAGCTCAAGCACGCAGCGTAAGGAGGAATTATGGTTACATTAGGAATATTTAGTGCCTTTACACCACAAAACGTCCTTTACCTATTGGGCGGCTTGGGTATTACAGTAGGCGTATCGGTCATATCGGTGATTTTAAGCCTTATCTTTGGTTCGGTTGTTGGTATCATTCAATTTGAACGTTTACCATTCTTTTCTAAGTTTGTTGGGACAATTAATAACGTTATTCGTAATTTGCCGTTACTACTTATCATTTTCTTTGTCTACTTTGCATTACCAAAAATTGGCATCCACTTACCTATTTTTTGGGCAACTGTGATTGCTATGAGTACTTTTGAATCAGCCATGTTAGCAGAAATCGTCCGTGGTGGGCTTGAATCGGTTGATATTGGGCAGTTTGAAGGTGCGCGTGCAAACGGCTTAAGTAATATGCAAACGATGATTTATATTATTTTACCCCAGGCGTATAAAAGAATGATTCCGCCAATTATTTCACAGTTGATTTCATTGGTAAAGGATACAAGTTTGGCATTAGGCATTGTATTAGCCGAAATGACGTATCGTGGTCAAATTGTTTATGCACAAAATTCAACTTACATCATACCAGTCTTAATTGCAATTACATTAGTTTACTTCTTATTGAATTATGGTTTGTCACTTATCGCAAGATGGGCTGATCATAAGTTGGCATAGCCTGGTATGCTCGGATATTTAATCAAAAACTAGCAAATGAGATAGTTATTGATTGTTTTTTAACCATAAAATATTACCAGTTATAATGAGTTGTATATGAGAAACACACATGGTATACTAATATCTGTTAATTAGAAACTTAAAACACTCAAATATATCTCGGGAGGATATGAGCAATGGAAACATGGAAGAAAGTGGCCATTGGTGCAGCAGCAGTTGTTGTTGTCGGTGGCGGTACACGCGCAGCAGGTCTTTGGGGTGGTAGTTCAGCAGGAAATAGTAAAAATCTATCATTCCAGTTGCCCACACCAATTCAGACATTGGATATTTCTAAGAATACGGATACTTATTCCGGCACGATCATTGGTAACTCTGGTGCAAACTTAATGCGTGTTGATTCAAAGGGTAAGGCGCAGCTCGAACTGGCTAAGTCTGTGAAACATTCAAAAGATGGTTTGACCTACACCGTTGTCTTGAAGGATGGCTTGAAGTGGTCAGACGGATCAAAATTGACTGCTAAAGATTTTGTTTATACATGGCAACGTATTGTTAACCCTAAAACAGCATCACAATATGCTTACCTAGCATCTGGTGTTAAAAATGCAGATAAAATTGCTGCAGGCAAGGCAGCTGTTGATACGCTTGGCGTAACAGCAAAGGGTGATACAATCACTTTTGAACTTGAACGACCAATGCCGCAGTTCGAATACTTGTTAACATTTGCTAACTTTATGCCACAAAAAGAAAGTTATGTTAATAAGGAAGGCAAAAAATATGCGACAACTTCGAAAACATCGCTTTATTCTGGCCCTTATAAGGTTGAAGGTTGGAATGGTACTAACAACAGCTTTAAGTTAATTAAAAACGATAATTATTGGGATGCCAAGAATGTTAAAACAAAGCAAATTGACATTCAAGTTGTTCAGAAACCAGAAACAGCTGTGCAATTGTATAAGCAAGGTAAAATTGACCGTGTTTCCATTGCTAATACACCTGAATTATACAAGGCAAACAAAAATAATAAAGATGTTGTGAAGGCACCTGAAGCAACAACGTCCTTTATAGAATACAATCAAACGGGTAAGAATAAATTCTTGGCTAACGCTAAGATACGAGAAGCTTTAAACTTAGCTACAAATCGTAAAGAATTGACAGATCAGGTAACAGCTGGTATTTCAACACCTGCAACTGGTTTAGCACCGGAAGACTTAGCTAAGACAGCATCTGGCAAAGATCTAGCTAAAACTGTAGCACCAGGATACAAGTTTGATGCGACTGCTGCCAAGGCCGCTTTCCAAGAGGGCTTGAAAGAATTAGGTGAAACTCAGGCAACGATCACAATTACGTCTGATGCTGACTCACCTGCTGCAAAATCAACTGTAGATTACTTACAAGGTTCTTGGGAAAAAGCATTACCAGGTTTGAAAGTTAACCAAAAATTAGTACCATTTTCACAACGTCTAAAGGACTCACAGACACAAAACTTTGATGTTGTCGTGACACTTTGGGGTGGTGATTATCCTGAAGGTTCAACGTTCTATGACTTGTTTAAAGATGGGGCATCATATAACAACGGTCAATTCAAAAACGCTGCCTACAATGCTGCAGTTAAAAAGGCAGAAACAACCGATGCTTTGAATGACGCAGCACGTGACACAGATTATAAGAACGCCGAAGCAGCATTGTTTAAGGATAATAATATTAACCCATTGTACTTCCGTTCAGGATACTCTTTGCAAAATCCTAACGTGACAGGTATTATTCTTAATACAACAGGTCTGAACCAAGACTGGAAATCAGCTGTTAAGAAGTAATAGCGTGAAACAAAAAAATCAAGTTGAATGAGTAAATTAAGAATTAACGTTAGTTGATTCTTATTTTATTTAAGAAGGTAATGTCAGGCAGCATATAATAATATTCAAGCGATTAACATTCCTGCTCAAACTATTTATGGCTGTAATCATAAAATCATATTATGAGATATAACGACTAAGTATTAGTTGTATATGATAATGCTAAGTGATATAGTATTATTTACTAATATGTATTTAAAAAGGACTGACATATCTTGGGAGGATAGTAGTATGGATACATGGAAAAAGGTGGCTATCGGTGCAGCAGCGGTTGTTGTTGTCGCCGGTGGCACACGCGTTGCAGGACTTTGGGGCAGTGAAAAAACTGCTGCAAAGAGCACATTAAATTATTCATTGCCAACAGATATTCAAACGTTAGATATCTCAAAAAATACTGATCAATATTCTAATCAAATTATTGGTAATTCAGGTTCTAACTTGTTGCGAGTCGATGCTAAGGGGAAGGCAATTCCTGACCTTGCGACGTCTGTTAAAGCGTCGAGCGATGGCTTAACTTATACTGCTACATTACGTAATGGGCTAAAGTGGTCGGACGGATCAAAGTTAACAGCGCAAGACTTTGTTTATTCATGGCAGCGTATTGTTAACCCTAAAACCGCCTCACAATATGCTTATCTAGCATCAGGTGTGAAGAATGCAGATAAAATTGTTGCGGGTAAAGAAAAGGTAGCTAATTTAGGGGTGACCGCCAAAGGCAACACAGTGACTTTCAATTTAGAACATCCAATGCCACATTTTGAATACCTACTCACTTTTTCAAATTTCATGCCTCAAAAGGAATCGTTTGTTACTAAGCAAGGGAAGACATATGGCACAACATCTGATAAACAATTGTACTCAGGCCCTTACACCTTTAAGGGTTGGAATGGCACGAATGGTACATTTGAACTTGTGAAGAACAAAAATTATTGGGATGCTAAGCGCGTCAAAACACAAACATTAACCTATCAAGTGGTCAAGAAGCCTGAGACAGCTGTTCAACTCTACAAGCAAGGCAAATTAGATGAAGCACCATTAACCACAACGGAGCTTTATAGTGCAAACAAGGGCAATAAGAACAGTGTTAAAGTACCAGAAGCACGAACAGATTACATTGAGTATAATCAGACAGGAACCAATAAATTTTTAGCTAATACTAAAATTCGACAGGCTTTGAATTTGGCTACAAATCGTGAGGAACTTGTTAAAGAAGTGACTGGTGGCGTATCTACAGCTGGAACAGCTATCGTACCAACAGGGTTAGCTAAAACAGCAAGTGGTACTGACTTAGCTAAGTATGTGGCACCTGGATATACGTATGATAAAGATCAAGCAGCTAAATTATTTGCTGAAGGATTGAAAGAAATTGGCGAAACCAAAGCTAATTTAACGATTGAAGCGGCTTCAGACCAACCTGCAAACAAAGTCGTTGTTGATTATTTGCAAGGTTCTTGGGAAAAAGCACTGCCTGGTTTGACAATCAATCAAAAATTTGTACCATTTAAGCAAAGATTACAAGATGCTCAGAATCAAAATTTTGAAATCTTGCTAACGGCGTGGGGTGGTGATTATCCTGAAGGGTCAACTTTCTATGACCTATTTAAAAATAATGGGGCTTATAATGATGGTAAGTTTATCAATGACACCTATACTGATGCTGTTAATAAGGCTGAAACAACAGATGCGTTAGACCAGAAAAGTCGAGATACAGACTATAAAAATGCAGAAAAATCTTTGTTTGAGAATGCTAACTATAGTCCATTGATGTTCAGGGCGCATTACGCTTTGCAAAATCCGGATGTCAAAGCTGTTGTAACAAACACAACAGGTTTGCTCCAAGACTTCAAATATGCGTATCGCAAGTAACAATAGGTCGTAAAAATATTTAATTTCAAATAAGAGTTAACGTAAATCGATTCTTATTTGTTTAGAAAGATGATGTTATGTGGAAATATATTTTAAAACGATTGCTGTTACTTATTTTCACGCTTTTCTTAGTGATTACGGTGACATTTTTCCTGATGCAAATTATGCCAGGAACACCGTTCAATAATCCTAAGTTAACGCCTGAAGCGCTAGCACAATTAAAGACAACATACGGATTAGACTTACCGTTGTGGCAACAATATTTAAATTATCTGATTGGCGCAGCGCACGGTGATTTTGGGACATCATTCCAATATCAAAACCAACCGGTTAGTATGTTAATCGGACAACGTCTGCCAGTGTCTGCCCAATTGGGCGCACAGGCATTAGTTGTCGGTGTCATTGCAGGTCTATTTATGGGTGCTGCATCAGCAAGAAACAAGAATAACAAAATTGATGGAACATTGGGTGTCATCTCAACGTTGGGTATCTCAATCCCTAGTTTCATTTTGGGTATTGTTTTGGTCTACGTATTTGGGTTCAAGTGGCCATTGTTCCCAGTCTCTGGTTGGGGTGATTCATTTTCACAAACGATACTACCAACAATTGCACTTGCTGTAAGTCCAGCAGCAGTCACGACGCGATTTGTACGGTCTGAAATGATTGAATCTCTAGGATCTGATTATGTACAATTAGCTAAAGCCAAAGGATTAAGTGCCAAAGAAATTGTTAACCAACATGCTTATCGTAATTCTATGATTCCAGTATTGACTTTAATTGGGCCGATGGCTGCTGGATTACTAACAGGGTCGACATTGATTGAACAAATCTTTTCAATACCTGGTATCGGTCAACAGTTTGTCTTGTCAATTCCATCAAAAGATTTTCCAGTGATTATGGGTACAACAATTGTTTATTCAGCAATGTTGATGGTTATGATTTTGATAACGGATATTTTGACAGCAATTATTGATCCGCGTGTTCGTTTGCAATAAGGAGGCTTATGATGGCAGCAAATACTCAAGATTTTGTCATCGTTGGCGCACAAAGCTCTGAAGCCAACGAGCATATCTCAAAACCAGCCTTGTCTTTTTGGCAAGATGCCTGGCGTCGACTCAAACTTAATAAACTTGCAGTAATTTCAATGTGGTTCTTAGTGATTATTTTGGCATTTGCAGTCTTGTCAAATTTCTTTGTGCCACAAAAACAAGCAAATGCATTTAATTCTGATAAAGTTGGTGTTTACAAAAACTTGCCACCAAATTCAGGCTTGCCAATTCCGGGCTGGAACGGCAAAATAAAAGCACCTGGTGACACAACAGCAACAGATGTATATGAATCACAAGGTGTACCGGAAAATAAAAAATTCATTTTAGGGACTGACAATATTGGCCGCTCAGTTGCAAAGCGTGTCACTGTTGGTTTGCGTATCTCATTATTAGTAGCCATTGTTGCGACATTGATTGATTTGGTTGTTGGTGTTGGTTACGGTGTCTTTGCTGGTTGGAAAGGTGGTTGGATTGACAATGTGATGCAACGTATCATTGAAATTCTATCATCCATTCCGAACTTGATTATTGTGACGATGCTTGGTCTGTTATTAGGCGGCGGTGTGTTATCTATTATTTTAGCCATCGCTATGACAGGTTGGTTAGGTATGGCGCGACAAGTTCGAAACATGACGTTAACATTAAAAGAACGTGATTATGTATTAGCGGCACAATCATTGGGTGAAAGTTCATTCAAGATTGCCGTGAAACATCTAATTCCAAACATGGCAGGCACTATTATTGTGCAAATCATGATGACGGTGCCAACTGCGATTATGTTTGAAGCAGTCTTATCAGCCATTAACTTAGGTGTTAAACCACCGACTGCTTCACTGGGTTCTTTAATTTCAGATGCCCAAGCGATGTTACAGTTCTATCCCTATCAAGTATTAATTCCATCTGCAGTGTTGGTTTTGGTATCATTGGCTTTCATTCTATTGGGTGATGGTTTGCGTGATGCTTTTGACCCACGTGCGAGTGAAGACTAAGAGGTGTGCAAATTATGAGTAATCCAATTTTAAAAGTTGAAAATTTGCACGTGAACTTCAATACGTATGCAGGAACAGTGCAAGCAATTCGTGATGTATCCTTTGATTTAAACGAGGGGGAGACATTGGCTATTGTCGGTGAATCCGGTTCTGGTAAATCAGTAACGACCAAGACATTGATGGGACTCAATGCCAAAAATGCTTCAATTCCGGATAATTCACGTTTGTTATTTAAAGATCGTAATCTATTAGATTTGAAAGAATCTGAGTGGCAATCAGTTCGTGGGAATGAAATTGCTATGATTTTTCAGGATCCAATGACAAGTTTAGATCCAACGATGAAAATCGGTATGCAAATTGCTGAACCGTTAATTAAACATCGTCAAATGAAAAAAGAAGATGCATTGGCTAGAGCCTTGGAATTAATGAAGGGCGTAGGCATTCCTAATGCTGAAGGGCATATCAATGACTACCCACATCAGTGGTCTGGTGGTATGCGTCAGCGTGCAGTGGTTGCTATTGCATTAGCTGCTGATCCAGAAATTTTGATTGCTGATGAACCAACGACAGCACTTGATGTGACGATTCAAGCTCAAATTCTAAATTTGATGAAAGATCTGCAAAAAGAAACTGGTAGTTCAATTATCTTCATTACCCATGATTTGGGTGTTGTAGCAGGTATGGCTAACCGTGTGGCAGTGATGTATGCTGGTAAAATTGTTGAGTATGGCACAGTGGATGAAATTTTCTTTAATCCACAACACCCTTATACGTGGGGGCTGTTAAACTCTATGCCGACAACTGATACACAAGTTGGTTCTTTGGAAGCTATTCCAGGAACACCGCCTGATTTGTTAATGCCACCCAAAGGGGATGCGTTTGCATCACGTAATGTGTATGCTTTGGCAATTGATTCAAAAGAAGAACCACCGTTTTTCCGAGTAAGTGACACACATTATGCTGCGACTTGGTTGCTTGACGAACGCGCGCCGAAAGTAACGCCGCCATTACAGATTCAAAAGCGCTGGGCACGTTGGCAAGAAATTCAAGGGCAGGAGGCTTAATGATGACTGAAAGCACACCAAAGAAGTTAGTTGAGCTGAAAGATTTACAACTTTATTTTAACAAAGGTAAGGCCAATGAAGTTCGTGCGATTGATCATGTCACTTTTGATATTTATGAAGGTGAAGTATTTGGGTTGGTTGGCGAATCAGGTTCAGGTAAAACAACCATTGGGCGTACGATTTTAAAATTACATGAGCCGACTGCTGGTGAAATTTTATTTAACGGTGAAGATGTAACACACTTGAAAGGCAAACATTTATCTGAGTTCCGTAAAGACTCACAAATGATCTTTCAAGATCCGCAGGCAAGTTTAAATGGACGTATGAAAGTACGTGACATTATTGCTGAGGGTATTGATATTAATAAATTAGCAAAGAATAAGACAGAACGTAATGCTAAAGTTCAAGAACTACTTAAGCTTGTGGGGCTGAATGAAGATCATGCAACACGTTATCCACACGAATTTTCTGGTGGACAACGGCAAAGAATTGGTATCGCACGTGCATTGGCAGTTGATCCGAAGTTTATTATTGCCGATGAGCCAATATCAGCACTAGATGTTTCGATTCAAGCACAAGTTGTTAACCTTATGAAAGAATTGCAGACAAAACATTCACTGACGTATTTGTTTATTGCACATGACTTGTCAATGGTGAAGTACATTTCTGATCGTATAGGCGTGATGCATTGGGGTAAGCTACTTGAGATTGGTTCAGCGGATGCTGTATATAATCATCCTTTGCATCCTTATACTAAAAGCTTGCTGTCAGCTATTCCAGTACCTGATCCCGAAGTTGAAAGTTTGCGTCAACACGTTGCATATGACACAACTATTGAAACAGATGGCAAAGACCGACAGATGATTGAAGTTAATCCAGGACATTTTGTTTTGGCAACAGCAGAAGAAGCTGCTACTTATAAATCACAACAAATCTAAGTCAATAAAAAACTATACACCATAACATTATGGTGCATAGTTTTTTTATGGTCAGTGTCGGCGTGAAATTCAAATAAAAAATGTGTATAATTGTAATCAGTTATTAATGAAATGTTAATTAAGAAAGCGAGTGATTATGGTTCGATTACAAGATGATTTTTATGAAGCGATTAATGGGGAATGGGAAAAAACAGCCGTTATTCCTAACGATAAACCACGGACAGGTGGATTCAGTGATTTGTCTGATGACATTGAACAGTGGTTAATTGCAACAAGCAAGGGTTGGCAACAAGGAAACGATCTGCCTGAAGATACAATTTTGAAGAATTTTGTAGCATATCATCGTCTAACTGCAGATACGAAAACACGTGATGAGTTGGGCGTCAAGCCTGTATTACCGCTTATCGCACAATATCAGAGTTTTAATTCTTTTGCTGAATTTTCGAAACATATTGTGGCACTAGAAAAATCTGGCTTCCCAAATGCTTTGCCTTTGGGTGTTGAACCAGATTTTAAAGATGCACAGACGAATGTTTTGTGGGCTGGGGCTCTAAGTTTGCTTTTGCCTGATACAACATATTACGAAAAAGGGCACGAACAGGGACAAACCTTGTTAAAAAAGTTCCGTGAAGAGCAAGAATTATTATTACCATATTTTGGTTTTTCAGTGGCAGAGACGACTGATTTAATTGATAAATATTTAGCACTTGATGCGAGAGCAGCAGCGGTTGTCTTGAGTCAAGAAGAAAACCATGAATATGCGAAATTGTATCATCCATATGACTGGGAAAAGTTCACAAAATTAGTGCCAGAATTGCCATTAGATGATATTTTAACTGACTTGATAGGTCAACGTCCAGATAAAATTATTGTGCCTGAGGAGCGCTTTTGGGCAGCAGCTGATCAATTCTATTCAGAATCAGCTTGGCCTTTGTTAAAGGCGTATTTGATTGTGACAGTTGCTAACCAATTTACTGGTTATTTGTCTGATGAAATTCGTATTTTAGGTGGGCAATATCAACGAGAATTAACTGGTTTGCCAGAAGCAATGCATACAGAGAAGGCGGCTGTTTATTTGGCGGCACAGCCATTTAACCAAGCTATTGGTTATTATTACGCACAACAAAAATTTTCACCAGAAGCAAAAGCAGATGTTGAAGCCAAAGTAGCAACAATGATTGATGTCTTTAAACAGCGATTGCAATCAAACGATTGGCTTAATGAAGAAACCAAGCAAAAAGCAATTGTTAAACTAAATACGATTGTGCCACACATTGGTTATCCCGAGAAATTACCAGCTAGATTATATCAAAAGGTCGTGTCACCAGAAAAGACATTGTTTGAAGTGGCTACGCAGTTAAGGCAGGTTGAAATTGCCTATTCATGGTCTCAGTGGCAACAACCTGTCGATCGTAGTGAGTGGCATATGCCTGCGCATCTGGTTAATGCTTACTATGACCCACAACAAAATCAAATTGTATTTCCTGCAGCAATTTTGCAAGCGCCATTCTACAGTCTAAAACAGTCGTCATCAGCTAACTACGGTGGCATTGGTGCGGTGATTGCCCATGAAATATCACATGCCTTTGATACCAATGGCGCATCTTTTGATGAATTTGGTAGTCTTAATAATTGGTGGACTGATGATGATTTTGCGGCTTTTCATGAGCGCACAGATAAGGTCGTTAAACAATTTGATGGCCTGGATTCCTATGGTGCAAAAGTGAATGGTAAATTAACTGTATCTGAAAACGTGGCTGATCTGGGTGGCCTTGCAGCAGCCTTAGCAGCAGCTAAATTAGATTCAGATTTCTCTGTGACCGACTTTTTTGATAGTTGGGCAACGATTTGGCGTATGAAAGCACGTCCAGAATATATGAGATTACTTGCAGCTGCTGACCCACATGGTCCAGCTGAATTGCGTGTTAATGTGCAGGTTAAAAATTTTGATGACTTTTTTGACGCATTCCATGTTAATGCGGATGATAAAATGTGGTTATCACCAGAATCACGTGTTCAAATTTGGTAAGGTATATTCAAAAGCGCTAATCACTTATAATTAGCGCTTTTTTATAAAAAATCTTTCTGTTGAATGTATAAAATTGGTAATTTTTATCGTATGAAACTGTAATTATTGTTTGTTACAGTTATTTTTCGTGTATAATTGTGTTTTGACTATGACGATTGGAAGAATGAATATGCACAACATTAAAAAATTAACTGGGTGGCAACTAATACTAGTTTTTATGTTACTGGCTATTATATTTTTGACACCACAATTGCTTAAACAAACCATGTATATTAACTCATGGGATGTACCTTTCCACTTGTCTCGTGTATATGAAATAACAAAGGGGTTTGAAAACGGACAATGGTTACCCGACGTATCAGCCTATACGTTTGGTGAGAATGGTTATGGCGTTAATTTCTTTTATGGCTATTCATTCACTTATCTTGTTTCATTGATTTATTTTTTAACACATCAGGCAGTTACTGCGGTATTAGTGAGCTATGTTATTTTATTGACGTTAGCTATGTCTATTAACTACTATGCAGGATCTTTATTCTTTAAAGGTGTCTATGCACGGTTAAAATCTGTTGTATTTAGTATACTGTATGTTTTGGCGCCAGTCACTTTTGGTGAAATTAAAGTTCGTGGATTACCTGGTGAATTAATTGGTATTTTGTTATTCCCAGCGGTTGTAGCAGCTTTTTATAGTATTATGTTCACCGAGAATCGTAAAAGTTGGATTTTTGCTGGATTAGTCACTGCCATAACCGTAACTAATCATGTATTATCAACGCTTCTATTAATTATTATTTTAGTAGTCATGTTTGTCATTTTCTTATATCAAAAACAAATTAGTCGTGCAAAAATAAGTCAACTTATCAAGGCGGGTATATTGTCATTATTATTGTCTGCCTTTTATATTGTCCCGCTAGCACAGCATTTACTAATGGATCATGTTGCTGGTGCTAATAAAATATGGGGAACAGTGTCTATCTGGGATTCAGTTGCTGCGTCCCTTAACAACCAAGCGACCCTTAATTGGACGGTGATACCGGTAGGCGTATTTGTATTTATAATGAGCATTGTGGTCCTATTGGGCTTGTTATACTTGAAATCATTTTCTAACCAAATGAAGCGGATTGGTGGTTGGTTAGGTGTTAGCATTGTTATTATTTTCTATACGCCGACTGATATTCTAATGAGAACACCATTACATGTTTTTCAAATGATGGGACGATTTTATCCGATTATTATGATGCTGGCGGTGTTGTTTGTAGTAGAAGGGCTAGTTCATTTTTATGAAATTGGATTATTACGATTTAAAACGTTAAATTTAGTTTTTGGTGTTGGTATTTTACTTGCATTATTGAGTGCTTGGCGCATGCAAGCAACAACATATTACACCGCAAATAACGATATAGCAAACTATCAAAAAAATAACCGACCATTTCCAAAAACAGTTTCTAATAAGAATTTTGTGTATCAAATTACCCATTACTATCAGCTACCATTGGGTAGTAAAGACTATCTCGGTAAGGAACGTGTCCGATTTGTTAATGGTTACCAGTTTGCTAGTTGGGGCGATACAAAGGATGCAACACAAATTTATGTTAATGGCAAACTTAGTTCTTTAAAGTTAACGCATCAAGGCTATACGTTTAATGTTGAGAATTTACCAACATCCGCTGCGCAAGTACGCCTACCAATGACAAATTATGAAGGCTGGCAAGCTACTGGCAGTCACGGTCAAAACTTACCGATTGAGACTGTCAAAGGTAAGTTGGCCGTGACACCACAGGGAAGTCGAACTATTAAACTCAAGTATCATAAGACCTTATATCATCGATTGGCTATTTGGGTTTCTGGATTAACCCTAGTAGGTATGTTACTGGGAAGTTTGGTAGTTAGGATCAAAAATAAACGCAATTAAAATCGTATCAGTAAAGCGACACGGTTGGCTAAACAAAGGGCATGAGAGCCTAATTTAGCCAACCGTTTTTTTTACAGGTAATACAAGTCATAAGTCATGTAAAAAAATAAGAAATTATTGGTAAATTTTGATACAATAATAGGTATTGTATTTTTGAAGTGAGCAAATGATATGTCAGAAAAACTTGTGTTATTAATGATTCAAATCGTATTAGTATTGGTGATGTTAGTGATGATTATCACTGTGACTAGAGCTTATGTCGTTCACAAAGAACCGCTTTTTAAGCGATTCGGTTTGGGGATGCTTATTGGATTTGTCACTGATTTTGGTGACACACTAGGTATTGGATCATTTGCAACAACAACAGCCGCTTTTCGTATGACGAGGTATGTTAAAGATGATCGTCAATTACCAGGAACACTCAATACAATGCATGCGATACCAGTAATTATAGAGGCTCTGTTTTTTATCACGGCAGTTAAAGTTGAACTCATGACTTTGATTCCAATGACAACAGCTGCAGTTATTGGTGCCTATGTTGGCACGCATGTGACGAAAAATTGGCATGCACCAACGGTTCAGCGTGTGATGGCAGGCGCATTATTTATTGCAGTAGTGATTATGATTATTCGAATGATAACAACACCAGGCTCAAACAATGCTTTAACGGTTCATGGATTACAAGGCTGGTGGTTGGTCTTAGGTATTGTTTTTAATTTAGGTGTGGGTATATTAATGACAATGGGATTGGGTAATTATGCCCCTGAATTGATTTTCTTCTCTTTGATGGGTGTTAATCCTGCTGTTGCTTTTCCTGTGATGATGTTAGATGCAGCTTTAATTATGCCAACCACAGCATTGAATGTCATTAAAATGAAGCGCATTTCATGGACTGGTTATGCAGGTGTAGCAATTGGCGGTGTGCTAGGCGTTATGGTCGCAGCTAAATTCTTTACAAGCTTAGATGTTGCGTTACTTAAGAAACTGATTATAGTGGTGTCGCTTTGGACGATAGTCGGATTATTACGTGATTCGTATAAATCTAATTTAAAAAAAAACCACTAAGGGTCTTGCTAAGTGTCTTGAAATTTGGTATTATTATATAGTTGTTTGAGATATGGGAGTGTAGCGAAGTCTGGCTAAACGCGACGGACTGTAACTCCGTTCCTTCGGGTTCGTAGGTTCGAATCCTACCGCTCCCATAGCCGATTTAATAGTTAACGGCTAAAAAGATTAACTATTGCCCCTTCGCCAAGTGGTAAGGCATCGGTTTTTGGTACCGATATGCGCTGGTTCGAATCCAGCAGGGGCAATAAAAGCAAAAAAGAGTCCGATCAAATTTGATCGGACTCTTTTTTTGGCTATTTATTTTTTTGGTGGATGCAGTACTAATCCATGTTCTGGTGTCCGCGCGTTAATAACAATATCTTCTATCTTGAAAATATGTGTTAATTGATCAGGTGTAAAGCATGCCTTTTTCTCAGCAATTTGTCGTAACGATTTACCGGTACGAATAGATTCTTTTGCTAATTTGGACGCTTCTTGGTAACCAATAACTGGGGTCATAGCAGTAGCAAAACTGACGGATAAATCAATGTCTTGTGCGAGTCGTGATTTGTTACTAGTAATATCATCAATAGCATTAAGCCTTAGTGTATTCATCGCAGCTGTGAGATGTTCAATACCAGCAAAAAGTGAGCGGAAAATAATTGGTTCAAAGGCATTAAGCTCTAACTGACCAGCTTCAGCAGCAGCAGTAATTGTCGCATCAAAACCAAACATCTCAAAAGCAACTTGATTCACGACTTCCGGAATCACAGGGTTGACTTTACCTGGCATAATGGATGATCCTGCTTGCTTTGCGGGTAAGTTAATTTCAAGTAAACCAGAGCGTGGACCAGAACTTAATAAACGTAAATCGTTGGCTATTTTTGATAAACTCATGGCCAATGTTTTTAAAGTCCCTGATAAGGCAACCAGACCATCAAGATTTTGTGTTGCATCGAATAAATCATGTGACTGTATCAAAGGCAATTTTGTAATACCAGCTAAATTTGGCACGATATGAACCTGATAGTGGTAACTCACATTGATGCCCGAACCAATCGCTGAGCCACCAAGATTGAGTGAATATAAGGCTTCACGTGCCGTTTTAATACGTATGCTGTCGCGCCGTAATGGTTTGAGCCAGGCGTGAAAGCTATTGCCTAGTGTTGTGGGCACAGCATCTTGTAACTGGGTCCGGCCCATTTTATAAGTCGTAGAAAATGTGTCTGCTTTATTGCCTAAGGCATCAACTAAGTCATTCAATTCAAGCAATAAGGGATCAAGTAATCGCAATAAAGCAATTTTACCCGCACTGGGGTAGGTATCGTTAGTACTTTGTGCCAAATTCACGTGATCATTTGGATTGATATAATCATAGTCACCCAACGGCCGGCCGGTCTGTTCTAAAGCAATATTCGCAATCACTTCATTAACATTCATATTAGTTGATGTGCCTGCACCACCTTGAATATCACTAACAGGAAACATAGTAACATCAATCGGATTGCTTAAAAGCGTTTTAGTGGCGCTAACGATATGTTTTGCAAGGGAACGGTCGAGAATACCTGACGTTGCATTAGTTTTAGCAGCGGCCTGTTTGATTTCGAGAAAGGCGCGAATTAATTCTGGATGTGTCGGTTGCGAAGAAATAGGAAAATTATTTAGCGCACGCTGGGTGTGAATCCCATAGTAGGCAGTTTTTGAGATGTTTAGCTGGCCGAGTGAGTCAGATTCAGTGCGCATGGTATGCTCCTTATGAAAATATTATATGCTTATTTTATCTCTTGTTTCGACTAGACCAATTAAATATGTTACCTATCTTGACATGGCTTGATCATTGATATATAAGATTTTATAAGAAGGATAGTTAAAATAGTGATCCAAATTAAAGACGTATACCTTTACGATATACGTCTCTTACATTAATTAATATCTAGTACTTGAACAGTGTGATCATCCTCACCGATAACCACGCGATCAACAACATCTGTAAATAAACCATGTTCAACAACACCAACCATTTTAATCAGCTCATCCCCAAGTTCACGAGGATTGTCAATTAGCGGTAAATGTAGGTCAATCAAAAAGTTTGCAGAATCGGTACGTACGGGGTTACCATTCTGATCTAAACGCCATGTCGGATGAAAACCATCAGCTTGAAAGCGTTTAAAAAGTTGATCTGAGCCATATGGAATAATCTCAACTGGCAAATATTGATTCAGTTTTGGGACCCGTTTTGTTGAATCAACGACCCAAATGTTTTGCCGTGAGTTGAAAGCAACGATTTTTTCCCAAAGTAAGGCGGCACCACCACCTTTGATCGCTGAAAAATCATCAGCGATTTGATCAGCCCCATCAATTGTTAAATCAATTTTATCAATATCATCAACATTGTACATTGGAATGCCAAGCTGCGCAGCATTTCGACGTGTTTTTTCAGAGGTTGCCACACCAACAATTTTTAAGTTTTCCTTGGCTACTCGCTCGCCAAGAGCATCAATGACATGAGCAATTGTTGATCCTGAACCAATACCCACAACCATACCGTTTTGGACGAATTCAGCGGCGCGTCGGCCAGCAATGATTTTTTGTAACTCTTGGCTCATGATTTGTATTCAATCTCCTGATATTTAGCGGGATTTTGGGCAAAAGCTTTCTTAACATAGGGGCAGACTGCCTTAATTGTCATATGATTGTCTTGCGCGTCTTTGATGACAGTATCAAGGAGCATGGCAGCAATACCTTGCCCACGTAGAGAAGGATCAACACGTGTTGCGTTAATAGAATATGTTTGTCCATCATTAATAGTAGTATAAATGATTTCGGCTAATGTTTTGTCATTGTCTTGCAAAAAATAACGTCCTGGTTCATGTTGAAAGTCCATAATTTTTTCTCCGTTCCGTTGCGATAGCACAACTTATTCAATGATAGTTATTGATACTTTCATTGTACCGCATAATGTGATGCTTAGCGATTGATAGCATGATATTTTGATCAAATCAATACAATTTCAAAGCGTTATGAAATCTCTTTTAAAAACAACTGGTTTTTACCGTATAATAGAAAAGAAAGATTAACTATAAATGGAGGAAACGTATAGCTTTGACGGACTGTTTGAGTTGTACTTTGATATAATATGCGCGGATTTGAAATTGTTTCAACTAAGGCCAGTGCAGGTCTTAATTTACCAAAACGTAGTACACAAGCAGCAGCGGGATATGATTTTGAGGCTTCAGAAGATATGATTATTCCAAGTGCCACAAGTAATCCATTTTTTAAAGGATTAAGTATTTTATCATTAGGAAAATTAAAGGGTGTTCGTGATAATACTGACTTGCAAAATATGCTCAAGCCCGTATTGATTCCAACAGGTATCAAGGCGTATATGGCGGAAGGGGAATATTTGCAACTTGTATCACGTTCAAGTGGTCCGATTAAAAAACGGATAATGATGCCTAATGCTGTCGGCATTGTTGATGCTGATTATTACAATAATCCCTCAAATGAAGGCGAGATTTTCTTTCAGTTCATTAATTTTGGTATGAAAGATGTGCACATTAAAAAAGGTGAGCGTATTGGTCAAGGTATTTTCTTACCTTACTTGTTGGCTGATGGGGATGAAAGTGATACTAAGGCGCAACGAAATGGTGGCTTTGGATCAACTGGTCAAAATTAATGGCTGATGAGGAAACAGACATTGTTTGGCGAGGAAATCAACATGATTTTAAATTACGCGTGACAGGTGTTTTGTTCAATGACAAACATCAAATGGCGGTGAATGTGAGTAAGGACAACAAATTTTCGGCACTTCCAGGTGGCAAAATCAAATTCGATGAGACCAGTCAAACTGCGATTGAACGCGAATTTGTTGAGGAGATGGGGATTCGTGTCAAAGCCAAGCGTTTGATTGCTGTGACAGAAAATTTATTTGAATGGGACGGCAAGCATACAAATGAAGTTAATTTCACTTGGCTTGTTGAACAAATTGATCAAGTGACATTATTTGCTAAAGATGGTTGGGAACAAGAAGTGTCATGGCGAGATGTGACTGATTTATCAGATTTTAAGCCAGTGGTTCTACAGCCGTTCATGCGCAGTTTACCAGTGACACCAGTCCACCTCATGAATCGAGATTTGGAGAGTAATTGATAACATGCAACAAAAAATTGGGGTTTTAGCAGATGTACACGGCAATTTGACGGCATTAAAATCCGTTATTGCTGATGCCAAAGCAAATGGTGTAACAGAATTTTGGTCGTTGGGTGATATTGCAACCTATGGTCCTGGTACGGTGGCGAGTTATCGTCTGCTTAAGCAGGAAAATACGACCATTTTTTTGCAAGGTAACTGGGAATCTTCATATTTCGAAGTTGAAACAGGTGCGGATGTAAACTTTAATGATGCGTCGGATATTGCTTTTCTTGATTGGATGGCCCACGATTATAGTAACTTTACTAATGAAGAAATTGCGGCAATTAGACAGTTGCCGATGAAGTGCCAAGTGCAACGGGCCGGTCTCACGATTGAACTCATGCACAATCAGCCTAATAAAAATTATGGTAGTGATTTATCACCGGACGCGCCACAAACTAATTTTAACAATGTATTCCATGATATTGACGCTGATATGGCGATTTACGCGCATATTCATGCACAAATTATGCGTTCGGACAATATTACATATGAACCGTACCGCATGCATCGGATCTTGAATACTGGTACAGTAGGTCAATCCTACCAACTTACCAAAATGGGGATGGTGGCGCAGTATTTATTACTAACATTAGATGATGATATTGGCGTGGCGAGTGCTGATTTTCGTCGCGTTAATTATGATACAGCCCAAGAAATTGCACTTGCCCGACAAGTTGATTGGCCATTTTACGAGGCATATGTTCGTATGTTAGAAACGGGCCAATTCACACGTGACGCTGATAGTTTGGCAGCGGATAAGCGTTTTCCTGAATATCAGGCCCAAGCTAAAGCATTTTATCAACAACTTAAAGGAGAATAATTATCGCTAAAGTTAAAACACAATTTATTTGTTCGAACTGTGGTTTCACGTCGGCACGTTATCTTGGGCGTTGTTCAAACTGTGGTGAGTGGGGTACATTTATTGAAGAAAAAATTGCGCCCGAAGTTAATGATCGTAAAAGTCGCGTGAGCCTTGATGGTCGCACGGCGAAAGTTGAGAAAATTAACGAGATTACTTCTGAAGAGACACCACGCGTGGCAACAAATCTGAAAGAACTTAATCGTGTTTTAGGTGGCGGTGTTGTTCCGGGCTCCATGGTGTTAATTGGTGGCGATCCTGGTATTGGAAAATCAACACTTTTGCTACAAGTTTCGGGACAATTGGCACATGAGGGCCGTGTTTTGTATGTTACCGGTGAAGAATCAGCCACACAAGTTAAGTTGAGAGCTGACCGTTTGGGTGTCGGAAACGATGAATTTTACTTGTATCCAGAAACTGATATGACGGCTATTAAAAAACAGATTGATGAATTACAACCTGATTTTGTCGTAATCGATTCCGTGCAAACGATGCAAGAGCCAGATGTCACATCTGCTATTGGATCAGTATCACAAATTCGTGAAGTGACGGCAGATCTTTTACAAATTGCCAAAACAAATAATATTTCTGTCTTTATTGTCGGACATGTGACCAAAGATGGTGCGATTGCAGGGCCTAAAATATTGGAACACATGGTTGATACGGTACTTTATTTTGAGGGCGATAGTAATTATAAATATCGTATCTTACGTGCGGTGAAGAATCGATTTGGCGCAACCAACGAATTGGGTATTTTTGAAATGCGCGATGGTGGTTTAATTGAAGTAGCGAATCCCTCTGAAATTTTCTTAGAGGAGCGGTTGGCTGGTGCAACTGGTTCGGCAATTGTTGTTGCACTTGAAGGCTCACGACCGATTTTGGTGGAGTTGCAAGCTTTGGTAACACCAACCGTGTTTGGGAATGCACAACGAACTGCTTCGGGATTAGATCGTAATCGTGTCTCATTGATTATGGCGGTGCTGGAAAAGCGCGCGAATTTGTTGTTACAAAATCAAGATGCCTATTTAAAAGCAGCGGGTGGGGTTAAACTAGATGAGCCAGCGATTGATTTGGCAATTGCTGTCGCGTTAGCTAGTTCATATCATGACAAAGAATCACGTCCGAGTGATGTTTTTGTTGGCGAAATAGGATTAACCGGTGAAGTACGAAGTGTTGCTGATATTGAGGGACGATTGAAGGAAGCGCGTAAACTCGGATTTAAACGTGCCATTGTGCCTAAAAACAATTTAAATGGTGTCGAATTACCCGCAGGTATTCAAGTGGTTGGGGTGACAACCTTGAGTGAAGCTTTGAAATTGGCTTTGGATTAGAAGTTATAAAAATGGGGGAGACTAATGGGTATAGAGATTTTATTTGATTTTGTGTTTTGGTTTTATAATTACGTTTCACGTGGGACAGCCTATAGTTTGAGATGGTGGTTTGGGTTACTTTTTTCGAGTATACTTTTAATTTTAACTATGGGGACTATATGGTTACTCGTATTAACAGTAACAGCGACAACACTATTTGTTACGGGGAAAATTGCGTTATCTGTGCTATTATTAGTTGTTATGACAGGTATTGGGTTCGTCTTTTTTCGCTGGGGGCAGTTATTATACCAATTGACTCAGCAAGAGGATGAATCAGGTCGATTGGTTGCTAAACGAATCAACCAAGAAGATGGCATTGTTTAGTACGTACTAAAAATAAGATTCTAGAAAAAGACTACCATTGAATTTGGTAGTCTTTTTGTGGAATCAAGCAATTAAAATTAATCGCGGTTATAGGTTACTAGTGCTTTGAGTAAACGTCTTTCCTATTAAATGCTTTGTTTAGTATCCTTGATTTAATTTGTTCAAATTTCGGATCATTCTTATATTGCATATAAAGTGTTTTTAAACTTTTTGTGCCTAATAATTCTGCACCAGCATCTTGCGCTGCACCTGACACACGTGTTCCTTGATTTTTGTAGGTAATGAGGTCATCATTGATTGTGAAGTAACCTTGTTTATATGACACATTGTTAACCGTACGGGTTCTTGAAAATGTATGAGGGGGTTTCCTTTAATTCACTTATCGACTTGTATCGATGTCATACATAGTATGAAAAATAAGTTAAGTCATCACCAAATCTTATGTTTTTTTGAAAAAGACTGCCCGATAGGGCAACAACACTGCCCCATAGTACAATGATTCTTGTGACATAAGTTGATATATTAGACATATACCAATTTTAAGGAGAAACATTAATGGGCAAGTTACTTGCAAAATTAGGTGCATGGATTGACGGTCATGCAAAAATAACAATATTTGGGTTCATTATAACAGTCATTATTTCTGTTGTTGCGGCGTTAAGTATGGGAATTAACTTTGATAGTGCTGGTATGTCGATTCAAGGATCGCAATCAGAAAAAGCGAACAAGTTGATGGAAAAAGAATTTCCTAATACGAAGCAAGATGGTGGACAAATACAAATTGTATTGCATTCTAATAATGGTGAAGCATTGACTACGGCTGAGAATCAAAAAGCCATGAATGATATGTTTCAAGATGTGAAAAAAAATAAACATGTCAAAATGGTTGTTGTACCACAAATGTTACAAAGTTTTAGTAAAAATAACATGACAGCTACTGCTAGAGTAATGTATAAACAAAAAGGAGAGGCTGTCTCTCCTAAAACTATCAAAGAATTAGAAAAATCAATTAAAATAACGCGTGCTGAGAGTATCCAAACTGAATTAACATCTCACGATGTGACAATTTCAGGTATGGATAATGGCGAAAAAGCAGAAATAGTTGGTTTAGCAATTGCGTTTGTCATTCTCGCAATCACATTCGCATCATTAATTGTGGCAGGTATTCCAATTGTATCGGCTATTCTTGGACTGATTGCAGGTATGATGTTGGTGTTGATTTCAACAAACTTTCTTTCTGTTGCAACATTTTCAATGTCATTGGTTGGTATGATGGGTTTGGCTGTTGGTATTGATTATGCCTTATTCTTGATTTCCCGATATCGTCAGGAGTTACAAAACAAAAATAAAAAAGAGGCCTTGATGACAGCAATGTCAACCGCTGGAACGTCAGTTATTTTTGCAGGGGTTACGGTCATCGTGGCACTACTAGGCATGACAGTTCTTGGAATCGATATGTTATCTGTTATGGGAATTACGGCCGCCATGTCGATATTGACAGCCATTTTAACATCATTAACATTTGTTCCAGCTATGCTTGTGGTGTTGGGCGATCGTGTGACAGGAAAACGACCTAACCGCGCTCTCTATCTATTGAGTTCGTTGCGCGTAAAAGGTGGTTGGGGTAAAGTAGTCACTAAGCATAAATTTGTCTTGACTGTTGTAACAGTCGCTATTTTGGCTGTTGCAGCAACACCTTTTGCTCATATTAATCTTGGATTACCTAACGATTCAGTTAAATCAGAAAAATTGACTGAAAGACGTGCCTATGATTTATTAACTGAAGGTTATGGGCAAGGTAGTCAGGCAACACTTGTTGTGTTAGCTAAAACTGATAGCCAACAAGAGATAAAAAAAGTTACCGAAAATATTAATGATTTAAGTAATGTTGTATCAGTTTCACGAGCAACACCAAGCAAAGATAAAGATTATCAGATGATTACTATACAGCCTGGTACAGATTCTAATGCAGTAAAGACCAAAAAACTAGTCCAAAATATTCGTCATTTGCATCAGAAAAATGATCTACCTGAGATATTTGTCACTGGCGCAACAGCAATCAATATTGATATGTCGGATGCTTTGATGAAAGCTTTACCTAAGTTTGCTATTCTAATTGTGCTCTTTGCCTTCATCCTTCTAACTGTTGTCTTCAGATCATTATTAATACCTGTTGTGGCAGTTGCTGGATTTATATTATCATTAGGCGCAACCTTAGGGACTATTGTATTTATTGCACAAGATGGCCATTTTATAGATTTCTTTGGTATACCGGCAAAAGGTGCAATACTTAACTTTTTACCCGTACTAGTAATTGGTATTATGTTTGGTCTCGCAATGGATTATGAAGTATTTTTGGTCAGTCGCATTCGAGAAGAATACATGAAATCACATAATACTAAACAAGCAGTGATAGCAGGTATGAAAGATAGTGGCCCAGCAGTTATAGCGGCGGCACTCATCATGATGGTTGTGTTCTCAGGATTTATATTTGCTAGTGATGCTATTGTTAAATCTATGGGGCTTGTATTAACGTCAGGAATTTTGTTTGATGCGATACTTGTAAGACTCATTTTAGTACCTGCAACAATATCTCTATTTGGCGAAGCGAGTTGGTATCTGCCAAAGTGGTTAGATAAAATATTGCCAAATATTAAAATTGATTAATTGAAAAAAATCTAAGCTATAATAAAATAAGCTTAGATTTTTTTGCCATAGAGGAAATAAATATGAAGACTGACATTAAAGCAGAAATACGAAATCATTCTTTAATACTTTATAGATGGCCAATGATTTTTTGGAGTCTCATGATGTATTTTTTATCTTTTTATTTAAGAACTGAACAGAGTACATTGAGTAATGTCAACTCGGCAATGTTTTTTACCGTGTTCTTTAT
Source organism: Leuconostoc rapi (assembly GCF_016908715.1). GTDB lineage: Bacteria > Bacillota > Bacilli > Lactobacillales > Lactobacillaceae > Leuconostoc > Leuconostoc rapi. Next base: position 90,080 of record NZ_JAFBEK010000005.1, on the reverse strand, counting down.
ACAGGCACTTGTAAATTTTAACAATATTAAATTTATAAACTTCAATAAATCAGTTTATATTTTACTCCAAATCATCATTATTATTGGTGCAGGTATGCTGATTTCTCCAGGAGAAATTATTTTGTATCTGAGTATGTTACCGGTACTTAGTATACAAATCATGTCTTTATTTGATATAAGGTTAAAAACCTTACTATTGCTATTAGCACCAGCACAAATAATTGTTATTGTCATTCAAATGATCAATAGTGGATTCTTTTTAGCTTTAATGGCTGCAGAAGCATCTTTATTTTTGAATGTTGTATTTTTCTATGCTTGGCACTTTTATCATCAGCAAGTCAGTCAAATGGTTAAAACAGAACATATTCTTCAAGAACTACAGATTACTTATACTGAAGTTAAAGAAATTTCACAACAAAATGAACGAAATCGTATCGGTCGTGATTTGCATGATACGTTGATGCAAGGTTTGGCTGGTGTTACTATGCAATTAGAAGGCATTAAAGCATTATTGGCCAATGGCAAAATTGATCGGGTAATGACAGAAATTGATAAAACAATTGATTTATCGCGAACTTCTTTAGTCGATGCCAGAACAACAGTTTATGAAATGCGTCAAACCAAAACAAAAGATGTGGATTTGTATAATAGGCTAGATAAATTAACAAAAGTGTTTTATGAAAATTATGGGTTAAGTGTGAATATAAAAGTTAGTGCTAACATGACATTACCACAGGCAACATTAGACGAAATATTAAGAATTATTTCAGAAGCATTAACTAATGTTGTTAAACATTCAAAAACAGATGTTGCTATTGTTAAAATTAGTCTGGATGATTTTCTTAATATTGACATCATCGATTATGGTGTTGGGTTTAATGTACGTGCAGGTGAGAGCAAAAAGAATCATTTTGGTTTGAATTCGATTTATGAAAGAGTGGAAAAGTTGAAAGGAAAGGTCTATATTGATAGTCATGTCAGTGAAGGGACTAGAATTCAAGTAAAAATCCCACAAAAATTAAGGTGGCAAAATGACTAAAAAGATTATGGTAGTTGATAATCATTTTATTATTCGGGAAGGGTTAAAGTTAATTTTCGAAAGTATTGATGATTTTGATGTCATTTATGAGGCAAATGACGGTCAAGAAGCGATTAATATGCTAAAAAATAAAAAACCGGATTTAATATTGTTGGATATTATAATGGAAAATATTGATGGGTTTGGCGTTATGACTTATGTGAATCAATATTGTCCAGAAATTCCGGTTGTCGTTTTAACGACAGTAGACACTGGTGAAAATATCAAAAAAATGTTATCACTGGGTGCTAAAGGATATTTATTAAAGGATGCTAGCACTGCGGTGATTTCTAATACAGTCATCAATGCTATCCAAGGAAATACAATCTTACAAAATAAAATTACAGAAATAATTTCAAATGATGAGCTATATGAAACGCAAAACAATGAAAATATATTCAATTTGAATCCTACGGAAGTTGAAATACTTAGTGCAATTAGCCAGGGTTCCAAAATTAAAGACATCGCCCTCAAGTTACATTTGTCTGAAAGAACTATCAAAAATTACTTGACTGTAGTTTATGATAAAATGAATGTATCCAGTGGTGTCGAAGCGATTGCATTAGCAGTGAGAAATCATATCATTTAACTGGTATGATGTGTCATTTATGGATTTAAGAATTGTTATCATATATATGTGCATTGTAACAAAAGTAATAATCAAACGAAAAAGCCAATTACCACATCAGGTAATTGGCTTTTTTGCGCGATTCATGACGCATTCAGTTTCTTCTGTTGGCCTGTTATAAGTTAACTCGGCTTGATGATACCAGAATTATTTTTTTGAAAAGCGACAATCACCAAATGAAGTGCGATTGCAACGATTCCAATCATCAGGAGTTGTAGCCATAAGGTTTGTGTGCCGTTACCACCATATAAAATATTAAAATCAGATTGAATCGCGTAGAAACTAGGCGAGATGTAGCTCATTAGCTTAAAGAAATCTGGCAATATACGTTGTGGTATCATACCAGCGCCTGAAATAACCTGTATAAGCATAAATGGCATGTTAACCATGATACCAAGTTGTCCTAAAATTAAGGAAAAAATGAGGTTAACGTTTAATGCGCTAAATAATTCAATACTATGTGTTAGCCATAGCTGCCAATAGGTACTGGTATTAAAGTTCAACATGTATTTACCCAAGCCCACGATGATTAATGGTGCGAGAAGTGATAAGAGGCCAATTGTTATTTCAGTGTATAGATAGGCACGCCAGCGACCGATTAATGGTGCAAATGACTTATAACTTGTGACAATCAACATCGCAGCAATCATGGAACCAATATAGAATGATAAGGTTAGAAAAAATGGTGCCATGCTGTGATGCATGCCTAAGGGAACAGGATTGATTTTAATAATACTGTCTTTATATGAGTTAGCTATCTTGCCATAAGTACTGTTAATCTGATCAACAGTCTCAGCTTTTGTTGTGTTTGCTTGTTTTAATATTTTTTCTTGTTGGTCAGGATTAGCTGTAACAGCCTCTGTGACTTCTTTGTGTAGTTGATTGAGTTCAGCGGCAGCTAAAATACCTTGACCCTGCTTTAACAAAACACTTTTTTGAATTTGACTACCCAATGCTTTTGAGGCAGTTTCCATAGTTGTTGTCACAGTTGTTGGATTAGAGTAGTTAATATAAAATTTGAGACTAGCGGTACTATTGTGCGTGACATCTTTAATGTTATTGTTGAAATGTTCAGGCACATTAATAATGAGATAAACTTTGCGATCTCTTAATTGCGCTTTTGCTTCACTTAGCGTTAGATTGGTTTTGATATGTTTGAATGGTAACTTATCTTTCATTTGAGTCGTCAATGGTCGACTATCAGAATCTTGATTAACAATAGCAACGGGAAGTTGGTCCACTTTATTGGGAATTGCTTGATAACCAGAAAAGTAAACACCCACCATGAGTAGACCATAAAACAATATAATAATCAAAGATCCGATGACACCTTTGCTTTGTAAAAATTTTTTAAAAGACATGTTATTTCTCCTTTTATTTTGCTGACAAAAGCTTAACACTTTTCACAAGTGCATGCAAGTGAATGCTTGCATTTATAAAAATGTATGAGAGCAACTGTCATTGGTACAATATTATGTTAATATAACTACAAAGAGGTGTTGCTATGTCTAAAGAAAATGAAGATAAGAACTATGAATTGATTTTAAATGCCTTTGTGTCTTTACTCATTCAGGTGGGTTATCAGGCGACAACAATTAATAAAATAGCTGAGGCTGCTCATGTTAATCCGAGCACAGTCTTTAGAAAATTCAAAGATAAAGAAGGTCTTTTAGATGTTGTGATTGATAGGCACTTGCAAGATTTATCAACAATATTCGATGATTTTTCAGTTACAGGAAATATCGAAAATGACTTGGTAACGATGTCTAAAATATATCAAGAATTTCAATTGAGACACCAAGAAATCGTCGTGGTGGGTTTTCAGGAATCATTCAAAAGACCGGACATTGCGAAAGCTGTTGAAGATATACCGATTCAATTTAAAACAATTTTATTGGCCTACTTTGATGAGATGAAGCGTCAACAAAAAATAGCAGCTACAATTGATACGGAAGCTGCTACGATGAATTTTGTCTGGTTAAATTTTGGCTATTTTATATCCGGTATTCGGTTTAGCAATCCTAACTTGTTGGTGACACCAAACGAATTTTACAATAAGCAAATTCGTTTTTTTGCTAGGAGTTTGCAGTGATATTAAGATGTCTATGTGTCAAGAGCAGCTTGCCTATGGAAATATCATATGATATTTCCATAGTTGAAAAGTATATATTTTCACAAATTAATTGACAAGCGTCAGTCATTCATGATTTAATTATATTTAAGAAGCATATTAAATATAATTTCAAAGGGAAGTACATGAATAAAGGAATGACAGTATTAGCTAGCGTAGCAGTTGTAACTGGGATTATTGCAACAACAGTTACTAACTTCTATAAGACCGCATACTAATAAACTATCGGACGCTAGATACAGTGCTTTAAATGCTAAACCTTTAAAGCAGGCTGATAACAATGTTATGCTTGAAAATGGTAATTCAAAGCATAACAATGATGAGATCAAGGTGATTAAAACAGCGACCACTGTTCAATCACCAATAGATAAAGAGTTTAATGAGGTTGCAGATTCTGTTGATACAACAGCCACGTCTGAATCGTTAGACGGTGTTAAAGTTACAACAGCAGTTAACAATGATGACCAATCAATTGCTGGAGTTAAGGTTGTTGATTCAGAAAATGATCAGACAGTTTCTATTGTTAATAATGATGGCAAGCTAATAGTTACTAAAATAATGCTAGAATCTAATTCAGGTCTCTATAAGACAGAGTCAAGTACATTTAATGTAAATACTAGTAATATTGGCGTTGAAAATGTTAGTACTGGTTGGAGATACACGAATTTGGCTGTAGGGACTAGAGCATTTGGGTACAGTGTTGATACAGCTGTCGTGGGACTTGGGACAGCCGCAGTAGCCGCTGCACTGCCAGCTGCCGCAGCAACTGCTCTCGGTGTCTCAACTGCGGCTATGAGAAGCATCGTTAGTACGACAACTGGTTTTGGATTTGGGTATCTTGCCACGGTTAAAAGTCCTGGAACTTATCTTGCTTCAAAACTTGACACAAATCATAATGGTTGGATTGGCATTTATCAACGTACAGTCAATAATAGAAATGTGCCAAACTATTATAAAACTAATTGATTGAGGTGATCCTTTTATGAAAAAAGAATTATTGCAAGTCCTTATACCTATTTTCGTGTTAATGTATCCACTCCGTCTATTATTTGACAAGCTACCGAGGTTAATGTGGTTGTGGACTATTTTGTATTTTGTAATTGGAATAACTAGTATTATTGTAATTAAAAAAATACAAAAGAAATAATTCATTTTTTAGCTCATTAACCTATGAAAATATTGGTTATAAGCATGGCAAAAAGCGCTTGAAGTCAGTTGAGTGCTTTTTTATTATGAGCCTAATTCAGTTATCAAAAAATGAGCTAACTGAAGAATAATGAATGAATCAGTCTAATCTTTTATGCACGTTATCGCAATGATTTGAAATGAACAGTTATAATATGTACAATAGAACATGTAAATAATTGCGGTAAAACCGCGTAATTAGGAGGAAACGTGCTTAATTTTGTTTGAGTAAGCACGTCATAAAACATGACTGAAGAAATTCGTGTTCGTTATGCACCATCACCAACGGGCCACTTACATATTGGAAATGCACGTACAGCAATTTTTAACTGGCTTTTTGCGCGTCATTATAACGGCAAATTCATTATCCGTATTGAAGATACCGATACAGCACGTAACATTGCTGACGGTGAAAAATCACAACTGGACAACCTAGCTTGGCTTGGTTTGGACTGGGATGAATCACCAGCAAACCCTGGTGAATATGGGCCATATCGTCAGTCAGAACGCAACGAACAAGGTGTTTATCAACCCTTTATTGACGAGCTGTTAGCCAAAGGGCTTGCCTATAAGTCATATAAGACAACGGATCAAATTGCCGCTGAGCGTGAAGCACAACAAGCAGCAAAGCAAGCACCACACTATGTTTATGAGTATGAAGGTCTAACGAATGACGAACGTGAGGCTAAGTATGCTGAATTTGAGGCGCAAGGCTTAAAACCAGTTGTGCGTTTCCGTGTACCTGAAGAAAAAGTTTATGCTTGGGATGATATTGTTAAAGGGCATATTGAAATTGGTGCTAAAGAAGTAGGTGGCGATTGGGTTATTCAAAAAGCTGATGGGATGCCAACCTATAACTTTGCCGTCGTGGTAGATGACCATTTGATGAAAATCTCTCATGTACTACGTGGTGATGATCATGTATCAAACACACCAAAGCAAATCATGATTTTTGAGGCACTGGGTTGGCATGTGCCAAAGTTTGGGCACATGGCGTTAATTATTAACGGTGAAACAGGTAAAAAGTTATCAAAACGTGATGAAAATCTGTTACAATTCGTCGAACAATATCATGAATTGGGCTACCAACCACAAGCCATGGTAAACTTTATTGGTTTGCTTGGTTGGTCACCAAAGGGTGAGGACGAAATTTTCTCGCTTGAAGCGTTTAAAGAAATGTTTGACGAGACACGTTTATCGAAGGCAAATGCTAAATTTGATCAAAAGAAGTTGGAATGGATCAACAACCAGTGGATGCGCCGTGATTTAGATCACGTGATGCCACAATTAATTCAAGAATTAGTCAACGCTGACTTTGTTTCCGCAAGTGATGCAGAAACTAAAAAGGAATGGCTTGCTGAGGTGATCAAGGTTGCGGGTGTGGAAGGTATTTCTTATACGCGCGAAGTTGTTGAATTGGTGCGTCGACCATTCTTTGAATTAGGAAATATCACTGATGAAATGGTTGATTATTTGACATCAGAGGATGGACGTAAAGTCTTTTCCGCATGGGAATCAGCTTATACAGCACTACCAGAATCAGCAATTGCAGAAGATTATATGACGACCATTCGCTCAATTCAAAATAATCTTGAGATCAAGGGTCGCAATCTATGGAATCCTATTCGTATCGCGACAACACATGAAATTCAAGGACCAAACTTACCAGAGATGCTAGTTGTATTGGATAAAGCACAAGTCTTACAAACAATGTCTGACGTTAAGGCTAAATACTTAGTTTAATGTCGTAAAAGTATCATTTGTTTTTTCGCGTGTACAGGCGATTGACAGATGATTTTTTTTGAGTAGTAAATAAACACTTTTGAGGTGATTTGCCATACAATAGAATTAGATAATCATGTTCAAAACAGACAAGAAAGTGTGAAAAAATGTATGCGATTGAAATGAATAATTATGGGGATGTGGGTGTTTTAGTTGAAACAAAAACAGCGCCTAAACCAGAAATCAAGCCAAATCAATTACTAGTTAAGCAGCATGCGACGGCAATTGATCCCTACGATGTCAAATTCAGACAGGGGTTAATGGGTAGTGATCGTGAAGTGCCTTTAATTCCAGGCTCTTCTGTTGCTGGGGAAGTGGTCGCGCTGGGAGCAGAGGTTACTGGTTTTTCGATAGGTGATCGTGTCGCTGCTTCGCCTCATTTGAAAAGTTATGCGGAATATGTTGCGTTGGGTCGTTCATCTGTGGCTAAGATACCAGAAAATGTGAGTTATCCACAGGCTGCCGCTGTGGTATTGGGCGCGCAAACCGGCTATCAAGTTGTAACGAAAGATCTAGATATTAAGCCAGAGGAGTCTGTTCTGATACTAGGTGGATCTGGATCGGTTGGTTTAACAGCGCTACAAGTTGCAAAGTTACGCGGTGCAAGTGATATCTATACTACTGCTATCGGTGCTGGTGTTGCGTTCCTTAAGTCCTTTGATGACACGATTCATGTTATTGATTCACATGCGCAACCGTTGACGACTACTATACCAGATGGTGTCGATGCGATTTTAGATCCTATTGGTGGGGCGAGTCTTACTGAATCTCTAGGCGTTTTGAAACCATCCGGTCGATTAGTATCAATTGCTGGTAACGCTGATGATGCGCGCGTCACTAATACGTATTTGAGTTCAAATGGCGCACAACTAGAGGCACTACTTAAATTGATATCAGATGCTAAAATTAAAGTAGTCATTGCTGAAGTTGCGCCATTCAATGTTGAAAACTTGAAAAAATTTCAGGCATTAAAACATGTCTTAGGCAAGCTTGTGTTAACTTTTGAATGATTGTCAAACTACGTGTCATGACACGTAGTTTTATTTTAGACACTAAAGTGATAGTTATCACGTTTTCGTGCGAGAATACATTTAAATCTGTTTAAAATCTTTACAATTATTATAAAAACGAGTACAATATATTTGTAAAATAATTCACATAAAAAAAGATAAAAAGAGGTATGATGATGAAAGCAGCAGTTGTACGTGAAACACCCGATGGTTATGTTGATTTAATTGACAATTGGCAACCAAGAACGCTAACTTTTGGTGAAGCGCTCGTAGATGTTGAATATGTTGGTTTATGCCACACGGATTTGCATGTTGCTGGGGCAGATTTTGGCAACCCTAATAAATTAGGGCAACGTAATGGCGATTTTCGCCGCGTAATTGGGCATGAAGGCGTTGGCCGTGTGTCTAAATTAGCTGAAGGCGCTGGTGATTATTTAAAGATTGGTGATCGTGTGTCGATCGCTTGGTTTTATGATGCTTGTGGCGTTTGTGATTACTGTGTATCAGGAAATGAAACATTCTGTCGCAATGTGCGTAATTCTGGTTATACGGTTGATGGTGCCATGTCACAACAAGCAGTTGTGAATGCTAAGTACGCAGTGAAAGTACCAGAAGGTTTAGATCCACTTGAAGCCACATCAATTACATGTGCTGGTGTCACAATGTATAAGTCACTTAAAGTTGGTGAAACTAAGCCTGGGCAATGGGTTTCAGTCCATGGTGCCGGAGGACTAGGTAACTTGGCTGTGCAATATGCGCATAATGTATTTGGTGCCCATGTTGCTGTTATTGATGGTAATGATGATAAACTTGCAGCGGCACATGCCAATGGTGCAGAAGTCTTGATTAATCGTAAGAAGGTCGATGATGTTGCTGCTGAAGTACAAAAAGCTACTGGTGGGGTGCACAATGCTCAGGTAACAGCTGTTAATGCAGCGGCTTTCAACCAAGCTGTTAATTCACTACGACCAATGGGAAAGTTAGTCGCCGTTGCTTTGCCAGAAGGTGATATGGCATTAAACATCGCTAAAACGGTCTTAGATGGTATTGAAGTGCGTGGTTCATTGGTAGGTACACGTGCTGATTTGAAGGAAGCTTTCCAATTTGGCGCCGAAGGAAAGGTTAAGCCAATTGTTGAAAAAGTTGATTTCAAGGATATGAACGACGTTATTGATGAAATGAAAGCTGGTAGTATTACTGGTCGTAAAGTATTTGACTTTACAACACTTTAAATTGATTTAACGCTTAGAATCATTGTTCTAAGCGTTTTTGTATGACGTCATAATTGAAGTGATTCATCCACCAATCCTCAGTTTGTGATTATGGTGATTGCCGGTGGCTTGTGTTAGAATTGGGTAACAAATATATTGGAGGAAATGCACCTGTAGCTGATGACGTGAGCGTTATTAGAATGAGGGCACTGATAAATGATGGCATATTTTACGCAACAACTTTTTAACGGGCAAAGAGACCGTATTCTACGCGTGGTTGATTCAGCTGATGAATCACAAGCAACTGCAGGGTTTATCCATATTTTTGATGAACGGCGCCCCTTTGATTTTGATTATGCGCTGGAATTGACCGATGGTCATATCACGCAGGCAGATTTTGACAAAGAAGGTGAGGCAAATAATACATTCAGTGTTAATTTCATGCCAATCACAGATGACGATGATGAGGTTCCTGAGGAAGTATTTGAGGAATGGGCGGCGCTCATTGGGCGTGATTATGCTTTGATGCCTCATGTTCATATCAATATGTACCAACAAGCATTGAAGCAGGCAATTGAAGAAATCGAGAAAGACACTTTTGAAGAAAGATTGCTCGAATTAGTTACCCGTATTTTGGGGTCTTCAGTTGCTGGTTTTGAAGAGAAATCGTTAACATTATTCCCAAGTTACCTTGTTCAAGAACAGCAAGACACACCAGCACCTCAAGGTCCTTCAACCCAAATTATCTTACCAGACTGACTAATTAAAAAGGATTGACACGTAATCAATTTTGTATTAATATAGTGTTATGTTAATAAATCAATGAAGCGAAGAGTAAGTATAACGCGTCGAAATAGCGAGTCGGAATAGTGCAAGCCGGTACGATGCAATATATTGAAGATGAACGTGGATGAGGCAAATGGTGAAAGCTATTTGCTCGGTGGGCGCCGTTATAGACCAAGAGTATTTAAATCAAATCAGTGTTGTTTGGTTTGAATTAAAATTGGGTGGTACCACGTTTTACGTCCCTGTTAATCATTATGATTAACAGGGACTTTTTTGTTAACATAACATTCGAAAGGAGATATGTTCCGATATAGAAGCAATGTACATTTATGTGATATATATGCTACCTTAGCGAGAACATACCGATAATATGACAAATAAACACCTCGTTTTACAAACAGACTTTGGTTTGCAAGATGGTGCAGTAAGCTCAATGCGTGGCGTGGCCTATAGTGTTGCCGATGATATTGTGGTAAGTGATTTGACACACGGTATCACACCATTCAATATTTTTGAAGGCTCATTTCGCCTTTTGCAAACAGTCCATTACTGGGCGCCAGGGACGGTATTTGTCTCTGTTGTTGACCCAGGCGTGGGTTCAAAGCGCTTGTCCATTATTGCCAAAACAACGGCAGGACACTACATTGTCACACCGGATAATGGTACATTGTCACATTTATTAGCACACGATTTGATTGAAAGTGCTAGAGTAATTGATGAAGATACACAAAGATTACCAGGATCTGAAAAGTCTTCTACTTTCCATGGTCGTGATATTTACGCCTTCAATGGTGCAAAACTTGCGAGCGGTGCAACGCACTATGAGGATTACGGAGAAGAATTAACACCAGATGAATTGGTACAATTGCCAATCCGTCCTGGTAAGTATCAGCAAACAGATGATGGTAAGGCACAATTAGTGGGACATATTGACATCACGGATGTTAACTTTGGATCATTGTGGTCAAATATTTTGGTTAGTGAGTTTGAGAAACTTAATGTAACCTACGGGGATAAATTACGTGTTCAAATCAAACATCTTGATCAAATACTGTTTGATGATAATCTACCCTACATGCATACATTTACTGATGTTAACCCTGGTGAACCGCTAATATATATTAATTCTGTTTACACTGTAGCCTTTGGTGTACACACAGGTAATTTTGAACAAATGTATCACGTCGGTGCCGGTCAAGAGTGGTCAGTTGTGATAACAAAAGAACAGTAAACAATCGCTACGATATAGTGAGTATGAGGATATAGATATGAATGATAGAAAAAAACGAGAGACGTTTTCAGTACGTTCAGTTGTGGCAACAGGTATTGGTGCAGCAGTATTTTTTGTATTAATGAAGTTCATTGCAATTCCAACTGGTATACCAAATACAACCATTAATGTGGCTGAAGGTTGGTTGGCCTTAATTGCCAGTTTGTTTGGACCAATCGTTGGTCTGTTAGTTGGCTTTATAGGGCATACGCTAAATGATGCCGTAACGTATGGTTCACCATGGTGGTCATGGGTGATTGCTGATGCTATTTTTGGCCTATTATTAGGCTTTGGTAAAAGATACCTTGCCCTTGAATACGGTGACTTATCGACTAAAAAGCTCGTTCAATTTAATATCTGGCAAGCAATTTCAAATATCCTTGTGTGGATTATCATTGCACCAATTGGTGATATTCTGATCTATAAAGAACCAGCACAAAAAGTGTTCCTTCAAGGTGCCGTCACAGCCTTAGTTAATACATTATCAGTTGCAATTATTGGCTCACTGCTATTGGTAGCGTATGTCAAGTCACGCCCTAAGAAGAGCAGTCTTCGAAGTGAATAAGCATTAAGCAAGCAACTGCTTGCGTACATAAAATTAAACCCAAGGAAGTATTATGACAGCCCCAATAATTGATTTCCAACACGTGACATTTAAATACCACGCGCAGGCTGAGCCAACGCTAAATGATATTAGTTTTCAAATTTATCCAGGTGAAAAGGTGTTAATCGCTGGCGCCTCAGGATCAGGCAAAACAACGCTGTTACGTTTGTTAAATGGTTTGATTCCACAAGCATATGCTGGCGATACGCAAGGTACACTGACGTTGCATGGCAAAAATATTCTTGACCAGACGTTGTTTGAGCTATCACTACAAGCAGGCACAGTGTTGCAGGACTCTGATGCACAGTTTGTTGGATTGACAGTAGCGGAAGATATTGCTTTTGCTTTAGAAAATGATCATCAACCCGTATCGCATATTAAAGCAGAAGTTGCAAAATGGGCAACGCGTTTTGGTCTGGGTGATCGTTTAAATCTCGCGCCACAAGTGTTATCAGGTGGGCAAAAACAGCGAACATCTATGGCTGGTGTGCTCGTTGATGATGGTAAGTTACTATTGTTTGATGAGCCCTTAGCAAGCTTGGACCCAGCGGCAGGTGTGGTGGCAATGGATATGATTGACAAACTACAGTCTGAGCGTGATTTAACGGTGGTCATCATTGAACATCGCATTGAGGAAGTACTTCGGGCTAATGTTGATCGTGTTATTGTGATGGCTGGTGGCAGAATTGTTGCTAATGGTACGCCAACTGAAATTATTAAAGCGGGCATTTTGCCTGAAAATGGTTTGGATGAACCATTGTACGTTCAACTATTGCGTCAAGCGCATATTGATGTGAGCCGTTTGTCGCATGTTGCAAATGTTAATCAAATTGATGTAGTAGAACAAAAGACGGCTATTGAATCGCTTAAAAAGCCAGTTAAAAGTAACACGCATCAAATAGTTAAATTAGTGGTTAAAGATCTTGATTTTGGTTATGATAAAAATAGTCCACTGTTTAAGAAGCTTAACACAGTCATCAACCAAGGCGAAATTCTTGGTATCGTTGGTAAAAATGGTTCTGGTAAAACAACCTTGTCACACTTATTAACAGGATTTTTAGTGCCGGATACTGGCGATATTATATTGGATGGTGAATCTGTACTTCAGCAATCGATCAAAGAAAGAGCCGACAATATTGGTTACGTTTTGCAAAACCCAAACCATATGATTACTAAAGCTACGGTATTTGATGAAGTTGCTAGTGGATTAATTTTGCGGCATGTGTCATCTGATGATATTGAAAAACGTGTCCGAGAAATTTTAAAACTAATTGATTTGGACGCCATGCGTCATTGGCCTATAGCTGCGCTAAGTTTTGGTCAAAAAAAGCGTCTAACAATTGCTGCTGTTTTGGTTCTAAAACCACAAATTTTGATTTTAGATGAACCAACTGCAGGACAAGATGCAACACATACAAATGAACTATTACAATTTTTAACTAAAATCAATCAGCAGGAAAAAACAACTGTTGTCATTATTACACATGATATGCATTTACTTGCAAATTTTGTCGAACGTGCCTTAGTTATCGTTGATGGTCAATTGCTTGCGGACACAACGCCTTCTGAATTATTGGCTAATGAGGCATTAGTTAAATTAGCAAGCTTACGTACAACAAGTGTTTATCAGTTAGCAAACCGATTGGATATCACGCATCCAGAGGAACTGAATGCAGCTATTGTCCATAACTAATTTTTATTTTTAATATTTTGAAGGGAATACGCGATATGTGTGGGCAATGCTGCATTTAAATGATATGAGATGTGCACAAAATTAGCGTCATAACTATGAACAACTTATTTGGATATAAACAACGAGATACTTGGATTAATCACACAACGGGTACGGCTAAATTAATAGGTTTTTTGGCATTATCAACGATGGGAATGATTTCCTACGATACACGCTTTTTGCTTGGCTTAGTTGTTTTGGCAATTGTACTCATGCAGATGGCACAAATTAAATATCGCGAATATGCACTAATGGCTAAATTAGTGATTATTTTTGCAATCATCAACTTAGTCATGGTAGCTGTTCTTGCACCACAATATGGTGTTCAACTATATGGTACGCGCCATGTCTTGTTTGGTACAGGTTACTGGACGATGACACAAGAACAAATTTTTTATGAATTTAATTTATTATTGAAATATTTATTTTCGCTTCCCTTGGCAATTATTTTGCTTTTTACAACCAACCCAAGTGAATTTGCTGCTGGTTTAAATAAGATTGGCGTGCCTTACAAAATTGCGTATTCATTTGCTATTACGCTACGTTACATTCCTGATGTGCAAAGTGATTATCGAACAATTAGCTTGGCACAACAAGCCAGAGGTTATGAAATATCCAAAAAAGCGCCCTTGCTGGCGCGTTCAAAGGGTGCTGTGCAAATTATATTACCACTCGTATTTGCCAGCTTAAATCGTATTGAAACAATCAGTCAAGCGATGGAACTTAGACGTTTTGGCCGTGAAAAGAAACGTTCTTGGTACCAAGAACAAGCATTTGCAACACGTGACATTATGATGATTTTGGGTGCCGCCGCTGTTGTCATTATTGGTGCGATACTCTTCGTTCAAAATGGTGGTCGCTTGTATAATCCATTCAAGTAAAGGAGCATAGATGGTTGTGTTGTGGTGAAAACATTATCATAATAAGGTAAGCATATGGTTGAAACGGTAAGACAATGGCAAGAAAATGCCCAAAAATATCAACCGGCACTACAAAGGGATTTGTTACAATTTTTGGCTATCCCATCAGTGTTGGCACCAGAAACAGCGACGTTCCAAAGGCCATTTGGCATTGGCATTGAAACAGCGCTGCAATTTTTGGTTGATATAGCCAAGCGTGATGGATTTAAAGTGACACGCGTGGCTGACAACATGGTTGTTGTTGTTGATTATGGGCCTGAGGATGCAACGGAAACACTAGGCGTTTTGTCACATGTTGATGTTGTCCCTGGTAATGATAATGCTTGGCACGTCACGTTACCATTTAGCCCTAAAATTGTTGGCAAACGCCTTTATGGACGTGGCAGTCATGACATGAAAGCTGACCTCATTGCAAGCTATTATGCGTTAAAACAATTAAAAGATAGCGGTTTTTTACCTAAGCGTAAAATTCGTTTGATTTTTGGTAGTGATGAGGAATCCGATTGGCGTGATATGAAAACGTATTTAGCGCAGGTTGGGGAACCGACCCTTGGATTCTCCCCAGACGGCTCGTTTCCCGTAGTACCTGGCGAAAAGGGTGTTCAGACCATTGTGATCCAATTTGAAGGAGAAAACGTACACGAAGATCACTGGCAGTTGCTTAAATTTGATGCTGGGGAGCGAGATAATGTGGTCCCAGGTGTTGCCAAAGCATTGGTTCGGTTACCGAGTCATTATGATATTAACTTGTTTCTAGCGCGTTACGAACAGTATGTTACCAAAACACCATTAATCACCGGTATCGGTCAATATGATGACGGCAATATTTTACTAACGCTGTACGGTAAGTCAGTTCATGGTGCGTATCCCGAAGATGGGATTAATGCGGGAACCTATTTAGCACATTTTCTGAACGAATTTGCTTTTGAGGGTCAGGCACATGCCTATTTGACTTTTTTAGGAGATGATAATCATCAAAATGTTTTTGGCGAAAAATTAGGTCTTATTTTCCATGATGCAATCATGGGTGATCTAACAATGAATATTGGTGTGATGCACTATGAAAAAAGTCGTGCCGGTCAAATTCGTATCCAATTTCGGTTTCCTATCGGCATAACGGAGACAGCAATATTGACACAGGTGCAACGACATATGGGTGATTTGGACGCGAAAATTTTTAAAGAGTCGCAATTTGGTAATCAGCCACATATGGTTAACCTTAATGATCCAATTGTTAAAACATTACAAGATGTCTATGCGCAACATACGCATACGCAAAAAACCTATAAAATATCGAATGGCGGCTCATATGCGAGACTGTTAAAACGTGGCGTGGCATTTGGTGGACAATTTCCAGATGTTGAAGTGATGAGTCACCAGCCTGATGAATATGTGTTGTTAGATAATATCCCAAGGGCACAAGCGATATTTGCACAAGCGTTATATGAGTTAGCAAAGTAGTTCTTGACAAAACGAACAAGCGTTCGCATAATTTGAGTTGTAGATAATCTTGTTTTTCAACAGGGAGAAACATATGCAATTACCAATCTTTAGACAGGCATTAGAAAAAGTATTACCAGTACAAATTGTTGACGATGTTTTGATGAAGGCATACACCTTTCAAGACGCAAAAAATCAAGTAAGAAAAGCGCGCGCACAATATGGGACTGTGAAGCTCGAGCGTGAAGCGGATGCTATGTGGGAACAAATTATTGCAAATATTTTGGTTAGTATGCAAGGGTATCCAGACGCTGATATTTTAAAACAATTGGCAGATGCAGATTTTATAGAATCGCTTAACGAGATGTTAGAAGAGGTCACATTTGATGAACAACAATAAGTAGATGTTGTTCTTGTAACGTATTATTGAAGAACCAGATGGAAAATTCTACGAAACACTTGAAATGTTAGGTCGCTTTGTAGTATCATTAATAATTGTGAGTATACAAAAGTATGTTCACTCCTTGCAGCCAAGGCTGCCAGAGACCAAAAGGAGGAAATAACACATGGCTACATCATACGAAATGACTTATATCGTTCGTCCTGATTTAGAATCAGATGCAAAGAAGGCACTCGTAGAGCGCTTTGATGGCATCTTGACGAATAACGGGGCAACAATTACTAAGTCAGCTGACTGGGCAACACGTCGTTTTGCATATGAAATTGCTGGATACCGCGAAGGCGTATACCACATTATTAATTTCACTGCAGAAGACGACAATGCTATCAACGAATTTGATCGTTTGGCAAAGATTTCACAAGATATCTTACGTCACATGATCGTTAAGCGCGACGCAGAATAATTCTGAAATTCCACTGGTGAAGGAGCTTTTAATATGATTAATCGAGTAGTATTGATTGGGCGATTGACCCGTGATGTGGAATTACGCTATACGCAATCGGGTACAGCGGTCGGCACGTTTAGTTTGGCGGTTAACCGCCAGTTTACAAATCAAGCTGGTGAACGTGAGGCTGATTTTATTAACGCTGTGATTTGGCGTAAATCAGCTGAAAATTTTGCTAATTTTACTGGAAAAGGTGCACTAGTTGCTATTGAAGGTCGATTGCAAACACGTAATTACGAAAACAACCAAGGGCAACGAGTTTACGTTACCGAAGTTGTTGTTGATAATTTTTCACTGCTTGAGTCACGTTCTGAAAGTGATAAGCGACGCGCCCAAAATGGGACGTCTGATTCATCACATAATGGTGGCGGCTTCAGCGCGCCAAGTGACAATGCATTTAGTGGCGTTGATCCATTTGCTAGTGCGAGTCAAAATTCAAACACGCAATCAACTGCAACAAATGAAGCAGCTAATCCATTTGCGACTAGCGGCAAAACAGAAATTGATATATCAGATGATGATTTACCATTTTAAAAAAATAAATAAAACGTTATGAAAGGAGCTTTAATCATGCCAGAACAAAATTCACGTCCACAAAACTCAGAACGTCCACAACGCTCGCGTCGCCCCCAAGGCGGTCCACGTCGTCGTCGTAAGGTTGACTTTATTGCAGCTAACCATATTGAGTATATCGACTATAAGAATACAGAATTGCTAGAACGTTTCATCTCAGAACGCGGTAAGATTTTGCCACGTCGTGTGACTGGAACTTCAGCAAAGAACCAACGTAAAGTTACGACTGCTGTTAAACGCGCTCGTATCATGGCTTTGTTGCCATTCGTTACAGAAGATTAAGCATTTAATAATCTCCAAAAACTCAGGTTATCTACCTGAGTTTTTTTGTCTTATTGGACAAACTACAACTGTGGTAAAATATAATATGGAATGCATTTTGATGTATACATCAAAATACTACCATAGTGTATAAAAAACTGAGGTTACTTGTGAAAAAACTATTTAATTTTAAAACATTACCCATTTTTTTTCAGAACTCAAAATTAGGCACAGTCACATTGCTATTGATTTTGGTAAGCGGTATGAGTGTTATTTTTGCGTTACTGACAAATTGGGTTTTTGGTCTAATATGGGTGATTGTTGTTGTCGTTGGTCTGGTTTATTCAGCGCAAGCGTTGAAAGAAGTCAATGAAAATGCGCAAGAATATTTATCAGGTTTAGGTTACCGTATCTCTCGAAGTGAACAAGAAGCGTTGATTCGTATGCCAATCGGTATCGTTTTATTAAATGAGGTTGAAAAAATCGACTGGATCAATCCCTATATGCAGGCCTATTTAGATAAGCGAGATGTACTTGGATTAACATTGGCTGAATTTGATAAAGGCCTGGCTGCAGATGTTAAAAGTTATTCAGATGCTAAAGTCACAAACACGATTACTTGGCAAGGTAAACAATTTTCACTCTATGTGCAACAAAATTTACGTGTGATTTATATGATGGATATTAGTGAGTACGCGGCCATCGCTCAAGAATATGAGAATCACCAGTTATTTAGTGGCTTGATTTCTGTAGATAATTATGAGGAAGTTACGGAGGGGATGAGCGAGTCAGAGACATCGACATTACGTACCTATGTTACTGGCGCACTTGGTGATTGGGCCACTGCGCACCACATCTATTTGCGGCGCTTAAACACAATTCATTATGTCATGTTTGGGTATCAAACTGCTTTGCAAGAGGCTGAACGTGATAAATTTTCAATTCTAAAATCCATTCGTGAAGCTACAGCACAACAAAATTCACCGGTTACTTTGTCCATGGGTATATCCTATGGTGAAAAGGACATTATAGATCTTGCTAAAATAGCTCAAACAAACTTGGATTTGGCTTTGGGACGTGGTGGGGATCAAGTTGTTGTGAAATCAAATCAAGCGGCAGCTCGTTTTTATGGTGGTGCTACCAATCCGATGGAGAAACGAACCCGAGTTCGTGCTCGTATGATTTCACAAACTGTTGCCGAGTTGATGGAACAATCAGATAATATTATGATTGTTGGACACGCTACGCCAGACTTAGATGCTATTGGTGCAGGTCTTGGTATTTGGCGAATGGCCCAAACTAAAAATAAATCGGCCTTTGTTATTATTGATGAGAAAACGGTTTATAGTGATATTACGTTACTTCTGGAAGAAATTCGTAAAAATCCGCCAGACATTGTGGCACCTGGGTCAAACATTAACGATTCCATTGTTGACGAGGCAAGAGCGTTAAAACTTGTCCGAGAAAATACGTTATTGATTTTGGTTGATCATGCGAATGCAGCGATTACCAGTGCGCCGCATTTACTAGAAAAGCTGGCTAATCGTGTGGTTGTTATTGATCATCACCGTTTAGCAGAAAAAAGTTTAGCAGAAAAACCTTTACTCAGTTATGTTGAACCGTATGCCTCATCGACATCGGAACTTGTGGTAGAAATGTTGCAGTACCAAGATCAAAGTCATGCACCAATTACTAAATTAGAGGCGACTGCGATGCTTGGTGGTATACAAATTGATACTAAAAACTTCACTTTGCGTACGGGATCAAGAACTTTTGATGCTGCAAGTTATTTACGTGCAAACGGCGCGGATAGTAACCTAATTCAGTCCTTTATGAAGGAGAAGTTTACTGATTTTAAGGCGCGAACACACTTAATCAATCTTGCAATTGTTCATGCTGGTAGTGCAATTGCTACGGGTGAAAATAACACAACTTATTCTGGTTTAATTACCGCACAGGCTGCGGATGAATTACTACAGATAAGTGGGGTGGATGCCTCATATGTTATTACTAAGCGTCAGGATGGTCGAGTTGGTGTGTCGGCTCGCTCAACAGGGCAACATAATGTGCAACGTGTGATGGAATCTATGGGTGGCGGTGGACACTTGTCCAATGCGGCGACACAAATTTCAGATATGACGACAGAAGAAGTCACGGCACAGCTACAACATATTTTAGCTGAAAATATTGAAGAAACGTAAACTGTGATTACGCACGAATTAATAAGATAAATGGGAGAATGAAGACATGAAGGTTGTATTTTTAGAAGATGTTAAGGGTCGTGGTAAGAAGGGTGAAATTAAAGAGGTACCCGATGGTTATGCAAACAACTTTTTAATCAAAAATAAGAAAGCAGAACCTGCCACTGGTAAAAATTTAGGTGCCGTTAAGGGACGTCAAAAGGCAGAAGAAAAAGCGGCGGCAGAGGATTTGGCAGCTGCAGAATCTTTGAAGGCAAAAATTGAGGCTGAAAACTTCGTCGTTGAATTAACAGGTAAGTCTGGTGCTGATGGTCGTTTATTTGGTGCAGTTTCTACGAAACAAATTGTTGCAGCATTAGCCGAACAAAAACAACTTAAAATAGACAAGCGTAAGCTTAGTCTCAATCAACCAATTCATTCACTTGGATATACAGACGTGCCATTAAAGTTACATCGCGAAGTGACAGCAAACTTACGTGTACATGTCAGTGAGGGTTAAATATGGATAATCCGGGATCATACGAATACAGGCAAGTACCACAGGATGTGGATGCAGAGCGTGCGGTACTCGGTGCCATTTTTTTCGATGTTAAATCAGATAATGCGGTGGTTGCCGCCAGTGCGATTATAGAAGCGGATGATTTTTACAGGCAAGCACATCAAACCATTTTTAAAGCTATGCAGCAATTGATTGATGAACAGCGCCCGATTGATATGCTCACGTTGCAGGATAAACTCAACAGTATGCAACAACTAGATAATGTTGGTGGTATGGCTTATTTGGCAGAAATATCTGAGTCATCGGCTTCTTCTGCTAATTTAAAGCATTATGCAAACATTGTGCGTGAAAAAGCCATTTTACGACGTATGATTGACACATTAACACGGAGCATGTCATTAGCTTATGACGCATCAGAGCCCAGCGAAGAAATATTAGACGCACTTAATCGTAATTTGGACAGCTTGGCTGAAAATCGCGGGGACGAAGATTTTCAAAAGATAAAAGATGTCTTGCAAGAATTTCAATCTAACTTAGATAGTGCTGTTGAAAATGATAATGACGTGGTTGGTCTAGCGACAGGATATCCAGAATTTGATAAATTAACGCACGGATTCCGAGAAGATCAGATGGTTGTGCTTGGTGCGCGGCCAGCCGTGGGAAAAACAGCCTTTGTCCTAAATATTGCAAAAAATGTTGCAAAATCTGAACAAGTTCCTGTCGTTGTGTTTAGTTTGGAAATGGGTGCAGTTGATTTAGTGACGCGTCTAGTCGCTGCAGAGGGTGCAATTGATTCAAATCATTTGACAACTGGACAAATGACGCAAGAAGATTGGCAATCGCTCACGTTAGCTATGCAATCTTTAGCTAATATGCAGATTTATATGGACGACACACCGGGTATTAAAATTAACCAAATTAGTGCAAAATTGCGAAAACTTGAAAAAGATATTGTCAGTGATATGAAACCTGACCAGCGAATTAATAATCCACATCCAATAGGTATGGTAATTATTGATTATCTTGGGTTAATCGAATCTAATAATAAGGAAAGTCGCCAACAAGCGGTTTCCGAAATATCACGTTCAATTAAAAAGTTAGCAAAAGAGTTGCATACACCTATTTTAGCGCTGGCACAGCTGAGTCGTGGTGTTGAACAGCGAACAGACAAACGCCCAGTATTGTCTGATTTGCGTGAATCAGGCTCTATCGAACAGGATGCTGATATTGTCGCCTTCTTATATCGAGATGATTATTATCGTAATGATGGTGATGAGGATGATAGCGATCCACGTGATGAAGAAGAGTCAGTCCCAATCGAAATTATTTTGGAAAAAAATCGTGCAGGAGCGCGAGGAACTGCCAAGTTAATGTTTAACAAACCAACCTTTAAATTTAGTCCTATGGCACCTTTATTTAGAAACGATCCAAATGCAGGACCAAATGGTACTGCTGGTTGGTAACAAAAAATAACGATGGTATGATAACAACAAAAAAGTGACTATCAATTTGATAGTCACTTTTTTGTTGTGTTACCAGTAAGCCCTTTTAGTAGAATAATCGAGCAAAAAATGATTATTTTGTTGCAATAATTTCGATTTCAATTTTAGCCTGTCTGGGTAAGGCAGCTATTTGAACGGCTGTTCGTGCTGGTAATGCATCAATTGCGTTAGCACCAAAATAGGTTTCGTAAAGCTTGTTAACACTAGCGAAATCAGTGAGGTCTTCGAAGAATAATGTAGCCTTGACAACGTCTGCTCGTGAAAATTCAGCCGTGTGTAAAATGGCATCGATATTTTTAAATATTTGTTGTGTTTGTTCTATCGTTGTGTGACCAATAAACATGTCAGTTTCGGGGTCAATACCAATTTGACCAGAAATGTAGAGCGTATGGTCAGTTTGAATAGCTTGAGAATAAGGACCAAGTGCTTTTGGCGCTTGTGTTGTTGCAATGACTTTTTTTGACATGGATATGTCCTCCTGCCAAATATTTTATGATAAAGTCAAAAAATTAGCAATTAATAACAATCAAAATATGGATATAATTTTAATGGTTAAAAGCGATTGTTACTGGGAACTGAGGTAATAGGTTAATCGTGCTCTGATAAATCTGCAAATGGCGCACCAATCATCGAAGACACGTCAGCGGGTTTTATTTTATCTGAACGACCAAGTTCGCCGCCACTAACCAAAAAATAGTCAGCATGCTCGGCAATTGCATCAATAAAAATAGGGTAGTGTTTATTTTGCCAAATACCTATTGGATTATTGGCGCCGTGAACATAGCCAGTTGTTTTTTTTAAATCTTTTAAGGGCAACATGGTCACTTTTTTGTTACCGGATGCCGCTGCAAGTTTTTTCATTGATAAATGTTTTGTGATCGGCAAAACCGCAACGACTGGACCTGTTTTGTCGCCAAATGCCGCAAGCGTTTTATAGATATCATCATGTTTAATATTGAATGCATGAAGTATTGCCTGACGTTCTGCTTCAGTCTTATCTAAAATATCTAATGTCAATGATTCATATGTAATATCATGTTTATCCATGATTTGTTCTGGAAGTGTTTTTTTAATTTTTTTCTTTGCCATAATAAGTTTATTTTACCATAAAATTGGAACAACCAAAAAGTCGCGCGGTCAGACCAATTTGTGATATAATTTTAACATTATGTCAGAAGCCATTTATGTCACCGTGCAAGCGGATATTAAACAAAAAATTTACCAAGGTAAATTTCCTAACCTAAAATTACCTGATGAAAGATCACTTGCAGAGCAATATGATGTGTCGCGCTCTTCAATCAAACGCGCACTTAATGTGCTAGTACAGCAAGGTGTTATATTTAAAAAACGAGGAAGTGGGACGTTTGTTAACCCACTTTATTTGAAGAACAATGCTATTTTTCAACATGAAGGATCGAATTTAGGTGTCTCGGATTCGTTTCGTGTGGCGGGTGAAGCACCAAGTATTGAATTGCTTGATTTCCAAGTTATTCCAGCGACACCGGAACAACAACAAGCATTGTTTTTGAATGATGGTGATTTTGTATACGAGATCAAACGACTACGTCGTTTGGAAGGTGTGCCATTTATGATTGAACGGGGTTATGTGCCAATTGCAGTTGTACCAGGGCTGAATAAAGAAATTGTTTCAGGATCAGTATATGAATACATTGAAAAAACCAAACATCGTACGGTTACAAAATCATTCATGACCATTATGGCTGAACCCTCAACGCCCGAAGATCAAACACTGTTAGAGTTGAAGTCTAACGAGCCAGTAGGAATTATGGAAGGTATTTTTTTCATGGATGATGGCACACCTTTAGAATTTTCGACAATGCGTTTACATTATAAATACTTGAGATATAATGCGTTTGTCAGTCTAGATACTGAATAATAACAACTAGTTTTCATGTCATTGTATGGTGACGTGAGAACTATTTTTGACTGCATTAAAACACATAAAAAAAGACAGACGATTATCAAATCGAATTGGGTCGTACCAATGGTTATAGCGAGTCAACCACACGTCAGACAGACGTGAACCAATCAAAACTATTCCCTTGAACAAAACATGATAATCAGTTATACTTGAAGAGTAAATAACGGAGAAAAGTTCGCGGTTTACGATTCTCTCAAAAAATAAGGAGTATTAAATCTCATGGTAGATTTTAATTCAAAAGAGTACTTGGGACTCGTTGATAAGTGGTGGCGTGCTACCAACTATTTGTCAGCAGGGATGATCTTCTTGAAGAGCAACCCGTTGTTCTCAGTTACTAACACACCAATCGAAGCTGAAGACGTTAAAGTTAAGCCAATTGGTCACTGGGGAACAATTTCAGGACAAACATTCTTGTATGCTCACGCCAATCGTTTGATCAACAAGTATGATTTGAACATGTTCTATATCGGTGGTCCAGGACACGGTGGCCAAGTTATGGTTACTAACGCCTACTTAGATGGCGAATATACTGAAGATTACCCAGAAATCACACAAGATTTGGAAGGCATGAGCCGTTTGTTCAA
Source organism: Leuconostoc rapi (assembly GCF_016908715.1). Lineage (GTDB taxonomy): Bacteria > Bacillota > Bacilli > Lactobacillales > Lactobacillaceae > Leuconostoc > Leuconostoc rapi. Next base: position 65,836 of record NZ_JAFBEK010000005.1, on the reverse strand, counting down.
GCGTTTCTCATTCCCTGGTGGAATCGGATCGCACATGACCGCTCAAACACCTGGTTCATTACACGAAGGTGGTGAATTAGGCTACTCACTATCACACGCATTCGGTGCCGTTTTGGATAATCCAGAACAAATCGCTTTTGCTGTTGTAGGTGACGGTGAAGCCGAAACAGGGCCATCAATGACTTCATGGCATTCAACAAAGTTCTTATCAGCTAAGAACGATGGTGCTGTATTGCCAATTTTGGATTTGAATGGTTTTAAAATTTCAAACCCAACACTCTTTTCACGTATGAGTGATGAAGAAATTACAAAGTTCTTTGAAGGATTGGGATATTCACCACGCTTTATTGAAAATGATGATATTCATGATTATGCTGCATATCACGAATTAGCAGCTAAAATCTTTGATCAAGCTATTGAAGATATCCAAGCTATCCAAAAAGATGCTCGTGAAAACGGTAAATACGAAGATGGTACAATCCCTGCATGGCCTGTGATTATTGCGCGCTTGCCAAAGGGTTGGGGTGGTCCAACAATCGATGCAAAGGGTAACCCAATCGAGGATTCATTCCGTGCTCACCAAGTACCATTGCCTTTGGAACAACACGATTTGTCAACTTTGGATCAATTTGAAGAGTGGATGAATTCGTATAAGCCTGAAGAATTGTTCAATGCTGATGGTTCATTGAAAGATGAATTGAAGGCGATTGCTCCTAAGGGTGACAAGCGTATGTCTGCTAACCCTATTGCTAACGGTGGTCGCCGTCGTGGTGAAAAGGCGCAAGATTTGACATTGCCTGACTGGCGTAAATTCACAAACGATATTACTAATGAAAATCGTGGACATGAATTTGCAACAGTTACTCAAAATATGGATATGACAACCCTTTCAAATTATTTGGAAGAAGTTATGAAGTTGAATCCAACGTCATTCCGTGTGTTTGGTCCTGATGAAACAATGTCAAACCGTTTGTGGAGTCTCTTTAACACAACTAACCGTCAATGGATGGAAGAAGTTAAAGAACCAAACGACCAATATGTCGGTCCTGCAGGCCGTATTATTGATTCGCAATTATCAGAACATCAAGCAGAAGGCTGGTTAGAAGGTTATACATTAACTGGTCGTGTAGGAATCTTTGCATCTTATGAATCATTCTTACGTGTTGTGGACACAATGATTACACAACACTTCAAGTGGTTGCGTCATGCTTCAGAGCAATCTTGGCGTAATGATTATCCATCATTGAACTTGATTGCAACGTCAACTGCGTTCCAACAAGATCATAACGGTTATACTCACCAAGATCCAGGTCTATTGACTCACTTGGCTGAGAAGAAGTCTAACTTTATTCGTGAATACTTGCCAGCCGATGGTAACTCATTGTTAGCTGTTCAAGCACGTGCTTTCTCAGAGCGTCACAAGGTTAACTTGTTGATTGCTTCAAAGCAACCACGTCAACAATGGTTTACTGCTGATGAAGCTGATGTATTAGCTAACGAAGGTTTGAAGATCATTGATTGGGCTTCTACTGCACCTTCTGGTGATGTTGATATCACGTTTGCATCTGCTGGTACAGAACCAACGATCGAAACATTAGCTGGATTGTGGTTGATTAACCAAGCCTTCCCAGAAGTTAAGTTCCGTTATGTTAACGTTGTTGAATTGCTACGTTTGCAAAAGAAGTCAGAACCTAACATGAATGACGAACGTGAATTGTCAGATGAAGAATTTGGTAAGTATTTCCAAGCTGATAAGCCAGTTATCTTTGGTTTCCATGCATACGAAAACTTGATTGAATCATTCTTCTTCGAACGCAAGTTCAAGGGTGATGTTTATGTTCACGGTTATCGTGAAGATGGTGATATCACAACAACTTACGATATGCGTGTTTATTCACACTTGGATCGTTTCCATCAAGCTAAAGAAGCAGCCGAAGTTTTGTCAGCTAATGGTACAATTGACCAAGCTGCTGCGGATACATTTATTGAAAAGATGGATGCAACGCTTGCAAAGCATTTCGAAGTTACTCGTAACGAAGGACGTGATATTGAAGAATTCACTGATTGGAACTGGTCACCTTTGAAGTAATTTAATTTAAAGGCCAGCCTGAATCATTGTATGATTTAATTCGCTAGTAAATAAAGTGAACCAAGCACACGCTTGGTTCACTTTTTTATGTCTTGGTAATTAGACTGTTAATTGAATTAGGAAAAGGACACGGATTTGTATAAAAAAGATGAGCGTGCAGATAAATTAGGTGAAATCTGGGATATTTATGATGCAAATAGACATTTAACAGGGCGTAAACATTTAAGAGGACGTAAACTAGGTAATGGGGACTATCACCTGGTAGTCAATGCTTTGATTTTTAATGTTGATGGTCAAATATTAATGCAACAACGATCATTCAATAAAATGAGCTACCCAGGTGTATGGACATCGGCTACAGGTGGGTCTGCCCTGACTGGCGAGAGCAGCAGACAAGCTTTAATGCGTGAATTATCAGAAGAATTAAATTTATTGGTTACGTCGGATCGCTTACAATTTGTTAATTCAATCAAGTATCCCGATTGGATTGAAGATTGGTTTACAGTGTGTATTGACGCATCATTGACCAATTTAGTTTATCAAAGTTCAGAGATTGAAGCGGTACGCTGGACGTCCTTAGAGGAAGCCATAAAAATAAATAATTATAATGATGTAAACGACAGTACCTTATTAACTCGAGCGCAAGCCTTACTGTTTTAATGATGAAACCAGAAGTAATGATAGGTCGTATTTATATTGTAAATTACTGTGGAATTTGATATGATAAGCTTCATATGCATGGCTTTTAAAATAAGAAAATAGTCATACTTTATTGGAATGAGATGATAGAATCAAGCTTAGATAATGAGGGGATTTTCATGTCAGATTTTTTTAAACTAGATCGTAATATTCAATTACGCATTGTAATTATGTTTATTACGATTGCTATCGGATCATCTGTTGGTCCTAACATGACAATCTATTATGTTGCCTATTTTGGTGCCGGTATCACGGGGATTTTGTTAGTTTTTGTCCAAGTAGCAGGGTTCATTGCAGGACTATACGGTGGACATCTGGCTGACGTTTGGGGCCGTAAACGGGTTATGTTAAGCGGTATCGGAGCAATGGCAATTGGCTATACGATTGCAGCAGCTATGAATTCACCAATTTATATTAATCCATACGTGACTTTTTTTGGATTTCTACTGGCCACAGTGGGGATGAGCTTCGCCTCACCGGCAGAAGAAGCGATGATGATTGATGTTTCAACATTGCAAAATCGTAAGTTTATATACGCAATGATGTATTGGGTCGTGAACCTTTCTGTTATGATTGGTGCTGCATTGGGCGGTTGGTTCTTCAAAACAGCACGATTTGAATTACTGGTTGGGACAGCAGTAGGTGCAATTATAAGCCTATTGATTGTTTTGTTTTGGATTACTGAAACATTTCAAAAAGAGAAACGCCAAAGTAAGGGACAGTCGGTGTGGGATGTATTAAAAAGTTACCGCACAGTATTTTCAGATAAGCGTTATTTAAAGTTTATGGTAGCTGGTATTGGCGCCGTTGTTATTTTCTCATCACCAGATTATTATTTAGCAGCCCATCTGGCGCAGACGTTTCATAGCATTACTGTGATGGGTATTCCCATTTTTGGACAACGTATGTTGTCAGTCATTACTATTGTAAATACTTTCTTGATTGTACTATTGATGGGGACCATGACAAAATTGTTTGCAAACTGGTCAAATCTCAAAGCGAGTCTTGTAGGTATTGCCATACAGGGTGGTAGTTTTGCTTTGATGTTTTTACTCACTGATTTTTGGCCGCTATTGATTGTAGCGGTCGTATTAACAATGGGCGAAATGATTGTGACTCCCGCTAATCAATCGCTTCGAGCTGAGATGATGAATCCAAATAAAATTGGTGCATATAGTGGCTTTAGTGCAGCAACAAGACCGGTTGGCTATATTTTATCATCAGGGATTGTCAGTGTTTCGGTGTTCATCGGTCACATCGGTGCAGCAGTATTGTTGCTTGGTGCAACAGTGGTGAGCATGTGGTTTACGTATCTGGCTGTTGTGATGCTTCGTGAAAACAGGACGGAATAGTACCTTAAATAGATTAATTAGTGCTGTGGTTTTAATGCACTGTAATCGCTTTCTTTGCTATAATGTAATTATGAACTTACAAAGTGCAAGATTCATGATAGGTACTAACGCAATTATTTTTAACGAAGGAGAAAGTAACTGTACACGCGTCCAGTGTCAAGGCATTGACAATGACGCGTAATCTGATTACAAAGACGACACATACCATGTCAAAAATTAAAATTGTTTCAATTGATATCGACGGCACACTACTTAATGATCAACGAGAAATTACACAAGAAGTGAAAGCAAGTGTTCAGCAAGCTTTGGCAAACGATGTTAAAATAGTTATTACAACTGGGAGACCTTTGCCAGGGGTCCGTGATATTTTAGCTGATTTGGGTATTCAGGGTAACGATCAATACGTGATCACATATAACGGTGGTTTGGTCCAAACGGCAGACGGTGAAAAAACATTATTTCGGCAACCACTAGCTGTTAAGGAATTTCAAGAAGTCAACAATTTTATGCTAACGCAAGATACTTACGTACAAGTTGAAACGCACGATGCTGCCTATACGACAAATCATAAAATCCATCCTTGGGCTAGTTTTGAAAATAGTCTAGTTAATTTGCCATTATTTGTTTTAGACACAGAAACTGACTTGGAAAAGGTCGAATTTATTAAGGCAATTGCCAATGCTGAAAGTCAAGAATTAGATAAAGTGCAAGCAGCAATACCAACTGAAATTTTAAATCATGTTAATGTGATTCGATCAACGGCTAATAACTTAGAATTTATTGACCGTCAAGCTTCTAAGGGAAATGCGTTGCTTGCCTTGGCGGATGTTTTAGGCATTGAACATATACAAACAATGGCTATTGGTGATCAAGCAAATGACTATTCAATGATAGAACAAGCTGGTGTTGGTGTGGCAATGGGGAACGCAATTCCAGAATTAAAAGCTATTGCTGATTATGAAACAGCTACCAATAATCACTCAGGTGTGGCACAAGCCATCAAAGCGTTTGTGCTGGATTAACCTAATGCGAAACAATTAATTTTGGAAAACTGTTTTAAGCAGAAAAAAATATGCGGAGGTCGCAAAATGAATGTATTATTATCAGGAGAAGTAACAGAATTAGTTGGAGAACCACTAAAAGTTGGTGAAACACTACCACATTTCAAGCTAGAGGATGAACATGGTGATAAGGTTAAGACCGCTGACTTAGTTGGTAAGCTAACTTTGATTTCCGTTGTACCAGATCTAAACACTGGCACGTGCTCTTTGCAAACACGCCATTTTAATCAAACAGTTGATCAATTTAATGATGTACAATTTTTGACTGTTTCGACGAATTCTGTTGCAGAACAGCGCGACTGGTGTGCGGCTGAAGGTGTGCATAATTTGCGCATGCTATCAGACGAGCAAGAATCGTTTGGTTATGCTACAAAGCTTTATGTACCAGCACAAGGATTTGATGCACGTGCTGTTTACATTGTTGACGAACAAGGTGTTGTACGTTATGCACAAATTGTACCTGAAATATCAGAAGAACCTAATTATGATGAAGCATTGACAGCATTGAAGTCATTTTTGATTGCATAACCGTATTTTTTAGGCAAACATAACAATCATGCTTATCAAATTTATGTTTAAAAGATTAACAAAGCGTTGAACGTGAGTGGCTTTTGTTAATCTTTTTTGTTAAAATAAACATGGACGTGAATTTCACATAAAATAGTTGGAGCTAAACATGCCAGAACCTAAATTGAAACTTTTTTCTTTAAGCTCAAATGAGCCACTTGCAAAAAAAATTGCTGAATCAGTTGGCGTGCCTTTGAGCGAGATATCTGTGAAGCGATTTGCTGATGGTGAAGTACAGATTAACATTGAAGAGAGTATTCGCGGCGATAACGTTTTCGTTATCCAATCGACTTCTGCCCCAGTCAATGATAACTTGATGGAGTTGTTGATTATGATTGATGCGTTGCGTCGTGCATCTGCCAATCAAATTAACGTTGTCTTGCCATATTATGGCTATGCACGTCAAGATCGTAAGGCGCGATCACGTGAACCAATCACGGCAAAGCTCGTTGCCAATATGTTGGAACGTGCAGGAACAACTCGCGTTTTGGCACTAGACTTGCATGCTGCACAAATTCAAGGTTTCTTTGATATTCCGATGGATCATCTACAGGCTGCACCATTGTTGGCTGACTATTTAATCGAGTCGGGCATTGCGGATAAGCATAATTCAGTTATTGTTTCTCCAGATCATGGTGGTATGACACGCGCACGCAATTTGAATAATATGCTGTCGTTAGAGTCACCGGTTGCTGTTATTGACAAGCGCCGACCAAAACCAAATGTTGCTGAAATTGGTAGTATTGTTGGTGATGTTCAAGGTAAAACAGCAATTATGATTGATGATATGATTGACACTGCTGGGACCATTACACAAGGCGCTGAATTAGTCATGGCACACGGTGCTAAAGAAGTATATGTTGTTGCTTCACATGCTGTATTTTCAGGACCTGCAGTGGAACGCCTTCAGAATTCTGTTTTTACAAAAGTTATTTTAACTGATTCTATTAATTTGCCAGCAGATAAAAAATTCGACAAACTCGAAATTGTATCCGTTGGTGAATTGATTGGCGAGGCGATTCGACGTATCAGCAATAATGAAGCAATTTCGTCATTATTCAAAAGTCGTTTCCACCGGCGATCACATTAAACGACCAATATCGTGTTATTTTGACATTGAAACCGAGTAAATCGGTTTTTTGTGTGTTAAATATTACAGAATGACAGAAAAATGATATACTTAAACATAGACAAACTATTAGAAACACGTTAGGAGAACGTCCATGAGTAAAATTTTGGTTGTGGATGATGAGAAACCAATCTCAGATATCATTAAATTTAATTTAACAAAAGAAGGCTATGAAGTGATCACCGCAGCTGACGGTCAAGAAGCGTTGACCGTTTTCAACGAAGAGAAGCCGGATCTGGTTTTACTTGACCAAATGTTGCCTGAAATTGATGGTGTTGAAGTATTACGTCAAATTCGTTCGAAATCAGAAACACCCATCATTATGGTGACAGCTAAAGATTCTGAAATTGATAAAGTTTTGGGATTAGAAATGGGCGCTGATGATTATGTGACTAAACCATTTTCAAACCGAGAATTGGTAGCACGAGTTAAGGCTAATTTACGTAGTCGCAAAGCTGTAGCACAACATAGTGATGATACTGTGGCCAACACAGAAGATATAGAACTCGGTGATTTGACAATTCATCCCCAAGCTTATATGGTTTCAAAAGTGGGGCAAGACATTGAATTGACACATCGTGAATTTGAGTTATTATACTACCTCGCACAACACATTAGCCAAGTTATGACACGTGAACACTTACTGCAACAAGTTTGGGGATATGATTATTTTGGTGATGTCCGAACAGTTGATGTAACAGTACGCCGTTTACGTGAAAAAATTGAAGATAATCCAAGTCACCCTAATTGGTTGGCAACACGTCGTGGTGTTGGGTATTATTTACGTCCGGATGCGGAGTGAGCCATATCTAAATCACATTAATTGCTTTGCTCTGTAGCTGGTAGCGCATAGCGTCAGCGTCGTGAAGAGGCTTCTTCTGTTTGATACACTAAGGAGACAGACGCAATGCGTCAGCAATTATGAACAGTAATACGAATTTTTTTAAATCTATACGTTTTCGCATCACACTTGTTTTTGTGTTGCTGATGATTATCGCACTCGAGCTTTTGGGTGCGTTTTTTGTACGTCAAATAGAACAACAAAATTTAGCAACATTTCAGCAGCAGATTACTTTACCAAAATATGTGACTGATCAAATTACAACGGCACTAAAAGATCGAGACGTGAATGCTGGTAACCATGCGATTCAAGATGTATTGTCTGATTTAAACAATACGAACTTGCAAGAAGCACAGGTTATTGATAAAACAGGGACAATTCGCGGTACTTTATCCGTTTCTGGACAACAAACGATTGGTCAAAAAACAACGGATTTGAATGCACAAAAAGCCATTGCAGGGGAACAGTCCTTTTTAAAATCACGCACAATCAATGAAAATGGTGAGCGAAAGGAACTTGTGACGACAACACTTGGCGTCACAACGGACCGTGTCCGAGACATCACAGGCATTATTATTGTGAAAGCGAGTTTATTACCGGTTTATCAGAATGTTAACAATGTGATGCGATTATTTGTGGTTGCTGGATTAATTGCCCTGCTAGTCAGTATTATGTTGGCCTTGTTCCTTGCTCGTACGTTAACACGACCCATTGCGCAAATTGACGAGCAAACGACTAAAATTGCAAACGGCGATTATTCCATGGTAAATCATATTTATGGTTCTGATGAGCTGGGTCATTTGGCACAATCAGTTAATGAATTATCAACACGTGTTGAAGAATCAACAGAAACCGTCAACGCTGAACGTAATCGTTTAGATTCAGTTTTGACGCACATGGCGGACGGTGTGTTAGCTGCTAATCGGCGTGGTGAGATAACAATTATTAACCAGGCTGCAGCAAATTTTGTTGGTATTGATCGGGAAGCAGCCATTGGTAAAAATGTTGTTGATCTGTTGCGGCTAAAAGGCAAACGCACGTTACGTGATATGTTAGAGAACCTTGAAGATTTTCGAATTGACCTATCTGATGATAGCAAAGATATATTGGTACAAGCTTATGTCTCACTGATTAAGCGACAGTCTGGGTTTATTTCTGGTTTAGTCGTTGTGTTGCACAATATCACCGAACAACAACGTATTGATTCAGAGCGACGCATGTTTGTTTCCAATGTATCGCACGAATTACGAACACCACTAACTTCAGTGAGATCATACGTTGATGCTTTAGCAGAGGGTGCTATTAACGATCCTGACATGGCCCAAAATTTTTTGGGTGTTGTGCAAGATGAAACACAGCGAATGATTCGTATGATTAATGACTTATTAGCACTATCGCGATTAGATCAGGGTACCATGGAAGTTAAACTAGAAGTTATTAACTTGAATAGTTTATTTAACTTCGTTTTAAACCGATTTGATATGATTATTGAAAACGATGCAAAGAACGCAGATACACCGAACAAAAGCTATAATATTCAACGTGAATTTACAAACGAAGATGTTTGGGTCGAAGTTGACCCAGATAAATTTACCCAAGTGTTAGATAATATTATGAATAATGCTGTTAAGTATTCACCTGATGGTGGGACGATAACTGCGCGACTAATTAAAACAAAAACACGGGCTATTTTGAGTATTTCGGATCAAGGTTTAGGCATTCCACGTAAAGACTTAGATAATATCTTTAATCGCTTTTTCCGCGTTGACAAGTCGCGTTCACGCGCACAAGGTGGGACGGGATTAGGATTGGCTATTTCCAAAGAAGTGGTCGAAAAGTTTAACGGGCGTATTTGGGTTGATTCCGTAGAGAATGAAGGGTCAACCTTCTACATCTCACTAGCCTATGTTGATGATGCTGTCATTGAGGAGGACGATTGGGATGCGGAATAGACGTAAATATTTCCAAAGTACACTCTTGAATATGGCATTAATTTTAGCCATTACTTTTTCGGTAATTTTAACAGGATTTGTATTCAGCTCATTTGGTAAAAATGAAGCGCCAGATCAATCTGAAAATCAGCAACCGGAACAACGATTGTTAGAAATGTTTCGACCAACGCAGTATATTGTGACTCAATCTAATGGCCATCAACAGCTCGTTGTGAACGGTACTGATGAAAAAATTAAAGGTATTCGACGTGCAGTCACACAGTCGACATTTGATGAGGCACAAACCAAAACAGTCACAACAGGTCAAATTAAAAAAATTTTATCAACAAAGAAATCACAAATTTTTCGTTATCCTGATGTGATTCCTATTTCTTATTTTAATACGCGTTATGAGCAGCATATTTCAGCGCAAAAGCCTTTTAATTTTAACTATTTTGTCTTGTCTCTTGATCGTACAGAATATGGTTATTTTGTGAATACCAAAACGAATCAAGTCACAACAGTTAAAGTGAGTAAGTTGAATAGCGGTCAGACATGGGAACAGGTTAATAAATTACCAACCAATTTGACAGTTGATTTTAAAGCCTATAATGGTCGGGTTGTCCTTAATTATCCAGAAAAATTCAAGTTACCGGTTTATTCTTATCTGGTGAATCATCGGGATCCTAAAACGTATGTTTCTTCACTTTTAGGCACGATGAATCAATTGAAGATTACCCAAGATGACACTAAAACGGTGTATACGAATAAATTAAATAACCAGCAAATAACTTATGACCCATCTTGGGAAACGGTTAAATTTGAAGATCATAATCCAAAAAATAAGTTACCTAAAACATATCTCGACCGATTAAATTCTAATTTCTCACAAATCAACTTATTACAGCTCGATCTAACGGATACACGTTTTTATGAAAGCCAAGATAATGGGAAGAAAATTACATTTAGAACCTATGTTGAAGGCTTCCCAGTTTATTTCCAGTCGCAAAGTGGTGCTATTCATATGGTCATGGATAAGTATGGTAACTTAACAAGTACTTATTCTCTTAATGAACTTGGTGTGCCTGTCCCTAATCGACAATCAGATGTTGAACTGCCAGCAACTGAGACAGTGATTAAACAGTTAACGGATGCTGGTGTAAAGGCAAGTGATTATAATTTTATTACGCCAGGGTACGAATGGTTAATTAACGAAGATAGTCAGGCAGCAGTTAACATGGAGCCTACATGGATGATTGAAACGCATAGTGGTTGGCAGAGTGTGACATCATATTTGCGAAACCGGTAAGCTGAGTTGAAATAAAAACATCAGGAGGAAAATATGCAATTTAAACGACTTAAAGTCTTAATGCTCGTTTTGTTTTTTTTGTTAGATATTTTTCTGCTTAACTGGTGGCGTGCAGGCCAAGTGCCTAATGAACAGATAACGGATGCTAATGCTAACATCATTACCGAAATGAAAAAACAGAAAATTCATTTACCAAAGTTTAGCACTACGGTTCAATATAGTGGCTATATTGCTGCACAGCGTGGTGATAAAGGTACCATGACTTTACCTTCTGGGTTAAATGTGACCACCAATAGTCAATCAGACACAGTAACTGTTAAACTTAAAACGCCAGAATTACCAAAGAAAGAAACGGTTATTTCTGCTAATAGTCATAACCCGCTAACAATTGCAAACCGCGGAGGATATCGTTATAATCCTGTGTTAACGGCAGATAAAACGAATTCGGACAGTGTTTACTCCCAACGTATTAGAGGATTACCAGTAATTTCTGATAATGGGACAATGACTTTTCAATATAATAAAGAAGGTAAAATTACTGGATTTGTTCAGAGGCAGATCGTTAACGTGCAACGACTCCGCGATGATCGTGCTACAATTACTGAAGAAGAGGCCATTGTCGCATTGTATCGGTATAATGAGTTAGATAGTGGTGATCGTTTATCTTCAGGCTATTTATCATATGATAAAAGTCTTACTGTTAATGGGTATGATATTTACTTGCCAGTTTGGGCATTTGAGGCGCATAGTGGTAATGAAAAATATATTTTGAAAATTAATGCTTTCACTGGTGATAATTTATCGGAGTAATTTAATTTAATATTAATTTTTATGCGTTATAATAAGAATAATTCAATTGGTGGGTGATTAAAATGGCACAAAAATCATTAACAACGGTCGTAATAACTGGCGCAATCGCCGGTATTATCGGTGGCGGGGTTGTTTTATATGGACAAAATAGTCTTGAAAATTTACAAACATCAACTCAAAAAGTGAATACAAAAGCTGACAAAACAGTAAAAATAGCTAATAATGCCACGGCAACGACAGCTTATAATAAAATTTCTGATGCTGTCGTTTCTGTACTGAATTTTTCTAAGGATGGTAGTAACACTTATCAAGAAGCATCTGAAGGATCGGGTGTGATTTACAAAAAAGCAGGCAGTGATGCCTATATTGTGACAAATAATCATGTTATTGATGGGGCTGCACAACTGCAGGTGATGTTACATGATGGTAAAAAAGTCATTGCAACCCTTGTAGGTAAAGATGCAATGACGGATTTAGCAGTTCTAAAAATTAGCTCAGAAAATGTCAAAGCGACAGCAGACTTTGGCGATTCTAATAACATACAAGTTGGACAAAAAGTACTCGCAATTGGCTCACCTTTAGGATCGGAGTATGCTTCTTCAGTAACTGAGGGTATTATCTCTGCCAAAAAGCGTCTGGTAGCGACAACTTCAGAGAATGGTCAAAACTATGGTGGTTCAACCGTCATTCAAACGGATGCTGCCATTAACCCTGGAAATTCTGGTGGTCCGCTTGTCAACTTTGCTGGTCAAGTTGTTGGTATTAATTCTATGAAGTTATCATCATCATCTTCTGGTACAAGTGTTGAGGGGATGGGGTTCGCTATTCCATCAGACCAAGTCGTTGATATTGTTAATAAATTGGTTAAGGACGGCAAGGTAACGCGACCGGCAATTGGTATTGGATTGGTTGAACTTTCTGCTGTCACTGTTGACGATCAAAAATCATTACTTAAAATTCCAGCAAATATTACTGGTGGCGTTGTTGTAATGAGCACGACGAAGGATGGCCCAGCAGACAAGGCTGGCTTAACAAAGTATGATGTCATTACTGAAATTGACGGTAAAAAGGTTATGGGCCAGGCAGAGTTACGAGAAGCCTTATATAAGCACGACCTGAACGACACAGCCACCATTACCTATTATCACCATGATACTAAAAAGACAGTGAAAGTTAAATTAACTCAGAAACTAGCAAACTAACGGATTCCGTTAGTTTTTTCTTTACCTTTTGTTGACAAAACGATGAAAATAGGCGTTTTCTGATAATGTTGAAAACTATTGCAAAATGTTGATAATCGATTGTAAACGTGAATAATTTGTTGATAACTAATAAAAACTATGTGGAAAACTGATGAAAAAGATAAAGAAAGCTTAAAAAGAGTCATAAGCACCTCTTAGGAGGCGTATTTTTACGTTGAAATACGATGTATTTGTTAAATGTACGTGTTTTAATTAATTTTTTGTCTTTTGAAGTGTTGAATGGGCAATTAAACGATCTAAATGCTAACGTTCCGTTTTAGAAGTATTTGTATCGTCAAGGGAACAAATGTGCTTATCCACAGTTGTGGATAAAAAAGTGGAAAACTGTGGATAAGTATTAATTGATAGGACATAATTTGTCCAAATAGCCTTAAAGAGCCTTTTAAAAGTTATACACAATTTTGTTCAAAAATTGAAAAAAATGTGGATAAATAATAATGCGAACATGTAAATAACTGGTATAATAGCTTTACATAGATTTTACAAACAAGTTGTTCGTGTGGATAATTGTGGATAAGTAAAACAACACAAATGTTTGCGCTAGGGATAATATTATTAAGAAAGTTTAAAGTTGAAGAAAAATGAACATCAAATTAATTACAGTTGGTAAATTGAAAGAAACCTATCTCAAGGAGGGGATAGCGGAGTATATTAAACGATTATCGCGTTTTGCTAAAACAACGTTGATCGAATTACCTGATGAAAAAACGCCTGAGAAAGCTAGTATTGCGCAGAATAAACAAATTATGTCTAAAGAAGGCCAACGTATTCAGGAAAAAATTGGCCCTCGAGACTTTGTCATTGTCTTGGCTATTGAAGGAAAACAATTGGCATCAGAGGAATTTGCCCAAAAAATGGTTGATATTACAGTAGCTGGTTATTCAGATATAACGTTTATTATTGGTGGTTCACTGGGACTTGACCCAATGATTAAACAACGTGCTAATTTAAAAATAAGCTTTGGGTTATTGACATTGCCTCATCAACTCATGCGACTTGTGCTCGTTGAACAAATTTATCGTGCTTTTATGATTCAACAAGGTTCACCCTACCATAAGTGACTATAATTAGTTAGCTAATCTATCCGAGTTGTCCTATAATATAGTAAACTATAATTTATTAAAAAGAGGTTAGATGATTATGAATGAATTTCCACAGGCTTTAACAATTGCTGGATCGGATTCAGATGGTTCAGCAGGTTTACAAGCTGATTTACATACATTTTTTATTCGAAAAACATATGGTATGAGCGTACTTGTGGCTGCTGTGGCTGGAAATTCATATGGTATTCATGCATCTGAAACGCTACCATTAGCATTTATTGAGAAACAGTTTGAAGTACTAGCTGATGATTTTAAGATTCGTGCCAGTAAAACAGGCATGCTTTCTGATGCACCTTTAATTAAAACTGTTGTTCGGGCATATCAGAAGTATGAGTTTGGGCCACTAGTAGTTGATCCTGTAATTACAACGAAACATGGGGCGCAGCTTTTGGCTGAAAGCGCATTTCAAGCGCTAAAAGAGTTATTGTTACCTCTGGCCGAAGTAGCAACACCAAATTTTTTTGAAGCCCAATTGTTAACAGGTCTTACAATTAATTCAGAAGCGACCCAACGTGAAGCAGCTAAAGCAATTCAAAAGTTGGGTGTGAACAATGTTGTTGTTAAAGGGTGGCATAATCAAATAGATCAATCTGAGGTGGCTGATTATGTTTTGCTAGCTGATGGGCATGATTTTTGGTTACGTCATCGGTATTTTGACACGACGCATATTAATGGCACAGGTGATACACTAAGCGCCACAATTGCAGCTGAATTGGCTAAGGGGCAGACTGTCGAACAAGCTATCCGCATTGGTCACGATGTCACGACAGCAGCCATTGAAAATGAAATTGCAGTTGGCCATCAGTTTGGTCCTATTAATCATTGGGCAGCGGCAGATATATAAATGACATAAAAAACATCAAAAAAGACGCACATCACTGATATGCGTCTTTTTTGATGTTTTATGTCATGGTCGTGGTGCTTTGATCAAACGCGATCGATAGGTGCTTTGTTACTAAATAAGAGCGTTAATGCTGCAGCAACGAGCATTAATAAGGCAGCTATGAAGAATGTTGTTTTAATACCATGTAGTTGAATGAGTGTGTCTAACATGCTTCTGTGCGTAGTACCGTAATTCATGGCAGATTTAGTCATAATTGTTACTAATGCGGCCGTCCCAAATGATGCAGCAAGTTGTCGAATTGTTGTAAACATTGCTGAACCATCAGGCATAAGTGCTAATGGTAAGGCGTTGAAGGCTTCTGTTTGAATTGGCATGAGGACAAGGACCAAACCGAGCTGTCGAATAAATTGACCACTGACAATAATCCAAAATGGTGTTGCTAGGGTTAGGGCGGATAAAATAAATGTACCCAACGCAGTAATTAAGATACCTGCTAAAGTGAGATATTTAACACCATAGCGATCATACAAACGACCGCTCCAAGGTGATAAGAATGCGGTAACTAAGGCTCCAGGGAACAAAACAAGGCCTGATACCAATGCAGAAGAACCGCGAACAGTCTGCATGTACAGTGGTAGCATTAGCGCACCACCATACATTGAAATCATCAAAACGATGTTAATTAGCATAGCCAGCACAAATTCGCGATGTGTGAAAACAGCCATATTAAGTAATGGTGTCTCGGTTAAAAATTGGCGCCAAACAAATAATGTTGTCACAAGAATACCAATAATGATAAATCCCCAAACAGTAAAATCTGACCAAGGGGTTGCACCAGCGTTAGAAAAACCGTAAAGTAAGGAACCAAGACCGATACTGGATAAAACGACGCTCAAAAAGTCAAATTTAAGCATTTTTGGTTCGCCGATATTTTGTAATAAAAAGTAAGCGAGTATAAAGTTAGCAATAATCAAAGGGGCAACAATAAAAAATAAGAAACGCCAGGAAAGATTAGTGACAATAAAACCAGATAGCGTTGGCCCTAGTGTAGGGGCAAAGTTGAGGGCCAAACCAATAAGGCCCATGGCGCCACCACGTTTGTCAGGGGTAAATAGATTCATGACAACGACGTTCATGAGAGGCCCAAAGACACCAGCACCCATTGCTTGAATCATACGTCCTGTGATAAGGACTGTAAAGTTAGGCGCAAACCCTGCTATTAACGTGCCGATAGCAAATAATCCCACAGCTGACAGGTATAATCGGCGTGTTGTTAGTCGTTGGATTAAGAAGGCGGTCAGGGGGACCATGATGCCGTTGACAAGCATATAACCGTTTGTAATCCACTGACCAAGACCAGTATCAATATGAAATTCGCTCATGATATTAGGCAAAGCAACGTTCATCAGCGTTTGGTTTAGAAATCCGAGAAATGCGCCGATTACTAATATCGTCAAAATTGATTTTTGTTTTTGTGATATATTCAAATGGTATCCACCCTTTCTTGTTAAATAAAGTATAACAAAATATTAGCAGTAATATCGGAATAAAGATGTAAACAAAAAACCAGTATATTTACTGGTTTTTTGCCCAAAGAAATTAAACTACTTTGTTACAGGTAATTCTTCTGTTTTACCTTTTGCCCATTGTTGCAACTTTGCGATAGCAGTTTGACGTTGCTTCTTGGCTGAGTTGTGTCCGACCTTGCGAGCACGGGCGAATGAATTAAGCGGCTTCTTTAATGCCATGATGGGTACTCCTTTTTCAAATGTTTTACATACAAGATATTATTATACGTTATATACCTCAAAAAATCAAGGTTTAAACTTCATAAGAGTTTCTAAAAATCGTGAAAACTAGGGTACAATAGATATATGGAAATATGGTCTGAACAAACAATTAAAGATTTTCAACGAACGTTACTTGATTGGTATGATAACGAAGGGCGCGCTAATTTACCTTGGCGATTAAATCATGCGCCCTATCGTGTACTCGTTTCTGAGATTATGCTACAACAAACACAAGTAGATACGGTTTTACCTTATTATGAACGTTTCATGACAGCTTTGCCAACTGTAAAAGATTTAGCGCAGGCACCTGAGGAACAAGTTCTGAAACTTTGGGAAGGCTTGGGCTACTATTCACGTGCGCGTAATTTACAAAAGGCGGCTCAGTATATCGTTAATGATTTACATGGCCATTGGCCAGAAAGCGCTGACGATTTACAGATGTTACCGGGGGTTGGACCTTATACATCAGCTGCAATTGCTTCGATTAGTTTTGGCGAGGTTGTCCCAGCAGTTGATGGTAATGCCTATCGTGTGTTTAGTCGCTTACTTAAGATTGATGATGATATCGCTAATACAAAAGCGCGCAAGGTTTTTTATGATGCTATTTTACCAATTGTTGACCCACTACGCCCTGGTGACTTTAACCAAGCAATCATGGACTTGGGATCAAGTTATATGACAGCGAAAAATCCTGATAGTCAGGGTTCGCCTGTACGGGCATTCAACGCTGCTTTTCGTGATGGTGTGGAATTGTCTTATCCAGTTAAAACGAAAAAGAAAAAGCCTGTGAAACAACAGTATATGGCTATCGTTTCTGAAAAACAAGGTGAATTATTATTTGAACATCGGCCTGACAAGGGGCTGTTGGCAGGATTTTGGACCTTCCCATTAGTAGAAATCAATAGTATTGAGGAGATTAATGGGCAGCAGCTTAACATTAAACCAATTACTCACGTGTTCACACATCGACGTTGGGAAATTTGGCTCGTGCGACAAGAACTGACACCAAGAGAAAATCAAGCGTATTTATCATTAGATGATTGGCAAAAGTTGTCGTTGCCAACAATTCAACATAAGTTGCTTAAAGCACTAAGGGAGTTAAATTAATGTTTTTAAATCAGAAGTTAAAAAAATTATTTTTTTGGACAATTGAATTGCTTGCATTATCGTTATTAATTTTGATTGTATCCGGATTTGATTTTTTAATGCGACCAATTTCAGTATTTATCTCGACAGTATTTGTGCCACTATTGGTAGCGGGATTTCTTTATTATGTTTTAAAACCTGTTTTAAAGCTTGTTCAAAAAATAAAAATTTATGGTTGGCAAATTCCTCGTCAAGCAGCAGTTATTATTACTTTTTTATTCTTTTTATCAGTAATTGCTGGTGTCATAGTTGGTTTAGTGCCAACATTGGTACACGAAATTACAAATTTGATTACTGCACTGCCAGGGTTTGCACAAGATATGCAGCGATTTACGACAGAAACGATTAATAGTAAGTGGTTTGGCAATTTGAACTTGTCAATTAATGTTGATCAAGTACGAGATGCTGTTGGCAAATATGCAGCATCATTTTTGACAATTACAGCTGGCACTTTAGGATCAATTGTATCTACAGTGACTTCGGTGACAATCAATTTAGTGACTATTCCTGTTGTTCTATTCTATATGCTAAGTGATGGCGAACGTTTGGTGCCAGCCATCAAAAAGATGTTCCCAGAACGTCATGCGGATAAAATAACTGAATTAACAACTAAAATGGACAACACAATAGAGCGGTATATTTCTGGGCAAGCCATTGAAATGTTATTTGTGGGTGTAACAATGGCCATCGGGTATTTTATTATTGGACAACCATATGCTTGGTTGCTTGCGGTTGTGGCAGGTATTACGAATATTGTGCCTTATATCGGTCCTTGGATTGGTGTTATACCGGCTTTACTTGTTGCTAGTACACAATCATGGGAACAATGTTTATTTGTTTTCATTGTGATGACTGTAGTTCAACAACTTGATGGTAACTTTATTTACCCTAATGTCATTGGTAAATCATTAGCAATTCATCCATTAACAATTATGATCTTGTTAATGGTAGCGGGAAACTTGTGGGGCATTGTTGGTATGATTTTAGTTGTCCCAGTCTATGCTGTATTCCGAGTGATTATTAAGTTTGTCTTTGAATTGATTTCACTAACAAAAAGTAAAGATGTGTTATAATGACCTTATGACATGCTAGTTATTAAGTGAGGTTATAAATTATGAAGACGTTTGATTTTGAAAAAAATATTGCTATTTTACAAGATGCCAAAGGCAAGGAGATCGGATGGTATGGTAGCCATTACCCGGCCTATTCAACTGATATTATAGTTTTCGCCCAAAGTTATTTTAAATCAGATGCATATGATCGTTATTTTGATCGAACACTGCGTCAATATGGTTTCCGTGAAGGTATACCAGAAGAAAAGGTAGCAGAGATTGCCAAAGAATCAGATAACTATGATCTTGTGCGCGCTTTAATGTCTGCAGTTATTCGTGGTGAAAAGTATACACCAGGTATGTGGCAGGTACTCGTTTATAATGGTATTATGCTTGACTTATTAGTACGTCAGTATCAACTTAAAACAAATATTCAATTAGCTATTGACGTATGAACTTTTTTCAAGTAAACTAATATAGTTGCGTAATCAACAAAGATGCGGGTGTGGCGGAACTGGCAGACGCGCTGGATTTAGGTTCCAGTGCCGCAAGGCGTGCAGGTTCGATTCCTGTCACCCGTATAAGAGGATGATTGTTCTCTGGGGTATCTGGTATGATTTAGGCATACCTGAGTACTTGGCGTTGCCGACTTAGCTCAGTTGGTAGAGCATCTCACTAGTAATGAGGGGGTCAACGGTTCGATTCCGCTAGTCGGCATGATGTAAAAAGTAGTGATACACTGTATCACTACTTTTTATTTACTAATCTATTATGCTTTACAAACTAGTGGGTTTATTATATACTGCTAATATGCTAAGCACACTAGCTAAAAGGTGAAAAAATGAAATCAAATACTTCTAGTCAAATGCTTAAAGGAATTTTACAAGGTGTAATGTTAATTATTTTAGAAAAAAAACCAGACTATGGTTATGGTATTAGTAAACAAATCAATCAATATGATTTATCTGATATACCAAAGGGGACAATTTATCCTTTACTGACAACGATGGAGAGACGTGGCTTAATTGAAGGGAAAATGAAGTCGTCATTAGAGGGTCCGGATCGAAAATACTATTTCATTACAAATAAAGGTATACAGGCAAAAAGAGAATTTGTTAATGAATGGCAATTTTTAGAACATGCAGTGAATCGTTTGATTGACGAAAGGAATCATAATGAAAACCAAGGAAATAATTGAAGCGAACAACTTGTTACGTGAAAATTTGAATAAAGAAAATAAAGTGTTTTATGAAAACTTATTGTTGTATATCAGAATCGAAGGTTTTGCACGCGATGAACACAAAATAGAGACACAACTATTAAGCATATTACAGGATATTTTGGAGGCACAAAACGAAGGTGTTTCAGCAGCTAGTTATTTGGGTAAGAACCCAAAAATAGTTGCTGATGAAATATTATCTGAGATGCCACGTCGTATCTGGGAAGTTATTAGAGTAGGTCTATATATGTTGTTAACGTATATTTGTATTTGCTTATTACCATCCTTGATGATAGCAGAGAGGCCACTGGATGTGGGCATGTTAGGAATTTCAGGAGTTTTGTTATACATTGACATTTTGATTGGTTTTAAATATTCAGGACGAGCAATATATCAAGTCAATACGACATTAAAAAATAAATATTTACGATATTTTGTGATTTGGATAGTAGCCAGTGTTGCTATTGCACCAATTTACTTGGTGAATATATTTCTGAAAACACCATTGCGTTTACGGTTGGATGGTGGATTGGGCATCGCTGTTATTTTATTAGCGTTAACAAGTGGACTATATTTTATCCTCCGTGCAAAGGATAAAACATTACTTTGGCCCTTTGCCATCTTTTTAGTCGGTGCAGGCATTATGGGAATCGTGACACGACTGCCTGAATTAAATGATTTATTGCTGCATACGACAAATGGCCGATACTTGATAGCTGGCATAATAATGGTGTTGTTATTATTATTTTACCTATTAAGTTTTATAGCACTGAAAAAAATTAAAAAGCAGGATCAAAGTTATTAAAAAAAGCAGGTGCTACGTTTTTAAACGTAGCGCCTGCTTTTTTTATGAATGATCACGTTTTGTCAACTTCACAACGCCTTCCCAGCGCGCTGTTTGTGGGAACATATCAATACTTTGAATATACTCAACTTTGTATGCTTTCGTTAAGTCAACTAAATCACGGGCCAATGTTGAAGCATTGCATGAAATATAAACAAATTTTTCTGGTTGCGTACGCAGAATTTCACGACGTAACGCAGTATCTAATCCAGTTCGTGGTGGATCAACGACCAGTGCATCAGCTAACCAACCTTCTGATTGCCATTTTGGAAATAGTTCTTCTGCTGTGCCTATTTCGTAATGTGCATTTTCAATATGATTGATTTTAGCATTAATATTAGCATCATCAACTGCTTCGGGAATAATCTCCATACCGCGGACTTCGCCAACTTTATCAGCTAAACTTAACCCAATTGTACCAACACCAGCGTAGGCATCGACTAATTTATCAGCATGGGTCAAATTAAGCGCACTTAGTGCCTCTTTGTAGACTACAGACATCTGCGTGTGGTTTAACTGCATGAAGGCACGTGGGGACAACTGGAAAGTTTTACCCATAACGGTTTCTTCGATGTAATCTTTACCCCACAATTTAATTGTTTCATCGCCCCAAACTAGGCTAGTACGACCAGGATTAAAGTTTTGGAAAATACCTGTCACTTCTGGTAAAGCTTGATTAATGGCTGCAATCAGTGCGGTGTCTCCTGGAAAACCATCTGTGTTGGTGACAAAGGTGAGTTGTACGTCACCAGTAGTGTGTGAAACACGTGCAACAATTGTTTTGACTGTGCCACGATTCTTGTCTTCATTATAGATAGAAACGGATAGTTTATCGAGTAATTCACGAATTGTGCGAAGTACTTTCATAGTTGCGGGATTTTGTGTATGAACGACAGGTAAATCTACCAGGTCATGGCTGCTGCGTTTATACATACCCACCCGCAGTTGGTCACCAATTTTTCGAACAGGAAATTGTGCTTTGTTACGATATTCGTAAGGGTTTTCCATACCAATTGTGTTGCGTAAATCATAAGTAGACCAACCTTTTGGTTGAAACTTTTCCAATGATTGGACAAGGACATCTTTTTTAAAAGCTAATTGCGCAGCATAAGTCATATGTTCAAGTTCAAAACCACCAACTTCATCAGCAAACTCATCTAATGGTTTAACACGATTAGGTGATTTTTCACGAATTTTTAATACTTTAGCAGCAATGTATTTTGGTTGCACCTCAGTTACTTTAACAACGGCGACTTCGTCTGGCAAAGCACCGGGGACAAAGACAATTTTACGTTTAAAGTAGCCAATACCTTCGCCGTTAATGCCTAGACGTTTAATTGTCAAAGGGAAGTTTTGACCAACACGAACATCAACACCTTCGCTGTTCTTTTGTTTGTTTCCTTGTTTACGTGGGTCAAATTGTTTGCCATAGTAGGTTTTTTTACCAGTTGTTGCACGATCCTTTTGTGGATACAGGCGTTTTTTGCTGAAATTTTCTGTCATTATTTTAGTGTATTTACAGCCTATGAAGTACAGTAAATACAATTCCTTTCTGCATTGCAATGCCGCGGTGACGTTGTTACTTATTAAGTATAACAGCTCCAAAAATATAAAATAGTTTACATATATGAATGTTTCACACTTGTGTTATAGCACGTATGTGATATAATTATAGATGTAAAGGAGATGTGGAAAAATGATCAGAAGCAGCAACTTTATTAACCGTAATCACGATCGTGTGCGCGGACAAACTTTAAACTGGAGTGATAATGATGAGATTTGATATTAAGGCGTATTTGGATGATAATTCGCTGACAATTTACCGTGTAGCGAAAGATTCTGGATATGGTTATACAACAATCCATAAATCATTTAATAAGACGCAATCAGACGCAACCAGTTTAAACATGCGAGACCTTGATGCACTGGCTAAAGCACAACATCAAGCGATGTGGGAAGTGTTACGCGACCTTGAGAAGTTATATTTTAACTCTGATGAGGATTAATTTTTAAGGACAATTAAATAAAAGGGAGAATTTTAAATGGCTAACGATAATTTTTTTAATGATCCATTTGGATCAAATATGAATGATATTTTTAACAATATGATGGGTAATATGAATGGTTACAATTCTGAAAACCGGCGTTATTTAATTAATGGACAAGAAGTGACACCAGAACAGTTCGCGCAATATCGACAAGGTGGACAGTTACCAAACGGTCAACAACAACAGGCCCCAACAGCCGGGAACGGGCGTATGGTAGCACCACAACAACCAGGTCAAGTTAAGCAGGAAGGGATGCTTGCTAAATTAGGTCGTAATTTAACACAAGAAGCACGTGACGGGCTTCTTGATCCAGTCATTGGCCGTAATAAGGAAATTCAGGAAACGGCAGAAATTTTGGGACGTCGTACGAAGAATAATCCGGTGTTAGTTGGTGATGCTGGTGTTGGTAAAACAGCCGTAGTTGAGGGACTTGCACAAGCTATTGTCAATGGGGATGTACCAGCTGCTATTAAAGATAAAGAGATTTATTCGATTGATATTTCTAGCTTGGAAGCAGGAACACAGTTCCGTGGTGCTTTTGAAGAAAATATTCAAAATTTGATGAAAGAAGTGAAGACAGCTGGTAATGTGATCTTATTCTTTGATGAAATTCATCAAATTTTAGGTGCTGGATCAACCGGTGGCGAAGATGGTGGTAAAGGGTTGGCTGATATAATTAAGCCAGCTTTGAGTCGAGGTGAAATTTCAGTCATTGGTGCAACGACGCAAGATGAATACCGTAATACGATTATGAAGAACGCAGCGCTGGCACGTCGTTTTAACGAAGTTACCGTCAATGCACCATCACCACAAGATACTTTACAAATTTTAAAGGGTATAGCTGCCCTATATGAAAAGCATCATCATGTTTCATTACCTGAAAATGTTTTAAAAGCCGCGGTTGATTATGCTGTTCAGTACATTCCGCAGCGCTCATTACCAGATAAAGCAATTGACTTGTTAGATATGACAGCAGCACATTTAAGTGCTAAAAATCCAGTCACTGACAAGGTTAGCTTAGAGAAGCAACTCAGTGATACAAAAGCAAAGCAAGAAAAGGCTGTTGCTGAGGAAGATTTTGAAGCAGCACTAAAGTATAAGAATGCAATTGCCGAACTAGAACAGAAAATTTCAGGGGCAGATGAGGCGACTAAAGTTGTGGCAACTGCCAATGATGTCGCTGAGTCTGTGGAGCGATTGACGGGCATCCCCGTGTCACAAATGGGTGCTTCAGATATTGAACGTTTGAAGACGATTGGGGCGCGGTTAGCTGGCAAGGTAATCGGTCAAGACGAGGCAGTTAATATGGTCGCCCGTGCGATTCGTCGTAACCGTGCTGGTTTTGACGAAGGGAATCGGCCAATTGGTAGTTTCTTATTTGTCGGACCAACAGGTGTGGGTAAGACAGAACTTGCTAAGCAGTTAGCATTAGATATGTTTGGTAGTAAAGAAAATATTGTACGGTTAGATATGTCAGAATATGCGGATTTAACGGCAGTTTCAAAGTTAATAGGAACGACAGCTGGATATGTCGGCTATGATGACAACAGCAATACACTGACAGAAAAAGTACGCCGAAATCCCTATTCAATTGTGTTATTGGATGAGATTGAAAAAGCTAACCCACAGGTTTTGACGTTGCTCTTGCAGGTCATGGATGATGGACGAT
Source organism: Leuconostoc rapi (assembly GCF_016908715.1). Classification (GTDB taxonomy): domain Bacteria; phylum Bacillota; class Bacilli; order Lactobacillales; family Lactobacillaceae; genus Leuconostoc; species Leuconostoc rapi. The sequence goes on along the minus strand of NZ_JAFBEK010000005.1, from coordinate 41,071 downwards.
TGACTGATGGTCAAGGAAACGTGGTTAACTTCAAAAATACTGTGATTATTGCGACATCAAATGCCGGGTTCTCAGATAAGAGTGACGGAGAGTTGATGGACCGTTTGGCTCCTTATTTCCGTCCTGAATTCTTAAACCGGTTCAATGGTGTGATTGAATTCTCCGCCTTGAGTAAAGATGATTTGAAGCAAATTGTGGATTTGATGTTAGCAGATGTCAACCAAACATTAGCTAAGAAATCATTGACGTTGCAGGTTTCTGATGCTGTTAAAAATCATCTCATTGAGTCTGGTTATGATGAAGCACTCGGTGCACGACCATTACGTCGTGTGATTGAACAGCAAATTCGTGATCAAGTGACTGATTTTTATCTAGATAATCCAGGCGAAAAACAACTTAGTGCAGATTTAATTGATGGCAAGGTTGTTATCTCAGCTATTGTGCAGCAATAATATTGAAGAAACCCAGTTAGCCGTATCAAGGTTAACTGGGTTTTTATGTGCTTTAATCGGGAGAAACAGTTAAAAGTCAAAAAATCTTGTCTAGACGACAAAGCTTACCATCATTGCTTGTATTCAAGCTTGTCTATACATAACCCTTAAAATAGCTGTTCGCATTATTGTAAGCGCTTACAAATGATGTTATATTTAACTTGTAGACATCGGTAAAGGAGGCCCAGTGATGAACAAATATCAGACAATTCATGATGAACTACTCAAGGACATTAATGATGGGAAGTATCCTGATAATGCCAAATTACCCAGCGATTTTGCACTGATGAATCGTTACCACGTTGCTCGCGAGACGTCGCGAAAAGCCGTGGCAATGTTAGTGGATGAGGGCTACGTCATACGTATCAAGGGACGTGGGACGTTTGTTATTAATCAAAACCGTTATTCTTTTCCGATATCTCATGTTGAAAGTTATCGTGAGTTAGCAGCACGGTTAAAATTGGATGAACGGACGCAATTAATTTCAATTTCAGACAAAAATGTACCGACATATTTTGATTATGGCGAAGATACAGAACTACCAGCAACAGAAATTATTCGTGTGCGTAATGTTGATAACGAGCCTGTTATTGTTGATCGTGATTATGTGTTAAAAGCAGTTGTGCCAGAAATTAAAAGCTTATCAACTTCATTGTCTTTATTTGAATTATTTGAGCAACAGCTAGGTCTAGTGATTAGTTATGCCAAAAAAACGATCACAATTGAAGCTGCTAATGCTATTGATAAACAGCTCATGCTAGTGAAGGAACCCATGGCAGTTGTGGTTATTCGTTCAGAAACATTTTTAAATGATGGCAGAATCATTTCATTTACAGAGTCAAGGCACCGTGCCGACCGTTTTAAAAGTGTTGAATTTTCTAGAAGGCATTGATTTGAATGCGATTCAAGTTAATGCTATCACGCAGATATTACGTTAGGCGTTCATAGGAGAAGAGAAATGACAAATATAAAAATTTTGGCGCCTCTTGCTGGTCAACTTATACCGCTAACAGAGGTTAAGGATCCGATTTTTAGTAAAAAAACAATGGGTGAGGGTTTTGGAATAAAGCCTACTGGGCACCGTATTTTGGCACCAGTGACAGGTGAAGTAATTGCCTTACAGGGACATGCATTTGGTTTGCGGACATCAGATGGTCTAGAGGTCTTAACACATGTTGGTCTTGAGACTGTAAGCCTTGCGGGTAAGCCGTTTTCTTGGACAATTAAACTAGGTGATCATGTAACGGCTGGCAATCAGGTAGGTACGGTTGATTTAAAACAAATTAGCGCGGCCAACTTGTCGACAACAACTATTGTTGTAATTACGAATACAGCTGAAAAATTAGCAAAACTAGAAATTAACAACTATCGAATCGTCACCACGGGTGAAACCGTTGCTGTTGCGACAGTTAAAGCATCCCCAAAAATTACAGGGAGCACCGATAAAAAGTCTACCAAGGGGTCAGCTAATCAATATGCGAATCTAGCAACTGATATTATTGCAGGTGTTGGTGGCGGACAAAATGTGGATAAGGTGATCCATTGCATCACAAGATTACGTTTTTATTTAAAAGATCATACAGCTGCCGATAAGTCAGCTCTCGAAAAGTTAACTGGGGTAGCAGGAGTTAATTATGCTGAATCTTTAGGGCAATATCAAGTGGTTATTGGCCCCGCTGTGGCTGATGTTTATGATGAAGTGGTTGCGCAGTTAGGCGACAGTGTCGTTGATAATGAAGCAACTCATGAGGCCATTGCTGAAACAGCGGCAGCCAACAATAGCTCTAAAAATCCATTCGTGCATGCGTTCCAAGCAATTATTGGTACGATTACTGGTGCGATGATGCCAATTATCGGTTTGTTGGCTGCCGGTGGTATGTTAAATGGGTTCTTGAGTTTAGTGTCTAACAAGGCATCGTTTTCTGCTATTTATTTTATTGATCCAGCCTCAAGTACGTTTACGATTTTACAATCAATGGCTATGGCACCGTTTTATTTCTTGCCGATTTTAGTTGGCTTCTCGGCGGCGCAGCAGCTTAAAAGTGATCCGTTCGTTGTTGCGGCAATTGGTGCGTTTTTGATTAAACCCGAATTTATTAATTTAACAAATCCGCATGTTGTTGATAATCAGATTGTGCAACCTGTGAAAACTTTAGGTTCACTATTTGGTGTTAGTTTAAATGCCAGTTTCTTCGGATTACCAATCAATATCCCAAGTTATGCCTATTCAATTTTTCCAATTATCTTTGCAGCGTGGTTAGCACGCCCAGTAGGTAATTGGCTTAAAAAGAAGATACCTTTGGTACTACGTTCAATTTTTCAACCTTTGTTGACCTTGTTTATCGTTGGGTCGGTCGTTTTGATTATTGTAGGCCCAGCCATTACGTTGACCTCTCAAGGTATCTCTACTATTGTGAATTGGTTGCTGCATCTGAACTATCCTTTGTCCGGCTTGATCATTGGTGGTTTGTATCAAGCCTTAGTTATCTTTGGATTGCATTGGATGGTTGTCCCACTGATTGCCAACGAAATCGCGCAAACTGGTCATTCGACATTGAATGCTATTGTTAACTTTACAATGATCGCGCAAGGTGCTGGTGCATTGGCTGTTTGGGCTAAAACTAAAATTCCATCACTTAAAGGTCTTGCTGGTGCAGGATTCCTTTCGGCAATGGCAGGTATTACTGAACCTGCTATGTATGGTATTAATTTAAAATATGGTCGTGTGTTCTGGATGGCGAATATTGGTGGCGCGGTTGGTGGTTTAATTGCCGGTTTGTTTAATTTGAATATGTACGGTTTCACCGGTTCATTGATTGGTTTCCCGTCATTTGCTGTGCCAAAAGGTCAAGAAGGTATTGCAAATAATATGTTGATATTCTGGCTTGCTTCAGCAGCAACAATTGTTGTTTCATTTGCAATGGTCTACTTCTTCGGCTTTAAAGATTCAGATACAAACGAAATTAAGTCAGTTGAGAAGAAGAATGCCTTTAAAGACGCGGTAGGTAAATAAAACGACTAACGTTTTAAGGAGGAAACATGACAGAACAAAATTGGTTATTATCTTATCATGACATCGTCAATGGTGTGAAAAATTATGGTCGTGAAAGCTTATTGAGTTTAGGAAATGGTTATCTGGGATGGCGAGGCTCATTAGTGACAAGCACATACGGAGATGACGATTATCCAGGATTGTATGCAGCGGGTGTTTTCAACCAAACGTCGACACCAGTTGCTGGTCGTTCGGTTATTAATGAAGATTTAGTTAACTTGCCAAATGTGCAATTGATGCGTATTAAAGTTGATGGCAAACCATTAATAATTAATAACGAGACAATAATATCTTTGAATCGATATCTTAATTTCAATAGTGGTGAATTGGTAGACCGGTATCGCGTTGTTGTAGATAATGAGCCATCACACTACATTGATATCGAAACAACTAAAGTAGTGGATCCAATTGCTTGGCATCGTTTAGCATTAGAATTTAAAGTAACACCGAGCTATGATGTTAATTTAACGATTGCAGCAGAAGTTGATGGTCAAATTGAAAACAAAAATGTTGCTCGTTATCGTGATTTTGATTCGAAAGAATTTATAGTTAAAGCCGTAACTGATCATGTGATGACAGTTCAAACGCGAACGACTGGTGTAACAGTTGCTTTAGCTTCTCAATCAAGTGGGGATAACGTGATTGACAAACATGTGTTGTCCACAGAAACAACGGTTGCAGATTATTATAACGCATCTGGGCGAGCGAATCATACGATAACAATTCATCGGGTCATGGCTGTTGCAAGTACACTTGAAACTAAAACAGATCTTGTCGCGTTTGTTAAAAACGAAATTAACCAAACAACTTTCGAAGATGTTCAAAAAAATAGTCAAGACTATTGGCATCAATTGTGGTTAACAAAAGATATTGAGATTACTGGTGATGATGCTATGCAACAACTCATTCGTATGAATATCTTCCATCTAAATCAGCTGGCCAATCCTCATGCTAATCCTCTTTTAGACGTGTCAGTGGGATCTCGTGGGCTAACGGGTGAGGGATATCGTGGTCATATTTTCTGGGATGAAATATTTGCCATGCCTTATTATTCGGCGAATGAACCTCGTGTTGCGCGCGCAATCCTAAAGTATCGTACAAATCGTTTGTTAGCAGCTAAACGTAATGCTGTTTCTGAAAATGAGATAGGTGCAATGTACCCCTGGCAGTCGGGGATGTATGGGGATGAACAAAGCCAATTAATCCACCTGAATACTGTTGACAACACGTGGATTCCCGATAATTCACGACTACAGCGCCATGTTTCTTTGGCAATTGCGTATAATATGTGGGTATATCAAAGAATATCAGGTCAATTAGACCATCTCGATCATCACGGATTAGAGATGTTAATCCAAATTGCCCGTTTCTGGATAAATAAGGCAGAATTAATAGATGGACGCTATACAATTGCCGGTGTGATGGGACCAAATGAGTTCCATGAGGCAGCGCCTGGTGCGCATGTCGGTGGTTTGAAAAATAATGCCTATACAAATTTGATGGTTGTTTGGTTGTTAAATTATATTGATGAACTATCACATCAGTCAGACATTGATTTTGAAAAAGTCGCACAAACAGCTGGTTTTACGAGTAAAGAGCAAGAAAAAGCAGTTCAATTACGACACCACTTAAAATTATCTATCAATAAGGATGGTGTTGTTGAGCAATATGAAGGATTCTTTAAGTTATCACAACTTGACTTCTCAGTTTATGAGGCAAAGTATGGTGATATTCACCGTATTGATCGTTTATTGAAATCTGAAGGGAAGTCACCGGATGATTATCAAGTTATCAAACAGGCTGACTTTTTGATGTTAATCTACAATTTGGGTGCGACACATACACGTCAATTAGTTGAACAGTTGGGCTATGTGTTACCTGATCAATGGTTAGCCAGAAACACAGCTTATTATTTGAAACGAACGACTCATGGTTCAACAACTTCCCGACCAGTATTTGCTGGTATTTATCTCGAACTTGCGCGATTGGGCGAAACGGTATTTGAAGATGATGCTTATAAGTTTTTAACAGATGCTATTCGATCCGACTATGATGACATACAAGGTGGCACAACAGCGGAAGGTGTGCATATGGGCGTGATGGGTGAAACATTATCAGTTATTCAAAATGATTACGCCGGTGTAGATATGCGACATGATCGATTCCAATTAAATCCTCGTTTGCCAAAGCAATGGTCAGCATTACGATTTTCACAACTTTATCGCGGCGTGCATTTGAAGATTAACATCACACCCCAAATAATCTCGATTACGAGTGATCAACCTATTGAGATCAATATTTATGGTGAAGTAGTTGCTGTCAAGGCGAATGAAACTAGAAAGGTTGTTTATCATGGTTAAATTTTCAGATATTAAAGGATTTACTTTTGATTTGGATGGTGTTATTACTGATACAGCAAAATTTCATGAACAAGCGTGGCATGATTTAGCAACGGAACTAGGGGTTGAATGGTCTGATACGTTAGGCAGTCAACTAAAAGGTATTGGGCGGATGGATTCTTTAAATATGATTCTAACTGCAGGTGGCAAGCAAGATCAGTTCAGTGATGATGAAAAAGTTGCGTTTGCTACGAAAAAAAACACGCACTATGTTGCACTCATACAAAGCATTACACCAGATGACATTTTACCAGGTATGACTGCATTTTTAGAGGAAATTAAAGCTGGTGGTTATCTTGCAAGTATTGCAAGTGCTTCGAAAAATGCCCCTCAGATACTTAAAAAGCTAGGGATTACAAATTATTTTGTTGGTATTGTTGATCCATCAACAGTATCACGGGGTAAACCAGATCCTGCAATATTTGTTAAAGCTGGAGAACTTTTGAACCTACAACCCAAACAAATTATTGGTATTGAAGACGCAAGTGCCGGCGTCCAAGCTATTAAAGCAGCTGGACAAACAGCACTTGGCGTTGGCGCAGCGACGCAATCAGCTAATCCACAATTATGGGTGCACGACACAGCAGATATTTCTCTTAAGATGATAGCTACGACATTAGGTAGTGATTGATCAATAATTATCATTAAAAACAAGCACAGCACGAGACGTTTTAATCAAAACGTCTCGTGCTGTTTTCGTTTAAAAAAATTGATGATCATTAAAATAGCTTGATATATCAGTAGTTACGGAGTGTTATCATATCAGTTAACTTAACGTTAAGAATTTATTTAACGGTTTACATAAGTTACATAAATTACTTTAGTTTCTTTTTGTTAATTAGTTCACAAAATTAAGCTATCATAGTCATTGAAAAGTATAAGAAATTTATTGGAGGCTTTGAAATGGACTTTTGGAATGCGTTGGAGAAGACATTTACAAATGTAAATATTGTGAGTGCGATCACATCAACAGTATTTATTATTTTAATTGGGTATGGTATGCGAAAAAGAGGTGTTTTCACAGATGCCTTTGCTAAAACATTGACCAAAGTTGTGTTAAGTGTGGCATTACCAGCATTAGCATTTACGTCGTTTATGCAACCAATTGATGCTCAAACACTAGGTCAAAGTACGAATGTTTTAATTTGGGGCATTGTGATGTATGTGGTTTTAATTTTTATCATGAATCCTTTCTTTGCTATGTATAAAACACAAGGCGACAGGCAGATGACTTTGAAAGTCTTGTCTATCTTTGGATCAACAACATTTTTTGGATTACCTATTGTTGGTGCAGTATGGGGCGCTAAGGGTATTCTGTATGGTTCGATTTTTAACATAGGTTATCGGATATTTCTTTATTCATATGCTTATATCAAAATGTCTGGGTTGAAAATGGAACTTGCGAACATTAAGAAAATGTTTCTCAATCCAATCGTTATTGCCACATTTTTTGGTTTACTATTATGGCTTATTCAAGGGGTCGTACCGACAGTTAGTGTGATAGATTTAGCTGGGAAAACGCAAAATGTTGCTTTTTATCGTATTGATTTGACAGCATTATGGTTAATGAAACCATTAACTTATTTATCAGGTCTAGCCTCGCCTTTAGCTTGGTTAGCAATTGGATCAACTTTGGGATCAATATCATTTGGTAAGGCATTTTCCGATAAAACATCATGGTACTATACTTTTATTAAAATTATTGTTGTACCAGTTATTAATATTATTTTGCTAACCTTATTGTCGATAACACATATTTTGCCAGTCGATCAGACGGCTCTAGCAGTTATTGTGATTATGATGGCCACGCCACCAGCGACCGTTGCGGTGTCGTATGCTATTAGTTTTGATCGTGAGGCGCTATTGGCATCAAACACATCATTACTTGCAACGTTAGCTGCGGTAGTCATGACACCTGTTTGGATTGTTGTACTAACGATTATTGCACATACTGGTTTATTTAAATAATTTGGAGGATAACATGTTTAAAATAACAGCCTATGGTGTTCGAGAAAACGAAGTTAATTACTTTCACAAACTCAATATTTTCGATTATGATTTAAACTTGATTCCTGAAAACTTGACACAATCAAATATTGAGACTGCAAAGGGTTCTGACGGCATTTTATTGCGTGCTAATAATGATGGCTCGGAGCCAGTATTACGCCAATTAAAAAAATGGGGGATTAAATACGTATTCACACGAACTGTTGGATATGATCATATTGATCTGGAGGCAGCATCAGAACTAGGAATTACAGTGGCACGCGTACCCTCATATTCACCCTATGCTGTCGCTGATTTAGCAATGAATTTGGGGATTACTTTAGTACGCCGCACGGCAATTGCAACATCACGTGCAGCGTTGGCTGACTTTAAAATCGAGACTGATTTATTTAGTAGAGAAATTCATGATTTAACAATTGGCATTATTGGCACAGGAAAAATAGGATTAGCAGAAGCAAAATTATATCAGGGTCTTGGGGCTAAAATTGTCGGATATGATATTTTCCAGTCCGATGCTGCAAAAGAAGTGTTGACGTTTGTATCACAAGATGAACTCCTAGAAATATCTGATATTGTTAGTTTACATGTTCCTCATTTTCCAAACAAAAATGACCATTTCTTTGATGAAAAATTAATTAATAAAATGAAGAAAGGGGCAATTTTAATTAACACGTCCCGAGCAGAAATAACAGATCAATCAGCAATTATTCAAGCTATCAAGAATGAGCAGTTAGGTGGATTTGGGGCTGATGTTGTCTTACGTGAAAAAGAAATATTTGGCCATCGGTTTGATAAGAATCATATTTTAAAGGATAAAGAAGTGACTGAATTACTTGACCTATATCCTAAGGTACTATTAACACCACATATTGGCTCATACACGGAAGAAGCGCTAACAGATATGATTAATATTAGTTATCAAAATTTCAATGACATGCTTATCAAAGGCACGACACTTAATGAAGTGGCACTGACACAGTCGTAGACATTACTCAAGGATTCAGGGCACCTGGATCTTTTTTATGCTATATTCAACGGTATAGGATAGATGTTGAAAGGTTTAGTATGCATAGAATTAAAAATGTACCATTACAGGTTATTATTATTGCTATTGTTCTTTTAGCTACTGTTATTTCGTTAGGTACAACGGGTATATTGTTACAACAAGTGATTGAACGTAATGAGCGGCAGATTATTAATTTACGGTTAAAAAATATTGCACAAATGGCTGCTAACGATTCGACGGTTGTCAACAGCTTGTCTTCAGATGCAAATAAAGCGGATAGACTTGCTGTTCAAAACTATGCGCAGCGTCTGACACAGACGGAAAACATTGATTTCGTTGTGGTATTAGATAGAAAACTTGTTCGATTATCTCATCCTAATGCAAAGGAAATTGGAAAAAAATTTAGTTCACCTCGAGATGCTGCACCGACATTATTAGGTCAGGCCCATTTTTCAAAAAAAGTCGGCATACTAGGGTTAGGTTACCGTTATTTTGTGCCAGTATATAGTAATACACACGATATTATAGGTTTAGTCAGTGTAGGATTGACCGAGAATACGATAGCTCAGTCAATCAAAACAGCACGACGTCCAATTTTAATGGGACTTATTATCGGACTATTAATTGGTATAGTCGGATCAATACTATTAGCTAAGCGATTGAAAAAGGTACTATTAAATATGGAACCTCATGTTATCGCCAAAAAACTAGTTGAAAAAAGCACCATTGAAGATAGTATGATGGAAGGGTTATTAGTCATTGATGATGATCATACAATAATTGCTAAAAACAGCATGGCTAATAAATTACTTCCAAATGTAGGGCATGTTGGCGATAAATTAGTGGCAGAAATTTATCAAACATTTTTTACGGTCATCTCAAGTGACAATAATACGAATAGAGTCGTGTTTAATGCACGAGAATATCTGTGTTCTGCTGCCAAACTGACATATCCTGAAATCGGTGCACTGGTTTTGTTTCGCGATATTACTGATTTGAAAGAAATTGTTGAAGAATTGGATGGTACTAAACAGTATGCTCAAGCGCTGAGGGCACAGACGCATGAGTTCATGAATAAATTACAAGCTATTTCTGGTTTAATAGAATTAAAAAAATACCATGAAGTGACCGAACTTATCCCACAATTAACCAATGATTATCATCAAAACGTTGGCTATGTGACGTCGCATATTAAAATACCAGTGATTGCTGGTTTTCTAATTGGTAAGATTAATTATGCCAAAGAACATGAGGTTAGTTTAATCTTGCGGGAAACATCTAGTATGCCTGAGTTAGCTATTTCAGGCAGAGAGATAACAAATATTATTAAAATTTTCGGCAATCTTATTGACAACGCTGTTGATGCTGTTGCACGTCAAAACACAAAGGCAATTGATTTATTCATACAATACGATGAAGCTGGCCGGGCATTGCTTATAGAAATTATAGATAGTGGGTTAGGGGTGCCAGTTGAACAGTACAATCTCATTTTGAGCGCTGGTTTTTCAACAAAAGGGGCACATCGTGGCTATGGTTTGGCTACAATCAATGATATTATAATGGCGCACCAAGGATTTATTGATATTAACTCGGCGCCAAATAAAGGTACAAAAATTTATATAGAATACCCATTAGAGATATGAGGAGCCTAGTGAAATGACTTACAGCGTTTTAATAATTGAAGACGACCCAATGGTTGCAGAGATTATCAGCCAATTTTTAAATCAGACAGCACATGCACTATTTGCCCCTGTTACAATAGTTGGACGTCTAGAAGAGGTGCAAGAGCGTGTTGATTTGTCAACGATAGACTTATTATTGATAGATGTCTATTTACCTGATGGTAAAGGCACAACGTTTTTGACTGAACTACGAAACAAGCATATTTCAGTTGCGACAATTATGATTACAGCTGCAGATGATCGTGAAACTTTCAGGCAAGCAATGACAAATGGTGTGATCGATTATTTGATTAAACCATTCCAAATGCAGCGCTTCAATCAAGCCATACAAAAATTTTTAGTTTTAGAAGAAATTGCCTTACGCAAAGAAAAGCTATCTCAGCGAGACGTTAATCAATATTTTCAAGGTGAAGCAAAAATTGAACCGTTAGCTATGGACTTACCAAAGGGCATTTCCGAATTAACTTTGAAGTTGATTATCGCAACAATATTTTCTTTTTCAAAGACTTTTTCGAATCAAACACTTTCTCAGCAGGTCAAGTTATCACGTGTGACAACTAAAAAATATCTAGATTATTTAGTAGAAAATGCGTTTTTAACTGTTAAAGTAACGTATCTGGATGTTGGACGACCTTTATCATGTTATAAAATCAACCCTTTAAAATATGAGGCATTACGGCGTTTAACAATTTGAACGGACAGACCATGATATAATAAAATCATTAAATTTAAAGGGATCTATGATGATTATTCAACAAGCTATCTTACACATTCTTGATACAAATACAGGTAACTTAATTGCTTCTCAGGGTGAAATGTCAGTTGAAAATGTCGGCGTTCATGATTATATTGAAAAATTAGTAAACAAAATATATCATGGTGATGTTAAAACTGGTACATTAGCTTCTGAAACATATTTACAAAGGATGATTTCAAATCAAAATTTCCCAGAGATGACCACACAACTAGCTACCAAGTTATTTGATATTATTGCGGGTAGTGATGCAATTCAGTCAGGTGATTTATTAAGTTTCAGAGCCATAACAGATGATGGCCCAATTTTTGGTTTGATCAAATTAAATTATTCACCACGATACGCACATACTGTGGCATATGTTGCCGATCAAATGGTGAATAATTTGGTTTTGAATCAAACAGTACTACCTGCTGCAACGCAAAATGTTGATGAAGCGATTTTAGTGAATACAGAGACGAATCGCTATCATCTATTGGAGAAAAAACATCTCATTGATGGTCAGCGTGTAGCTTATTTTTCAGAAAAGTTTTTAAACATTATACCGGAAGTTTCTTTGAAGGAAAATATTCAAGTGATTAAACGTACGGTTAAAAGCGTCACTGAAAAATACGATAGTATGCCAGAACATGAGACACTGGCTTTAACTCAGTCAGCCATCTATGATGCATTAGAGGCCGGTAGTATTGATGCTGATGTGATTGCTGAAAAAGTCTTTTCAGACAATACCTCAGCCAAGGTGCTATACCAGGAAAAAATTGCTGATAAATTGGGGCATAAAGCAATAGCAGTTGAAAATGTTGCGAAATACGAAAAAAAGTACCGCGTTCAAAAATTTAAACTCGATTCAGGTATTGAAATTTCTATTCCAATGGCCATATATCAAGATCGTACGAAGGTTGAATTTGTTAACAATGCCAATGGGACAACGTCGCTAGTGATTAAAGACATTGAAACGATTTTAAATAAGTTCACGAGTTGATTTTTTTGAATTGGTGGTGTGATCTAGAACTGAAATGTGTTATTTATTGGTATAATGAAATAAATACGAAAGGACAGTATCAATGTTTACTGCTTTTAAATGTTGATCATGATGAAAATATGCCATACAAAGATTCCTATGTTGCTAAAATTCGTGAATTAGTTGGGCATGACTTTGAGTTAGTGATGCCAACAACAGATGTTTTGATTGAAAATGAAAAAGGCGAATTATTGATGATTTTTAATCGCGATTTTCAAGGTTGGGCCTTTCCTGGCGGTTATGTGGAACCGGAAATGTCATGGCAAGAAAATGCAGCACGTGAAGTGTTAGAAGAAGCAGGTGTGCATGCTGATGCTGATGATTTGAAACTCATTGGTACGATTTCTGGTAAAAATTATAAAGCCCAGTATCCTAATGGTGACATGGCTAAGCTGTACAGTAATATCTTTTTACTAGACCAGTGGGATGACGAAACCAGCAAAATCGACGTAACGGAAATTGATGCAAAAAAATGGGTTTCACCAAAAACAATTGACCATATGCATCTCACTTTTTCAGGGCAAGCAACCTATCGGTTATATTGTGCGTACAAAAAAACTGGGGACGCACAAGTTTTGACGATTGATCGTGAAATTCAACGTTTCTTGGATGCACAAAATGGAGAAATCATTGGTGTTAATAATTATCAAGATGCTTTAAAAGAACTGTCAAATGGTAAAAAGTTGACACACTGGATGTGGTTTGTGTTCCCACAATTACGTGCTTTAGGACGTAGTGAGCGTGCAATTTATTATGGCATTAAAGGACTACATGAAGCACATGAATATTTAGATGATGACATCTTAAGGGCTCGTTTAGAGGAAATCGTGGCAACAACATTGTCTTTACCGGGAGATGACCCAATTGCCTTATTTGGTGACATTGATGCTGTGAAATTTCAAGCAAGTTTGACCTTGTTTGGACAGGTTACCAATACAAAATTGTATCAAAATGCACTGGACAAATATTTTAATGGACAGCAGCATGTTGAGACACTTCAATTACTACAATAAAAGACGCAAAGCTTTGGTTAATAAAGGCTTTGCGTCTTTTTAAGAATAGGTCATGCACCGGTATAGTCTGGTGCTAATTTATTAACCGGTGGTGTGAATTTACGCATTGATTCAGCGAGATGAACAAAGTTTGTAACCAAATGATGGTTTGGTGCCTTTGTACCATGCGTATCTGCCAAATTCGCGATCCAGCCATTGATATAATCTACTTCTGTTGGGCGTCCTTTAACAAAGTCCTGATACATAGAAGGAAAATGTAATGGGTTAGCAACGTTTGAAACATAGTCTACTTGGGCAACCATATCATCGCGTGATTCAATTAACGTGATACCAGCTGCCTCAGCTGCATCAAATGCTTCGTTAATCAGTGGACGAGCGATACCTTCTAAAAAGCCATCATAAGCCATTAATTGTCCCATTCGTGATTGGAACATGGTTGCAATTGAATTTTCTACTGCATTGAAAAAGACTTTTGTTAGTAAAGTACCCATAAAGTTTTCAGTATAGCTGGGGTTTAAGTGTGCTGCTTTAAAATCAGCTTGTAAGGCATCCATAGTTGCAGAAGGCTTTTCAGTTAGATTCGCATAGACAGAGGAACCAGCGCCCTCGTCACCCATAAAATCAACATCACCAAAATCATTTAAAACAGTAGCAATCATTGCTGTGCCACCAATAATATGGTCATCATCAAAATATTTTTGCAGCTTTTCGATGTGTCCCATACCATTCATAGCGCCTAAAGCCGTCTGTCCATTTTTGAACTTAGGCGCTAAGCGGTCAAGTGTATCCTGTAATTGCATTTGTTTCATGAAGAAAACCCAGACATCTGGAGAACCATCATATGATTCTGGTGAGAAAATATTAATTTTTATTTGGTGTCGCTCCTTGTGATCACGTGATTTCCAAACTTTATTGCCTTGAGAAATAATTTTATCTAGGCTGGCTTGTGTTGGTTCAATAAAATCAACAACGACACCAGCATTTTCTTGGAGTAAAATACCATACCGCAACCCCATCGCTCCTGCGCCAACTATTGCATACTTCATATGTGTATTCTCCTTTTGATTATTAATGTTATTATTCTAATCTAATTCACATTTTATGTCAACCGTAATCTAATTTTTTTAACTAGGCACCCGCATTAATTTACCGTATAATAATAACCATAGTGTCGTTTAAACGTTGTGAATAAAGGAAGTTTAATATGTCTAAAGAAATTTACTTAACAGGTGATCGTCCAACAGGGAAATTACATATTGGTCATTATATCGGGTCATTAAAAAATCGTGTCAGAATGCAAAATTCTGGCGAGTTTTCACCGTTTGTTATGATAGCTGATACGCAAGCTTTCACTGATAATGCGCGCAATCCAGAAAAAATTCGCCAGTCATTAACGGAAGTTGCATTAGATTATTTGGCTGTCGGTATTGATCCTGAAAAAACCACAATATTTGTGCAATCACAAATTAAGGGTTTGTTTGAATTAACGGAATACTTTATGAATTTAGTTTCCGTTGCGCGTTTGCAGCGTAATCCTACTGTGAAATCCGAAATTTCACAAAAAGGGTTTAATGAGGGTATCCCAGCTGGATTTTTAACTTATCCCGTCTCACAGGCGGCTGATATTGCTATTTTTCGTGCTACCAAGGTACCAGTAGGCGATGATCAAGAGCCAATGTTAGAACAAGCGCGTGAGTTAGTACGTTCGTTTAATCATGCCTATCAATCAGATGTTTTAGTTGAACCGGTTGGCGTTTTCCCACCAAAGGGGCAAGGGCGTTTACCAGGTATTGATGGTAATGCTAAGATGTCTAAATCGCTTGGTAATGGCATTTATATTTCAGATGATACAGATACGATGGCCAAAAAGATTAAATCAATGTACACGGATCCATTGCACATTAACATCACTGATCCAGGACATGTGGATGGCAACGTTGTTTTCACTTATTTAGATATTTTTGATCCTGATAAACAACGTGTACAAGACTTGAAAGATCATTATACAGCAGGTGGATTAGGAGATATGAAGCTTAAAAAACATCTAATTGACGTGATGGAAGCAGAAATGGCACCTATCCGCCAACGACGTGAAACATATGCGCAAGATATACCTGCAGTGTTACGTATGTTAGAAGAAGGTTCAAGGCAAGCTAATTTAGTTGCCGAGGCGACTATGAAAGATGTTCGTCATGCAATGGGCATTGATTATTTTGGATAAATACTTATTAAAAATAGGTAGACACAGAGATGTGTCTACCTATTTTTGTGTTAATCACCGGTTGTTGGATCGATCGTTGTGCCATCATCAGTATCATCTGTTGTTGTGCTGGTACCATTATCACCAACAGGACGCAGTGACGTTGCTACCGTTGAAAGTGCAGTTGGAATCTTACCACCATAAGGTAACCCAGTTTTGCCAGGTTTTAATCCCAAAGCCTTTCGTGCCAAATTTGTTGTGCGTTGTTTCTCTTTTTGTGGAATAACTTCGTAAGACACATTATTACCTTCAGCATCGGGATAGCTTGTACCAACACCTTGCAAATGTTCTGTAACAATGTCATTTTTGGCATTAATATATTTGCTGGCCATCGTTGTCATATCACCAAAGGTCAGATCTGTGCGAACATTCTTTGAAATTGTAGACATGAACTTTTCATTTAATAAGGTAGAAACACTTGCTGATTTTTTAATCAGTCCTTCTAGCACGACGCGTTGTCGTTTTTGACGACCGTAATCGCCATCAGGATCATCATAACGCATGCGTGAAAAGGCTAAAGCTGCATCGCCGTTCATTCGTGTTTTAGACGCAGACCATGTTTCACCGTTATCATCAGAATGTTCATATTTATTACTATTCTTGTGGAATCGGTAGAGGTTAGGCCCATAATCATGTGCTGTTTCTTGGCTATAGGTGAAATCAATTGGTGAATCAACTGAAATACCACCAACTTGATCTACCATATTCGCTAAACCGCCCATATTGACTAAAGCGTAATAGTCAACGGGAATGTTTAGGAAAGCTTCAACTGTCTTGATAGAAGTAGCTGTTGAACCATAAGCATATGCTGCATTGAGTTTTTGAGGGAAAGTATCTTCATACCCAACAATTGAGACCATGGCGTCACGTGGTAGCGAAATCATGGTTGTTTTCTCGGTTTTCGGGTTAATTAGGAGCAACATCATCGAATCTGTCCGTCCACGATATGTCCGTCCTAACTCGCCGGTATCTGTACCGTATAATAAAACAGAAATTGGACGACCGCTTTTAATAATATTAGACACATTACGTGACTTTGTTAGACCAGCACCTGCATAGGATCTATCAATGACACCTTTAGTATTATGGATAGTACGCCAAACAAAAAAGCTAACGATAATTAAGATCGTGGCAATTAAAAGCAGGATGGTGTTACGTAATTTATGATTGGGATTCTGATAACGTTTTGAACGTGAATCTGGTTTAGAAGCCATTAGGGCAGCTCTCCTGATGTTTAGTTGTGTTGCGATGACAAGCAGACAAAACTCAAAATTAGCGTGTATTTGTCAAATAAAAATCAATTATTTATAATATACCTGATAGAGATAAAGACAACATTAAATTACGACAAATAATAATAGATTTAAAAGAAACTAATGTACCTAATGGTACAATTATTGTGACTAATAAACAAGAGAGTTAAGAAAATGTTAATCCAGCCTGATAAATTAAGAAAAATACTGATATTAATATTTAGCCTACTATTTCTAGCGTTAGCGATTCAAGTTAGATTTGATATGCTATTCATACATGTCATTGACAACGGCGCTACGTTAGTTATACAAAATTTAATACCGCAGTCCTTACAGCGGTGGATTAATTTTGGTGGTTCATTTGCTCACTATTGGATTGCTTTGCCGATTATGGGTGTTTTAGCGAGTTTACTTTATTTAATGAATTATAAAATTGCCATGTGGTGGCTGGTTATCACACAAGTGTTGGGTATGATACTCACATTGATCATATCTTTCGTGTTAAAAATCCACTGGGTAGATGGTCTTAAATTTGGACCTACAATACCAAATTTATTACTGCTCTGGTGGTTACAAATTCTAGCGATATGCGAGGTTATTATTATACCTCGTCTTATTACCAATCGGCGCGTGCGTTTTTTGATGACCGCAATAGCTATTACATTGTGGCTACTGATGTTAGTCGCTTGTGTACAAAAAAACGATATGCCCTTGTCAAGTGGTTTAGGGTCATTGTTTTTTGGTTATTTTTGGTGGCAATTCAGTGAGGAACAATATCGAAAACGTGCCAAACATTGGCGACGTGTGCTAGCAATTGACACGCTAATTTAAAAATGATATGATATTCAAGTTATCAAAGAGGTTGCAACCAACATAAATCGCGTAAATGAGCCTGCCATGGGTGTTGACGTTACGTTAAAGGGGCGGTTGCCGAAATAACATTCTTGGCAGAATGTTATTGGGCTAATAATTAATAGTTGTTAGACTGTCACGGCAGCGTGGTGTGCTTTGAAAAGTTGATGATATAATGACTTTTTAAACCTCTTTCTATGTATTAGAGAGGGGCTTTTTATTTGCCCCAATTAGGGAGAATTTTTTATGAGTGAACAAAATAGTGGCATGCAACGCAATCTAAAAACGCGTCATGTATCAATGATCGCCCTTGGTGGCTCAATTGGTACTGGATTGTTTGTCGCATCAGGGGCAACTGTTGCGCAGGCAGGACCATTTGGCGCCATTGTAGCTTATTTAGCCATTGGTGTCATGGTGTATTTTTTAATGACGAGTCTGGGTGAGATGGCAACTTATTCACCAACTTCAGGTTCGTTTTCTGACTATGCCGGGAAATATGTTGATCCAGCTCTGGGATTTGCTATGGGGTGGAACTATTGGTTTAATTGGGCAATCACATTAGCAGTTGATATTGTTGCTGTCGGTCTTGTTGCAGAATTTTGGTTTCCAGACACACCAGGGTGGATTTTCTCGGCTGTCGCTTTGATCTTTATCTTTTTAATTAACTTATTTTCTGTCGGTGCATTTGGGGAAGCTGAATTTTGGCTTTCAATGATCAAAGTCGTTACAATTATTGCTTTCTTAGTAGTCGGATTAGCCACAATATTTGGTGTCATTCATTCGGATGTTGATGTCGTTAAGAATCTATCTGTTGGTAACCATGGTTTTGTCGGTGGACCGCAAGCTATTTTGTCAGTCTTTGTTGTTGCTGGCTTTTCATTCCAAGGCACAGAATTAATTGGTATTACTGCAGGTGAGGCACAAGATCCTGATAAATCAGTGCCAAAGGCTATTAATCAAGTATTCTGGCGTATTTTATTGTTTTATATCTTAGCAATCTTTGTCATTTCAGCCTTAGTGTACTACCAAGATCCACGTTTATTAAGCTCATCAACAGAAAACGTTGCTGTCTCACCATTTACAATTGTCTTTAAAAACGCTGGTATCGCGTTTGCAGCAAGTTTGATGAACGCAGTTATTTTAACGTCCATTGTTTCTTCGGCTAATTCTGGATCGTATGCTTCTACGCGTATGTTGTATGCGATGGCACGTAAAGGCGAAGCACCCAAGTTATTTGCTAAGGTATCAAAACGTGGTGTGCCGGTCGCTGCACTAATCCTAACCACAGCTATTGGTTTGCTGGCATTTATTGCAAATACCAAAGGTGGCGCTGTGGCCTATACATGGTTGGTCAACGCTTCTGGGTTGACTGGATTTATAGCATGGGTGGGTATTGCCATATCACATTACCGTTTTCGACGGGCCTACTTGGCTCAAGGGAAGCAGTTGAGTGATCTTAAATATAAAGCCAAGTGGTTCCCCTTTGGACCAATTTTTGCATTAATTATTTCAATTGGTGTGATTGTCGGTCAAGATCCAGCAAGTTTTACAAAATTAAATTGGGAAAAAATTGGTGTGACTTATTTATCTGTACCCCTATTTGTGATTTTGTTTGTGGGATATAAGCTTCGCTATAAGACAAAAAAAATAAAGTTAGAAGATGTTGATTTGACACAAAATCGTTAAAAATTATCAGTTGGTATATTAGCTTGTTAAAGCTAATATACTTTTTTGCTATTACGGGATGAAATTTTTTTTTGGATCAGTTATCAATCAATAATTGATAAAAATGGGTGATTATAGATTAAAATAGCAATTATTTGGTAGAATCTGATATGCTGTATTTAGTAGTTAAGTAAATTGTGAGGTTGACAACATGGTAGAAACAAATAAAGTTGCTAAAAAACCAGTGGCTAAAAAGACAACCAAAAGAAAAAAATCAAAAAATCAAAAAAAGCTTGTTGTTGTCGAAAGTCCGGCAAAGGCGAAAACAATTGAGAAATATCTTGGTAGTACGTATAAAGTTGTTGCTAGTTTAGGGCATATTCGCGATTTGCCAAAATCAACACTGGGTGTTGATGTGGATAATGATTATGATCCTAAATACATTAATATACGTGGTAAAGGTGACCTAATTAAAGGTTTGCGAAAAGAGGCAAAAGCCGCTAAGATCGTTTATCTAGCAAGCGATCCAGATCGCGAAGGAGAAGCTATTTCTTGGCATTTGCAACACATTTTAGGCCTAGATCCTGAGCAGCCTAATCGTGTTGTTTTCAATGAAATCACAAAAGATACAGTGAAAAACGCTTTTAAAACACCTCGAAAAATTAATCAAGATCTTGTTGATGCGCAACAAGCACGGCGGATTTTGGATCGATTGGTTGGTTATTCGATTTCACCGATTCTTTGGAAGACGGTAAAACGTGGTCTATCCGCAGGACGTGTACAGTCTGTTGCCCTAGGATTAATAATTGCACGTGAGCGTGAGATTCAGGCATTTGAGCCAGAAGAATACTGGTCATTAGACTCTGAATTTAAAAAATCACGTCAAAAATTTAAAGCAACATTTTATGGATTTGATAGTAAAAAACAAGCGTTACCAGATAATGATAGTGTTCAGAGCGTATTAAAAAGTATTGACAAATCAGCTGATTTTGATGTCATAAAGGTGAACGCCAAAGAACGTAAGCGTAATCCGCAACCACCATTTACGACAGCAACGATGCAACAAACAGCCAATACACAATTGAATTTCCGCACACGTAAGACTATGATGGCAGCACAACAATTATATGAAGGAATCAACTTAGGTCGTGGTATTGGACAGGTTGGTTTGATTACTTATATGCGTACGGATTCAACACGAATTTCGTCAGTTGCTCGCCATGCTGCCGCTGTCTATATTCATGATACATGGGGCGAAGCTTATTCACAGCATAAATTGGTACAAGGTAAACTACCTGAAGGCGCACAAGATGCCCATGAAGCAATACGACCTTCGGATGTAACGATCACACCTAACAGTATCAAGGATAAGTTAACGCCAGATCAATTTAAACTCTATTCATTAATTTGGTCACGCTTTGTTGCTAGTCAAATGACTCCAGAAATTTTAGATACAATGGCTGTGACAATTGAACAAAACGGTGTTATTTTCCGAGCAAACGGTTCTAAAACAAAATTCCAAGGATTTACAAAAGCTTATCCTGCCGCTAAAGAAAAAGATAATGCTTTACCAGATTTGGCAGAAGGGGATCAGGTTAAATTAGCAAATATTAGCCCAGAGCAACATTTTACGTTACCTCCTGCCCGCTATTCTGAAGCAGCCTTAATAAAAGCATTGGAAGAAAATGGTGTGGGACGACCTTCGACTTATGCGCCAACACTCGATACGATTCAACGACGTAATTATGTTCGAATCGATGCCCGCAAATTCGTCCCTACAGAACTTGGTGAAATTGTTCAAACAATTGTCGAAAATAGTTTTCCAGATGTAACAAATATGAAATTTACGGCACGTGTTGAACATGAGTTGGACGAAATTGAAACTGGCGATAAACAATGGGTGCCTGTGATTGATTCGTTTTTTAAGCCTTTTTCAAAAGAACTTGAAATTGCCGAAGCCACTCTTGAAAAAGTGATTATGCATGATGAATTGGCGGGGATGGATTGTGAAATTTGTGGTGCGCCAATGCTTGTTAAAATGGGTCGTTATGGTAAATTCTATGCGTGTTCACGTTTCCCAGATTGTCGTAATACACAAACAATCGTTAAAGAAATCGGATTAATCTGTCCAAAGTGTGGTAAGGGGCAAATCATTGAACGTAAAACTAAACGCCAGCGTACATTTTACGGTTGCTCGCGTTATCCAGACTGTGATTTTGTATCATGGGAAAAGCCAACAGACAAAACATTGCCAGATGGCACAACGCCTAAGGATGATGCAACGTCTGATAAGGAACAGGACAGTAATTAACAGATGGACAATGAAGAGGGAACAGTATGAATCCAATCGTTATGATAAGCATTAGTTTACTAGCTGTTTATTTTGTATTTTGGCTGATTCGACCAATTAATTTTGCTAAATTTATGCCGTATACGCCAACACAAGCTATGTTTTTAAAAATTGTTATAGCGATTATTGGTGGGTACTTATTGGCTGGCTTTTTTATGTCAATGACCAATTGGGTCTTAGATATGCCAAATATGGTCAATGAACTATTTTAAATGATTTTAGGAGTGAGATTAATTTTAACTATATAGCTATCTTTTGAGTATTGTTATTTACTTAAAAAAATATGCGCCATGATTGACAACAATATCTTGATAGTTTATAGTTAATAACAATATAAACGTTGAAAAGATAAGTACTTTATAGCGTCTTAGTTAGAGAGCTCGTGGTAGGTGAAAGCGAGTAAGACGGCGGATTGGAAAATGGTCTTGGAGTTTTTTACTGATACGAGCAAACGGACACTCATATGTGTTACGTGTAAGTTGAAACCGGGTGTTTCCGTTAGCAAACAACGTATAACCAATAACTGCTACAGATGTTCTCGAAGGCAGTTAAAGGCGTACGTATGAAGGTGTATACGCGTGAGCGCTACACAAATACCGGGTGGTAACACGTCATTTAACGTCCCGTAGTATCAATTGATACTACGGGATTTTTTGTCGTCAAATTTTTATGTGCTCACAAATGTTTATATGATCAAAAAAATCAATTTGAAAGGAATTAACATGAAAACACAGTGTCAAATTAGCAAACACTTACATGGTAATCATATCGTCATGTGATGCAGAGCGTTGATAAGAATATGACTAACGCACGGAAACAATATTTAGGAGAATGTACTATGACAATCGAAACACCAACGCAATACAAGAACACACCTTATATTCATGATCATGTTGGGTCATTTTTAAGGCCTGACGCTTTGCGTGAAGCACGTTTAAATACCCCTTTAGATCAACAATTAGCAGATGCAGACTTTGAATTACAACAAATAGCTATCAAGGACATTGTGGCAAAACAAGTTGCATTAGGATATCAAGGTATAACTGATGGTGAATTTTCACGTAAATGGTTTCATGCTGATTTCTTAGTCGGGTTAGCGGGTGTTGATTTTTATCTATCAAAGGGCTACGGATTTGAAGGTGTTGATACAACAGCTGAAGATTTTAAAATTGGTGGTAAAGTTGGATTCAATCCTGACCATCCATTCTTCAAATCATACCTTTACTTACAAGATTTGGTGAAGTCATACAATGATCCATCAATTCAGGCAAAACAAACGATTCCCGCACCATCATTCTTGATTTTCGATTCGGGCCGTACGGATGAATACTTGAATGGTTACTCTGAACATTACACTAATCGTCAAGAATTCTTAGATGATGTGGCACAGGCCTATATTGACACAGCGTTACATTTTTATGAATTAGGCAATCGTTATTTGCAAATTGATGATGTCCCATGGGCAAACATTGCACAAACGTTAGCAACCACAAATGATCCTGAAAAACGTGCTAAGTTTGAGCAATATGCTGAAGAAATCATTTATGTGAATAACAAAATTTCTGATGCGTTGCCAGAAGACTATACATTTACGACGCATATTTGTCGTGGTAATTTTCGGTCGACATGGTTGTTTACTGGTGGCTACGACGCTATTGCAACATTTTTAGGACAGCTGCATGTTGATGGCTTGTTCTTGGAATTTGATGATGAACGCTCGGGTGATTTTGAAACATTAGGTGACATTTGGCATGGTGATAAAAATAAAAAGCTGGTACTTGGCCTAGTAACAACTAAAAATAGTGATTTAGAGGACAAAGGGGTGATTAAAGCACGCTTGGCAGATGCTGCAACGCACGTGCCCTTGGCCAATTTAGCTTTGTCCCCACAATGTGGTTTTGCATCAACTGTTGAAGGTAATGATGTATCAAGTGACAGTCAATGGGCTAAATTGAATTTAATCAAGGAAATTGCTCAAGACGTTTGGGCATGAGAACACATTGACAAGATGAGTAAAGTGTCCGTATGTAATAGATAATTCACGTCAATATACAAAGAGCAAAATACAATTAGTGTTTTGCTCTTTGTAATCGTATTATTTTTAATAAATGGGACACTTTTTCACAGGTTATAGTGCTAAAGATCGCTACATGATTCAAGAGCCTATATAACTCATGTTTCTCGGCTAAATACTGTTACTTAAGAATTATTAGTCGGCTAGAGTATTTGGAAAATAGCCAAAAATAGTGCCTAACTATGGTATAATTGACTAGATTATATAAGCAAGTTGGCACGGCAAAGTGCCCGTTTATCAAAATAATAATTTGGAGATTAAACATGGCAAAAGATATAGGCATTGACTTAGGAACAGCCAATGTGCTCATTTATGTTGAAGGTAAGGGTATCGTATTGAATGAACCCTCTGTTGTCGCGGTAGATGATAAAACAGATCGTGTATTAGCTGTTGGTTCAGAAGCCTATCGTATGGTTGGTCGTACGCCGGGGAATATTCGTGCTGTCAGGCCCTTAAAAGATGGTGTTATTTCAGATTTTGATGTGACTGAAGCAATGTTGACTTATTTTGTGGATAAATTGAATGTTAAAGGTTTTATGTCAAAGCCAAACATTATGATTTGTGCCCCAACTAACATTACAGAAATTGAACGCAAAGCAATTATTCAGGCAGCCGAGAAGGCTGGTGGCGCTAAAGTATATCTCGAATATGAGCCTAAGGTAGCTGCTGTAGGCGCAGGCCTAGATATTTTCAAACCTATTGGGTCAATGGTTATTGACATGGGTGGTGGTACTTCTGATATTGCGGTGCTATCTTTAGGCGATATTGTCGTTTCCGAGTCAATCCGTGTAGCCGGTGATAAAATGAACTTTGACATTGTTGGTTATTTAAAGCGCCGGCATAATTTAATTGTTGGTGAACGTACAGCTGAAACAATCAAGATTCAAATTGGCTCAGCACTCCCTGTCGATGAACCGTTGACAATGGAAGTTCGAGGCCGTGATAATTTTGAAGGCATGCCTAAAACAATCACAATTCATTCAAATGAGGTTGAAGAAGCACTGCATGACACTTTACAACAAATTGTTCGTGCTGCGCATTCTGTTCTAGCTAAGTTACCGCCAGAATTAGCTGCTGACATTATTGACCGTGGAATCATGCTAACTGGTGGCGGCGCACTCCTTCATGGCATGGACCAGTTATTGGCTGATGCGTTAGAAGTGCCGGTTGTTGTTTCTGATTCACCGCTGGACAATGTGGCCAAAGGTGCCGGTGCACTTCTTGAACATATGAAATCAAACCATAAAGGGTTATAAGATGCGTAAAAAAAATCAAAATTTTGGGGTTGAGCTTGTAGAAGATAACCAGCAAATACAAGTATTGATTGATAATAAGCCAATTGGACATATTGAGAAGGCAGAGCGTGGTTTTGTTGGTTATTTTGGTCAACAGGCAGTTATTAATCAAGCTAAGAATCAAGATGACGCGCTTCAAGCTATTTTGGCAAGTTTTAACCTGTATCAATAATATTAATTATGACAAAAACCCTTATCATATCTGAATGATGAGGGTTTGTACATAAACGAGGTAACACCAATATGCAACAGATACCATCAAGACAAATGAGTAATCGCACCTCAGCTTCGGAATTAGACTGGGGTATTATTTTAGCACTCTTATTATTTATGATCATTGGTTTGAGTTCTGTTTATCAAGCAGCGCTGCATTCACAATACGGTACAGTACAAATGGCGGTGCGAACAACTATTGTGCAAGGACTCTTTTGGGTCATTGGTACAATAATCATATTGTTCTTACTGCGCTTTGATGCCTCACAGCTTTGGCGACTAGCGCCAGTGGCTTATGGTTTAGGTGTTTTCCTGCTTGTGGCAGTGTTGATTTTTTATAATAAACCAATGGCAGACGCCACTGGTGCTAAATCGTGGTTTGTATTAGGACCGATTTCCTTCCAACCGTCAGAGGTTGTTAAGCCCGCGTTTATTTTAATGATTAGTCGTGTGGTAGCAGAACATAATCGCCTATACGAACAACATGTCACAATGACTGATTGGCTCTTGTTGGGCAAAATGGCACTTTGGTTTCTGCCAATTGCTGCATTAATTGCTTTGCAAAATGACTTAGGGACTTTATTAGTATTTATTGCTATTTTCGGTGGCGTTGCACTGGTATCAGGCGTTACTTGGCGAATTTTAGCACCAGTGATTGCGGCTGCAGCAGTTGTCGGTGCGACGCTATTAACTTTGGTTACTTCAGCTACAGGCAAAGTCATTCTAGATGCGCTGGGCTTTAAATTATACCAATTTGATCGTATTCAAACTTGGTTGCATCCTGATCAAGACACGTCAGCTTCAGGTTATCAGACCTATCAAAGTTTAAAAGCGATTGGTTCTGGTCAGTTGACTGGAAATGGTTTTGGTCATCTGAAAGTTTATGTCCCCGTTCGAGAATCTGATATGATTTTTTCAGTTATTGGGGAGAGCTTTGGTTTTATCGGTGGCGCGTTATTGATTGCACTATATTTTGGATTGATTTACCTACTAATTCGCGCGACATTTAAGGCACAAAATGCTTTTTATGCTTATATTGCAACTGGTGTCGTCATGATGGTACTTTTCCATGTGTTTGAAAATATTGGTATGAGTATTGGATTGTTGCCACTAACCGGTATTCCATTACCTTTTATTTCACAAGGTGGCTCGTCACTACTTGGTAACCTAATTGGTGTTGGCTTAATATTAACCATAGGTTATCAGCAGCAAAATGCAACATTTACAGAATTGACAGGGTTTTCAATTTAATGGCTGAATTAGAAGATTTACAACAAAAAATGATTCGCCTGCGTCATAAAACGCGTGAGGGAGAAATTTTTCAATCGTTAGGGGAAAGCATAGCGGAATTGGTCGGTCATTTAGACCTAGTACCTGCAACATCCGTGATATTACCAAAAAATGATGATACGGTTCTGACATATATGCAGATGCATGGGCAACAACTACCGGATGATGATATACCATCAGAAAATTTGTCTGATGAGAGCATGATCACTGACGATGTTTTAATGGCGATAGCGGAGCAACTTGCGAATCCAGTGCCAAAATATCGTGATAATGGGGCTTTCGTTTTTCTAAGCGATATGATTCAAAAGAATTTAATTTCAGAAAAACAGATGTCGTGGTTAACTGATTATTTTGTATCAGACGAGCAACTGTTTGGCCACATATTTGAGCGCGCCAACGATGGTATTTATCGGCGTTCATTCAGCGTACTAATCCTGTCATTATTATTATTCATACAGCGCACTAAAAAATCATTTCTGACAGATAAACAAATGTCAAAAATCATTAATCAAGTGGCTTTATATGCCATTTTAGAGCGAGATACACGTGGCTTTATTGGCACCAATGGTTGGGCACATGCATTTACACATATTGGAAATGTTGTAGCTGAAATAATGATGATGCCTAAGTTAGTACGTGCTGATAAGTTATTTGTGTTAGCAAGCATGTTAGCTGGTTACCGTGAACTCAAGCAACCATTAATGATGGGTGAGACAGAACGTCTTGTTGAAGTTGTGATATACGCCGCTAATGCACATCGTTTGTATTGCGATTATGTGCTACTCACGTTAAAGTTATGGCGCAAGGACTTAGTTACGCGACAAAGTATTGCAACTGAGGCTAATTGGCATCAGTTGTATAATCGTACAAGATTTTTTCATGCTATCATTTTAAGTGGTGAACAAAATGTGCCAAAAATGATTTATGATTATGTAGAACAAACAAAAGGGTATCTGACTTAGGCAATATACCTTGCTTAATATTACTTAATTTTGGTATAATAAAATTTGGGGTAAAACTAATGAATAAAAAACATGTGGCTTTATTATTTGGCGGTAATTCATCAGAACACGACGTATCAAAACGTTCTGCTCAAAATTTTTATGATGCGATTATGGCAACAGGAAAATATGATATAACAGTTTTTGCTATCGCACAAAATGGTTATTTCTTGGACCCGGAAAGTTCTAAAAAAATATTGGCGTTAGCTGACGAACAACCGATTGTAGATGCTTATATGGCTAAAGTGGATGACACTGACCCGCTGGCACGCATTAAAGCTTTGCGCGACGGTGGCAATTTTGATATCTTTTTTCCAGTTGTGCATGGTAATTTAGGTGAAGATGGCACATTACAGGGGCTGTTTAGGCTATTAAACAAACCATATGTTGGTGCCCCTTTGCGTGGGCATGCGGTCAGTTTTGACAAAGTCCTAACTAAAGAATTACTAACCGTTAACCATATTCGTAATACAAATTACGTGGTGGTTGATACTAAAACAGCCAAAGACTGGACTTGGGATAAAATAACAGAAGAACTCGGCCCAGTTGTATTTGTCAAAGCGGCTAACCAAGGGTCATCTGTTGGTATTTCACGAGTCAAAAATGCAGTGGCATTTGAAGCAGCATTGGCAGATTCATTCCAATACGATTATAAAGTTTTGATCGAACAGGCTGTTAAAGGGCCACGAGAATTAGAAGTCGGTGTCATTGGTAACGAAGAGCCAATCGTATCAGAAATTGGGGCGCATACTGTTCCTGAACAGGGTGAAGGTGACGGCTGGTATGATTATAATAATAAATTTGTCGATAATTCAGCAGTTTACTTTGAAATTCCTGCTCAGCTACCAAAAGAGGTCACAGAAGAAGTCAAGAAAATGGCAATCGAATCTTATAAGGTCTTAAATTTGCGTGGTGAAGCACGTATGGACTTTTTGTTAGATGAAAACAACGTGCCTTATCTCGGTGAGCCAAACACATTACCTGGTTTTACTAATATGTCGTTGTTTAAGCGATTATGGGATTATTCAAATATTGATAATACAAAACTTGTCGACATGATGATTACATATGGCTTTGAGGAATTTGAAAAGAACGCACAATTGAGCTATAAATTTGTGACTTTGGGCGAAGAAAAGATAGGGAAATTTAACTAATGGTAAAGAACACTAGAAAAGATAATTTTGACGGTAAAGCAATTCGTGCAGCGCGTAAGAAAATGCGCTTATCACAAGTTGAGTTAGCTGATGGTATTACAACGCAAGCTACGATTTCGTTGGTTGAAAATCAAAATCGTGTGCCTAACGCCGATGTTTTGTTGGCCATACTCGATCGATTGAACTTAGATATATCAGAATTTGTATCGGGAGATTTCTTGACACAAAAAGCTAAAGAATTACTTGGTAAAGTCATTTTGCAAATGAAACATGATGCATTATCAGAATTTGCGGAATTTGAAAAGGCATTGAGCCAAAATCCACCTACAATTCAGGCATACTATATTTTGAAAGCAGCTGATGCTTGCTATAACAAGAAAGATTTTGAACAGGTTATTCATTTCACAGATTTAACTGTTGATAAGAAAACCCCATCTTTGGGTGATTTTTACTTATTTTATGCGTATCGTCAGATGGCAACGAGTTATTATTTGCAAGGAAATATCCAAGAAGCCAAAGATAAATTCAAATTGGCTTTTGAATTAGAACCGGATTTGTTAACAGCAAATGAATTAGAGTTTCATGGTGCATTGCAAGGTCGTCAATACTATGCTGAATTTTTGGTTGAACAAAATGAGCTTGATAAGGCAGCCGAATTACTAGAAGAGGGACTGTTGGCACTACGTAAACGCGTTGATTTGTTCTGGGTACCAGATTTGGGTGAGATGTTGGGAAACATTGAGAAAAAAAGAGGGAATGAACTTGCTGCACAGCGTAATTTACATTATGCACATATTGCGGCATTCTTGTCTAATCGTCAAGTTGCTGAGGAACGATTATCAGCATTAGATACAGTTCAATTTTAATTAAAATTGTAGTGAGCAATTAATTTGTGATAAAAAGCTGAAAGTTTAAAATAATTTTCGGCTTTTTTTGTTGTATTAAGAGCCAAATTAAAAAGCCAACTGCCATTCTTATTGATGAATGGCAGTTGGCTTTTTAGTTCAAAATGTTTTTGTACACTAATTCAAGGTAGTTAAGTGATATAATTTATCCACGAACAACTAAGACATCGACCTTTGCTGTTCGTGTAACGAATTCTGTTACAGAGCCAATAACTAGGCGTTCAACAGCATTTAAACCAGTAGCACCAATAACAATAATATCAGCGTTAACTTCGTTTGGCACATCTTTTGCGATCAATGCTTTTGGTGACCCATATTCAATCAAATAATCGACATTTTTAACACCAGCATCAAGTGCTTGTTGCTTGTAGCGATCAAGTGTCTTACGTGTTTCGTCTGAAACGGCTTCAACCATTGTGTCATCAAAGCTTGCCACGTTTTGGAAAGCACGTGTATCAATGATGTTCAAAATTGACAAAATACCACTATCACCAGCATCTTTGGTCAATTCAATGGCACGAACAAGTGCTGCTTCTGATTCCTTGGAACCATCCATAGGCACTAAAATGTTGTTGTAGTTTGCTGTCATGAGAATTCTCCTTTAGTTTGTTTATATAATAAGTATACCGCTTACATTGAAAAAATAATAGTATTTTGCCATTTGAATTTTATCGATACAAAAAAGCGCCTACAATTGTAGACGCACGGGACATGCCCGGAATACTCGTGGTACCGTTAATCGCTACGCAGGTTTTCCTCGGAAATGTCGAGGTGGTTGGTTCATCTCGTTCATCAGATTACCAAATGAAAGGGCAGATCTTGTGAGCCGGGAATTCCCATCCGTGAAATAAAGGTTGTAAGGAAAAAGCTGATGATGTAGCAATGCGTATACCTGGGTAATTCAATACATATTATAACGCTAAAACTGGGTCACGACCAGTCTTGACATTTTGCAAGAAAGCACTATTCTAATCCTTTTTGTTGTTGTCGTTTTAACGAATGATAAATCTCGCTGAATGATCGCTCGATTTTCGAATTGCCTTTGGGCTGAAAATAATTTGCTTGCTTGATACTATCAGGTAGATATTGTTGAGGCACCCAATCATTGTCAAAATCATGAGGATAAACATAAGTTGTCCCATGACCCAAATCGGCAGCGCCTTTATAGTGGGAATCTTTGAGATGGTTAGGAATATCTGATGTTTTACCAGTATTGATGTCACTTATTGCAGTGTCAATAGCTAAATAAGCAGCGTTTGATTTTGGTGAGAGGGCCAGTTCGATAATAGCGTTAGCGAAGGGAATACGTGCTTCAGGGAAGCCGAGGGATTGAGCAGCTTGGATTGCTGTGACAGCATGTTGTGCAGCTGCGGGGTTAGCCAAACCAATATCTTCATAAGCGATAACAGTTAGTCTTCGTGCTAAAATAGCTAGGTCACCAGACATAACAATGCGGGCGGCATAATGTAGTGCCGCGTCAACATCAGATCCACGAATAGATTTCTGTAGTGCAGAGATGACATCATAATGTGCATCACCATCTTTATCAGCGGAAAGCGCCTTGCGTTGGACGGTTTCTTCGATAATGGGTAATGTAATATGAATAATGTTATCATCGGTAGCCGGTTTGGTTGATAAAACAGCTAATTCTAAGCCGTTTAAGGCACTACGTAAATCACCATTTGTTGCACGTGATAAATGTGACATAGCGTTATCCTCGAGCACAACATCATACTCACCAAGACCGTTTTTTTTGTCAGCCAATGCACGCATAATAGCGGCTTGAATGTCTTCTTCAGTCAGTGGATTGACTTGGAAAATTTGTGTTCGAGATCTAATAGCAGGCGTAACATTAATGTATGGGTTTTCTGTTGTAGCACCGATGAGAATGATGCTACCAGATTCTAGATGTGGTAATAAAAAATCCTGTTTCACTTTATTTAAACGGTGAATTTCATCGAGTAATAGCACAACTGTGCCTGACATTTTTGCTTCTTCGGCGACAATTTGCAGGTCTTTTTGACTGTCTGTTGCAGCGTTTAACATGCGAAAAGCGTATTTAGAAGACCCTGCAATGGCTGAGGCAATTGAAGTTTTTCCGGTTCCGGGTGGGCCATATAATATCATGGAACTTAGCCGCATCGCATCAACCATTCGTCTGATAATTTTTCCTTCACCGACTAAGTGTGTTTGACCAACAATGTCTTCAATTTTAGTAGGACGCATACGATATGCAAGAGGTTGCTGCATAATATTAAAAGGATCACTAGTTATTAGATAACTGTTAGTTAGGTTATAAACAGTTTGCCTAATAGCATGGCGAACGCACTCCTTTCTGTCAAGAGTTTCAATTTGAATTAACTTAAGTAAATATGATCAATATTGATTGCCGTATCAGCTGCTAATAAAACAGCAATAGGATCATCTTCCTGCGAAGATTCATCTGCGTGAGATAATAATGTAAAAGGGTGTTTTGTACGTGTAGCGATGGTAACATATGTTGTGAAATTATCTTCGGCAAGTTGCTGATTAATTAATACTTTACCGATACTGTGAGATCTTAGAGCTGCTTCAAATTTTGCTTGAATTTGAGCATTATTGAGTTGTGATGCCTTTACTGCCACAATTACGCGTTCGCGAAAGGTGCCAAGATAGTGCCGTTGTTCATCTGGA
Source organism: Leuconostoc rapi (assembly GCF_016908715.1). GTDB lineage: Bacteria > Bacillota > Bacilli > Lactobacillales > Lactobacillaceae > Leuconostoc > Leuconostoc rapi. The sequence goes on along the minus strand of NZ_JAFBEK010000005.1, from coordinate 8,661 downwards.
TTAATTTGTGAGTGACCGCCACGCTGGTCTTGTTGTATGCGTTCGTTGATATCCATAGATTTTCTCCATTGCGTTTTGATAAGTCTATTATACGTTATATTCAAATGGCAATACAAACAAAAGAAAAACGCCACCGGAGGGTGACGTTTCAACCAAATGAATTAAGATATTAACCCAAACGGTTATAGTATTCGACGATCAATGCTTCATTGATGTCAGCATCTAATTCTTCACGTTCTGGCAAACGAACTAATGAACCTTCAAGCTTTTCAGAATCAAATGAAACGAATTGTGGATGTGCCACAACTGATTCAACAGCTACTTGGATAGGAACAATAGTTTTTGACTTATCACGAACTGAGATAATTTGACCAGGTGTTACACTGAATGAAGGAATATCAACGCGCTTACCATCAACTAAAATATGACCATGGTTTACTAATTGACGTGCTTGTTGGCGCGTTGTAGCCAAACCTAAACGGTAAACAAGTGAGTCTAAACGTTGTTCCAACAAGATCATGAAGTTAGTACCGTGTGTACCCTTACGAATCTTACCAGCTTTGTTAAACAAAGAATGGAATTGACGTTCAGTCAAACCATAAGTGAAACGCAACTTTTGCTTTTCACGCAATTGTGTACCATATTCAGAAACCTTAGCACGGCGACCAGCACCGTGATCACCAGGTGCGTAGGCACGACGTGATAATTCTTTTCCAGTACCAGACAATGAAACGCCTAAGCGACGTGAGATACGCCACTTTGGACCTGTATAACGTGACATGTATATGTCCTCCAAAATGTAATTTGTCGCACTTTGAGGGGTAAGCACCAGATGCGTGCAGCGCCGAACTTGACGTTTCTCAGAACCAGTAGCTATGGCCTTACTAACGATTTGGGGCGTTGTTGACGCGCTTCTTTGCTTACTGCTACTCAATTAACAACTTCTTTCAATAATAACAGAAAGTGCGCTAATAAGCAAGTTATTAAGAAAGGTGTAAAGCATTTTAGATTTGTCAAAAAAATACACATATTCGGCATTACCTAAGGTGGCGTGATAGAATAGAGTTATCAATAAAACTGGGATAAAAACACATGAATTTAACGATATTAGCAGTTGTTTTAGGTATTGTTGTCATTGCATATTTGGCGATTTTTGTCATGCAGCGTACAACGATAAGCAAAGTTAACACATTTAAAACTAAAAAAGAGCAATTAGAGTCTTTGAAAGTTCGCGAGGAATTGGTTGAAGGCCGTAAATTAGCGTTAACTGGACAATCTTTGAAAGAATATCAGAGTTTAGAAAGTGCTTTTAATGATGTTAAGAACAATAAGTTTTTAAAAATTGATCAACAGGTCAACCTTGTACTTTTTGAGGCGCGTGGGATTAATTTTATTAAAACACGGCATGAATTAATTCGCCTGGAATCTATGGTGGATGACACGGAAAATACAATTAATTCAGTGCGTAGTGGTTTAACAGAATTAAAGAAAATTAACGAAGCGCATCGTGAAGCCATTAATGATTTGAAAAAGAAGTACGATGATTTACGCAAACGATTGTTGGCTGAAAATTTCAAGTTTGGTCCAGCAAACCAAGAACTAGATAAATTTTTAAAACAGCTTGAAGCTGATTATGATGAATTTACGCGTTTGACAGAAGAAGGCGATCACGCCACAGCTTCAGATATATATGAACAACTTGCCATGGAAACAACTCAAATGGAAAATATGATGGCTGATATTCCGGCGTTGTTTGAAAAATTAGATACGGTGTATGTTGACCAATTGAATGAATTAGTTCAAGGGCATGCTGACTTAGTTGAAAAAGGGTATGTTTTTCCAAATGACACACTTGAACAAGAATTACATGCGATTGATGAGCAGAGACAACAAGTATTGCAATTACTAGGTGAATTAAAGTTAAAAGAAGTTTCAGAACAAAATGGTTACATTCAACGGCGTATCGAAACATTATACGATATGATGGAAACAGAAATTAGTGCACGGAAGCAAGTGGTTAAGAATGCCGAACAGTTATCTTCAACCCTATTGCGATTACGTGAACAAAATAGTCAATTAGCGTTAGAATTGGATCAGTTAGGGCAAAGTTTTCAATTTAATCATAAGGAACTAGAGACCAGACGATCATTATTAGAACAAATTAATGCTTTAGAAGAACAAGTTAATCACAATGACGATTTACTTGAAGCTTCTGAAATGTCATCTAGTGAATTAAGAGCTAAACAAGATGGTCAATTGCAACACTTTTCTGAAATCGAGGCGCAACAAGTTGAAATTTGGGAAAAAATATCAGGACTTGAAAAAGCCCAACATTCTGCACGACAGCTTGGCGGCGAATATCAACATCAAATTGAAGATATCAAACAGGCTGTTGAGCGTATGAATTTACCAGGATTACCTGCTAGTTATTTAGAATATTTCTTTGCTGTATCTAATGAATTAGAAAGACTGGCAAAATCTTTACAGGCACACCTAATCGATATGGACGAGGTGCAGCGACAACTTAATATTGTTTCGGCAGATATTGATACACTAAAAGAAAAGACAAATACATTAGTTGATCAAGCGGCATTGACGGAGCAGTTGTTACAATATGCTAATCGTTACCGGACGACAAGTGATCGTGTGGCCGCGGCTAGTGCACAAGCACGCATGTTCTATGAGCGTGATTATAATTTTGATAAAGCGATGGACGTTTTGGGGCCGGCACTGGATAGTGTTGAACCTGGAATTTATGAAAAATTGGTTGAATCATATTTACGTCGTAAGACACCGTTGCTATAATAAATTAACCCCGAAAATTATTTTCGGGGTTTTCTGGTCATAAGGGAAAATGAAGACAATCGAAAACTATCAAACAATCACAACAGAACGTCTACTACTCAGAAATGTTTTGTTAACTGACGCACCACAAATGTATCATTGGTTAAGTGATGAAACCACTGTTAAATGGCTATCTGGTCAGTTGAGTCATAGCATCAAAGATGTTGAAAACCTGGCGATTAAAGGTTATTTTTGGCAAGACGTTGTAGGGACTAAAAAATATGGCATTGCTTTACGCAATACCAATGAACTTATTGGCAGTGTTGATTTCCGCCAAAAAGAAGATAACCAGACTGCTGAAATAGGTTACGTTTTAACGCCAGCACAGCGGGGACAGGGTTTTATGCATGAAGCCATATGTGAATTACTAACAATTGGTTTTGATGAATTGGGTTTAAATCTCATTTGGTTAAGTCATGACATTGATAATATTCAAAGTCGCCATGTGGCTGAACGTTTGGGTTTTAAACAACGAGAAACGACAGATAATCAAGGACATTTAATTTGGTCAATGACACATGAATTATATAATAATCAAAAATAAAAAAGTAGCCGGAATATTCCGGCTACTTTTTTTATTTTATGATAGCTTTGAATGACGGATACCATAGGCAAAGTACCAAATAATACCTAGAACCAACCAGATACTAAACAGCTCTAGTGTTTCGACGGGTAATTTTGTAATCAGTAGTAAACTGATCACGCCTGCAATAAATGGTACTAAAGGATAACCGGGTACTTTAAAGCCGTCATGTGACAGGTCCTTGCGCCTACGTAATATTAGAATACCAAAATTAATGAACATGAAGGCCAATAATGTGCCAGCATTAATTAGGCTAGCTAATGTGTTCAATGGGATTAGACCGGCAAAAATCGATTCAACAATCACGGCAAGAATTAATGCATTGACTGGTAACCGTGAGCCTGCTGATATTTTACCTAAACTGCGTGGTAGTAAGCCATCACGACCAAATGAGTAGGTGAGTCGCGATGACGCATAAACCAGCGCTAGAATAGCGGTGAACATACCGACAAGAGCGCCTACGGTAATAACAACAGAGAATTGTGTTTGGTGAATAGCTTGTAAAGCAAACGCAGCAGGGTCATCAACGCCAAGTTTTTTGTAGTTCACGATACCTGTTAGAACGATTGAGAACAGGACGTAAAGTAAGGCTGAAATAATAACTGTACCGATAATCCCACGAGCCATTGTTTTTTGTGGGTTTTTCACTTCGGCAGCATGTGCTGCAATTGTATCAAAACCAAGAAAAGCGAAGATGATACTTGCAGTGGCTGCCCATATGCCGTTTAACCCACCAAAACCAGAATGGAATTCTTTGGGATAAAAGGGTACATAATTTGTATGTTTGATGAAAAATGAGCCACCGATAATAAATAGTGCAAGAATGACAACTTTTAAGATAACGGCACCATTTTCAATTTTTTTGGAAGCATTTAAACCACGTGATAAGATAACAGTAACTAGCAAGATAATTAAGACGGCGAATAAATTAATAACACCACCTTCCATTGGGCCGGCTAGAAGAGACTTTGGCATATGAATGCCAAATGTGATTAATAAATTACCTAGGTAAGCAGAAAAACCAGTCGCAATAGCGGAAACAGCTAGAAAATATTCTAAAATTAGAGACCAACCTAATAACCAACCAATAATTTCACCGTAAACAACTGTGCCATAAGAATAAGCAGAACCAGCAACTGGCATAGCGGATGAAAACTCAGCAAATGCCATACCTGATAGCCCTGAAAATATAGCTGCAATTAAGAAGGCGACAGATACGGCCGGACCTGCATTTTGTGCAGCTTCATGACCGGGCAAAATAAATATACCGGTACCGATGACTGTACCAACGCCCAAGCCAATCAAATCTCTTGTGGTTAAAACACGTGCCATATGAGAATCTGCACGGATATAACTATCAACAGATTCTCGTTTAAATGCTCTCGAAAAGATGGACATAAAGTTTCTCCCATATTATTTTAATTTAATCATAACTATTATTTTAACAATTTAAGCACTGAATGTCTAACTTTGAATGGTAAGATACGTTACAATAGAAAAAGTAAGGAATGAGGGTAAATGAAAAATAATAAAGTCTTTGTAATTACAGGCGCAACCGGTGTCGGTAAGACAACAATTGCACGATATTTACAAGATAATTATCGTATGCCACGGGTTATTACCCATACAACGCGTGCACCTCGTGATAGAGAAATAGATGGCGTGTCCTACTATTTCGAAGATAAGGTCTCCTTTGAAAAGAAACATTTTCTGGAGCGTGTGAAATATGCGGGTTCACAATACGGTTCTTCATATGAAGGCCTTGAGTTGGCATGGCAAAAAAATCCATACATTACCATCGTATTAGACACTGCTGGTGCAATCACCTACGCCAAAGAGTTAAGAGAACAAGCTGTAATTATTTTTGTGACTGTTACTAGCCCTGATGTTTTAGTGGAACGGGTTCAAGTTCGTGGGGATGATCCTACTTCTGTTAAAAAAAGGGTCGCGTCTCCTGAATTTTTGCGTGATGTCACATTACCAACTGCATTGCAACATATTGCCTATGAACTAGAGAATGATGATTGGTCACGCACAAAGGTCCGGCTTGATTTACTTGTCAATGATATTATGAATGGCCGTAGTATTCCTCAAAAAGGATCACTTTAAATGAGCTAATTCATATTAGTTATCAACATGATGAATTAGTTTTTTCAGATATAACTAGCACATTACGATTTTTATTTGACAATCATATTAAAAAATATTATAATTATCTCATAAAAATGTTGAAGGTTTTTAACAAATGACAAACATGCGTAAAAAAAACTCAAATAAATTTTACTTTTGGTATTTCGGATAGTCGTCTGGTTACCAAGAGCATTTTGCAATGGTATTCAGATGGCAACAACCATCGAATGCCGCAGTGAGTTCAACTATAGAACTAACGCACATTCGGAATGGTCCGTATGTGCGTTTTTTGTTAGATTAGAAATTAGGAGAAAAAATATGCCCGTAGTAAAACAAACACTATTAACAGGACTAAATCATAATCTGGAACGTGTTCAGCCAAGTGCCATCCGTGCTTTTGATAATGAAGTCAGCACAATTCCTAGTATTTTAAAGTTAACACTTGGTGAACCAGACTTTAATGTCCCCGAGCATATCAAACAGGCCGCTGTCAGGTCTATTTTAGAAAATGATTCACACTATGCTGCTTCAAATGGTACGATGGCGGTTCGTAAAGCAGCAACGCATTTCTTAAAGGATCGTTATGATGTCACGTACGATGCTGCAAGTGAAATCATTGTAACAGTTGGCGCAACAGAAGCAATCTACACTGTACTCACCTCGTTACTAAATGAGGGGGATAAGGTCATCTTACCAACACCAATATTCCCGCTATACATACCTATTACATTGGTTGGCGGTGGTGAGCCTGTATTTATTGATACGTCTAGCAACGATTTTGTTTTGAGTCCAGAAATGTTAAAGCAAACGATCAAAACGCATGGAGATAGTATTAAAGCCATTGTATTAAACTTTCCTTCAAATCCAACCGGTGTCACGTATAGTGCACAAGAGATTAAGGCGCTTGCTGATGTTCTGCGTGACACTAATATTGTTATTATTTCAGATGAAATATATTCCGAACTAACCTATGAAACAACCCATGTTTCAATGGCCCAGTACTTACCTGAACAAACGATTATTTTAAATGGTGTATCTAAATCCCATGCAATGACTGGCTATCGTATCGGTTTTTTAGCAGCACCAGCCGAGTTAGTGACCAAGTTGAGTCTGATTCACCAATTTACAATTACAACAGCTAATAATACTGCTATGGCGGCGGCAGCCGAAGCTTTGGGAACCGAAGCTGGCCGTCAAGATACACTGGCGATGAAGGCGGCTTATCAAGAGCGTCGTGACTTTGTTTATCAAACAATGATCAACCTAGGATTTACAATACCAAGACCAGCAGGCGCTTTTTATATTTTTGCTAAAATACCAGCAGGGTATCATCAGGACGATTTTGAATTTGCACGTGATTTGGCGGTTAAAAATAAACTGGCAGTAGTGCCAGGAAGCGCTTTTGGTCCGGGAGGTGAAGGGTATATTCGTCTGAGTTATGCAGCATCATTAGCTACTTTACAAGATGCGATGTCACGATTGAATGATTATCTTAAAGATAACCGCCAAGCCTAAAATTTTAATGATGGGCGTGTGAGACGATGAAAAACTTGCCATTCATGCTCGAGCAGCAAACATGATAGCAGTTGATTTATATTCAGCGTCAATAGTATTACTAAAGACAGTAGATTTTAAACACATAAAAAGAATGATGTTATTAGTCAACAATTTGAACATGAAGTATAACTAAGCGCTTTTTGCGCATACATATTAATGAGGACAAATGGATGAGTAAAATGATACAAAATACGGTAAAGCCTGTGCAAAATAAACGGTCATATCGTGTTCGGGAATTTATTGTGACTGTTTTAAATGGCACGAGCTTAGGTATTGTTATTACATTAATACCCAGTGCCTTAGTTAGCCAGTTACTTTTACTATTCGCAGGTAATCCTGTGGCGGCTAAAGTTGCTTTTATGACAACGCTTATTCAGAGTACTTTACCACTCGTGGCTGGTTTTGCAGTTGGACAAATATTCAAGTTATCCCCGATTGATTCGGGTTCTATAGCATTAGCTATATTTGTATCATCGGGTGTTGTTACACAAACAAAATCCGGCATGATTATTGGTGGTACTGGTGTTATCTTAAATATTTTACTCGTTGCAATTATTGCAACAGCACTTGTTAAGTTGACTGAAAACTTGTTTGGACACTTGAAAATGTTATTACAGCCATTAGTTGTTCTAATGATTGCCGGGGGCATTGGATTAGCAACGTTAGACCCATTGCGCCAAGTTCAAATGGTTATTGGTATGACGGTCGCGTATGCAACAGATCTTACGCCGATAGTTCTTGGTGCAGTACTGGGCGGTGTTTTTGCCTTTTTAATTGTGTCACCGTTGTCATCAGTTGGTATTGCGATGGCTATTAATTTAACTGGTATCGGGTCGGGTGCTGCTAATGCAGGTATTGTCGTTGCGAGCTTTACTCTAGCTGCAATGGGTGCGCAAGTTAATCCTCTTGGTGGGACTTTGGCACACTTTATTGGCTCGCCCAAAATACAAATGGCTAACATGTTAACAAAACCAAAACTATTTATTCCCACAACAATTGGGGCAATGATTATGGGCGTCGTGGCAACTCTTTTCGGTGTTAAGGGCACACCAGCTTCGGCAGGGTTTGGTTTTTCGGGTCTGATTGGTCCCTTAACCGCATTTACTTTATCAGATGGGTCGGTTAGTGCTATATTTAGTATCTTAACAACGTTTGTTGTCTTACCTGTTATATTGGCGTTTTTCTTAAAATGGTTATTTATGACAAGGTTTAAGCTGATTAAACCTGATGACTTGAAGCTAACGTTACAATAAAACCTTAAGGAAAGGTAAAGGAAAAACCAGGAAAGCGAATAAGAGAAAAGGGGGAAGAAAAAAAGGGGGATAAAAAGCGAACGAAAGGAAAAGAAGCGAGGCGAAAGAGGGGTGAAAAAAGGACGAGGAAAAAGGGGGTGAAGAAAGTAGTTGACGGGAGGGCGGGAAGTTGGTATATTAGTATATGTTCTTACGAAGGACGCGAGGCGAAAGAGGCAATTAATTCAAGAAGATCTGAGAAGAGATTGAAAAGAAGTAGTTGACAAAGGGAACTGAGCGTGGTAAGATAATATA
>NZ_JAFBEK010000004.1 GCF_016908715.1 Leuconostoc rapi | reverse complement strand
ATTAATTTAAATTCATTTGAATATTTAGACATAGAAAAAACCCAATAACTTTCTGGACATTTTTTTATTTTGTCCAAGTTATTGGGTTCACTTCAAAGAGGTTATGTTTTTTACTTTGATGATGAAATACCAGCTGTCATATAAGTGTTTAGAGCATTTTTTAGTTGAGAATCTTTTACATTGACGTTTTCTTTACGTAAAATTTTTCCAACAATTGCTTGAATTTTTGATGTGTTTTTCTGATCATTCAAGAATGATGATACAATTTGATCTGATAATTTATTTCGGACGCTATTTAAACCAGGTTTAGATGCTTTTTTGTTTAAAGTAATAACGTAATAACCACCATTTGAACCAGTAATAGGTGAGCTTGAGTAGTCGCCTGATTTGTTCAACTTAAATGCAGCGCTCTGTATGGCTGTATCAATAGCTGTACTAGTTGAATCAAATGCGGGTAATTGGCCATTTTGTTTTGCGTATGTTTTATCCGTTGTATACTTTTTATAAACAGTATCCCAGTTTTCGCCAGATTTCAAATCATCAATGGCTTTTTTAGCAGCATCTTCATTTTTCGCAGTGATTAAGGAAATCGTAGTGTTTTGATGATAATTCTTATAGGCATCATTGAGTTGCTTGTCAGTTATTTTGTAATTTGCTTTAACTGCGGCAGTCATAATTAAGTTGTTTTTGATATTTACCTTTAGTTGATCTTCGGTTGTGTTGTTAGATGCCAAGGCTTGCTTAAATGAATCGCCATATTGTGCTTTTTGTGTATCAAAGGCATCTTGAATATCTGATTTTGATACGTTACCACCATATTGCTTAGCAAGAACCTTGTTAATAACCATATTAGCAAATTCTTGTTGTCCGGCTGATGACTTTTTAATGTCAGCTATGAATTCGTTTTCTGTGATTTTTCCTGAGTCTGACGTCATCAAAGTCTTTGATGAGTTTAAACCAAGGAAGACAAGACCCCCAATAAAAATTACTACAAGGAGCCCCCAAATAAATTTACGCATAACGTGTTTCGTTTCCTTTTCTAATGAGTATTTGAATAGTTTACCACAAAAACAGTTATTTCGCTTTAAACTTTGCTAATTCAGCATTGAGATGAGTCGTTTTTTCTTGAATACGGTCTAAGTGTGGTTGATTTTTGAAATTCATTTTTTCAATATCACGTTGAATGTCTTCTTGAACTGCTTGCGCCGCAATTAATTTTTCAGATACGATAGCTTGCTGAGCTTGAAGTTTTTTTGTTAATGTCGCAATTTTTTTAATTTGAGTTGTCAGATTTTTCAAATTATCAAAAATTTTCATAAGTTTCTCCTTTAAAATTGAGAGGCAATTGCATTAGCAATTGTTTGATACCGTTCTGCTGAAAATTCTGCACTATTATCAATTGTGGGCGCAAGTTTGTCATTTAGTCCGTCATTATCATAGCGTGGAATGAGGTGCCAGTGTGAGTATAAAACAGTTTGACCAGCAGAAGGGCCATTATTAGATTGTATGTTAATGCCACTAATTTTATTGTTGCTAGCTTTAATGGCTCGCGCAATTTTGGGCAATTTTAATAATACTTTTTGTGCTAAATCGTCATCGTATGAAAAAATGTCAGTGACTGGTTGCTTTGGTACAACCAGTGTGTGGCCTGGTGTGACCTGTGAAATATCTAAAAATGCTAAGATATCGTCATCTTCATATACTTTGTAGCTTGGAATTTCACCAGCAATAATTTTATCAAAAATTGTCATGTTTTACCCTCATTTCTTTTTGTTCTCTCTATTATAGCAAATAATACGATATGCCTGTTATAATAGATGACATGGGATTAAACATAGAAAACTTATCCGGCGGTTACGCTGGCAACACGGTACTCAAAAATATTTCGTTAGCAGTTGCTGATGGTGAAATTGTTGCTTTGATTGGCTTGAATGGCGCTGGAAAGTCAACGACGATCAACCATGTTATCGGAGAATTACGACCAAAGCAGGGCACTATCACATTAAATGATATACAGTTAGCGAATGAGCCCACAGCTTTTAAATCACAAATTGCATATATTCCGGAACAGCCCATTTTGTATGAGGAACTGACTTTAGGTGAGCATTTGCATTTGATGTTAGCTGCTCATGAAATGGATGATAGTACTTCTTGGGACCATGCGCTTGCGTTACTTAAAGTATTTCGTCTAGAAGATAAATTACATTGGTTACCGATCCATTTTTCAAAAGGGATGCGTCAAAAGGTGATGCTGGTGTCAGCTTTCATGTTAGATGCACCATTGTTAATTGTTGATGAGCCTTTTTTGGGATTGGATACACTAGCACAAAAAGCAGTTACTAACCTTTTGCGCCAACAGGCTAAGGCTGGACGAAGCGTTTTAATGACAACGCATTTGTTGGCGTCAGCGACTCAATTTGTTGATAAATTTATTGTTTTACATGACGGGCATGTTTACTTTGAGGGTTCACCCAAAGCATTGGCACAAAAATATGGGTTACCGATGACGCAATTGGATGATTTTTTTGATTTGATACAAGGGGCTGGAATTGATGACGTTAAATAATCTTTTCATGCAGCGTTTTGCTCGTGCACAACGTACAAATATGAAATATTTAAGATTACTTTTCAATGATCATTTCGTTGTGTTCCTTTTAATTGCTTTTGGTGTTGGTGTGCTAGGTTATCGACAACTAATCACTTCTCCGATCCTTAACTCAATTTTGCAATCAAACTGTTGGTGGCTTGTTGAGGTGCTATGGATGCTTTTGGGATTACAGGTAGGCACAATTGTGACCTATTTAAAACCTGCCGATCGTCTATATCTAATGGGTAGTGATCAAATAATAATAAAAAAGTATTTTAATCATAGTATGATACTGAGTACTATTTATGGTGCTTTGTGGCAATTAGCTTTTGTTGTTGTTTTAACACCTATTTTAGTGCAAAGCCATCGGTTTACATTGACGCGTATGATGTTGTTGTTATTGTTTATGGTAAGCTATAAATGGTTGTTATTGTTAGCCACACGTGCGACTTTTTTTGTAAACCCAAGACTTGTATGGTTGGAATCTCATGTGATTGCACGCCGATTGTTGTTAAACTTTTTAGTGCCGGCCATGATGACCACACTAATACGACAGCTGCCAAGCGATTTCATATGGATGTTTGGAAGTGTTTGGATGATTTTGATTGTATTATTGGGCAGGGTGACTTACATTAGTGAATCAAGATCTAACAGTTTGGCGATTGATTGGCCGGTAGCTGTTTCTCAAGCGATAGACCATGAGCAACGGGTGTTGCATTTTTATGCGACTTTTGCCGAAGTACCAAACCAACCACGTACATCTAAACGGCGACATTATCTGGATGTTATCATTAAGTGGCTGGCTAAACGGCAGCCAGTCATATATCGCTTGTATTTAACACGCTTTATGCGAGATACTGAATTGTTACCACTGATTATGCGTTTAATAACTGTAGCTATTATTATTTTGTACGCTTTAAATGATGTACCAACATGGTTAATTGCAGGAATTGCATCGCTTATGATGTATCTGGTGATATTTCAGTTAGTGCCGCTTTATACGACAACGCAACAAAATATTTGGACCCGTCTATTACCAATTGATAATAAATCGAATCAAAAAGCGTTTAGTCATTTAATAAAACAAATGATGATGATCCTGATTGTTCTATTTACGTGCGTTAGTGCCATACATGGTTGGATGGCGCTAATTGCTGTAGGTATCACAATGTGTGTTGTTAGTCTATTTTTAAACCGCGTTTATATTCCCCAAAAAATAAAATAAAAAGAAAGCCATGTGTTAACCCATATAGAACACATTGAGAAACGATATGCATCTTCGAGCAAAACCCTGGGCACCTGATTGGTTAACCGAACATTCTGATATTGTGATTGATCAAGAACAGGCAACGGCAAAAATTGGTCAGTGGCAAACGCTATTTGATCAAAATCAACCAATTCATATTGAAATTGGTTCTGGAAAAGGACAATTTATATTAGGGATGGCGTTAGCTCATCCAGAAATCAATTATATCGGCATGGAAATTCAAGAAACAGCTGTGGCAATGGCTGCGCGTAGAAGTTTTGACCAAGTAGGTAAGTTGCCAAATTTGCGTTACATTTATGGTAATGGCAACGGTGTAGAGACTTATTTTGAAAAAGAAGAAGTGTCGAAACTGTACCTTAATTTTTCTGATCCTTGGCCAAAAAAGCGACACGAATCTCGTCGCTTAACTTACAAATCATTTTTAAAATCCTATGAAGCAATTTTGCCACAACATGGTGAGGTCGAATTTAAAACGGATAACCGACACTTGTTTGAATACTCAATGATTAGTTTTATGAATTATGGTATGCGATGGACAACGGATGATTATACATTAGACTTGCATCATGATGTTGAAAAGGTTGCTGGTAATATTGAAACTGAATATGAACAAAAGTTCATGGCTAAAGGTCAACCAATCTATAAGATTAAGGCTCACTTTTAGAGCCACAAGGGTTGCAATAATTATTATGAATAAAAAACGCTACTCTTAAAGGGTAGCGTTTTTATCTTTTGGGTACACCTATTTAAAAGAATCAAATTTGTGCCGTAAAAAAATATGTTAAAATATAGTGATATTGATGTTTCATTACTCAAATCCTCGCGTCGGAAGTGGTTAAAGCTAGCTGGCGCTTGTTTTTATTTTTAAGGAGATATTATCATATGTCATGGCTTTATTTATTACTTGCAGGGTTATCTGAAATATTATGGTCAACAACTATGAAATTAAGCCAAGGCTTCACTAAGATTGGTTGGGCAATGATAACAATTATCGGTTTAATTGCTAGTATGTTTTTCTTATTAAAAGCAGTGAAACAATTACCCTTTAGTTTGGCTTACCCAATTTGGACGGGTATTGGTGCTGTTGGGGCAGTGGTTGTTGGCGTGTTATTATTTCATGATAAGTTTCCAGTGGCTACTTGGTTTTTTATTGTTTTATTAATCGTGGCTATTGTTGGTATTAAAGTGACTGCTGGCGAATAATATTTTTTGAAATACATAGCAAAGTGTTATTCAATTGTTTGGATTTTGCAAATTATGATAGCATAAGTGATGGGGGTTACGATGTACGCTAAAAGATTTATTCAATTATTTTTTATTTTTTTAATCACGATGTTTGTTTCTACATACATTGTTGATATATCAGGTGTCAATAATTATTTCTACAAATCATTGTTGGCTACGATTGTGGGTTATATTATTTTGACAGTGCCACTGACCATACTAACTATTCTGAAACAAAAACGTCAATTTAAATCTGTAACTGTTTTAAAAAATAGTAATCCCTTTCAGAAAGCCCTTCAAAATTTAGATAATATTTTAATATTATCAACGGCTGATGCAGCAGGAAAGATTGCATCAAACATCATAACATTTAAACAGTCGCATACTGCGACAAATGTTTTTTATGTCGTGTCAGATGTGACCTCGCAAAGGGTTAAAAACATACGTGATAGTCAATCAGTAGCAATTGCAACTTGGTTTGATAAAAAAACGGGCACTAGATTGACTTCCAACGAGATTGACGTAAATATGGTTACATCAGATCAATTACAACAAACATTAACCAAACATTCGGAAATAAGAGAATTGTCGGACACGTTTAAAAATAAGGCAGTTATTCAATTAACACTTAGATCTGTCAAAGTTGAATCATTTCGAGATCAGCCTGTAGATATAACTTTTTAAAGTTAACATTTCAATGCGCAAGAGAAATTAACTTAGTGTTTGTATGTTTTTTAGAATCGTCACCATAAAATATGGCATTTTTGCCATATTTTATGAGGTGTGTTATAATAAACGTGTAACATCAAATAAAACTCAAGGAGAACATTATATGTCAGTTGAAGAAAAGTTTGATAATGCAAAAGACAAAATTGCTGGTAAGGCAAAAGAGGTAGAGGGTAAAGTTACAGGGGACAAACAGCGTGAAGCTGAAGGCAAGGCTCAAGGCGTTTTTGGTAAAGTAAAAGACGCAGTGACAGATGCTAAAGATTCAGTGAAGGATAGTATCAATAAATTAAAAGATGATGAAGAAAAATAAGTAAGACAAAGTTGGCCAATTGGATTAATGTCTAATTGGTTTTTGTATGCTGTAAATTGTCGCTCAAAGCGGTCAAAACACGATATTTAATTATAATGTAGTCTATATGTATGCTTAAACCGTAATCATATATATTTTTTTAAAAATAAAAGACCGTTTTATGTGAAATTCTGATAAAACGGTCAGTATGCTTGATAGAATTTTTACCAATCTTATACATACCTGTATATTAACGAGTCTATGCGTCCTTCTCATCCTTATCTTTTTTGTGAGCATCGTGCATTAAACCACTAGCGAAGCTACCTATAATTCCTGAGAAAAAGTCAAGTATTGCTGCGATCATGAAAATGCCCCTTTCGAATTTGTTTAGATTATACATCTAAACTCATATATTGTACATTTTTATTGAAAAACATGATAATTACGTTGTTTGATAGTCGCTTAGTAGCAGAGATTATCAAACGGCTCACTAAGAAGTCGAAAAGCTTGTATTGGATTAGAACCATTCGCCAAATATATTCAGGTAAAATCGACATTTACTTTGAGTACGCTAATACGGCTAAATAAATAACAAAAGGAGCTAAATTGTAGGTTTAGTTTGTAGCACTTTTGTAGCAACCTGTAGCAAAAATAGTGAATTTTAGTGATTACTGATAAGCACATATAGTTACTCTAAAGCCAATCACACCAACACTTTCCAAACAAAAAACCGTCTTACCAACAAATATGGTAAAACGGCCAATATGCGTTGAGGGGGAGTCGAACCCTCGACCTGCCGGGTAGAAACCGGCTGCTCTATCCAGCTGAGCTACCAACGCAATACAAATTATATCATAGCATAAAAACAGTAAATTTTAAAGATTTAAAACATCTATTTTAAAAATTTAATTATTCATAGTATACTAGAGGTATTGAAATGTGGGGAATTAATATATGAGAAAAGCATTTATTGCCTTAGGTGTTATTATTGTTGTACTATTGGCTGCTTTTGCAACAGTGAATCAACAACCAAAATATGCTGGTGTGTCGATTCCTAGGGCAGACTATCGACATTTAAAAGCTTCTCGTAGCAATATCAATGATTTTATTGATAAATTGGATGATTTCAATTACAAGAAGCCCAAAACGATGACAGCAATTGAAAAATCTGGTGATCAGATTATTAAACATAATAGCCGCAATTTGAGTAATGCCGATGCACAAGCACTGAGAGATGCATTTTATGGTCGAGATGGTATCATCACAATTGTCCAAGCCGCTAAAAAAGGGCATTATAATATTGATGGTAGTGTGGCATCCCGGTTTCATGATAAATTTGATACGATTATAACAATGTCTGTCAATGCAATGAATAAAAGTTCAGCACAACGTGCTGATATCGTGACGCAAATGAAAATTGATCTCAATATTGAATCAGCAATTTACAAAATTGGCGCCAAAAATGAGGAGTGAGCACAGTCATTGTGCTTTTTTGTTAGGAGGATTATTGTGGGAAAAGAAGATGCTCGAATTTTAAGGACAAAAAAGCTTATTGAGGAAACAACGATTGGTTTATTAACGACACAGCCAGAATTTTCAATTACAACGTTACTAGGTCGTGCACAAGTGACACGAGGGACTTTTTATAAGTATTATCGTAATAAGGAACATTTAATTTCAGAAGTTAATAACAGTTTATTAGTAGCATTTATGGCACAAATACAAGGTCAATTTCATCTAGCTAAAATGATTGCAGCAGTTAGTGATCGTGCCGCATTTTATAATGCAGTACTTAATTTACATCATGATTCAATTTATTTTACAACATTAATGTCACGCATGCGAACACAAATGCAAACCCAGTTGTCTGTAATAACTGATGATGAACTCCGTCGTCGACAAATATTTCAATGGGAAATAGTTACTGGTGGTTTTTGGGCACTTATTGCTAAATGGTTGGTGGAAAATATGAACTTAGCACAAACTGAATTGTTAGCAGAGTTTGTTGAAATCTTACGTATTAATACAACAGGATGGGCGCAAACTGGTTTGGCGTTATTTAATTTTGAACGTTTGGATAAAAAATAAGAGTAAGTTATATTGACGAAATGATTTGGTTTTGTTATAATTGAAAGGTTGTTAGCATAGCTACAACCACTCGGAACAGGTTGAAGTACGTGTCGGACTAGGGCCGACCCGCCTGGGATGGTGAGTCTAAGTATAAGGAGAATTCAATAATGGCATACGCAATTATTGTAACAGGCGGCAAACAATATAAAGTCGCTGAAGGCGATACAATTTTCGTCGAAAAGTTAGATGCAGCTGAAGGTGAAAAGGTTACTTTTGACCAAGTTGTTTTGATTGATGGCAAAGTTGGGGCACCTTTTGTTGAAGGTGCTAAAGTTGCTGGAACTGTTGAAAAGCAGGGCAAGCAAAAGAAAGTGATTACTTTCAAGTACAAGGCTAAGAAGAATATGCATTCTAAGCAAGGTCACCGCCAACCATATACACGCGTGAAGATTGATTCAATCGCGTAATCATTACTTGTAAAGGAGAAATAGACTTATGTTGATGAACCAAGAAAACTTACAAATGTTCGCGCACCACAAAGGTGGCGGATCTTCAGCCAACGGTCGTGACTCAGCTGGTCGTCGTTTAGGAACTAAGGTTGCTGACGGACAAGCTTTGACAGCTGGTTCGATTATTTATCGCCAACGTGGCACACATATCTATCCAGGTGTGAATGTTAAAAAGGGTGGCGATGACACACTTTTTGCTTTGTCAGATGGTGTCGTAAAGTTTGAACGTAAAGGTCGCGAAAAGCGTCAAGTATCTGTTTACTCACGTGAACAATACAATGAAATTTTGGCTGCTGCAAAGTAATCCAATTTAAAAATCAGGACAATTTATTGTTCTGATTTTTTTAATGTCCAAAGCAATAACGAGACGAGGAATCAATAGATTGAATGGGTACTTGTGCTATAATGAAAATATCGACTAAACAAAAAGGATACATTATATGACTAAATATTTTGAAGCACGAATTACCAAATTACAAAAACTTTTAAAGAAACTATCTCTTGATGGTATGATCGTTTATCAAGGCGCTAATACAAAGTATTTAACAGGTTTTGATGGTGGTACTGGTGACGGCGTTATTGTCATTGGGCGCAATCAGGCACGCTTAATTACTGATTCACGTTATGAAACGGATTATAGTCATCGTTTACCTGCAGGAGTTGATTTGAAAATCACTCGTGCCTATTACGAAGAGGCAGTAGCTACCGCCGTAGAATTCAATATTAAACAATTGGCGTTTGAGGCAGACTTGCCATACAATATCTATGATTATATTGATGAATTATTACCAGCAGATATTGCCTTTGATGCATTACCTTCAGCTGTTGAAGCGCTGCGAGAGATAAAAGACGATTCCGAATTAGCAGCCTTACGAAATGCAGCTCAAGCCTCCGTGCACGCATTTAATGAGTTGCTTCCTTTGATTAAAGTTGGTATGACGGAACGTCAAGTTGCCAATGAATTGGACCGCTTGCAAAAGAAATATGGTGCTGAAAAAGCATCGTTTGATACGATTGTTGCATCAGGATATCGCTCAGCATTACCACATGGTGAAGCGACGGATAAAGCCATTGAATCAGGAGATTTGGTTACAATTGATTTCGGCTACTATGTTGCAAATTACACATCTGATGTAACACGTACCATTGCTGTTGGAAACATTAGCGATGAACTAAAAGAAGTTTATGCAGTAGTCAAGCAAGCGAATGAGAATGCCATTGGCATTATAAAACCAGGTATTTCTGGTAGCGAAATCGATCATGTGGCAAGAGATTACATTGCAGCGCATGGTTATGGTGAGTATTATAATCATTCAACAGGTCACGGCGTTGGTTTAGATATACACGAGGGGCCTGCATTAAGCGCACAGTCAAGTGATGAAATACAAGCAGGACACTTATTGACAATTGAGCCAGGGGTTTATTTAGCTGAAAAAGGTGGTGTTCGTATTGAAGATGATATCATTGTGACACAGGATGGTTATGAAAATTTGACGGCGGGTATTACCAAAGATTTGATTATAATCGAGGGTTAATATGAAACAGGCACGATTAGATTTTTTGGTGGTTTATCGTGGTAATTTGGTGACTGGATTTGATTATATTTATGTTAAACGACATGAAGGGCACGCATTTTGGCAAAGCCGAGACAAGCGTCAAGAAGTCAAAAACATTTTAGATATTGATTTTGATTATTACAACCCACATTTTAATGAAAAGGGTGAATCATTCAAATGGCGATATCAAGAGCCTTGGGTGGATATGACTACATCTTGGGATGCTTTTGCGCAAGAAGCCATGTCATATCTTAACACATGGATGTCTGAGTACCATGGTCCTTCACATATGGACGCAAGTTTAAACGATGAGTGGGGCGTACGTTACAAAGCGCCCGGTGAACATGAACGTATTATTTGGGGTTTAAACGCTTTCCCCGCGAATTTACAAAACTTTATGGCGTTTTTGTATCATTTCGGTCAATAAGACGCTGCGAAATGCAGCGCCTTTTTTGTGCAGTTAGTGTAAAATAGAACTATATAATAAAAAATATTGTCAAACATATATTTAAAATAATAAATAGCCATGGTATTATGCGGCGTATAGAAAGGATTTAGATGCTGACTGAAACAATACACCTATTGCATACAAATGATATGCATTCTCATTTTGAAAACTGGCCACGTATATTAAGATTTTTGTCAAATAAGCAAATACAGTACTCAGAAAGTTACACGTTTGATATTGGCGATGCAATTGATCGTTTGAATCCATTTACGGATGCAACAATGGGCCAAGGAAATGTGGCATTAATGAACGATGCTCATTATGATGGGGTAACCATTGGCAATAATGAAGGATTAGTGTTATCGCATGATGCAATGAATCATTTATATGATGACGCTGATTTTGATGTTATACTAAGTAATTTGAAAGAAGAACCAAATCAAACACAGCCTAAGTGGGCTCAAAATTATAAAATTATCCAAACTGCTGTTGGCACAAAACTAGCTATTTTCGCATTGACAGCCCCGTATGATCTGACATATCCTGCCTTGGGTTGGTATCCGCAGCAGATTGATGAAACAATCGATAAATTATTACCTTTGCTTCATCAACAAGCAGATGTCGTTATTCTACTATCACATTTAGGTTTGCCTACTGATGAACATATTGGTGAAAAGTATGATATTGATGTGATCATTGGCGCACACACACATCATTTGTTACCACATGGTAAACTATTAAATGGTAGTTTATTAGCTGCAGCTGGTCGATATGGGGAAAATGTTGGTGATATCACACTGTCTCTTTCCAATCATCATATCTTAAATAAGCAAGCTGTAACTACACCAATATATGAAATAGCAGAATCTGATGAAGACTACACTTTGATTAGTGGTTGGTTACGTAACGGGCAGAAATTGTTAGAAAAAAAGCATGTGACAACGTTACCACGCGACTTAACTACTGATGAACAAAATTATGATGCACTGCGAGCCTTGAAAAAATATTTTAACGTACCAGCTGCCATGGTCTCGAGTGGTATGTTTGTTGATGATTTGCCTAAAGGCGATTTAAGCCAATATGAGTTGTTGGAGAGTATGCCACATGCTATTAATCCGATGTTAATCACATTAACAGGCCAAGAAATCAAGACGCTCTTTGAAGAGATTGACGAGCAACAAAGTTGGTTAGCAACATTAGCAATGAAGGGTAGTGGATTTCGTGGTAAAGTATTTGGTTATATTCGTTTTTCTGGTATTGATCGTCAGCGTGATGGACAAATTTTATACCAAGGAAAACCGCTTGAAAATCAGAAGCAATATAACATTGCAACACTTGATCACTATAAATGGGTCCCATTTTTCCCGATTATACAACAAGCCCCTGCTAAAATACAATTAGACATTTTATTACGCGAGTTGATGGCACAATATTATCAAGAAAAGTACAGTGATACCAAACACGCTGTTTAGAGGAAAGGCACTCCATATGGATCGTGAAACATTAAAAACGCAAACATTATTGCAACAAGAAGAACGTAAAACAGCATATCAGATTACACGACACGGTGATGAAATAGAAATTGATAAACTAACGTTAGAATTGGTAGATAATTTCAAGTCGGCTTTTGACACAGAAAAGTTAGCTATCCGATATACACCTTTGCTGGCACAATATGATTATATTGTTGGCGATATTTCTGCGGAGCAGTTAAGACTAAAGGGCTTTTATCGCAATGACAAAACAGTGGCAAATGATGATAAAATAGCTTCACTTCAGGATTATTTATTTGAATATGTTAATTTTGGTGCACCTTACTTTGTTTTGGAGAATGTTAACCCGCGTCCAGTTGAACCAGAGGAGCGGTCAAAAAATAGTAAGCGATCACATAGAAATACACATAAAAAAACTGAAAAAAATAGAAATAATAGTAAAGAAAAAATCAATAAAAATAAAAAAGTGGCATCAAGTAACAAAACGACTACAAAACGCGCATTTGTAATCAAACAAAAATAACCATTTTAATGACATAAACCCTAAAGTTCGGACTGATATTATCCAAACTTTAGGGTTTATTTTTAAAAATACTGAACACATAAAAAGCCGCAACCGGAGTTGCGACTTGATATAGCTCGTGAGAGAATCGAACTCTCGATTCCGCCGTGAAAGGGCAGCGTCTTAGCCACTTGACCAACGAGCCATGGTCAGTGATGTCTGATATCCATCAGACAACTATACTAGTATAACAAGAAATAGTTTACTCGTCAATGATTAAACGATAAAACAATTATTTTACAGTACGGCATTTTTTATTGAAAGACGCTGTGCGAATCAAAAATTAATCAAGGGGAACATTAACGGCCCAATTTTCTGGACCTTTTTCATCACCATATTGAATAGCAGTCAGACGATCGTACAATTTTTGTGTCCAAGGACCAACCTCTGTCTCTGAGTAAAAGACATGTTTATTGCCATGATGCGTAATTGATCCGACAGGAGAAATAACTGCTGCAGTTCCCATAGCACCTGCCTCTGTGAATTGGTCCAAATCATTGATTGAAATGGTTGTTTCCTCGGCTTCCAGTCCCAGCTCCTTTGCGACTTCAAGAAGAGAGTACTTTGTTACTGATGGCAAAATTGAAGGTGACTTTGGTGTCAAGAAGCGACCGTCCTTTGTGATACCAAAGAAGTTTGCGGAACCTAACTCTTCAATATTTTCATGCAAACGCGGATCTAGATAAACAACATCAGAGTAGCCAGCAGCGTGTGCTTCGTCACCAGCAAGCATTGATGCGCCATAGTTACCACCAGCCTTAGCCGCGCCAGTACCACCGTGAGCTGCACGATCATATTCATTAGTAACATAGGCCGTTGGCGTTAAACCACCTTTATAGTATGCGCCAACAGGCGTTGCGTAGACTTCAAAAACATAATTATCCGCAGGATGTACGCCAACAACTGGACCACCTCCAAATTCGAATGGCCGAAGATAAAGCGTTGCACCTGTACCGTAGGGCGGGATAAAATCTTTATTTGCTTTTGTAACAGCATTTAAGGCACGCAAGAATAGTTCTTCAGGAACTGGTGCCATCATCAGCCGCGCAGCTGAATTTTGTAATCTTTTTGCGTTACGGTCAGGGCGAAACAGATTAGCACCACCATCTTGGCGTCTGTATACTTTCAAACCTTCAAAAATGTTTTGGCCATAGTGAAGACCAGTTGCTGCCTCATTCACTGGTAAATTAGAGTCAGTTTCTAGACCACCTTCACTCCATTTGCCATCTTTATAATAGGCGCGGAAGCGGTAAGGAAGGTCGTGATATTCAAATCCAAGTTCTGACCAATTGAAATCTTTGGGTTGTGCTTTCTTCTGTGACATTTTCTTCTTCTTTCTTATAAAAATATAATAATTTTACTATAACGCTTATATAAAAATTAAACAACATCTAAATGTAAATCATTTTTACGTGTTTTACCTGATTTTTTCAAGGCGTAGTACATTGCCATGCTAGCAACAACGGGTACTAAAATACCAAATACAGCAACTAGTACTAGTGCGCGAGGGTCAGATGAAGCTAATGCTATTGGTGCAATAAAGCCATTTAAGCCAAGCCCTGCAATGGCAAATGGCACTTTCAGATGAAATATACCAACAGCGACCATAGCTGACATACCAGCTATGAACGCAGGGCCAAACATGAGTAGAGGGCTTTTTAATAAATTAGGAAACTGTACTTTTGGTGTGACAATTGTTTGGGCAATATTAGCACCTATATTATTTTGTGTCCATCCCATAGCTGTGTAAACAACGAATCCTGCGGTGGTGCCAATTAAAGCGGCACCACCTGAAAGTGGATCGAGCATAACTGCAATAGCAAGGGCGGCAGAGGAGGCTGGCGTCATTAAAAACAAGAACCAAACAACTGAGACAATGAACGAACCAAGGAAAGGATTAACGCTCATTGTTGAAGCTAAAGACTCTGATACCCAGTTTAAAAATGGTGTCGTAACTGCCGCTGTACCCAATCCAAAGAATGTACCAGCGAGAACGGCGACTAGTGGCACGAGCATCATGTCTAGTGGCGTTTTACCGGTCAACCAATTACCAACGAGTACAGCCAGTACTGCTGCTAAAACAGCAGAGATTGGCTGACCAGAAGTCAACACAATTGATCCAGCAGCTTGATCAGCTACCCAACCTGTTGCAGTATGTGTTTGTGGTGTCATAGCTGAGGTGAAGTAGACGGCATTCGAACCTACCGTAGCAGAAATCAAGGCAGCACCAGTTGTCAAAATGTTAGCGCGCATCATGATGGCGATACCAACGCCAAGGGCAGGGGCCAATAACTTTTGACCCATTAGTCCAGCTTGTATGAGAGGTGTATACCCAAGTAGATTCCCGATTGAAGACATTAATAGACCCATGCCAAGCACAGCGAGAATGGCATTTGAAATGCCGGTGGAAATGTCAAACACGGCATCTCGGACGGTTGATTTTGGCCGTTCTTTGTTACTAGATGACGTTTTGTCATGTTTAGCCGCTGTGAGCGGTGCTGTTGTTGTTTGATCCATTATAAATCCTCCTAAATAGCGCTCAGTTAGTGATAAAAACACTGTTTTTCAACCAATGACTGAACTTGTGCTTGCAACATACCATAAAAATCAAAAGAAAAAGAGGCGCTAGCAATAAACTAGCGCCTCTTGAGAATGCTGAAAAATTCAACATCTTCACGCCAGTCGAGAATTGACTTCTCGACTGGTAGACAAAATAGACCAGCGAGAAGTCAGGTAATAATGACGACGTTGATCGAAATGAGTTTTGTGAAGTTGTATGAACTTAACATGAGCATCGCATGAGTTTCCTTTGATTTGATATTTTATATTATGGCATCAAAATAATTAAATGTCAACATTTTAATTTAAATCTCATTTTATGTTAAAAATATTATGGTTTGGTATAATAGTAGAAAATGAATTAGAGGTCCCGACATGTTACTTTTAGCAGTGAAAGCAATTACTGAATCAGATCGTGCTTTTTTAGCAAAATATGATGTAACGGTTGTCACACCAGATACTGTTACGGCACAGCAGATACCTGAAATTGTTATCAGTTACGCATGGGATGATGCGATTGGTAAGCAAATATTAAACAATCCAAATTCAAAATTAAAATGGATTCAAACACAATCTGCTGGTGTGGACTACTTACCGTTAAAAACGCTCAAGAATTTTGGTGTTGTCGTGACTAACGCTAGTGGCCTAAAGGCTGTGCCAATTGCGCAGACGGTCCTAAGCTATATCTTATATTTTGCGCGTGGTTTAAATGTTTACGCCTCACGAAAACATTGGGAACCTTTTACGAATCAATATCTAGTTAATGAGTTGCCCGTTTTAGTATTTGGAACAGGACGCATTGGGCAGCAAATTGCCGCGCATATTAAGGCTTTTGGTGGCACTGTCTATGGTGTGAATACAACTGGACATCCAGTTGTGGGCTTTGATGAAGTATACAGTATACATAATTATCAAAAGGCACTAGCGAAGTCGCGCGTTGTGGTAGATGGCTTACCGGGCACACCGATGACTGAAAACTTTTTTGATGCCCGCTTTTTCGAACAAGTTAATCAATTATTTTTGTTCATCAATATTGGTCGGGGCACAACGTTGAACCAAGATGACTTGCTGGCAGCAATTGATGACTCACGAGTGACCTATGCGGCACTTGATGTGACAACACCAGAACCGTTGCCTACAAATCATCCGCTTTTTGAACGTTGGCAAGTATTGCTAACACAGCATACTAGTTGGGGCGAACATGTTAATGCAGGGCGAACAGGTGGCTTATTTAGCGTTCTTGAAAAGAATCTGCAATCGTTTGTAACAGACGGCACGATTAAACAAAATGTTGTGAATTTAGATCATGGCTATTAAGTCGAATTTTGACGCAAAGAAATTGATTAAATGACGATAACTTTACACTGATTTACAAAACTAAAACATAATATGATATGTGTGTTTAAGTAATTTTGGTAGGATAGAGATAGTATAAGCGGGCATAATTATGACAAGCGTGCCTAGTGTCAAAATAAATAATTGAGAGGTTTTTTTATGCAAAAGATAGCACATCGCGGTATTTCTGCTCAGGCACCAGAAAACACCCGCGCAGCTTTTGAAAAAATGGTCAATTTGGGCGTTGACTGGTTAGAAACTGATATTGATATGACTTCAGATGGTCAGTTAGTCTTGATTCATGATAGTAAAGTTGATCGAACGTCTAATGGAAATGGTTTGGTTAACCATAATTCGTTACTTGGTTTGCAAAAACTAGATTTTGGGCAGTGGTTTGGGGACGAGTTTACGGATGAACGCATTGTTACCTTGCAGTGGCTGATTGATTTTATCAATGCGCATGCACTTAATGTGAATTTTGAACTTAAAACAGAGGTGAAGCATGAACAGCAAAATTTTTATCTGATGCGTGTTCATCAATCTTTACATCAGCTCAATCAAACAAGCCAAGTGATTGTTTCTAGTTTTGATGTCGATTTATTGAAGAAATACCATGAATTGATGCCAAAAATACCGATTGGTTTACTAATTGAAGGCGAATTGCCTAATAATATTATTGAATTAGCCAAAAATGTGGGTGCAACTTACATTCATCCCGATGTGACTTATATGACAGAAGAACAAGTTAAGTTATTATTGTCACATGACTTACAAGTCAATGTGTGGACAGTTAACGAAGCAGTAGTGGCTAAAAAGTTACAAAAATGGGGTGTACATGCAATATTTACAGATTTCCCAGTATAAATAATATTGATTCAAAATTCGATGATTGTCTGATAATGATATGATATTC
This sequence comes from Leuconostoc rapi, assembly GCF_016908715.1. Lineage (GTDB taxonomy): Bacteria > Bacillota > Bacilli > Lactobacillales > Lactobacillaceae > Leuconostoc > Leuconostoc rapi. The sequence goes on along the minus strand of NZ_JAFBEK010000004.1, from coordinate 144,410 downwards.
TGTTTTATCAAACAGCGTTTTTAATGAAAACATGTGATAGAATAGATTTCAAAGAAATTATCGGAGGATGATTGTGGCAAAACCAGAAGAAAAACGCGATATGCGGCTGGCAACGCGCTATAGAAATGTGATTAAGAGCTTTGATAATAAATGGCATATACTTGACGATACACGTGTGCCAATTGTTCGTGAAGTATTAGACTGGTTGGAAAATCCTGATCAAAAATTGAAAATCATACACATTGCTGGAACGAACGGCAAAAGTTCAACAGGGGCAATGATGGGGGCTGTTTTGCAGGCCAATGGTTATGATTATGGCCGTTTTTCAAGCCCATATATCAAGTCATCCCGTGAACAAATTTGCATTAATGACAATATGATTTCCGAGAAAGATTTTTTGACGTATTACGATCGTATTGTTGCCATTTTTAAAACACACGGTGTTTCTGCCAATCATCTGACATATTTTGAATACTTCACAGTTATTTCTTTATGCTATTTTGTAGATCAACATGTGGATTTTGTGTTATTTGAAGCAGGTTTAGGCGGCTTGCGAGATGCCACTAATGCGATTAATGCACCACTCTTAACGGTATTTACAAAGATCAGTATTGATCACCAGAATATACTTGGGCGTAATTTGTTAGAAATTTCAGAAAATAAAGCAGCTATAATCAAACCTGGTACATGGGTAATTGATTATGCGGGGCAAGATCTAACAGCGCGACAAGTATTAAAAAATAAAACTTTGGCAGTAGGCGCTAAGTGGTTTGAATACCAACAAGATCAGATTACGATTGCAAATACAACTCCCGCAGGTTTGGATCTTATCATTAATGGCACACCCGGCTATTTTTTGAGTATGTCGGGTGCTTTTCAGGTACATAATTTTAGTATTGTATTACAAATTAAAGCAGCACTGGAGGCTTTAGGGTATCATTTTGAAGTCGAAAAAACACGGCAAGGACTTGCAAATGTTAAATTACTTGGGCGTATGAATTATCATAAAGACGTGAATATCTTATTTGATGCAGCGCATAATGTCGATGGGATTAATGGCCTTGTGTCAGCGTTAAATGCATGGCATTTAAAAATTAAACCTACTCTGATTTTAGGCGTTTTGAAAGATAAAGATTATCACGAGATGTTGGATATAATCGTGCCAAGTGTACAACGTATTATAACCGTGACACCAAACAACAAAACGCGCGCCCTATCTGCCGAAGAACTGGCAGCTGAAATATTGGTCAGTTATCCAAATGTTGATGTTGAAATTGCTAGTGATGCTTCAGCAGCTATTTCGCTGGCAATGCGTGTTCGAGAATCATCACAAGCATTGATTGTCGTTACTGGTTCTTTTTACACACTCAATGCCATTCAAAAAGATAATCGCATCTAATTTTTTGTAGGGTAAGTCGAAATCGAGTATGTGCAACCGTTACGTAAATATGTTATATTTGATTAACTTACAATAAATAAGGAGAAGAGATATGACTTTAAAGTCTCCTCAAAACAAGTTCTGGGACATGGTCGTTCAACATGCTCAAGTTGGACATGTTGCGACTGATAAACAGCCATTTTTTAGTTTGGCACCGATGGAAGCCGTTACAGATACTATATTTCGACGTGTCGTGGCTCAAGCTGGCGCACCAGATGTATATTATACTGAATTTACTAATGCCAGTTCAATGTTACATCCGCAGGCAAAGTTTTCTGTTCAAGGTAGGCTAGCTGTCGCCGAACACGAACAGCAACCAGTTGCCCAAATTTGGGGATCACGTCCTGAAGAAATTGCTGATGCTGCAAAAAAGTTACCAAGTATGGGTTATCAAGCAGTTGATATTAATATGGGATGCCCAGACAATTCAGTGATTAAAAACAATGCTGGATCGGCCTTAATTCGAACGCCAGAATTGGCCTCCGAAATTGTGGCTGCAGCTAAGTTGTCTGGATTGCCAGTTTCTGTGAAAACACGTTTAGGGTTTTATAAGCCTGAAGAATTTCGCGAATGGCTACCCGTTATTCTAAAGCAAGATGTGGCTGTTTTGACTGTTCATTTGCGTTCACGTAAAGAAATGTCAAAAGCGCCAGCACATGAAGAATATATTGATGAAATTTTGGCAATGCGTGATGCAATTGCACCTCAAACATTAATTCAGATCAACGGCGATATTAAAACACGCGCAGCTGGACTTCAACTTGTCAAAAGACATTTAGGAATTGATGGCATTATGATTGGTCGTGGTATTTTTGAAAATCCTTATGCATTTGAAAAACAGGAACGTCAACATACATTGTCGGAATCGATCGCACTGCTTAATCTACAGCTAGACCTGTTTGATGAAGTTAATGATACAATCACACCAAAACATTTTGAGGCCTTAAAACGTTATTTCAAAATCTATTTACGTGGTTTTGCACATGCTTCAGCATTGCGCCAAATGTTAATGGAAACCCATGCAACACAAGAAGTCAGGGACGTTTTGAGTCGAGAATTGCCAAAGGTCTACGCTGCCGTGGCGCAGGATAAGCATATTTATCGTGATAATCAGGCAGCAAGTGACGATATGGCCGCAGCGAATGCTGCTAAAATAGAGGCGTCAGCAACACAGTAATTTTTCGATTGCCACATAAATCAATGATTGACAGTAACGTTTATTTTTGCTAAAATTAATAGGTATTTATAGCATGTCGTTTAAACGAAATAAAATGCGAGAAAGGAGGGTTATCACATGGCAAAGGTCATCGTACGTAAGAACGAATCTTTGGATGATGCATTGCGTCGCTTTAAGCGCGGTGTTTCAAAGGACGGTACTCTCCAAGAATACCGTAAGCGCGAATTCTATGTTAAGCCTTCAGTTGCTCGTAAATTGAAGTCTGAAGCAGCACAAAAGCGTAACAAGAAGAAGGGCCGTTAATTGGTTCTAGAACGTCACTTTGGTGGCGTTTTTCTTTTGTGGTAAAATAAAGTAACAATATAATACAGGAAAGAAGAAAAAAATGTCATTACTCGAAACATTGAACGCTGATATGAAACAAGCTATGAAGGATAAAAATAAGGCTGCCTTATCCGTTATTCGTATGGTGAAATCTACAGTCATGAACGAACAAATTAGCTTAGGACACGAATTAACTCATGAAGAAGAACTCACGGTTCTATCACGTGAAGTTAAGCAACGTCATGAATCCTTGTCAGAATTTGAAAAAGGTGACCGTCCAGATTTAGCCCAAGGAATTCGTTCTGAATTGGATACGCTTGCAAAATACTTACCAAAACAATTGACTGAGGTAGAAGTTAAGGCAATTGTTGATGAAGCAGTTACCATAACAGATGCAACAACGCCAAAGGACATGGGTAAGGTTATGGGGCTTGTAACACCGCAGGTGAAAGGCAAGGCGGACGGTAAATTAGTCGCAAATCTTGTCAAAACAGCGTTAAATAAATGATGTCGGTCTGTCTAGGTATAACAAGATAAACTTATTCATGGTAAAATAGACTATTAAAGAAAACACGTGAAGTTGCGTGTCAGAGGAAAATTGATGACGAATCCAATAGTTGGAACAATTATTAAAGCAAATGTAACAGACGAAAATGATAAATTCTTTTTCGCGCAAATCGATGGGCATACTTATGAAATCGATAAAGCTGAACTTGAGAAACCCCTAAAGGTTGGTGGCTTTGTCACTGGGTTTGCCTATGAGAATGAGAATCATAAATTTCAAATAACAAAACAAGCCCCAACTGCACAAAAAGATGTCTATGGGTGGGGCAGTGTTGTGGCGAACCGTCATGATTTAGGCGTTTTTGTGTCGATTGGATTACCCAATAAAGATCTTGTTGTATCTCTAGATGATTTACCAACAATAACAACTTTGTGGCCACAAAAGGGCGACAAGTTGATGTTAGCTATGAAAGAGGACAATAAGGGACGCCTTTGGGGTGCGATTGCGCAACAAAATATTATTGATGCCGTGTCTCGCCGTGCACCGCAAGAAATAAAATCAAAAACTGTTAAAGCAACTGTTTATCGTAATAAAATTGCTGGGACACTTGTTGTAACTGACGAATATTATCTTGGATTCATTCATCCTTCACAACGTGATGATGAACCACGTTTAGGACAGGTTGTTGATGCGCGCGTTATTGGTGTGCGAGAGGACGGCTCGTTGAACCTATCTTTGAAGCCATTAGCATATAAAACCATGGACGAAGACGCACAGTTCCTGCTTGTACAGTTACAACGACGTAGTGACCACTTTTTGCCATTTAATGACAAAAGCGCACCAGAAGCTATTAAGCGTCAATTTGGTTTTAGTAAAAGCCAATTTAAAAGGGCACTAGGCCATCTCTACAAAGACCGCGTCATTGAACAAGTTGATGGCGGCATTAAGCTAATTGAAAAATAATGACACAAGAAATAGATAACGCCATTGCAGATTATTTACATTATATTCGCATTGAGCGCGGCTTATCGGACAACACAATTAAAAGTTATCAGCAAGATTTGAAGCAATTTGGGGCCTATATGACAGCTGAAAAACTTAATTTAAATGCCATTGATCATGTTGTTATACTCACTTGGTTAAACCATTTACGTGAGTTGAATAAATCAAATAATTCAGTCATTCGTATGGTTACGTCATTGCGTAAATTTTTTGGTTATTTGTCACAAGAAAAAATGATTCTGCATAATCCAATGGTTGATGTGAAGCCCCCAAAAAAGGCAGAGCATCTACCAGCGGTATTGAGTGTTGCGGAAATTGATGCGTTATTGCAGGTGCCAACTGAAAAAACCGCATTAGGTGTACGAAATAGAGCGCTTATTGAAGTTATGTATGCTACGGGCTTACGTGTGAGCGAGCTGGTCAACCTCAAAATGAGTGACTTGCATTTGCAACTTGGTCTAATTCAAACGATTGGGAAAGGTGATAAGGAGCGAATTATTCCGATTGGTGAGGTTGCTGCTGAGTGGTTAGAACGCTATTTTGCTCACAGTCGGTTAACTTTATTAAAGGAAAAAGTGTCGCCGTTTGTTTTTTTAAATGATCGAGGCACACAATTAAGTCGGCAAGGTGTCTGGAAAATCATTAAAAAATTAGTATTGGCTGCAGGAATTGATAAAGATGTGTCTCCACATACACTACGGCATTCTTTTGCGACCCATATTTTAGAAAATGGTGCAGATTTGCGAATTGTGCAAGAATTGTTGGGTCATGCTGATATTTCGACAACGCAAATTTATACACACATTTCAAAGAAGAGGTTAAGCGAAGTGTATGACGCTTTTCACCCACGAGCGTAAACTGATTTTAACCTAAAATAATTCAGGAGAAACGATGTTAACACAAGCTAGAAATGACAATCAGAAGACGGTTATGGGTATTCTATCTTTGTTACCAGGTCTTCGTGAATTAGCCCATTTAAATGCGGAGATTGCTTGGTATAATGGGAGTGATGCGCGTTGCTTGTATGTTTGGCAAGATGGTGCGCAAGTCCAAGGTGTTTTAGGTGTTGAGTTTTTGTCCGAAGATATTGTGCTTATCCGGCACGTGGCACTGACGCCAGAATCGCGTACAGCAGCCAATTATTTTGCCATGTTATCAGAATTTCAGAGTCAAAACCAAACAGCCTTTATTATGGGTACATTAGATAATCAAAAATTGATTAATAAGTGGAGAAAGTCGACATCGCAACCAATGGGTTAACAATTAAATTAAGTGAATTTGAGGGGCCATTGGATTTATTATTGCATTTGATTAAAAAATCCGAAATGGATATTTTGGACTTACCCATTGCAACGATTACAGAACAATATTTGTCATTTATTCATGAACAACAAAATATGCAGCTAGATGTTGCCAGTGAATATTTGGTTATGGCAGCCACACTTGTTCAAATTAAATCATCTGACTTATTGCCACAAGAAACATTTGATGATGAGTTTGTGGATGACGATTTTTTTGATCCACGCGAAGAGTTAATGTTGCAATTATTGACATATAAGCAATTTCAAATTGCCAGTAACGAGTTACGTGAACGTGAAATACAACATCAACAATCATTTTCTAGGTTGCCAATGTTGGCGCCAATAGATATGATACCTGAAACAAAGCTAGCACCAGGTTTAGGGTTAATCGATTTACAAACAGCTTTTTCGCATTTATTAAGTAAAAAGAAACAACAACGTCCAATAAGCCGACGGGTTGTCAGTGAAAAATATACGTTGACTCGTGCCATTAACAATATCAAACGGCACTTTGCTTTGTATCAGGTGGGTGATGAAATTCGTTTTGAATCATTGTTTGATGAGGTTTACGATCGTGAACCGCTCGTGATGACTTTTTTAGCAGTGCTTGAGATGGCTAAAGAAGATAAAATTGTACTTTACCAAACAGATAAGTACGCAGAAATATTTTTAAAAATTGAAAAGTTGGATGAAAATGAATAATCTTGCTCAAATAGAAGCCGTGTTATTTGTGGCGGGGGATGAAGGCATAACAATTAAAGATATTTGTAGTATCACAAAGTTTGATCGGCCCGCTGTGATCGCGCTAATTGATGATTTAGCAGCACATTATGATAATGACGTCACCAGTGCTTTAGAAATTAGAGAAACCGATGATGCCTACCGTTTAGTCACAAAATCAGGACTTGGTGCTGTAGTAAAAGGCTATTTTGACGCGCCTATTAACACAACGCTGTCACAAGCACAATTAGAAACATTGGTCATTATTGCCTACAAACAACCAATTACACGTGTTGAAATTGATCAAATTCGTGGTGTGCAATCGTCAGGGACCTTACAAAAATTAGCATTACGACAATTGATTATCGCTACAGGTCGAAAGGATGAACCTGGTAGACCTATTATGTATGGCACAACAGCAGAATTTTTAGATTATTTTGGTTTAAAACAATTATCAGATTTACCACCGCTACCAGATTTTGATACGTTAGAAATTGATGATGAGGGTGGTGAGTTATTTACTAGCGCGTTTGAAATGCGTCTAGCAGAAACGGAAGAAGAGAACAAACATGTCTGAAGAAGCACAACGTGTACAAAAAGTAATTGCCCAAGCTGGATTAGCTTCCAGACGTGGCGCAGAAGAACTCATTGCTAAGGGTCGCGTTCAAGTGAACGGTCAAACAATTACAGCACTTGGTGTGAAAGTTGAGCCAAATGACACTGTGACTGTTGATAGCGTACCGCTTGAGGGTCGTGAAAAATTAGTTTACTATTTATTAAATAAACCACGCGGTGTGGTAACGACAAACAATGATGAAAAAGGTCGCCGAACAGTTCTAGATATTTTATCAGACGTTACTGAACGTGTTTATCCTATTGGGCGTTTAGATTATGATACAACTGGCGTGTTGTTATTGACAAATGATGGTGTTGTGGCTAATCAATTGATGCACCCAAAGTCACGGGTAGATAAAGTATATATTGCGAAGGTAGCGGGTATTGCAACAGATGATAAGTTAGCGCCATTGAAACATGGTGTTGTCATTAAAGGTCGTAAGACGGCACCGGCGCGCGTGACGATTGAGCGTATTGATAAAGACAAGAAGACTAGTATGGTCCGTGTTATTCTTCATGAAGGTCGAAATCATCAAGTTAAAAACATGTTGCAAAAGGTGGGATTACCTGTTGAAAAATTGACACGAGAGCAATATGCTTTTTTCGATTTAACTGGTTTGCAGTCTGGGGAATATCGTAAATTAACAAACCCCGAAATTAAACGTTTAAAAGCAGAAGATTACAAAAATTATCGTAGAAAATAAATTATTGCTATTAGGTTATTTATTTGTTACAATGATGAAAATTAAATAAAAACTTCAGGGTAGGGTGTAATTCCCAACCGGCGGTGAGACATGCATGACATGATAAGCCCGCGACCTGCGTAAGCAGCTGATCTGGTCAAAATCCAGAGCCGACCGTAAAGTCGGGTATAAAGAAGTTAAAAAAGAAAGTTAAAGCTGCCTTTTTGTGATACCCTGACAAATTGCGCAGCTTTTTTGAGGCAAAAATGATGTCTATTTCATCAACAACACGAACGCAACGCTTAACCTTAATTGCGATTTTTAGCGCAATTTCGTTTGGTTTAATGTTATTCCCGCAGGTGCCATTGATTCCAGGGGCTGATTTTTTGAAGCTTGATTTTTCAATTGTGCCTATTCTTATTGCTGGCTACTGGCTTAATACGTCTGCAGCAATATGGACGATTGTTTTGCGAACAGTATTAAAATTAATTTTGGCAAACGAGGGCGTTAATACCTACCTGGGGTTGCCAGTTAATCTGGTAGCAGTAATCGTTTTTGCGCTTATTATGTTTTGGGTGATGCCACAGTTTAAAACTAAGAATATTGTTAAAAGTGTATTGGCAGTCATAGTAGCAACGTTGGGGTTGACTGTTGCGGCGGTGATTATGAATTGGTTTGTAGCAGTTCCACTATACGCAAAATTTGCCCATTTTGATATTGAAAAAATAATCGGCTTAACGCAGTATTTTGTCGCCATGGTCTTGCCTTTTAACTTAATACAGGGTGCCATATGGGGTGTTGTTAGTTTGAGTGTCTTATCAATTTTGAGACCATTACAAAATAGTTTAAATTCTTAACCAAACATTATACACACTGATGAAGTCCTATGTGGTAAAATTTTAAGTGAATATACGACAATGGAGGTCGTTTTATAATGAACGATTATGACCCAAATAACATGAGCCGATCTTCTCGGCCAAAAAAACAAAAACTAGAGCCAAAATTTGCTCGCAAATCTGATCATAACGCAACTGGACATAAAGGGTTACGTTTATTTTTGAGCATTTTGGCTTTAGTCATTCTATCAAGTGTGCCGGTTTACGGTTTTTGGGCGAACCACAAAGAGCCTGAACAGCAAGCTGCCAAATCAGTTAGTTCTAAAAAATCATCAACGTCTGATGACAAATCATCTTCTTCAGAATCGTCAAATACATCATCAGATGATTTGTCAACAAGTTCAGAATCTGAAGTTGACAGTCAGTCAAGTGAAGAACCTAGTGCTGAAGTCAGTTCAAGTGTTTCTTCAAGTGAAGCAACAAGTAGTCAAGCTAGCTCTTCAAGCGCAACGCAAACAGCAGTTCTTGGTGCTAGTCAAACTTTGTATAATTTTGCTGTAACTCATGGTATGACAACAGAACAAGTTGTTGCATTGAACCCTGGATTAACGGTTGAGAACTATACGCAATATGCTGGCAGAGATTTGAATACGCAATAAGCAGAGGGTAATTATGTTAAAGAATTTCCAAGTAGCAATTGATGGCCCAGCGTCAGCAGGTAAGTCAACAATTGCTAAAATATTGGCAACTGATCTAAAATATGTTTACGTTGACACAGGTGCAATGTATCGTACAGTGACCTTGGCGGCTAAAAATGCTGGCATAGCTTATGATGATGAGTCAGGGATTGTTAACTTGTTGACACAAATAGACATTAGATTTGAACCCGGTACACCAACCCAACGTGTGTATCTCAATAATCAAGAAGTAACTGAAGACATTCGTTCAACAGAAATCACGAATAATGTTTCTCAAGTTGCTTCATATGCAGCAGTCCGCCAAGATTTAGTAGGACGACAACGGCATATTGCCAACAGTAGTGATATTATTATGGATGGCCGTGATATTGGCACGACAGTTTTGCCATATGCTCAGGTCAAAATATTTTTAATTGCTAGTGTTGAAGAACGTGCAAACAGACGCTACAAAGAAAATATTGCTAAAGGCATGACGGTTGACTTGGTGTCGTTAAAAAAAGATATTGAGGCGAGGGATTATAAAGACTCTCATCGCGAAATTAGTCCACTAACACAGGCTGAAGATGCCGTTTTAGTGGACACAACCGGGCAAAGTATTGATGAAGTTGTGTCTAAAATCACAAAAATTATTCAAAATAAACAGAAACAATAATTTACAGCGTGAAAACGCTGTTTTTTACTATACAAGAACAAAATATTCTGGTAAACTATATTCATAGTGTAAATTGTAGGAGGACGTTAGACGTCATGAGTGAAACAAACAACGAGTTCTTAGCAGCTCTCGAAAGCGCAGCAGATCAAATTAAGGTGGGAGATGTTATTACAGGTGAGCTTTTAGCCATTGATAACGATAACCAAGCAGTTGTTGGTTTGCCTACCGGTGAAGAAGGAGTTGTGCCAGCACGTGAGTACTCAGACGATCGTAACATCAACCTGGCAGACGAATTGAAGATTGGTGACAGCATTGAAGCTGTTGTTATTTCGAATGTAACAAGTGATAAAGAGGGTGTGTCATACCTTTTGTCAAAGAAGCGTTTAGACGCTCGTAAAGCCTGGGGAAACCTTAGCTTTGGCGAAGGCGACACAGTTGATGCAAAAGTTATCAATGCTGTTCGCGGTGGTTTAATTGTTGATGTTAATGGTGTCCGTGGATTCGTACCTGCTTCTATGGTTGCAGAGCGTTTCGTATCTGACTTGAACCAGTTCAAGAATAAGGATATCAAGGCACAAGTTATCGAAATTGACCCTGCTAATGCACGCTTGATTTTGTCACGTAAGGCCGTAGCAGCCCAAGAACGCGCCGCTCAACTTGCTGAAGTATTTAGTAAGTTAACAGTTGGTGAAGTAGTTGAAGGAACTGTAGCCCGTTTGACAGACTTTGGTGCCTTTGTTGATTTGGGTGGTGTTGATGGTTTGGTCCATGTATCAGAAATTTCACATGACCGCGTTAAAAACCCAGCCGATGTTTTGACAAAGGGTGACAAGGTTAATGTTAAAATTTTGGCTTTGGATACTGAAAAGGGTCGCATCTCATTGTCAATCAAAGCAACACAACGTGGACCTTGGGATGAAGCCGCAGACCAAATTGCTGCTGGTGCCGTTCTTGAAGGAACAGTTAAGCGCGTGAAGGACTTTGGTGCCTTTGTTGAAATCTTGCCTGGTATTGAAGGACTTGTCCATGTATCACAAATTTCAAATAAGCGTATTGAGAACCCTTCAGAAGTTTTGAAGTCTGGTGACAAGGTACAAGTTAAAGTATTGGATATCAAGCCAGCCGAAGAACGTATTTCATTGTCAATGAAAGCTTTGGAAGAAAAGCCTGAACGTGAAGATCGTCGTAAAGATGGTTCAGCCTCACGTGCAGACATCGCTGCTTATAAGCAAAACGATGATTCTGGTGCAACATTAGGCGACATCTTTGGTGATAAGTTGTAAAATTAACACATAAAAGAGCTGGTTAGCCAGTTCTTTTATTTTGGAAGAAAAATTGAGTGGGTATTAGTAGTGGCTCACGGTAAGAAAAGAAAGGGGTGCTATTATGTCAGCACCAATAGTAGCAATTGTTGGACGCCCAAATGTGGGCAAGTCAACGATATTTAACCGTATGGCTGGAGAACGTATTGCAATCGTGGAAGATCAGCCTGGTGTGACACGTGATCGTTTATACGCGCCAGCCGAATGGTTGAATTATGAGTTTCGTATGATTGACACCGGTGGTATTGAACTTGGTGATGAACCTTTTTTAGCTGAGATTCGCGCACAAGTTGAGTTGGCAATTGATGAGGCAGATGTTATTGTTATGGTCGCCTCTGGTCGAGAAGGGGTCACATCTGCAGATGAAGTTGTGGCTAAAATGTTATATAAGACTGAAAAGCCTGTCGTTTTAGCAATCAATAAGGTTGATAATCCTGAAATGCGACAAGATATTTATGACTTTTATTCACTTGGTTTAGGAGAACCCTACCCAGTGTCAGGGGCTCATGGTCTTGGTTTAGGCGACATGTTAGATGCAGTTGTTAAAAATTTCCCAGATGAAGCAGCTGAACAAGAAGATGAGGGTGTGATTAAATTTAGTATCATTGGCCGCCCCAATGTTGGTAAGTCTTCAATTGTCAATGCCATGCTAGGTGAGGAACGTGTTATTGTATCTAGCATTGAAGGAACAACTAGAGATGCCATTGATACACGTTTTGTAACGCCTGAAGGCGATGAATTTATCATGGTTGATACGGCGGGTATGCGCAAGCGTGGAAAGGTTTACGAAAACACAGAGAAGTATTCTGTTATGCGCGCTTTAAAGGCAATCGATAATAGTAACGTTATTTTAATGGTAATTGATGCAGAGGCTGGTATTCGCGAACAAGATAAACATGTCGCTGGTTTTGCTCATGAAGCTGGGCGTGCTATGATTGTGGTTGTCAATAAGTGGGATGCAATTGATAAAGATGATCGTACAATGAAGGATTTTGAAAATTTAATCCGTGCGGAATTTAAGTTTTTAGACTATGCACCAATTATTTTCGTTTCCGCTAAGACAGGGCAACGTCTAGACCGCCTACCACAACTTGTTAGGGATGTTGATGATAATCATCGAAAGCGTGTATCGTCATCAACTCTTAATGATGTTATTATGGATGCTATTGCAGTAAACCCAACACCTTCAGATAATGGGCGTCGCTTGCGTGTTTATTATGCGACTCAGGTAGCTATTCAGCCGCCGACATTTGTGATTTTTGTTAATGACGTTGAGCTCATGCATTTTTCGTATGAGCGTTTCCTAGAAAATAAAATACGTGAAGCATTTGACTTTACAGGTACACCAATTAAGTTAATTGTCCGCGCTCGTAAGTAAAGCCGATAAATTAGTTTTTTTAAATGATTTCTTTCATAGTCATGAATTTTTTATGACAAAATGGTTACGAAACGGCGAAAGTCGCGTAAACACTACACATTGGGGCATTCTTATGTTATTCTAGTTACATGAAATAATGTTTCGACACATTTCAAAACCGCTCGACGGTTAATAAATACTCTCAGGAGAAGCAAAATGGCTAACAAGCAAGAATTAGTAGATTCAGTTGCAAAAGCAACAGGTTTGACAAAGAAAGATGCCACTGCATCAGTCGACGCAGTATTTGCATCAATCGAAGCAGCTTTGAAGAACGGTGAAAAAGTTCAATTGATCGGTTTTGGTAACTTTGAAGTTCGTGATCGTGCAGCTCGTAAGGGTCGTAACCCACAAACTGGTGCAGAAATTGAAATTCCTGCATCAAAGGTACCTGCATTTAAGCCTGGTAAGGCTCTAAAAGAAGCAGTGAAGTAATTTATATACTGTGATATTAACAGTAATATCTGGAAAAGCGGTCTTGAAATAGGGCTGTTTTTTTGTTTGGCGTCAGACGCTTTTATGATGGCAATTGAAGCTTGTTAATATACAATTAATACAGTGTATGTTACAATATTGGTGTACCAATCAAATAAAATTCAAGGAGAACATATGATGTCAATTGATGAAAAGTTTGATAATGCTAAGGACAAGGTTACGGGTAAGGCCAAAGAGGTCGAAGGCAAAATTACTGGTGATAAGAGTCGTGAAGTAGAAGGTAAGGCACAAGGTTTGTTTGGCAAAGCTAAGGACAAGTTGTCTGATGCAGCTGAAACAGTTAAAGATAAGGCTGAAGATGCTTATGAATCAGTCAAAGATGGCGTTGAAAATTTAAAAAAGTAAAGTATAACATAAAAGGCGTTATCCTAATGGGTAACGCCTTTTATGATTTGATATAATACGACCTATTAGAGGCTAGCGTAATTCATGTGTGGGTATGTTTTATGTTAAAATGAACTGTTAGTTAATTATGCTAGTAATTAAACGTTTAAGAGAAATATATTACGATTATTTATGATAGGAACTTAATATTTGGAGGAGTAAGTCATGGTATCAAATTATGCGCAAAAAATGTTGGATGCGTTATCAAGCGGACAGCTTGACGAAGCGCAACATTTATTTGCACAGTCTTTAAGACACGACGATGAGAATTTAATTTATAGTTTGGCAGAAGAATTATATGCTTTAGGTTTTTTAAATCAATCACGTCGTGCCTATAAAAAGCTGCTAGAAAAGTATCCGGAAGAAGATGAAATTCGCGCTGCGTTGGCAGATATAGCAATTGAGGATGGTGAAATTGATGAGGCACAAAATTACTTAGCGCAAATTCAACCTGACTCACCTTCCTATCTTCGATCATTGCTTGTGAAGGCAGATATTTATCAAACAGAAGGTCTCAATGAGTCGGCAGAGTATAGTTTGTTGCAGGCTGAAAATATTGCACCAGAAGAAGAGGTTATTCAATTTGCATTGGCAGAATTTTACTTTGCTAATCAATCTTTTCAAAAAGCTATCAAACGTTACCGTGCGTTATTGTTGAAAGGTCAACGTGAGATTAGCCGTGTTGATATTGTCGCTCGTATTGGTGTAGCGTACGCACAAATTGGCAATTATGATCACGCAATTGGCTATTTAGAACAAATTAAGCCTGAGCGTATGACAATGGATACACGCTTTCAGTTGGCTATTTTGTATCAGGAAACGCAACATGAAAACGAAGCAATCACACTTTTTAATGAGATTTTAGCCTCAGATCCTAAATATACATCAATTTATCCTTTGTTGGGAAAGGCATACGAACAACTAAACCAAATTGAAGATGCTTACCGTACGTATCAGGCTGGTTTGGCACAGGATGAAACAAATATACAGTTATACCGTTTGGCAGCCACAGCGGCCCAAAAAATGGGTGATTTAGATGCTGCAGAGAATTACTACCATCAAGCGCTGAAAATTGATGATGCGGATGTCACGACAATTATTAATTTAACTGATTTATATCTTGAGCAGCAGCGATTTGATGAGGTGATTACTGATATGACAAAATACTTGGCTGATGATTTAACTGATCCTCAATTTTATTGGACTTTAGCCCGTGCTTACCAAGCCGTGGGAGACGATAACAAGGCGCAGCACTATTGGCATGATGCTGTGCCATTGTTCCAAGATAACGTTCAATTTTTATTAGATCTCATTACTTGGTATCATGAACAGGGACAACAACAACTAGAAATTGACACGCTAAAACACTATCTTTTTTTGGCGCCAAATGACTCAGATATGCAAATGCGCTTAGAAGATTTAGCTTTTTAAGCGCGTCATGTGGACAAAAAAGTCCGGGCGTGCTATACCTACCAAATCAAGTTTCACAGCACTAGTAGTCTGTTTTTGGTATAATTTGATTAAGGACTTTTATGATGAGAATTGAGACATTGCCACAAGAATTTAAAGATGCACAACTTGCTTTAAAACGCCTTGAAGATGCTGGTCATGAAGCTTATTTTGTTGGTGGCGCAGTGCGCGATATGCTCTTGAACAAGCCAATACACGATGTTGATATTGCCACATCGGCATTCCCAGAAGAGGTGAAGAATTTATTTAATACCACTGTGGACACCGGTATCCAACATGGAACGGTGATGGTTTTAGATTATGGCAGCGGTTACGAAATAACAACTTTTCGAACAGAATCTACTTACACTGATTTTCGACGGCCAGACGAAGTAACATTTGTTCGTAGTTTGGCCGAAGATTTGAAGCGGCGTGATTTCACAATTAATGCTTTAGCGATGACGTATACTGGTGAAATGGTTGACTTGTTTAATGGCCTATCTGATCTTCAGAAAGGCGTTATTCGCGCTGTTGGCGACGCTGAGGTGCGCTTTACAGAAGATGCGCTAAGAATGATGCGTGCGTTACGTTTTAGTGCGCAACTAGCATTTGATATTGCGATTGATACGCAAAATGCCTTGAAAAAATTAGCGCCCAACCTTGAAAAAATTGCGGTTGAGCGCATTCGTGTTGAATTTGAAAAACTGTTGCAAGGGGAAAAGTCAGCTCAAAGCCTGGAAATAGCTGTACGTGACGATGTGATACCGTATCTTCCTGGTAATTTACAAAATTGGAATTTAACGCCGCTTATTTCTGATTTGAAACTTCGACAAGGCCAGCATCATCAAGTCGTTTGGGCACATTTATTATCTAGATCATCGTTGCCTGTTGAGGACATGAAAAAATTCATGAGACTCTGGAAAACGAGCCGTGAGGACATTAAGGCAGTTGTTATGATCGCGCCAATAGCACGTCAGATTAATGCAGCCAATATTTTTGATCTTTATCGTATTTATAGTTATCGTAAGGAACTTCTTGAGGTTCTGCAATTAATTGGGACAGATACACAAACGATTGAAAATATCGCACACCTGTTTAAAACGTTGCCGATTAAGCAAACGTCTGATTTGGCAATTAATGGAAATGATTTGCTGTCGAGTGGCATGATTTCTCCAGGACCTGAGATAGGACGGATGCTTAAAAAGCTAGCGCATGCCGTGTTACTTGGAGAAGTGAATAACACAACTGATTCATTATTTAGTTATGTAGAGGAGTTGACATCATATGACAAAAATTAAGATGGTCTGGGCAGAGGACAAGGAACATGCTATTGGAAAAGATGGTAGCTTACCATGGCGTTTACCAGATGATTTAAAGTTGTTTCGTGAAGAGACCACTGATACTTTGATGGTTATGGGACGGACAACTTGGTCGAGTATTGGTCGCCCATTACCAAATCGCAAAACCCTTGTGTTAACAAGGCAATTAGATTGGCACTTACCTTTTGAAGATGTTTTGATTACGCATTCAGTTGCGGAAACACTAGATACTATTCAATCTGAATCTAAAGATGTTTCTATTGCTGGCGGTGCTTCCATTTATCGCGCGTTTATGCCGTATGCAACCGATCTGATTGTAACGCGTATTGATGGTATAATTAATGGTGACACATTTGTAGATGATATTGACTTAACAACCTTTGAGTTAGTGAGTCGTCAACCACATGACAAAGATGACAGGCACGATTATGCGTTTGTTGTGGAACGTTATAAGCGTAGAAATCGAGGAGAAAATGTCTAATATTAAGATTGTTACGGATTCAGCTGTAGCATTGACACAAGAAGAAATTAAACAATACGATATCACAATCGTACCGCTTACTGTTCAAATTGATGGCGTCGTATATGAAGATGGTGTAACAATTCAACGTAATGAATTTTTAGAAAAAATGGCAACAAGTCATAGTTTGCCGCAAACATCTCAGCCTTCAATTGGAAAATTCCAGGCAGTTTATGAAGAAATTAATGATAAATATCCTGACGCAGAAATATTGAGTTTACACCTTTCTTCTGGTTTGTCAGGTACTGTTCATGCGGCCGAGCAGGCAGCAGCATTGACTTCTGCTAAAATTACGACTTTTGATACGTTAAACGCAGATCGCGCCCAAGCTTTTCCTGTTCTTGTTGCGGCTAAAATGGCGGCAGCGGGGGCTAAAATGGCAGATATCGTAGCTGAAATTAAAAAAGTACGGTCCCATGCGCACACATATTTGAGCTTTACGTCATTGGATAACATGGTGGCCGGTGGCCGCTTGAGTAGAGCATCTGGTCTCATTGGAAATTTGCTGAATATCAAGGTCGGAGCTGGAGTAGATCAAAATGGTTCAGTTGAGGTCCTTGTAAAGGGTCGCGGGATGAAGGCAATAGCCAAATTCAATGATAATGTTATCGCTAAAATGCAAGAATATTCGGATATGCTTGCCATCGGGGTTTCTCATGCTGGCGTGCCAGAGGTAGCCGAAAAAATGGCGGCACGTTTAAACGAAATTTGGCCAGATATTAAAATTGAAGTCACAAATACGGGTCCTATTATATCAACGCATACAGGTATTGGTGCGTTAGCTATTTTGTATCATGCATATTAAATTGAATATATAACCTAAAACCCCAAAAATATAGTTTTGGGGTTTTATTGTGTACAAATGTTTGATATGATTAATGAGCATTTATCAAAATCAATAATTAACTATTATTGGACTGGTTCGAAAACTGCCCAGGATAAAAAACCAAGTAACCTTGAAAGGTAGGAGAGATGATGCAAAAAAATAAAGTCATTATTGATGCTGATCCAGGTATTGATGATAGTCTTGCGCTTTTGGTAGCACTAAATTCACCGGAGCTTGATATTATTGGTATCACAGTAGTTGCGGGTAACGTACCAACAGATATAGGTGTGAAAAATGTATTGAAAGTTTTGCATGAAGCAGGTCGCCTTGATATTCCAGTGTTTTCCGGTGCCACTAGGCCATTAAAACATGCGTACACCAGTGCGCAAGATACGCACGGTATGGATGGTCTAGGTGAAAGTGGTATTCCAAATGCGCCAGAAAAGCCCTTAAGTGAACTTGATGCCCAATCAGGTTATGTCAAGTTATTAACCGAAAATGACGACGTGTGGTTTATGGCATTAGGGCCGCTAACAAATGTGGCGGTATCGCTTCAGCAGCAGCCAAATATCTGGCAACATGTCTCACGTTTGATTGTTATGGGTGGTGCATACAAGAGTCATGGCAACACATCGCCAGTTGCAGAGTATAATTTTTGGGTTGATCCTGATGCAGCAGATTATGTTTTTCAAAATGCACCACTTTGTATCGAATTGGTACCATTGGATGTGACACGCAAGATTGTTTTAACGCCAAATATATTGGCATTAATGCAAAACTTAGATCCACAAAAAACAATATTCGTTGCTAAAATTATTCGTTTTTATTTTCAGTTTCATTGGCAACAAGAACACGTATTAGGTGCGGTGATTAATGATCCTTTGGTTATTGTTTATGCATTACATCCAGAGTTATCAAGGGGCATTCATAAATATGTGACTGTGGTTACATCAGGTATAGCCTTGGGGCAAAGTATTGTGGACACTGCTAACTTTTGGAATAAGGCAGCTAACGCCACAATTTTACAAGAAATTGATGCCAAACAAGCAATGACTTATATTGTTAGTGGGTTAATCGGACTTGATGTCAGCGACGTTGCGATTGAATTAGATCGTATTGCGACTGATTTGGAGCGTCTACCATGAAAAATCACATGTCAGCTCAAAAAATTGCGTTAATAGCACTGTTCATTGTTATTAACATTATTGGTACCCATCTGGCTTTGTATGCTAGGCTACCAATATACTTGGATACAATCGGTACGTTGATTGGTAGTGCTGTTTTTGGACCTATTGGTGGTGTGATGACAGGCGTCTTAACGGCACTGATTAATGGCGCTACGGGAGACCTTTTTTCAATTTATTTTATGCCTAGCCAAATAACAACGGCACTTGTTTCGGGTTTTGTTTATAAAAAAGTAAAACCAACGGATTTTAAAAAAATATGGTGGGTAGCATTAATCATTTCAGTACCTGCCACTATTGTCAGTACGATCATTACTGTTATATTATTCCATGGAGTAACGTCGTCGGGTTCCAGCATGTTGGTACAGGTATTGCACGGTATGGGCATTAATCAAGCGATTGCTGTTTTTCTTGTGCAAGTGGGCACGGATTACTTTGATCGTGTCATCGGTGTGTATGTTGTTGCAATCGTGTATAAAACCATTCAGAGTTATAATCAATGAGTATAAACACATTTTTTCTTAATTAATGTGTTGACAATTATCATTTAAAGTTGTATAGTTAGAACATTAAATAAGGATGAGAAAAATTATGAACAATAAGATCTTGAAAAACAATAGCTATTATTACTTCTGGTTTATGTAGAACCGTCGCATGCGTTAAGTGCGTCGGGATACGACGCACTTAGCGACCAGAAGATTTTTAAGGTCAGTCACTAAGTGGATTTAAAACACTTAGTGACTTTTTATTTTGCAGCATAAAACTGCTTTAAGAAATCGTGCTAAGTGTCAGCCACTAGCACGATTTTTTTAGGAGAATATTATGAGTAAAATGTTAATTCCCGTCTCAACAGAATGGCAAACCGTTAATAGTTTACGTCTGATTGCTAATCAGATGATTTCAAAAGCTGGCTCTGGACATCCTGGTATTGCGCTTGGTGTTGCACCGATTTTATACGAATTATATGCGAATCAGTTGGTTATAGATCCCAAAAATACTACTATGATCAATCGGGACCGTTTTGTGTTATCAGCTGGGCATGGCGCTGCGCTGTTGTATGCGACACTGCATATTGCTGGTTTTAATTTATCATCTGCTGATTTAGCGCAATTTAGAATGCCGCACTCAAAAACACCGGGTCATCCTGAAGTAGGTGTTACACCTGGCGTTGAGGCTACGACTGGTCCATTGGGACAGGGATTGGGTATGGCAGTTGGCATGGCGATGGCAGAGGCAAAGTTACATGAGCAGTTTCCGAGTGTTATTGATCATTTTACCTACTCGCTTGTGGGTGATGGGGATTTAATGGAAGGGGTTAGTCATGAAACGGCCTCATTAGCTGGACAGCAATCGCTAGCTAAACTAATCGTGCTATATGATGATAATCAAGTGAGCCTTGATGGGGAAAAGAGCAGGTCAGACATATCAGATAACAAAGCGCGCTTTGTAAGTTATGGTTGGGATGTGCAGGAGGTGGCTGATGGTAACGACTTGGCAGCAATTCATGTAGCAATTGAAGAAGCTAAATTAACATCTAAGCCAACATTTATTGCTGTTAAGACAGTTATTGGTGATTCTGGTCCATTCGCGGGGACAAATAAAGCACATGGCACGCCATTAAATCCAGTGCAACTTGAGGAATTAAGCGCACGGCTCAACACAACAATTCATGACTTTACTGTGCCACGGCCTATTCGGAAAGACATGCGTGATCGTATCAACCGACGATTAGTACAACAAAAAAAGCCAAAAGCTAGTGCGTTAGCAGCATATGAAGCGTTTACACGAAGTCAGGTAACGCAGACGCCAATTTTAACTGAGATGGAAAAAGGACAAGCAGGTCGTAAAATTTCAAAAATAGTCTTACAATCGTTTGCGCAACAATTACCACAATTATGGGGAGGATCAGCTGATTTAGTTACGTCAACAAATTCAGAAATTGCTGATGCACCATTATTTGATAAAAATCATCGTGTTGGTAAAAATATTGCTTTTGGTGTGCGAGAATTCGGCATGGGTGCAGTAATGAATGGCATTGCTTTGCATGGTGGGACTAAAATTTTTGGATCTACTTTTCTGGCATTTTCAGATTATATGAAAGCGGCCATTAGATTGAGTGCACTTCAAAAAGTGCCAGTTATCTATGTGTTTACACATGATAGTGTAACAGTTGGTGAAGATGGACCAACGCATCAACCAACGGAACAAATGATGAGTTTACGTCTGATTCCTGATGTTAACGTCCTGCGTCCAGGTACTGCATCAGAAATTGCAGCAGCCTGGCGAACAGCCTTAATGTCAACAAATCGGCCAACTGTTTTAATTTTAAGTCGTGGCACAATTGGTACACACGGCACAGTGTCACAAGCCAATTTAGCTATGAAATATGGTGCCGCAAAAATAAACGAGAAACCACATGCTGTGATTAACTTAATTGCTACAGGTTCAGAGGTGCAGTTGGCTTTGGCAGTGAGTCAAAAATTGTCCGTTGCTAGCCGTGTCATTTCAATGCCTAATTTACAACAATTTTTATTACTGAATACTGCTCAAAAGGCCAAAATCATCCCCAAAGATAATGCAGAAAATGTGATAATAGAAGCAGGAACAACACTTGGTTGGCAAGCACTAACTGGTCATAGTGGGCTTATATTTGGTATTGATCGGTTTGGTATGAGTTCAGCCCCACAAACAGTATTAGACGAGTACGGTTTGAATGCCAGTGTGATTGTTAAAAAAATAGCGCAATATTTGGAGGCATAAAATGGCAATATATGGTTTAGTGGCACATCCAGCAGGCCATTCGCAATCCCCTGCTATGCAAAATACAATGATGTCTCAACGACAAATTGCATCTTATTATCATACTTTTGATGTTGCACCTGAGAATTTAGCAGCAGCTGTCACTGGGCTACGTGTGTTAATGGCTGGTGGATTCAACGTCTCAACACCGTATAAATCAGAAATTATTACCTATTTGGATGAATTAACACCATTAGCGCAGCGATTACATGCAGTGAATACAGTTAAGAATATAAATGGTCATCTGGTTGGTACAAGTACGGATGGCGATGGTTTTTGGCAAAGCATTAATCCCAATCAACCACATGAAAATGTTGTCATCTTAGGTACTGGTGGCGCTGCTCGTGCTGTTATTGCCACAGCGCAACAATATGGGGTTCGCCGGTTGACAGCATTTAATCGGCCACATGGCAATTGGTCTCAACGCGAAACAGAGGTAGCGTATTTGAGTCGAGGTATAGGTCAGTTGGCAGACTTATCAGATAATCGTTCATTAACGTCAGCGCTGCAGCAAGCGGATTTATTGATTAATGCAACGACAGTAGGCATGAATGATGCTAGGACGTTATTAACAGAGTATCAAATTGGGTTGTTACCGCAGTATGCGTTAGTGGTTGATATGATTTACCGTAACCAAGAAACGGGCTTATTAAAAGCAGCTAATAAGCGTAACTTACTCACACAAAATGGTTTGCCGATGTTAGTTGGGCAAGGCGCCTTAAGTTTTGAATTTTGGTTCAATCAATCAGCAGATCGGCAATTAATGGCACGAGCCATAGAAGGAAAAATAATATGATTTTAGTTACAAAGAACAATAATATCGCACAAAAAATTGCTGAGAAGCTCGATACAAAAGATCCAATTAAACCAGTCTTTGTACACGATAACCGTGTTGCTTTGGCGGGGGTAAAAAGTCTACCAGAGCAAATCTTGAAAGAATTATCACAAGATATTGTTGAAATAATCACAAATCATCATTCTGCAATTGTATCATCTCGTGCGTTTCACCCTGAAGATACAATTATTAAAACAAAGCATACAATTATTGGCGGTGATCACTTTGTTTTCATGGCTGGTCCCGATTCAATTGAAAGTCCAGAACATGTACTCAAGATGGGACAAAAAGTGAAATCAGCTGGTGCTACAATTTTACGTGGTGGTGCTTTTAAACCACGAACATCACCGTACTCTTTTCAAGGAAATGGTGAAGTAGGGCTAAAGGCACATCGTGCTGCTGCTGATACATTAGGCATGGATATGGTAACTGAAATTTTAGATACACGTGATGTTGAGTTGGTTGATTTCTATACTGATATTTTTCAAGTTGGCACGCGTAATATGCAAAACTTTGCCTTACTAAAATCT
This sequence comes from Leuconostoc rapi, assembly GCF_016908715.1. Taxonomy (GTDB): domain Bacteria; phylum Bacillota; class Bacilli; order Lactobacillales; family Lactobacillaceae; genus Leuconostoc; species Leuconostoc rapi. The sequence continues at coordinate 121,382 of NZ_JAFBEK010000004.1, read as the reverse complement.
TTGGGTCAGAAACGTAAACCAGTAATCCTAAAACGTGGTATGTCAGCAACAATTGATGATCTATTAAATGCTGCAGAATATATTGCTGCAGGTGGTAATCATCAGATTATGTTAATGGAACGTGGTATCCGTACTTACGATAATAAATATACACGAAACACACTTGATGTTTCAGCTATTCCTGTTTTACAGAGTATGACACATTATCCAGTGATTGCTGATGCATCACATGCTGCAGGTGTTGCAAAGTTCGTGTCACCTTTAGCGTTAGCAGCTACTGCTGCAGGTAGTCAGGGACTTATGACGGAAATACACGACGATCCAGAGCATGCCCTTGTAGATGGGGCCCAAGCTTTAACACCAGCTGAGTTTTTTCAACTAGCTGAAAAAGTGAGACAGATTCATCAAATTGTACAATAGCATGCTGCACGTTGGGATGAATGAGAAGTTAGAAAGGAAACATGATGACGACGGTACATGTATCATTTGATCAAAAAGTTTACGATGTTAAAATTAATTCCCAGTTACACCATAGAATTGGCAAAGAAATTTCTGATGCCTGGTCGCCACGTAAAATTGTTTTATTAACAGATAGCCACGTCGGACCGCTTTATTTAACTGATACACAAAAACAATTAGAACAAGCTGGATTTGATGTGTTACCTTTACAAGTACCTGCTGGTGAAACATCAAAATCGTTAGTGGTGGCTGGTGAACTAATTTCGCAAATGGCAGAGGCTGGTTTCACTCGTGGGGATGGATTAATTGCATTAGGTGGTGGTGTAATCGGCGATTTAGGCGGTGTTGTGGCATCGCTTTATATGAGAGGTATCGCTTTTATTCAAATTGCCACATCACTAACTGCACAAGTTGACTCGTCGGTTGGCGGGAAAACAGCTGTTAATTTAGGTCAGACAAAGAACATTGCCGGAACGTTTTATCAACCAGATTTAGTTTTAGTTGATAGCTATTACCTAGATACGCTGACTGATCGAGATTTGGTTGAAGGGTACGGAGAAGTTGTTAAGACTTCGGCACTTGATAGCTCAGATTTCTTCGATTTTACTGGTAAGATACAATCGGTGTCAGATATTCGTAAAAATGCACAAGAGTTGTCTCGGCGTGCTATTGTCTATAAAGCCAAAATTGTCATGGCCGATGAAAAAGAAGCTAGTCAACGCCAATACCTTAATTTTGGACATACGATTGGACATGCTATTGAGCTCATTGCGCATGGTGAGTTGCGACATGGTGAAGCGGTAGCTATTGGTATGGTTGCAATGACTTCGCGTATGGCGCGTGATGGGGTGTCAAAAAATGATTTAACTGCGGCGTTGAAACAACGATTAGAGGTGGTTGGCTTGCCAACTGATTCACAGTTAATTGGCACGCCTGAATTTTTTGAACGACTAATCAATGATAAAAAGAACCACGGCGGCGTCTTAAATCTCGTTGCGCTAGAAGCTGTCGGTAAGCCAACATTGATTATGAAAAAAGTCAGCGATATGTCGGCATTTATAGGATAATTTAGAAAGGAAAGTGTGGGCATGGTTCAACCCTGACTCGCACAAAAAAGATACTTATGCGTTATACAACAGCTGGTGAAAGCCATGGTCCAGAAGAAATTGCAATTATTGAAGGCGTACCTTCAGGCCTACATATCACACAAGAAGACGTTAATGAACAATTATCACGTCGTCAACATGGCTACGGTCGTGGTGAAAGACAAAAAATTGAAACGGATACGGTCACTTTTTTAACTGGCGTGCGCCATCAACTGACCTTAGGATCACCAATAACGTTAAATGTTCATAACGATGATCACAATAGTTGGTCTAAAATTATGGCTCCTAATGATGTGGCAACCTCTGAAAATACGTTGCGTAAAGTGTTACGACCACGACCAGGGCATGCTGATCTGGTAGGTGGCATGAAGTACCGTCATCAGAGTGATCTAAGGAATGTATTAGAACGTTCGTCTGCTCGGGAAACAACAATGCGTGTAGCCGTTGGCGCGGTTGCAAAGAAAATTTTGGCGGAAATTGGTGTTGATGTCCACGGCTTTGTGGTCAATATCGGGCCAGCAAAATCTGATTTGAGCACACTGACTCAATATAAAAACTTACAAGAATTGCGTGAAGTGACTGAGAATTTTAAAACGCGCGCTTTAGATGCTACAGCGGATGCTGCGATGCGTGATGTCATTGATAAGGCAAAAAGAGATGCTAATACGGTGGGTGGACAAGTACAAGTCATTGCTACAGGCATGCCTGTGGGCCTAGGTTCCTACGTATCTGCTGATGAAAAATTGGATGGTAAGATTGCGCGTGCTATTGTTGGCATCAATGCCTTTAAAGGTGTCCAGTTTGGTGGCGGTTTTGATAATTCTGAAAAATATGGTGATGAAATTATGGATGAAATTTTTTGGGACGCAACCAAAGGGTTTTATCGGGGGACAGACAATTTAGGCGGCTTTGAAGGCGGGATGACAACTGGTGAGGCTATTCTTGTACGTGGTGTCGTCAAACCAATTCCAACATTATATCGACCAATGAAATCCGTTGATATTGATACACATAAAGAGCATCGCGCGTCTATTGAACGTTCGGACACAACGGCTGTTACAGCAGCGGCAGTCATTGCAGAAGCCATGGTAGCAATCGAATTAGCCAAGTCGGTTTTGGACAAATTTGATTCAGATAATATTGATCGTATGAAAGAGCAAGTGGCACAATATCGTGAAGAAATTCGTGCGTTTTAAAAACTAACTTGTGCATCAGAATTATCACTGACACGATACTTGATGACGAATCTATGTCATGAACAATAAGGAAAAATGCAAATGATTAAATTAATGCGTGCTCAAAGTACAGGACTTCATGGCAATATGACCGTTCCAGGAGACAAATCTATATCTCACCGTGCATTAATGTTTGGCGCAATTGCTCATGGTGTGACAGAAATAGAGAATTTTTTGGTGTCTGATGATGTTTTACACACGATGGCCGTTTTTCGTGAGCTTGGCGTGACAATTGATCAGCAAGGGACGAATGTTCGTGTTATTGGGCGAGGTATTGACCAGTTTAGTCAACCTAACAAAACGCTTGACATGGGCAATTCTGGCACATCTACACGCCTCTTAATGGGCTTATTAAGTCGACAACCGTTTGATATTCATATAGACGGCGATGAGTCTTTGAGTCGTAGACCCATGAAACGTGTCTTGACGCCTTTGTCGCTCATGGGGGCTAATATTAAGTTATCTGAAAATGGCACATTACCAGGTGTGATTTATTCAAATCGTCAGGTAACTGGTATCACTTATGAGATGCCGGTTGCATCTGCGCAAGTTAAAAGTGCTATCTTACTAGCGGGCATACAAGCAGAGGGTGTGACAACCATTATTGAAAAAATACCTTCACGTGATCATACTGAACGTATGTTACGTCAGTTTGGTGGTACGATAACAGTCAAAGGTGGCGTGATTTCTGTGACGAAACAGCATCATTTGACAGGGCAACATGTGACAGTGCCTTCAGATATTTCTAGTGCCGCTTTTTTCATAGTTGCAGGATTGATTACGCCTAATTCAAAATTAACGATTAAAAAAGTTGGTATAAACAAAACTCGGGACGGTGCTTTGCAATTATTAAAACGTATGGGGGCTAAAATTGTGATGACAGAGATTAAAGAACAAGGTGAACCATTCGCGGATATTACTGTTGAAACACAACAGTTGCATGGTATTAATATTACTGAAAAAGACATTCCTAGTTCAGTCGACGAATTACCTATCATAGCTTTGGCAGCAACCCAAGCACAGGGCGATACAATTATCACTGGTGCGGGGGAATTACGTGTTAAAGAAACAGATCGTATTACAACCGTGATTAGTGAGTTAACTAAATTGGGGGCAAATATTGAAGCATTAGAAGACGGGATGATCATTCATGGCGGCACGCCATTACATGTGACAAATGAATCGGTCTTATTAGCATCACATGGTGATCATCGTATTGGAATGATGAATGCCATTGCAGCATTGATAACGGCCGGCGGGGATGTTGTGTTAACAGGAGAAGATGCCATCAGTGTTTCGTATCCTGGGTTTTTGGAAAATTTGTCTCGGGTGATGATATGAACATCGTCGTTCAAGGGTTGGGTGAGATGGGCGCCTCGTTAGCGTTAATTTTAAACCAACAAAGTGATAATCACGTGATTGGTGTCGATACAAAAGACGCGACACGAAAGGCTGCTTTAAAAAGTAATATAGTGTCTGAAATCTCTGATAACCTCATAGACGTTGCAGGACAGGCTGATATAATCATTTTAGCAACACCGGTTTCAATTATTAAACAAGCAATGAAAGAATTATCGAAAATAATTCTCAAATCAAATGTCATTATTACAGATACAGGTTCAACGAAAAATGAGATCATGGCTTTTGCAAATTCAGAACTGCAGCATGTTGCGTTTATTGGAGGCCACGCCATGGCTGGAACGCACAAAACTGGTGTGACATACGCAGATGAGCGCTTATATGTTGGAACCCCTTATTTTTTAATACCAAACCAAATGGGGCAACAGCGCATAAAGCAATTAAAAACAGTTTTAGCGCCAATTCAGGCACATTTTACATCAATTGATGTTACAGCACATGACGATTTGATGGCGATGGTTAGTGATGTACCCCATATTGTAGCGTTTGCACTGGTGAATGCTGCGGTCAAACAATTAGGACCTTCAGAAAATTTTGGTCAGTATGTTGCTGGTGGATTTAAAGATACAACACGTATTGCTCAAAGTGATCCCAAACTTTGGACAGATGTATTATTGAGTAATAAAGCAAGTGTATTGACAAATAATCGCGCGCTAATAGCTGAATTAGAAGCGTTTAATCAGGCGTTGACTGCCGATGATGCAATGAACCTCACTAAAATGATTCATGCTGCTCAAATATCACGCCAGCGATTGTTAGTTAGGAGAAATGATGATTAAAGAGCCGCAAACCTTAATGTTGGTTGGATTTATGGGCGCTGGTAAGACCACGGTGGGTCAAGAAATAGCGCGACAACATCAGTCGTTGTTTATAGATGTTGACTCGGAAATCGAGCGTATAGCGAATCAATCTATTTCAGAAATATTTACTACGCGTGGTGAAACTGGTTTTCGTGAACTTGAAACACAAGTTTTATCAGAGGTACAAACGTTTAACGGTATTGTGGCTACTGGTGGCGGTGTTGTTGAAAGGGCTGAAAATTTAGACATATTAAGAGATTCACCAGCAACGGTTATTTATTTACATGGTAATTTGGAAAGTACAATTAGTCGATTATTACTTGAGGGGCAACGCCCACTATTACAAGAAAAGTCAGCGGTTGCTTTTTTCAACTTATGGCAACAGCGTGATCCTAAATATGAACGTATTGCTAATTTTACAGTTGAAACAGTAGGAAAAACACCTGAGCGAATTGCTGCCGAGATTGTCGCACTCTTTAGTTCAAACGAAGATGAGTTAGCCTTATTGCAACTGCGTTCGGAAATAGATGCTTTTGATCGTCAAATTTTTCAACTCATCGAAAAACGCATGCAAGTTGTATCGTCAGTGGCACAATATAAAGAAAAATTTGATATGCAGACTGTTCAACAACCGCGTATGTTGAAAATGCGTGAGTTACTAAAATATGATTTTGAGAACTCTAAGGATATTACTGATGATATGATTGATCAAATCATGTCAATATTGACCACATCTGCTATTAATAAAGAAAATGAACAATTAAAACGATGAAATTACACACATTAGGGCCGATAGGAACAGACTCACAACTGGCAGCGCAATACTATGTCACGCATGAGGAATTAGTATTACATCAAAGTTTTGAAGACATATTAACGCATTTAGATGATTATGTTGGCGAACAATTGATCATGCCGGTGGCTTTTAAATCGAATCAAGTACAGGATTTAAATTGGGCAGACATGAATTATTTGGAATGGGCACGATTAGATATTATTTCAACTTTTTCATTACCACTCATGCCAATGAGCCTGATTGAAAATGTGGCATATCAACGTAACATAGCAATTATTCATGCCGCAACAGAGGGCTTATTACGGCAATATTTAAGAACAAATCATTTAGATAATGCTTGGGGGCCGTCTATTATTTTTTCTCCCAGCAAACCAGTCGCAATGTCAGACTTTATAAATGACCAAAATCGGTTTACAATTGTATCAGAAAAGCAATTTTTAAAACTACCAGAAAGTGAAAATCCAAATTATCATATTAGGCAACAATTAGCGCCACAGATGATTTGGGTTGTGTATCAAATAAAATGACCCTACGAGAAGTTCTTCAATTACCCAAAAGCATCACCAATAAGCCGGTTATTGCCGTGCCTTTAACATTGGGACCAACCGACAAGTTGACACCTTTTGCCAACCAATTACAAGAGCAAAATCCAGATATTGTTGAATGGCGAGCCGATTATATTGCTGATGATTTTAGTCAAGCAGTGATGTGGCAACAAGTTAGGGCAGGAGCACAAACCGAACTCGCTCAGAAAAAATTAACAGCTATGACTGAGGCCAAAATGCTTGCAGAAATGGATAAAGCACAGCAAGAATTTAACGCCAATTGGCCAGCAATGAATGCGCAAATTATAAAAGAATTAACGGGATCGGTGTTTAATACGATAGGTAGCTTTCCCATTATTCTAACGTACCGGACAAAATCGCAAGGGGGGAGAGGTGAAATGTCACCGATTGCGTATGCGACTTTTATTGTGACGGCGTTGCGTTCTGGTTATCATTTTACGGCTGTAGATATTGAATACACTTTGGATAGCGACCTACGCGACAAAATTATAGCGACAGCACAGCAAGTTGGTGTTCCGGTTATTTTGTCCTATCATGATTTTGAACAGACACCAGATGTGACAGCTTTTATTCAAGATATGGCACAAAGTGGTGTGGACATTATCAAACTAGCTGTGATGCCTAAAAATGAGCAAGATGTACAACGTCTTTTAGACGAGACACGTGCTGCAACCGTTAAGCAACCTTTGGTCACAATGAGTATGGGTGAACTTGGGCGTCGCTCGCGGATTATGGGTTATACTTATGGTTCGGAAATGACTTTCGCGGTACTTGATCATGCGGTACCAAGCGCGCCTGGGCAGCTCACAGTTAGCCAATTACTGGCAGCTTGGCAATAAAAAAAACGTGAAATCAAATTCACGTTTTTTCTTTTACTTTTCAGTTAAAACTTCTTTTGGCGCAGCTGATCCTGAAAGTGTTGGGATTGCAATCATTGAAATTTCTCCAACGATAAATGTCACAATGGCAACAGATACAAATGAATAAGTAACACCAGTTAATTGAGAGACGATATATCCCAAAATTTCACCAAAAATAATTGACCAAACAGCCGCAGTAATAAACTTCATAAGTTTCACCTCTTTACAAAACTATCATACGCTTTTTATGAAAAATCGCAACCTTTTTCACCTTTTTCGTGTATAATTAAAGGGAACAAATTTTCGCATCTCTATATGAGGGTTAGTGGAGGACCAATGTACGCACCTTTACAAATCTTGAGCGCCTACAGCTTATTAAAAAATCCGAATACAATTGAACAGATTATTCAAGTAGCTAAAGCTAAGCATTATGAAGCAATGACCCTGACAGACATCAACGTGATGTACGGGGCAGTTGACTTTTATCAAACAGCTAAAAAGTATGGTATAAAGCCGTTGTTTGGTGTGACATTGTTTATTAATGGTTTGGTCAATACAGCAACTACGTTTCCCATGTTATTGATTGCTGAAAATCAAGTGGGTTACCAAAATTTAATGTGGATTTCGTCTGCTAAAATGACAAGTAAATCATCAGATATGACCCTGACAGTTATTGCTGACCACTTAGATGGCATCAATGTGATTTTATCGCAAGATAGTGAATTAGCACAATTTATCGCAGCCGAATATGATGATTCAACTGAATACTGGCAAGACTTAACGAGGCAAATAAAGTCAGAAAATTTATATTTAGGAATTAATCCCAGTTTGGCATCACAAATTCAAGCGCGTCTAGTTAGCTTTAGTCGCGCAAACCAAGCACAATTGATTGCGCTAGATGATGTGGATTATCTTAATCCTGATGATGCTTTTACAACACAAGTGTTAAAAGCAATTGATGCAAATGCACAATTGGATGGTATTAAAGCATTATCGCAGCAATTAGGGACACACACTTTAGAAGATCTGAACCAAATTAAAGCAGCCTATTTAGCAACTGATGCGCTAAAAATAGCCTATCAACATAATGAACAACTTGTCTCAAAAAGTCAGGTTGATATTGTTTTCAAACAAACTGCATCATTACCGGCATTTGCATTACCAAACCCTGGGCAAACAGCCGGTGAATATTTAAGATTTATTTCGGAAAAAGGATTATCCGATCGTCTTAAATCAAAGAAAGTGTCAGAAGATCGCTATGAAGAACGACTGAAGAATGAATTAGACACCATTAATCGCTTGGGATTTAATGATTATTTTTTGATTGTGTGGGATATTGTTAATTTTGCGCATCAAAAAGACATTCAAATGGGTGCGGGGCGTGGTTCTGCAGCGGGTTCTTTGGTGGCCTATGCATTACGTATTACTGATGTAGATCCGCTGCAATTTGGGCTGCTTTTTGAACGATTTTTAAATCCAGAACGTGTTCAAATGCCAGATATTGATATTGACTGGCCTGACAATAAACGTGACTTAGTATTAGCTTACCTGCATGATAAATATGGCCAACGTAATTTTGCTCAAATTTTAACATTCGGTACACTAGCTGCTAAACAGGCACTACGAGATACAGCCCGAGTTTTCGGCGTATCACAAGCAATGATGAGTCGCATTAGTAATGCTGTTCCTCAACCCAAGCAGGGTCGCAAGGTAACCATTCAAAATGCACTAGAAGTATCAGATAATCTAAAAAATACGTTGTCCTCGATTGAAAATGGTGATCTGTTGTTGAAAGTTGCGCAACAAATTGAGGGCTTGCCCCGTAATTATTCAACGCACGCTGCAGGAGTCGTATTGAGTGCAGATGCTTTGGTAAAAACATTACCTGTGCAGTCGGGAACAGATGACCGTTTATTGACGCAATTTGAAAAAAATCCAGTAGAGGCCTTAGGGTTACTCAAAATTGATGTATTAGGATTATCTAATTTATCCATTTTGGCACAAACACTTTACGCAGCACAACCAAATCTACCTAAACATTTTAACATTAGTAATATTCCACTTGATGATGATAAAACATTAGCTTTATATGCTGCGGGCGATACGGATGGTATCTTTCAGTTCGAATCACCGGGTATTAAAAACGTGCTACGGCAATTAAAACCCGCTACTTTTGAACATATTGTAGCAGTTAACGCATTATATCGTCCAGGCCCTAGTCGTAATATTGAGACGTTTATTAAGCGACGCCACGGACTTGAAAATGTCACTATGCCTGATCCAAGTTTGAAGACAATTTTAGCGCCGACATTTGGCATTATTGTTTATCAAGAACAGGTGATGTTAGTTGCTGAAGCTTATGCTGGCTTCACTTTGAGCGAAGCCGACATTTTACGTAGTGCGATGTCTAAGAAAAAACTAGAAAAAATGGCGGCGATGCATGAGCAGTTTGTTGCTGGTGCTGTGTCATTAGGACATGATGTGAGTCAGGCCGAACAGATTTTTGCTTATATTGATGAATTCGCAAATTATGGATTTAATAGATCTCATGCTGTTGCCTATAGCAAATTATCTTTTGAACTTGCATACATGAAAGCACATTATCCTGTGGCCTTCTTTACTGCAGTCTTGAATGCTAATTTGGGTTCTCCTGATAAGGTGCGCCGCTATGTCATGGCGGCAAAGATACGCGATATTACAGTGAAAGCGCCAAATGTTAATCAATCACAAAGATTTTGGACATCAGCCGATGAGACGCTGCAGATGGGGTTAAATAATATTCGAGGTGTACGAACCGATTTTGTGACAACTCTTCTAGAAGAGCGCCACAATAACGGCAAATTTCAATCGTTTCAATCATTTGTACGCCGCTTACCAGATAAGTTTCGTAAGCATGATATTTTAGTTCAACTTGTTTATGCTGGTGCATTAGACGATTTTGGATATAATCGAGCAGAGTTGATTAGTGCATTGGATGATTTGATCGAGGCAGCTAGTTTTGGTGACCTTATTTTAAATGAAACTAAGATCAAAAAAATAGCTGAGTTTTCCTCAACTGAAAAATTAGCACATGAAAAAGAAGTGATTGGCGTTAACTTATCTGGTCACCCGTTGGACAGTTATTCGGAAATGATCACCACGCAACACCTTGACCAGATAGCAGATCTAACGCAAAAAAATCAAATGATAAAAGCCATTGTGTTGGTGGATAATATTCGCAAGACTCGTACAAAAAAAGGTGAAGAAATGGCTTTTATAACGGTGTCTGATATGACAGGGAGTATCAGCGTGACCATTTTTAGTCATTTATTAGTTAAAGTTAGTGATTTATTAAAAGTAGGAGTCATTGTTCAAATTGCCGGTAAAGTAGATCGTTATAACGATAAGCTGTCAGTTATTGCTAATCAAATGAGCTTAGCACCAAGCGTACAATCGTTAGCGAAAGGGACTTGGTTTTTGAGGTTTGATGACACGCATGATACAGCAGAGAATCGACGTGATGTGATTAACGTCTTGAAGAAATATCACGGTAATAATCCTGTTGTTATTTACTGGCAAAAAAGTGATCGTAATCAGAAACTTGATGCGAAATTTTGGATGATTGATGAAACCGCTGTCATTATTGAATTGGCGCCATTACTGGGGAATGATAACATTGTGTTCCGTAGAAGTCATTAATATTAGGCTTGTGTAAACAACTAATAATGTATAAAATAGAGTTTGGGTAGAGTTGCACAAGCAACAACCAAGATAACTAAGGAGCTATTTAACCATGAAAAAGACGAAAATCGTCTCAACACTTGGTCCGTCATCATCTGATGTCGAAACAATCGTAAAGTTGATCCAAGCGGGTGCTAATGTATTCCGTTTTAACTTCTCACACGGTGATCACGAAGAACATTTGGGTCGTATGAACGCAGTTCATGAAGCTGAAAAGATCACTGGTAAAACAGTTGGTATTTTGTTGGACACAAAGGGTGCAGAAATCCGTACAACAAAGCAAGCTGATGGTAAGATTGAATTCCATACAGGTGACACATTGCGTATTGCAATGGATGAAAACCTTGAAGGCACAAAGGAAAAGATTGCTGTTACCTATGCCGGTTTGTTTGATGATGTTAATGAAGGCGGACAAGTTTTGTTCGATGATGGTTTGCTTGGCACAACTGTTCTTGAAAAGGACGTAGCCAATCGCGAACTTGTTGTGCGTATCGATAACGATGGTATCTTAGGTTCACGTAAGGGCGTTAACGCACCTGGTGTGTCAATTAATTTACCTGGAATCACGGAAAAAGATGCTGATGATATTCGCTTTGGTTTAGACCACGAAATTAATTATATTGCAGCTTCATTTGTTCGTAAGCCTGAAGATGTGCTTGAAATTCGTGCATTATTGAAAGAAAAGAACATGGAACACGTGCAAATCATTCCAAAGATTGAATCTCAAGAAGGTATTGATAATCTCGATGCAATCCTTGAAGTTTCAGATGCTTTGATGGTACCACGTGGTGACATGGGTGTTGAAATTCCTGCTGAAAATGTGCCTTTGGTCCAAAAAGACATGATTCGTAAGATGAACAAGTTTGGCTTGCCTGTTATTACAGCAACTCAAATGCTTGATTCAATGGAAGAAAACCCACGCCCTACACGTGCTGAAGCTTCCGACGTTGCCAACGCTGTCTTTGATGGTACTGATGCAACAATGCTATCAGGAGAATCAGCCAATGGTGATTATCCTGTTGAATCTGTTGCTACAATGGCTGCAATCAATGAAAAGGCTGAAACATCATTACGTGAAAATGGTCGTCATCAAGACATTTTGTTTGATGAATCAAGTGCTACTGAATCAGTTGCATCTGCCGTGACACGTATTTCACGCAGTGTAGGTGCTAAGGCTGTTGTTGTTTCAACAAACTCTGGTTACACTGCTCGTATGGTTTCAAAGCACCGTCCTGATGTTAACGTATTAGCAGTTACGTATTCAGAACGAGTACAACGTGGTTTGACTTTGAATTATGGTGTTGTGCCAGTTGTCTATGAAGCACCTGCAACAATCGATGAGATGATTGCATTAGCTAAGACAGCTGTTAAAGAACAAGGCTTGGCTAATTCTGGTGATACAATTGTTATTGCTGCGGGTGTACCAATGTCACAATCAGGTACAACAAACATGATTACTGTTCAAACAGTATAAAGTATATTACTCTAACTTGCTGGTTAGATCTTGAACGATTACTTCCCCATTAATTGGGAGTAATCGTTTTTATGTTTAAACGACTTATTTTATTGTGTCATAAAACCTATCACAACTAAAACACTGAAATTGGTATACCTGATATGATAGTACCAATAAATAAAGAGGAGTTTTGTTATGAATACAGGTGATTTGGCTTGGGTGTTGATATCTTCGGCTTTAGTTTGGTTAATGACACCAGGATTGGCACTTTTTTATGGTGGCTTAGGTGAAAAACGCAATTTACTACATACGATGTTTATACCCGTTTTAATCATTGGTATTGCTTCATTAACGTGGTTTTTAGTTGGTTATTCGTTAGCTTTTGGTGGTAGTGGTCAGATTATCGGTAATTTTAAGCATTTGTTTTTGGCTAATGTTTCATTTACAAATTCTACTAAATCATTGACAATTCCAGATGGCGCATTTGCATTGTTTCAGGGCATGTTTCCGATCATTACAGCAGCCATTATTACTGGATCTGTTATTGGTCGAATGCGAATTAAGGCGATGATTGTGTTTATTACCTTATGGTTAATTGTTGTTTATTCTCCTCTGGCACACATGGTTTGGGGTGGTGGTCTACTAGCGCAAATGGGTGCAATTGATTTTGCTGGTGGCACTGTTGTCCATATTTCAAGTGGTGTAACTGGTTTAGTATTAGCACTAATGATTGGTCATCGTCATAATGACAAACATATTCCGGTTAGGCCATCATATGTTTTGATCGGTGGCGCATTACTTTGGGTAGGTTGGTTTGGCTTTAATTCGGGATCTGCATTGGCTGCAAATGGCACAGCTGTACTAGCTTTGGTTAACACTTGGTTGGCTTCAGCTGTGAGCGTACTGACATGGGGGCTTGTAGAGTACAAAACGCATGGCAGAGTCACACTAGCCGGCATAACTAGCGGTGGTGTTGCTGGATTAGTGGTCATTACACCTGCCGCGGGATTTGTAGCACCGTGGTCTGCGGTTGTCATGGGATTACTGGCCGGTATTATAGGATTTGCTGGCATTACGTTTGTTAAAAATAGTTTTGGCTATGATGATACTTTAGATGCTTTTGGTATTCATGGCATTGGTGGTGCTGTTGGTGCCATTCTAACTGGTGTGTTTGCAGATAAAAATATTGGTGGTGTCGCAGGGTTAGTTAGTGGCAATATCTCATTACTTTGGAAACAGTTAGTTGCTATTTTGTTTACAATAGCTTTTGCTGCGATTGGCACACTTATTCTTGCAAAAATAACAGCGATCATAGCAGCGCCGCTGAGATTGTCAGCAATAGAAGAAGAGAAAGGGTACGACGCTATTTTACATGATTTAACGGTTGAATGACGGGCATGAGCCCGTTTTTTGTGTTAAAATTAAAAGAAACACGATAAAGGGGATCTGTAATTTGTCAGCACAAATTCAGCAAATATTTACATTTGAAAATGCAGAACAACAAACGAAGCTTATTGGCGTCAATGATAGCTTTTTACGTTTGATAGAAGAAGGTCTCAGTGTTCAGCTACATGCCCGTGGTGACCAAATGACAATTTCTGGTGATGAAGATAAAGTTCATCTGGCCTACGCTGTGTTACAAGAATTGACCAACTTAATTAAGCATCAAATTAATATTTCGCCAACGGATGTTGTTAGTGCTGTGACGATGGCGCAACGTGGCACACTTGATTATTTCGGTGATTTGTATTCTGAAACGCTCATTCGAGATAATAAGGGGCGCGCTGTTCGGGTTAAAAATTTTGGACAACGTCAATATGTGCAAGCCATTCGCAAAAATGATATTACTTTTGGTATTGGACCTGCTGGAACTGGTAAAACGTATCTTGCTGTTGTTATGGCAATTTCCTCGTTAAAACGTGGTGAAGTGGAACGTATTATCATTACACGGCCAGCAGTTGAAGCAGGAGAATCATTGGGATTTTTGCCAGGAGATCTTAAAGAAAAAGTCGACCCTTACTTAAGACCAATATATGATGCCATGAATGCAATTGTTGGTGCTGAACAAACACAGCGGTTAATGGACCGTGGCGTGATAGAAATTGCACCATTAGCATACATGCGAGGTCGAACTCTGGATGACGCATTTATTATTTTAGATGAAGCACAAAACACGACTAATCAGCAGATGAAAATGTTTCTCACACGTTTTGGATTTGGCTCAAAAATGATTGTGAACGGTGATATATCACAAATTGATCTGCCTAGAGGTGCGAAATCGGGACTTATTTCGGCGCAGCGCATTTTGAAAGATGTTAATCGCATGTCTTTTGTTAATTTCAGTAGTGCCGATGTTGTACGCCATCCTGTGGTTGGTCTCATTGTCAATGCCTATGAAGCTGCCGAAACAAAATTAGCAGCATTAAAAAAGGAGCAAGGAACCAATGGATTTGGTAATAATTGACCAAACAAACCAAGGCGTGAGCCAATATCATCAAGATTTAGTGAACGCTATTTTAAATTTTTCGGGTATATTTTTAAATCTGCCAGACAACACAGAAATGTCTGTGACTTTTGTCAATAATGACGAGATCCAACGTTATAATCGTCAATATCGTGGTGTTGATAAACCAACAGATGTGATTAGTTTCGCAATTGAAGAGGGAGAGGATGATTTTGATATTTTACCTGATCAAGAGTGGACAAATGACATTGCAAAAAACATTGGCGATATTTTAGTATCCGTTGATGTTATTGCTTCGCAAGCAACCTACTTAGGTCATAGTTATGAACGTGAACTTGGGTTCTTAGTTGTGCATGGCTTTTTGCACTTAAATGGTTATGATCATATGCTTGGTGAAGCAGAAGAAAAAGAAATGTTTGATTTACAACGAAGGATTTTGGATGATTATGGCCTCAAGAGATAATGAGAGAACAAAATTAGAAGATGTACCTGATCAGGTGACGAAACAAACGGACCGCAATAATAATTTTTTTAAGGCGATGCGTAATTCATTGAATGGTATTTGGATGATTTTGGTTCGTGAACGTAACATGCGAATCCATATTGTACTTGCTTTCATGATCTTAGTTGCTGGCTTACATTACGGGCTATATCGTGCAGACTGGTTGTGGGTCACGATGGCGATTTTTATTGTCATTTTTAGTGAATTTTTAAATACAATTATTGAAGCCGTTGTTGACTTGGTTGTTGAAAAAAAATATCACCCATTGGCAAAACTTGCTAAAGATGTTGCAGCGGGAGCTGTGTTAGTGGCTGTTGGTGTTGAAATTATCATCTTACTGATTATTTTTCAGCCTTATGTTTGGCGTCAATTTGGTATCGTTACTAATTTTTCTGACTTATTGCATCAATTTCAAAAGTGAGTTATTATCAGACAAATTAGTTGTATTGTTCTAAGAAACGAGTGATGTTTCTTTAGTATAGGAGAAAAGTCGGCCTAGGCGCCGCATTTATTATGACAGAAACACAATTCAAATCAGGCTTTGTTGCTATTATTGGTCGCCCCAATGTGGGGAAATCAACGTTACTTAATCGTATTGTTGGTGAAAAAATAGCGATTATGTCAGATAAGGCACAAACAACGCGCAATAAAATTCAAGGTATTTATACCACCGATGCAGCACAGGTTGTCTTTATCGATACACCAGGTGTACATAAACCACAAAATTCGTTAGGGGATTTTATGGTGAAATCAGCTTTTTCTGCTTTACATGAGGCGGATGCTATCTGGTTTGTGGTTGATGCCGGCATGCCACGAGGGCGTGGGGATGATTTTATTATCAATCGTTTAAAAGAGGTTAGCAACACACCACTTTATCTTCTAATTAATAAAGTTGATTTAATTTCGCCACAAGACTTACTAACTATTATTGCGAGCTACCAAACAGACGCACCTGAATGGACAGAAGTCTTCCCAATTTCGGCACGTGAAGGCGATAATGTACCAGAATTATTAGATAATATTGTTGCAAATCTTGAAGAAGGACCACAATATTTCGATGCTGATCAACTAACAGATCATCCCGAACGTTTCGTCATTGGCGAACTGATTCGTGAAAAGGTATTGCAGTTAACACGACAAGAGGTACCCCATTCAGTAGCTGTTGTTATTGATAAAATTTCGCGTGAGAATGAAGAAAAAATTCATATTCAAGCCTCTATTATAGTGGAGCGTTCGACTCAAAAAAATATAATTATAGGCAAGCAGGGTGCTATGATTAAAGATATTGGCACACGAGCACGAAAAGACATTGAACGACTAATGGGTGATAAAGTTTTCCTTGAAACATGGGTTAAAGTTGAACCTCGTTGGCGTGATCGACCACAAGCGCTCCAATCACTTGGGTACAGTAAAGAAGATTATTAATCCAAACGCAATCGCATACAGTAAATCAGAATAATATATGACAGTAATTAAAGGCGTTGTATTATACACAAGGCAGTATAAAGATAATGATTTGCTAGTTCGTATACTCACAGAAACAGGTGGGCTACGAACTTTTTTGGCACGAGGAGCAAAAAGGCCAAAATCCCATTTAGCCGCCGCTACGCAACCCTATACACTGGCCATATTCGAGGGTGCTTTTCCAAAGAAGCAGCAAGGTCTGGGTTATATTAACAATATACAACACATCACTAATTATCCACGCTTGATGGATGATATTGAAGCAAACGCTTACGCGGCATTGATTGTTAGCTTACTTGATGAGATATTTGAAGAAGGCGATCCTTTGGCACGTTGGTATAATCAATTAGTGTTAGCCCTGCAGAAATTAAACGAAGGGCTTGATCCGCAAATCATTGCTAATATTTTTGAAATTCAGTTACTTGTGCCATTAGGTGTCGCACCAAATTGGCGTGTTGACCCAATTAGTGGCCAATCGGATGGTCGCTTTGATTATTCGGAAAAATATAATGGCATTATTTCGGAAGCGCATTATGCGTTAGATGATCATCGATTAATGTTAGATCAAAAAACAATGTATTATTTGAGACAATTCAGTGTGATTGATTTGAGACAAATTCATCAAATTAACATGTCATCTACCACTAAGCGTGGGTTACAACAGGTAATCGATTATATTTATGATAGTCAAGTTGGTTTAAAACCACGGGCTAAAAAATTTATTGAACAAATGCATTCGTGGCAGAATACTTTAAAACAAACTCGGCAGAAAAAAGAGGGTACATCATGACAATAAAAAAAATACTTGTATTGCATACAGGTGGCACCATTTCAATGCATGAAGATGAGGATGGCGATGTTGAAACGGGTGTTGAAAATCCGTTAACAGGTGCAAAAATGGCGCTTCCAGATGTTGATTTAACAGTTGAAAGCATTTTTAACTTACCAAGTGAGTATATTGGACCAACCCACATGTTAGCGCTTCAACATAGAATTGTGGCTGCGGGCAATGATTTTGATGGTGTCGTGATTACACATGGTACAGATACGCTTGAAGAGACATCTTTTTTTCTCGACAGTACGTTATCTGTTGATTTTCCAATTGTGATTACGGGTGCGATGCGCTCTTCTAATGAATTAGGCTCTGATGGTTTATATAATTACCAATCTGCTTTACGTGTTGCAGCAGACAATAATTCACGTCGACGAGGTGTGCTAATTGTTATGAACGATGAAATTCACGCCGCACGTTTTGTAACAAAAACACATACGACCAATGTCGCAACCTTTGGTTCACCTATTAGTGGTACTATGGGTCTTTTGACCAAGCGACAAATCATCTATTTTTATGATTTACCAAAACGTCGTGTTTTATCAGTTGAAAATGTTAATAAAAGTATTCCAGTTTTAAAGGCTTATGCGGGAATGGATGGGCAATTATTAGAATTACTGGCTGCTTCAAATATTGATGGTATTGTGATTGAGGCACTGGGCGCTGGTAATCTATCAAGAGAAGCGGCAAACGGGGTTGTGTATCTTTTGTCGCGCCATATTCCCGTTGTTATTGTATCTAGAAGCTTTAATGGCGTTGCGGAACCAGTTTATGATTATTTAGGCGGCGGCGTACAATTAGAGAAAGCAGGGGCAATTTTTGCAACTAGCATTAATGGCCAAAAAGCGCGATTAAAGTTACTCGTCGGATTAGACAGCCAACTCAACAACGAAGATTTAAGAGATTACCTGCATCAAGTATGAAACATTTCTATGTCTTTTGAGGTGACTGAACCAGGTATCATAACAACAAATCATAAAAGCCATGAGACTTTAGAGTCTCATGGCTTTTATGATTCGAAAATATTGTCATAGATGGCTTTAACGGCACGATCTGCTAAATCTGGTTGAATGCCAAGCATGATTGAAATTTCACTCGCGCCTTGGTTAACCATCTGTAGGCTGATATGATTTTCTTTCAGTGGTGTCACAATGTCCGTGAGCGCGCCAATACGATTTCGCATACCCTCACCAACAATCATGATGATGCCATAGCTAGGTAACCACTTTAAAATATCAGGTTTGATGTCTGATGCAATATCAGCAAGCATACCATCTACTTGTTCTTGTGATAAACGTGTTTTATCAAATATAATAGTTAAATCATCAATTCCAGAAGGCATATGTTCATAAGATACATTATGCCGCTTGAGTATCTCTAATATGCGTAATGTAAATCCGACTTCTTTGTTTAGCAGGTAACGATGCAAATATAACGCCGAAAAACGATTTGAGTTAGCGATACCTGTTACAGGACGTGTTTGCTGTACTTCTGTTGGTGGGACGATAAAAGTACCGGGCGCATCAGGGTCGTTAGTATTTTTGATGTTAATACGAATACCACCTTGAATGGCTGGAATGATAGCCTCATCATGGAAAACAGCAAAGCCAGCATAGGATAACTCACGCATTTCATCGTAAGTCATTTGTTGTATGGCTGCAGGATGTTCAATAATGGTTGGGTTAACTGCATAAATAGCACTCACATCAGTGAAGTTTTCATACAAATCAGCACTTAATCCGCGAGCCATGATTGCCCCAGTGATATCTGAGCCGCCACGTGAAAATGTCGCCATATCACCGTTTTGAGTATAACCAAAAAAACCAGGGATAATGAGACGTTCGCTAGTGGTTAAATCAAGTTCAGCAATTGTTGTGTAAGACTTGGTATCAAATGTGGCTGAACGTGCTTGATCATCAACATGTAGACCAATTTCTTTAGGATCTACAAAACGAGCAGGAACACCAAGATGGCTGAATACCTTAGCAACAAGTTGTGCATTTAAATACTCGCCATGGGCTGCAAAAGCAGCATAAAGAAAATCAAACGAGCGATAGTGCTTTTTTGAGAGATGATCAATTTGCTCATCTATGTCAGCCAATTCGTAGGCAGGTAGATCAAAATATTTGCCGACGGCATGATAACGATTTTTAATTGTTTCAATAATATCAGTTGTATCAGTATCCTCAACTGTTGCTTTGGCATAGGCTAGGAGTAAATCAGTGACCTTTGTATCATCTTTAAATCGTTTTCCAGGAGCAGAGACCACAATGACTTTACGTTCTGCATCTGATTGAATAATATCAAAAACACGTTGTAATTGACGGCCATCAGCTAATGATGAGCCACCAAATTTTGAAACTTTCATAGTTATTTTTCTTCTTTCGTAATGGTTAATCCACTGACATCTTGTTCTAAGCGGTAGAGGTTTCCCGGTAAATTGGCTGCAGTTAATGCTGTTAGTAAAGTAGTCACTCGATCTTTGGGGACAATGGTAACCACTGTTGGGCCTGCACCAGATAGATAGGTACCAGTAATACCGAGTTGATGAGCAACTTGGCGAATAACAGCTAATTGTGGTACGAGCTTAGCTCGAGATAATTCATGAAATTGATCTTGTTCAATTAATGAACTGGCAGTATCAAAATTATCTGCATTTAACGCAGCAATCAGTGTATTGCTAATCGCACTTGCTGCAACACTTTGTTTAAAGGATAGTGTTGTAGGTAACGCTGCCCGTGCTTCAGAGGTTAACAATTCGTAATTTGGAATAAATGTCACAAAATCAACATTTTCCGGTATTTTTAATGGGGCATGGTAGACTTTCAAACCGTCATAGTACGCTGATATACCACCACCAAATAGAGCGGGAGCGACATTATCTGGGTGACCTTCTAACTTTGTGGCGAATGCTAAGATGGCATCGTCAGATAAGCTTAAGTGATCAATTGTATTCGCCATGGCTAATCCTGCTAAGAGTGCAGAAGAAGACGAACCTAGGCCTCTGGCTAAAGGAATATCAGATTTTACA
Organism: Leuconostoc rapi; assembly: GCF_016908715.1. Taxonomy (GTDB): domain Bacteria; phylum Bacillota; class Bacilli; order Lactobacillales; family Lactobacillaceae; genus Leuconostoc; species Leuconostoc rapi. The sequence continues at coordinate 100,672 of NZ_JAFBEK010000004.1, read as the reverse complement.
ATGATGTGGTGTGGTGCTAATTGCGGTGCTAATAGTAGTGCTTTTTGAACGATAAAATGATTTTCATCATGTGGCATGTCATCATTAAAATCATGATCAACGATCCAGTGAGTTGTTTTTTCATGAATTTCTAGTGTGAGGTATAGTTGTAACGCCACACCAAGGGAATCAAAACCAGGGCCAATGTTAGCACTAGTTGCAGGAACTTTAATGGTTATCATGAGAATATTTTGTACTCCGCAGCTAAATTAATACCGTCCGCATTACGAATAGTTGTTCGAATAACATTTAATTGCGCATCACTTGAGGGATGTGTCAGAGCAACTAAGCGTGCGGTACCATTAGCAGCTGGTGTTTGTTTAAGATCTGTAAAACTAATTTTAGCAGCAGCAAACATACCAGTAACTGAATACATAGCCCCTGGTGTGTCATCAACTTCGATGACAATGAAACGACGCGCAACGCGCTGCGAAGGTTTAGCTAAATTGAGGTCTTGATTAAAAGAATTAAAGGGGTTCCCTGGCGTGTTAAGTGCCAAATCAGTAGCGACGTTTGTTAAATCGCTCAGTACAGAGTTGGCAGTTGGCATTTCACCAGCACCAGGGCCATATAACATCACTTCACCAACAGATTCGCCATTGACAAGTACAGCATTATTTTCGTTGTGAACTGTAGCTAAGGGATGAGTAAAAGGCACCAAATGGGGTGCTACTTCAATGCTAATGGCCTCTTTTGTGGCACCAACACGTTGTGCGACACCCAATAGTTTCACAGCGTAACCTAAAGCGTTAGCATCCGCGATATCTGTGTCTGTTAAATTGGAAATACCAGTGATTGCCAGATCACTTAACACGGGTTGAACGCCAAAAGCGAAATTTGATAAAATAATGAGTTTGAAAGCAGCATCAAAACCTTCAACATCATTTGTAGGGTCTGCTTCAGCAAAACCCTTGTCTTGAGCTAGTTTTAAGGCGTCACTGTAGGATAAATTATTAGTGGTCATTTGCGTTAAAATGAAGTTGCTTGTGCCATTGATAATACCAGCTACACGTGAAATTTCATCCGCAGTAAAACTAGTAGACAGCGTTCGTAATATAGGAATACCGCCAGCAACGGCAGCTTCAAAGAATAAATCAACACCATTTTTTTTAGCGATAGCAACAAGTTCTTGACCACGGCTAGCAATCAAATCTTTATTGGCAGTAACGACGTGCTTTTTGGCATTGAGAGCTTGTTTGATAATATCGTACGCCTGATTTAGGGTACCCATAACTTCGACAACGATTTGAATATCAGGATTATCTAATATGTCTGTTGGTTGATCCGTAATAGGGAAGTCTTGGATAAATCCCGTTCGTGACTTATTTAAATTATGTACGACAGCATGTTTCACAATGAGATGTGATCCAGTACGTTTGGTAATTTGTTCTGCGTTTTCTTGTAAAATTTTGACGACACCACGGCCGACCGTTCCTAAGCCAAAAAGGCCAATTCCAATATCCATAATCCGTTCCTTAATCAAGTTATTCTTATAATTCTATCATTTTTATTCATAAAATTGTAGTTATTTGTTATAATTTAATAAATAAACAAAAGGAAGATGCATTGTATGAACTATATTTCAACACGTGGTCAAGCACCAGCGGTCACGGCCAGTCAAGCTATTTTAAATGGTATCGCACCGGATGGCGGGTTATACGTACCCGAAGATTGGCCTAATATAACGCTTGATTGGGCAGCACTAAAAACGCAAACTTATTCAGATGTGGCGACCCAAATTTTTGATGCATTTTTTGATGATTTCAGTGTTGCTGAAATCGATCATGTGGTTGCTAAAGCGTATGGCAAACAGTGGAATACGACAGACATTGTGTCGACTCATCAAGAGGCAGATCTAACATATATTGAATTATTTCATGGTCCGACGCTAGCTTTCAAAGATATTGCTTTACAGGCATTACCACATTTATTGACAACGGCTGCAAAAAAGCAGGGCACACATGATAAAATAATTATTTTAACCGCCACCTCTGGTGATACAGGAACTGCTGCGATGAGCGGTTTTGGAAATGTTGAACAGACTGAGATTATTGTTTTCTATCCAGAAGTTGGTGTCAGTGATATTCAACGGCAACAAATGAAAACAGAATCTGCTGACAATGCTCATGTTATTGCCATTACAGGTAATTTTGATGATGCGCAAAAAGCGGTTAAGTCATTATTATCTGATAAAACATTGGCACAAGATTTACGAGCCAATCAGATGCAATTTTCATCGGCTAATTCGATTAATATCGGTCGATTAGTACCTCAAATCGTCTATTATATATATGCGTACGCGCAGTTAGTTAAAAATAATGATATTAAAGCTGGTGATGCCATTAATGTTGTGGTGCCGACTGGCAATTTTGGTAATGTGTTGGCGGCCTATTATGCCAGTCAAATTGGTCTGCCGGTTAAGCAGTTTGTGGTGGCGTCAAATGAAAATAACGTCCTAACTGACTTTTTTACAACGGGTAAATATGATCGTCAACGTGCTTTTAAAGTTACGAATGCACCAGCCATGGATATACTTGTTTCTAGTAATCTAGAGCGCTTGTTATATTTTGCAAGTGGCAAAAATAGTGAAGAAATCAGAAACTATATGCATGATTTGTCTGACAAAGGTGAATATACATTAAGCGCGGATACACGTCAGAATTTGTCCAAGTTTGTTTCGGGATTTGCAACCCAAACTCAAGTGTCTGAAACAATTAAGGCTGTTGCCAAAGCAACACAATATACGATTGATCCACATACAGCTGTGGCACGATACGTTTATGGGCAACAAGAAGTTTCGGGTCCAACGCTCATTGCTGCTACTGCTAGTCCCTATAAATTCCCACAAACTGTATTGCAAGCCTTAGAAATCACACCGCAATCTGATTTTGAAGCTTTAAAACAATTATCACAAGCCACGAACACTGATATACCGGTACCAGTTGTGGATTTGTTTGCTAAACCAGTGCGTCATAAACAAGTCATTGATGCTAAACAAATCCTAGCAACTTTACGACACGAAATACTTTAAAGCCGAACAAACGGCTATATTGCATCAAATAATTCGGTGCTTTCCGGATTACTTGGTGAAAAATCATCCTTAAATACGTTATAATTAACCTATTAACGTATAGGAGAACACTATGTCATTTAAAGAACGCGATCCCGAAGTTTGGAGTGCTATTCAACAAGAAGGCGCTCGTCAAAATCGAACGATCGAACTCATTGCTTCAGAAAATTTCACTTCAAAAAGTGTCCGTGCGGCACAAGGATCTGTTTTAACAAATAAGTACGCTGAGGGTTATCCTTATAAGCGTTATTATGGCGGTACGGAATACGTCGATGTTGTTGAACAATTGGCAATTGATCGACTCAAGGCACTTTTTGGTGCAGAATATGCTAATGTACAGCCACACTCTGGTTCACAGGCCAATGCAGCGGCTTACATGGCTTTTTTGCAACCTGGTGATCGTATTTTAGGAATGAACTTGGATGCAGGGGGTCATTTGACACATGGTTCTAAGGTATCATTTTCCGGTAAAATGTATGATTCATATACTTATGGCTTAGATTCAGAAACAGAACGTCTTGATTATGAAGCGATTGCTGCTCAAGCCCGTGAAGTAAAACCACAAATGATTGTTGCTGGGGCCTCTGCGTATTCTCGGACAATTGACTTCACAAAGTTCCGTGCTATTGCTGACGAAGTAGGTGCTTACTTGATGGTTGATATGGCACATATTGCTGGTCTTGTTGCTGCAGGATTACATCCTAATCCAGTTGGCATCGCTGATGTGGTAACGTCAACGACCCACAAAACATTACGCGGACCAAGAGGCGGCGTTATTTTATCGCAAGAAAAGTATGCTAAAAAGATTAATTCAGCTATTTTCCCTGGCACACAAGGCGGACCATTAGAGCATGTTATAGCAGGTAAGGCGATTGCGTTTGGTGAAGCCTTACAACCAGCGTTTAAGGATTATGCTGCACAGGTCATCAAAAATGCACAAGCAATGGCAGATGTTTTCAATCAAACAGACGATATTCGTGTTGTTGCTGGTGGTACAGATAATCACATGTTTAACCTAGATTTGACAAAAACCGGTTTGAACGGTAAGCAAACACAAGAATTGTTAGACACGGTATCAATTACAACCAACAAGGAAGCGTTGCCAAATGAAACATTGAGTCCTTTTGTGACTTCTGGTATCCGCATTGGAACGCCTGCCATCACGACACGTGGTTTCAATGAAGATGATGCGCGCCAAGTAGCCCAGTTTATTGTGACGGCAATTCAAAATTATGATGATGCCAAGGTGCTAAAGACAGTTAAAAAAGAAGTAGAAATTTTAGCTATGACACATCTATTTGAGTAAATGGTGAAAGTCGACATGAGTCGACTTTTTTTCTATTACTGTATTAAGGAGTAAAAATGTTAGATAAGCAAATGGTTCGTGCTAATCAAAAAAAAAGCTTAGCCCAGTATGTTGGTCTTGACCGAGAAACGGAAGAAGCGACATTACGCAATTTGCTGTTTCAAACAACACAATGGCAAAATGCAAGAGTCATTGCTGTGGTATTAAGTATGCCAACAGAACTCAATACGCAACCCGTTATTCAGCGCGCTTGGTTAGAAAATAAACGAACGGTTGTGCCAAAAATTATTGATAAACATATGATTTTTGTTGAAATAAGCGAACAGTCCGAATATCGTTTAGGAGCCATGGCGATCAGAGAACCTTTGAGTAGTAAGATGTTTGATACTGATACCATCGATTTAGTTATTGTACCTGGTTTAGCTTTTACAATGGCTGGTCAACGTTTAGGCTATGGTGCAGGATATTATGACCGTTTTTTGTCGCATTACGGAGGGCAATCAATTGCATTAGCATTAGGTGTGCAATTAGTTGAATGGTTGCCTGTTGAAAAGCATGATCAATCAGTTGATATCATACTAAACGTGAATGCATCAAAGGTAGTTGATTATTGGGTAAAATATTTAACGCAAGTTGGCTTACCGTTGGACACACCTGTGCCTGTCTCAGGTCAGTTTGGTACGGCGGATATGGCAGATGAATTAGCACAGTTAATTATTGCAGGTACAAAAACTGCCACTGCAAGTTGGGCAAAAGGATATCAATTAGATCATGAACCAATACCTAAAGTTGGTGATTTGTTTATTGTACTAGATAAGCAAAGTTTACCAGTTGCAATCATTAAAACAACACAGGTGATTATTGAAAAATTTAAATTTGTGGATGAACGACATGCTTATCTTGAAGGTGAGGGCGATCGAACACTTGCTTATTGGCAACGCGTGCATACGCAATTTTGGCAGCAAGAATTAGCGCAATACAGCTATCAGCTGAATGAAGATACAGAGGTTGTATTGGAACAGTTTGAACGTGTATTTTAGTTAAAACAATATGTTATGCGTATCAAAAAATCAGCAACACGCTGATAAAGCGTGTTGCTGATTTTTTAGACACATTTAATCAACAAGTGGCAAAATATTGACAATGGCAATTCGATCGCTATCATCATTTTTTAAACGGGCGATAATTTCGTTATAGCGCCGTTCAGATAAGGGTTCTTTTGTATCAAATTCAAGAATTTTATTGTCAATATGATTACTTGTACTAGGATATTGCTCAATACGGTATATAATTAACAGTTTTTTATAGGCGAACGGTTGGACAATCATGCCATCTAAATGGTCTTCAACTTGTTCAGTCGTTTGATTGGCAATATTTTCTTCAAAAGCTTGCTTTGTTTTTTTAAATAGTGGCATTATTTCATCTCCGTATTTTGTTTAAAGTAAGTCGTTAAACCTTGCACAGTCAGCTGGGCTACTTGTTGTTGATATTTCGTTGTCCGAATGAGCTTAAAATTAGAAGGATTATTGATATAGCCTAATTCTAATAGTGTTGCAGGACGGGTGACTTTATCTAAGACAACATATTGCGCATCGTCCATACCGCGGTTGTTTATTGGTAAATGATTCAATGACATATTCAGCGCTTGAGTAAGTGACTTACCATTTTTGTGGTAATAGTATTGAGAGATACCACTAGCTTCTGTTGTGCCATTTTCGTTGCCCGCGTGGTCAAAATGAATTGATATTTGTGCATCGGCTTGATACTTTTCTGCTAGACGTGGAATATGAAGCAATGGTACGAGCACATCTTTATCACGAGTCATAAAGACGCGTGCACCGGTTTTTTGAAGTGCAGTTCTCATATGTCTAGCTGTGCGTAAGGTATATGTTTTTTCAAAAAATTTGCCATTTGCTGATGATGAGCCATTATCGCCAGATAAACCATCATATTTTTTACTGGGTACGCCACCATGACCTGGGTCTAACACAATAGTCGCTTCGCTAATGGCAGTTGCAGTGCGCAACGTCTTTGATTCAGCAACCCAGCCAGCAACCCAACCGATTTGCTCATTGTCGGTGCGTCGGACTTTGTACCAGCCATGGCTTTTTGACATGATAATGAGATTGGTGCCTCGCTTGAGTGAAGCAGTTGCCGAATATTGTCGCCCGGGACCATTCCGAAATTGTACTTGATTTGGGTAGGTTGTGATCTTATTTTTATTGGCAAGAGAGTAGACTAACAAAAACGTGGTGGTTAAGATAGAAATAGTCACGATAACACCAATTAAATTACGTAATAACCACTTTTTAATCATTTTTTACCTGCTCATGCAAATTTTATATACAAATAATTGTAACATATTTTGCTGGACATCAAGTGTCCTTTATATTCAAAAAATGTTACAATAATGCTATGACATATCAAATTATTGTATGTTATGAATAGATATAATAAAGGTAAAAAGGTAGACGCAATGTCAAAAATAATGGCAGTAAACGCCGGTAGTTCATCACTCAAATTTCAATTGTTAGAGATGCCTGAAGAAACGGTATTGATGCAAGGTATTATTGAACGAATCGGACAAGATAATGCTGAAATTTCGATCAAATATGGCAAAGATATTGAGCCTAAACGCTTGATTGGCGCTGAAGAAGGTCATATTACATTGACAAAAAATGGTGGTCAGAAATTTGAACATGAGATGTCAATTAAAGACCATGATCAGGCAATCGATGTCTTGTTACAAAAGTTAACTGATCTTGGTATTGTAAAAGACTTTAATGAAATCACAGGTGTTGGCCACCGCGTTGTTGCTGGTGGTGAATGGTTTAATCACTCTGTTGTTGTTAATGATGACGTCTTAACAAAAATTGATCGCTTGGCTGATTACGCGCCACTGCATAACCCAGCAAATGCTATGGGCATTCGTGCCTTTCAAAAACTGCTACCTGATGCGTTGTCTGTTGCAGTTTTTGACACGTCTTTCCATCAAACAATGCCTGAAAAGAACTATCTTTATAGCATTCCTTATGAATATTATGCACGTTATGGTGCGCGTAAATATGGTGCACATGGTACATCGCACCGTTATGTTACTGAACGCGCAACGAAAAAGCTGGGGATTCCACTTGATGAATTCAATGCCATTTCATTTCATTTAGGTGCGGGTGCCTCAATTACTGCAATTAAGAATGGTAAATCATACGACACATCAATGGGCTTCACACCATTAGCTGGTTTGACTATGGCAACACGTTCAGGGGATGTTGATCCATCATTAGTTTATTACATCCAAGAGCGTGAAGGTTTATCAAACGAAGAAATGCTGTCTGTCTTGAATAAAAAGTCTGGGTTACTAGGTGTTTCTACGATTTCAAGTGATATGCGTGACTTAGAAGAAGTACAAGAAACTAATACTCATGCTAAGTTGGCACTTGATATGTTTTATGATCGTGTGATCCGTTATGCTGGGCAATATTTTGCGGAACTTGGACGTGTTGATGCAGTCATATTTACAGCAGGTATTGGTGAAAATGATGCCGTGACGCGTGCTAAGGTTTTGGAATCATTGGCATTTGCTGGTGTTAAGCTAGATGCTGAAGCTAATAATGTACGTGGTAAAGAAGCCATATTGACGACTGATGATTCAAGCGTTGCTGGCTTGTTAATTCCAACTAATGAAGAGCTGATGATTGCTCGTGACGTGGAAGCTTTGCGTTAAAAAATTAATACTAAAAAGGCGTTGAATGATTGACAAGGTTTAAAACCTGTCAATCGCTATCAACGCCTTTTTATGTTCTGCATACGATAGAAAACGGTATTATGAAATCGTTTTGAGTTGTCCACGTGCATCATCAAGTGTGGTATAACCTTTTTCTGTCAGAATATCGGCTAATTCTTTTTCAAGTCGCTCAAACACATCAATACCTTCAATTGCTAATTGAGAACCAACTTCAACTAAATCAGCACCGCAAAGAATATGTTCATAGACGTCGCGCCCTGTGGTGACACCACCAGTACCGATAATCTTAATTGATGAGTTTAACCGTTGGCGTAGCGCACGAACGTTGGCTAAAGCAGTGGCTTTAACTAATGGTCCGCCAATACCGCCAAATCCTGATTTTGGTTTGATGACAACGGTATCAGTAACTTCGTCAATGACTAAACCATTACCGATCGAGTTAATCGTGTTCACAAAAGCTAGTGGAAATTTGTTTAAGATATCAGCAATCATATCAAAATGAGCAATATCAAAATATGGTGGTAATTTAACACCTAGTGGTTTGGTGAAGAAAGTGAATACTTCAGATAATATTTGTTCTGTGGTTTCAAAATCATAAGCAGTTTGTGGCTTACCTGGCACATTAGGACATGACAGGTTTAATTCAATAAGCCCCTTAAAATCTGAATCTTGTAATTGATGTAACATGTCCAAATTGTCTTGTTTAGATAATCCTGCAACTGAAAAAAAGATGGGTTTGGTTGTTTGTTTTTCGGACACATACGACATATAATAATCAAAGCCGGCGTTGGGCAAACCCATTGAATTAATTGTTCCCAAATGATTGGGAATTTCGAAGTAACGTGGTTCGGGGTTACCTTCTCTTAGCGTTGGTGTGGCAGACTTTGTGACAACTGCACCTGTATAATCAGAGGCTAGAACAGTATCCAGTTCAGTAGTTGTCTGGCACATGACGCCAGCTGCATTGAGCAAAATGTGGTCAAAATGATAATTCTGGATGTTGGCAGTAAGTTGCATATTAATGTCTCCTATGACGACTACAAGTGCTAGTGAAATATTGATCTAAGTATAACAAAAATTTAGAAAGATAAAAAGGATAAATATTAGGTATAATGATACTATGAAACAATTTAGAGTAGACAACTTAAAAAGTACGTATGGCGAAAAAGTGTTATTTAACGATATTTCATTTTTAATTACAGCTGGCGATCGCATTGGCCTCATCGGCGTTAACGGATCGGGTAAAACCTCGTTACTCAATGCTATCTCAGGCGTGAATCCTTCCGACTCAGGGCATGTGACGAAGCAAAATGATTATACAATTGGTTACTTAACACAAAACCCAACATTAGACGATAACGCATTAGTAATGGACGCGATATTGTCAGGTGATCAGCCAGTTTTCAAAACAATTAGACACTATCAATATGCTTTAGAGCAGTTCGGTAAACAGCCAACAGATGTTAAGGTCGCTCAAAATTTTGAAGATGCCCAGAATGCAATGGATAGAGATGAGGCGTGGACAACAGAAGCGCAAATTAAATCAATTTTAACACAGTTGCATATGCCTGAATTACAACGTCAAGTTAGCGAGTTATCTGGTGGTCAACGAAAGCGCGTAGGTTTAGCGCAAGTCTTAATTGAGGCGCCGGATCTCCTAATTTTAGATGAGCCAACGAACCATTTAGATTTTGATTCGATTGCTTGGCTTGAAAAATATCTTGCAAGCTATAAAGGTGCTGTCATGGTTGTCACCCATGATCGTTACTTTTTAGATGCTGTTACAACGCGTATTTTTGAGTTATCATTTGGTGATCTTTATGAATATAAGGGCAATTATCAGGATTATATGATTGGAAAATCGCAGCGTGTTGAGCAAAGTAAGGTGGCTGAACATAAACAACAACAGCTATATAAACAAGAATTGGCTTGGATGCATAAATCAGCACGTGCGCGTACAACGAAACAAACAGCTCGCGAAAATGCATTTTCCGAATTAGAAGCACAAATGGGAACTTTAAAACTAGATGATGATGTTGCCGTCAATCTGGGGCAGCAACGTTTGGGTAAAAAAGTTATTGTCATTGAACATGCGGGCATGAAATTTGATGATAAGGTGTTGTTTAACGATTTTAATTTACGCGTAGCTGGTGGTGATCGGATTGGTATTACAGGTGAGAACGGTGCAGGTAAGTCAACGTTTTTAAATGTCATTGCTGGCAAAATACCTTTGACAAGTGGTGTGATTGAGTTAGGTGAAACAGTCAAAATGGCTTACTATACGCAGGTTACCGAAGAAATCCCAGATGACAAGCGTGTGATTGCCTACCTAACTGATATTGCGAGTTCGGTAACAGACAAAGACGGTAACCAAGTCAGTGTGTCTGAACTACTTGAACAGTTTTTATTTCCGCCATTTATGCATGGCACATTGATTCGTAAGTTATCTGGTGGCGAAAAACGACGATTATATTTATTAAAACTATTGCTACAACAACCAAATGTATTGTTATTGGATGAACCAACCAATGATTTAGATATTGGCACATTAACTGTATTAGAGGACTTTCTGTCAGGCTTTTCAGGTGCTGTGATAACAGTTTCCCACGATCGCTATTTTTTGGATAAGGTTGCTAACCAACTGTATATGTTCCAAGGAAACGGTGTTGTGGCGCGTTATGATGGGTTATTTAGCGAGTATTTAGCAACACATCTTGATACCAAAACAACGGTAGTAGAAAAAACAAGTATTGAAAAACCGCAACCGATGGTTACACAAAAGAAAAAGTTGACTTATAGTGAGAAAAAAGAATGGGCAACAATTGAAGATGATATTGCCCAGCTTGAAACGCGGTTAGGCGAAATTCCTAATGATATGCTTGAAAATGGCACAGATTATGTCAAACTAGGTGAATTACAAAAAGAAACAGAAACTTTGGAACAGCAATTAGACGAGAAAATGACACGCTGGGAATATTTGAGTGACATTGTAGATCATTAACTTAAAGTTGTTTCAGAATAATATGTTGTGACACAGAGGTTGGTTTTTCGTATGATGGTTTGAGGAATAGAATATGAACTTAAACCAACAGTTATTAGCAATTCACTTGACGCAGGGTATCGGGTCAGCCACGGCTTCATATATCATCAAATTGATTAACGAGTCCTTGACACCGACAGTTTATCCGTGGCCATTAGATTTTCTACTAAAAATAACCAAAACGACCTATCATAGTCGTATTCGTGCGAGCTATGCGGGCGCATTACGACAAGCACAAACTGTCAATGTGTCGTATATCACATTTTTTGATGCTGTATATCCCCAACGCTTGCGTGAAATATATGAGCCACCGATGATTTTATTTTATGCCGGTCAATTAGACGCGCTAAAATTACCAAGTTTATCCGTTGTTGGTACACGACAGGCGACGACATATGGCATGGCAACTTTACGACATATGTTACCAGATGTAATTAATGATGGTGTTGCTATCGTGTCAGGCTTAGCACAGGGGATAGATGTAATGTCTCATCAAATAACGTTTGCGCATCAAGGGGTACCGATTGCAATCATTGGTACAGGTATCGATGTTTTCTATCCAAGACGCAACGAGGCGCTTCAAAAACAAATTGCGCTACAAGGCTTATTATTAAGTGAATATATGCCAGGAACTGGTCCCCAGCGGTCGCATTTTCCTGCACGCAATCGCATTATTGCAGGATTATCTTCCGCAACTTTAGTGGTTGAAGCAAAACAAAAATCTGGTAGTTTGATTACGGCTAATGTTGCGTTACAAAATAACAGAGAAGTCTTAGCTGTACCTGGATCAATTTTTTCAGAAACATCTCATGGCACAAATGAATTATTAAGTCTGGGTGCGAAGTTGGTGACGCAACCACAAGATATTCGCGATAGTGTTCAATTATTGGATACCATTTAAAAGTGTGCGATGATAGTCATCATTTCTTTTCAATTTATGAGAGTCAAATAAAGTTAACCCTAACTTTATTTGACTTTTTGTTGTTTCTAAGCATATTTTGAGAAATGGGATTGTTTTTTTTGTCACGTAAGCGTAAAATATGATTTAGGGAATGTAAACGCTTACATGCATAACCTAAATAAGATGTATACTGACATGAAAGCAAGAGGAAAAATGAATGAAAAATCTCATTTTGGTAAGTCATGGCAAATTTTCAGAGGGTTTGAGAGATGCCCTCAGTATGTTTATTGGCGATGATATAGCAACAGTCGAAGCTGTTGGACTACAATCTGATGAGGATATTGGGCAGTTTGAAGTGCGTGTTAAAAAGTTAATCTCTAGTTTTGATGTTGATGCCTCGCTAATTGTTTTGGCTGATATTATTGGTGGTAGTCCGTTAACGACTGTCACAAATATTTTAAACCAACAGGATAAGTTAGCAAATACTGTCATTCTAGGTGGCATGAATTTTCCGATGGCACTCAATGCGGCGATCTTAAAAGACAGTTTGGACCAAGACACATTCGTAACAGCTATTTTGAACGAAGCAACAACGGCAGTTAAAAAGTTTGAAATAGTTAATGAAATAGATGATGATGAGGAAATTTGAAAGGAATAAGAACTTATGAGTATTTCATTTGTACGTATCGATGACAGAATTATACACGGTCAAACTGTGACCCGTTGGGCAAAAGAGTATCCTTGTGATGGCTTGATAGCGGTGAATGATGCTGCTGCCAATAATCCTATTTTAAAAGATGCTTTTAAAAGTGCTTCGGAGAAGAAGACCTTTGTATGGACATTGGCACATTTTAAAGAAAAGGCGCAACAAGTTTTAGATTCTGATCGCCAATACTTTTTAATCACTAAAACACCGCAAGACATGAAAACCATCCTTGTTGATTACGGCTTTGTACCAAGTGAAATTAAAAAAGTCATTGTCGGACCAGCTAATGATCGACCTAGCGCGATTAAGCTTGGCAATAACCAATCAATTCTACCCGAAGAAGCCCTTGATTTTGAAGCCATTCAAAAACAGGGATATCAAGTCAAGTTCCAGCTTTTACCTGATGTTTCAATTGGTTATTGGGATGATTTCAAAGGTAAATTTGATTTGTAAACTAACATAAAAGGGGTTAGGGAAATGACAATTAGTTGGATACAAGCAAGTATTCTAGGTATTTTTGCCAGTTTGTCTTCTATGCCAGGTATGGCGGGATCTACGATTGGTAATTACACGTTAGGCAGACCATTAGTCGGTGGTTTGGTGTGTGGGATTGTATTAGGCGATATGAAAACAGGTATTGCTGCCGGTGTTGCCATGCAGTTAGTCTATATTGCCTTAGTAACACCAGGTGGTACAGTATCTGCGGATTTAAGGGCTGTGTCTTATATCGGTATTCCGTTAGCTATGGTGGCTATTCATGCACAAGGACTTTCAGCAACATCAGCAAATGCTGCTGACTTAGCCAAGTCAATGGGTACCTTGGTTGGTACTGTTGGTACTGTATTGTTTTACGGTACTGCAACGATGAACCTCGTATGGCAGCATATGGGTTGGCGCGCAGTTGAAAAAGGTGATTTTAAAAAACTGTATGCGGTTGACTGGGGTTATCCTTGGATTTCACATCTATTCTTCTCTTTCATACCAACCGTGCTGATGACGCATTTTGGTTCAAGTGCCGTTCAAGCGCTTAAAACAGCGTTACCAATGGATGGCATTCCAATGAAAACTTTATTCACAGTAGGTGCTTTACTACCCTGTGTCGGAATTGCTATTTTACTTAAGCAAATCGTAGAAGGGCCACTTGACTTTATACCATTCTTTGTGGGATTTACATTTGCGGCATCATTAAAACTCAATTTAGTTTCTGTAACAGTTGTATCGTTAATTTTTGCCATGATTTTTTACAAGTTGGATATGGCGATTAGTACCAATAAACAACCGGTAGCAAGTAGTTCAGGCGGTGCGGTTATTGATGATGATGAGGAAGAAGAGGATATTTAAGATGGCTAATACAGAAAAGAAAGTACTTTCTCGTAAAACGCTAAATCGATCTTTTCATCATTGGTTTTACGGTCATTTAACAGCGTTTTCTCAAGAACATATGCAAACGTTTGGCTACTTAACATCGATGTTGCCGATTGTTGAGGAACTATATGATAATAAAGAAGACCAAGAAAAGGCAATGAAAACCTATACGGCGTTCTTCAATACAGAGCCGCAGTTAGGCACAATTATTGTTGGTATCACCGCTAGTTTGGAAGAAGCCAGGGCGAACCAAGTTAATAGTGGTAGTGATGGGGATGTTGATGATACGACCATTAACGGACTACGTGCTGGGTTAATGGGACCAATTGCCGGTATTGGTGACTCACTTGTTGTCGGAACGTTAATTCCTGTTATTCTAGGTATTGCCTTGGGTATGTCTGATGGTGGTTCGCCGTTAGGTGCAATATTTTATATTATCGTTTGGAACCTACTTGGTTATTTCGGCATGCGTTTTGCCTACTTTAAGGGTTATGAGTTAGGTGATAAAGCAGTTGGTATCTTAATTGGCGCACAAGGTAAAGCCGTTCGAAAAGCGATTGCCACAGTGGGTGGTATGGTGGTTGGTGGCGTTGCTGCCACCTGGGTTACGGTAAAAACGTCGTTTAGATTAACGAATTCATCAGGTAAAGCCTACTTAGTACTACAAGATAAATTGGATTCAGTCTACCCTGGCCTCCTAACGGCAGCGTTCATCGTTGCTTGCTGGTGGTTAATGGCTAAAAAGAATATTTCACCAATCAAAGTGATGTTAATTTTGGTTGTTGTTGCTCTAATCGGTGTATTGCTCGGATTCTTTAACCCAGGATTAACTTATTAAGTCATGAGGGAAGTTTTATGATAACAGATACCAAAAGTATTGCACAAGGATACAAAGAGGAAATTATATTTCAAGAAAATATGCTGCGTAATTTGCAGCATTGGCAGTCATTCTTCTCACTGCTAGTCGGTATTGGCGTACTAATGACTTATTTTCTCAGACATGAAGGTATTTGGTTAATGATGACAAGTATTGGTTTGAGTGTTGTGAGTGTTATTCTAATGTTTACAGTAGGTTATGTCATTTATAAAGGTAAAAAAAATGTGACCAAAGTTATCGATAGTTATGAAAAAATCATGAATGGCACTGTGGGATAATGTCAGGAGTTTAATCACTCGGCAGATAAAATGCGTCAACTAGAGTTTGATCTAGTTGACGCATTTTTGATGTTTGTTAATCTCAGGCGAGAATGATTATTGGTGAGGGCTTTAGTCTCTTCTGGTTAATCGCTGATAATATTGCTGTGTATGATCAAATAATTTTTGAGGTGTCGTCATGTGAAGCGAGATAACAATATTGTAAGCATCACTAATTTTTGTTTTATGATTTTCAAATAGACCGCGCAAAAATAATAGCCAGGTTTGGAAAGTCATGTTTTGTTCGAAAAGATTAAGAAAATCCAATCGCAAGAACAGTGATTTAGTGATGGCTGTGTTTTTTTGTATGATAGTTGATTCTAAAAACGCGATTAAAATAGGCGCCACCATATTATCAGCTACCGTTGATAATTTGTTGGCGAGGTACTGATTTAAAATATCATTAATATATGGCTTTAATTTTTCAACGTTTATCATATTGTGCACAAAAAAAAACAAACAAAGATCATAGTATTGCCAAATATCAATGGTAAAAAAGTAATCTATCAATTCATGCTGTATCGATTCAGTCGTTAATTTGTAATCCAAATGATATAACGTTGATTTAGCCATTAGAGCAAAATGGCGCTGTGTCAAATTTTCTGGTTGTTCAACGGCTTTGTCTTGAGCAAGACTATAAATATGGTGTAATACAATTTTATCTTGTTTGATATATGCATGTTCTAAAGCAGATTTTATTAGGGCTAAATTGTTTTTTTTTCCCAAATGTCGCATCGAAGTATTCTCTAATGGGTATATTTAAAATTTGACAAATTTCCTGTAAATTGTAATCAGTGGGGGAACTTTGATTATTTTCTATGCGAGAAATCATCGATTGTGAACCAATTAAATGGCCCAATTCTTTTTGGGAAACGCCTCTTGACTTTCTAATCTTTTTAATAATATTATCATTTTTTATCATAGTAAATTTCTCCGAGTCATAATATTCATTTTTGAATATTATGAAGTTGTGTATTTTATTAGTGTATATTGAAAAGGTTGTTGCTGTCAATAAGCAATTATTAATAGTGACAATTGATGAAAAAATGACTATTTCTTGGAGGAGAATAACATGAAGAATGAAAAAACAACTTGCCGTAAGAAGTTGTACAAATCTGGTAAATTATGGGTTGCTGCTGGTATTTTAAGTTTTGGATTAGCAGTACAACAGCAAACGTACGCCGACACAACACATGGTGAATCGGCTGTCCAAGTAGTGGCAACAAACAATGGGACCATTGATACATCTGTTTCAGACACAGGTGCAAAAGATGCTACGATAAGTGATGATAACGTCGCGGTACATGATGATCCAGCATCGAATAGCACGCAAACAGGTAATCAGGATCAAGGGACTAATAATGACGCTGCGGTAGCAGAGCCAGTTAATAATACTCAAACGAATGCTGCCGCACAAGATATGCCTACAGCAGGTAAAAATAATGATGACACACCAGCCAATGTTATCGTACCAAGCACGACAGATACTGCGCAGAATGCTAACAATAATCAACCTAGTGCTGATAAAGATACAAGTGATCAAAATAAAGATGTTAACGCTCAGACTGACGCTAATAAAGATACAAGTAATCAAAGCGATAATGGTAAGGCTGTTAATATACAAACTGATACTAATCAGGACGACAATAATCAAGCTACTCCTGACAAAGATGCAAGCAATCAAACCGACACTGTCAAGGATGGGAATAATCAGGACACGACAGATAAAAGTAGTGTTGACAATAATAATGTAGCTAATACCACAACAACTAGTGATCCGTCGGCCAAAAATGATAAACGTGACACATCGTCTGCACAAACGCAATACAGTTCAAAGAACATTCAAACAGTTAATGGTAAAACGGTCTATATTGACGATAATGGTCAAGTTAAAAAGAATTTCACTGCAATTGTTGATGGTCATGTACTCTATTTTGATAAGGATAACGGCTTCTTAGTACCAACTGACGATTATAAATTTAAACAGGGACTAACAAGTCAAAATGATAATTTTTCACAACATAATGCTGTTCATGACGATACGGCAAACAGTTTTACTGATATTGATGGTTATTTAACTGCAGATAGCTGGTATCGACCAACTGATATACTCGCGGATGGCAAAAATTGGACGCCGTCAACTGACAATGATTTTCGACCACTATTGATGAGTTGGTGGCCAGACAAAGTCACACAAGTTAATTATTTGAACTATATGAAAAATGCTGGTTTGAGTCAACATTCAGTTGATTTTACTGATGAAGATGACCAAAGTGATTTGAACAAAGCAGCACACGATGTTCAAACTAATATTGAACAAAAAATAGGTCAAAATCAACAAACCGATTGGTTAAAGCAGACAATATCTAATTTTGTTGACAGCCAACCAAATTGGAACATCGCTAGTGAGTATCAAACAACCGGTGATGACAAAGATCACTTACAAGGTGGTGCTTTATTATATGTTAATAGTGATAAAACACCAAATGCCAATTCTGATTACCGCCTTTTGAATAGAACGCCAACTAACCAAAAAGGTTATTATTCTTATTCAGAAGATCCAACACAGGGTGGTTATGATTTCTTATTAGCTAATGATGTTGATAATTCTAATCCTGTTGTTCAGGCTGAGCAACTTAACTGGTTGTACTATCTATTAAACTTTGGTTCAATTACAAATCAAGATGCTGATGCGAACTTTGATAGTATTCGTGTGGATGCGGTCGATAATGTGGATGCTGATCTATTACAAATTCAATCTGATTATATGAAAGCGGCCTATGGTGTCGATAAGAATGATGCGACTGCAAATCAACATCTATCCATTTTAGAAGATTGGAGTGATAACGATGCTCAGTATGTCAAAGATCATGGTGATAATCAGTTGTCAATGGATAATAAACTAAGATTATCTTTGAAATATTCTTTGACAATGCCAGTTACTGATCAAGATGGGCATGCGGTCCGTAGTGGATTAGAGCCATTAATAACGAATAGTTTAGTGAATCGTACAGTTGATGATACGGATAATACTGCCAGACCAAACTACTCCTTTGTAAGGGCACATGATAGTGAAGTACAGACGGTTATTGCTGAAATTATTAAACAAAAAATCAATCCTAATTCAGATGGTTTGACACCAACACAAGATGAGTTAACACAAGCATTTAAGATTTATAATGCTGATCAGTTGAAAACGGATAAAGAATTTACACAGTTCAACATTCCAAGCACATATGCTTTGTTGTTGACAAACAAGGATACTGTGCCACGCGTTTACTACGGCGATCTTTTTACTGATGATGGTCAGTACATGGCGAACAAGTCACCTTACTATGACGCTATTAACACGTTGCTGCAATCACGTTTGAAATATGTATCTGGTGGTCAGACGATGGCGATGCACTACGTTGCTGGTGATTCATCGATGGCCGCAAATTCTAATCATGGTGTACTCACATCTGTACGTTATGGTAAAGGCGCTATGGCAGTCACTGATGAAGGTACTAGTGAGACACGCACACAAGGTATCGCAGTTATTGAAGCTAATAATCCTGACCTGAAATTAAGTCAATCAGACAGAGTTATTGTACAAATGGGTGCAGCTCATAAAAATCAAGCTTATCGTCCGATATTATTGACAACAAAAGATGGTATTGTCACTGAAATTAATCAATCAGATACTGATCAATCACGTATTAAGTATACCGATGCTGATGGGCAATTAATTTTTGATGCTTCAGAAATTCAAGGCGTGGCTAATCCACAAGTTTCAGGATACTTAGCGGCTTGGGCACCAGTTGATGCATTGGACACACAGGATGCCCGCACATCTGATAGTGATGTAGCAACAGTGAATAACGGTCAAACTTTACATTCAAACGCGGCTTTAGATTCTCAAGTTATTTATGAAAGTTTTTCTAACTTTCAATCTACCCCAACAAGCGAGGATGAATATACGAATGCAATCATTGCTAAAAATACTCAGTTATATAAGGACTGGGGTATTACTAGTTTTGAATTTGCACCACAGTACCGATCAAGTACAGATGGTAGTTTCTTAGATTCAATTATCCAAAACGGTTATGCATTTACTGACCGCTATGATCTTGGCTTTAACACACCAACAAAGTATGGTACAGTCGATCAATTGCGTGATGCGATTAAGTCGTTGCACGCATCAGGTATTAAAGCAATGGCCGACTGGGTGCCAGATCAAATTTATAACTTAACAGGTCAGCAAGTTGTTACGGCAGAACGTGTCAATAATTCAGGTGTTTATAATGATAATTCAGTGATTAATAAAACACTATATGCTGCTCAAACTGTGGGTGGGGGTGACTATCAGAAACTATATGGTGGCGCATTCCTTGATGCGATCAAAGCAGCATACCCTGATTTGTTTACAACAAATCAAATTTCTACTGGGGTACCAATGGATCCAAGTGAAAAAATTCAAGAATGGTCCGCAAAGTATTTCAATGGTAGTAATATCCAAGGACGAGGTGCTTACTATGTTTTGAAAGATTGGGCAACTAATGACTACTTTAAGGTTGTCTCAGGAGATAAAAGTAATGCTTTTTTGCCAAAACAATTGGTCAATCAAATATCAAATACAGGATTTGTTTCTGATGATAAGGGGATGACTTATTTTTCAACGAGCGGTTATCAAGCGAAAGATACCTTTATTCAAGATGAAAATTCAAATTGGTATTATTTTGATAAGAATGGCTACATGACATATTCTTTCCAGAAAATCAATGGCGCAACCTACTACTTCTTGCCAAACGGTATTGAGTTACAAGATGCTTATTTGACAGATGCTGATGGCGACACTTATTACTTTAACCAACAAGGTAAACAAGCAGTTGGTGATTATTTCATGGATAGTCAGAAGCAATGGCGCTATTTTGACAAACATGGTGCGATGGCAAATAAAGGCCTAACAACGATTAAAATAGACCAACAAACACATGTTCAATATTTCAACAGTGATGGTATTCAAGTCAAGGGGCAACTAGTCACAAGTGCTGATGGTCAATTGCGCTACTTCTCTGCTGATTCTGGTGATATGTTGACTGATCAATTTAAGCAGTTAGAGGATAATTCATGGGCTTACTTTGGTTCAAATGGTGTTGCTGTTAAGGGTCAAAGGACTATTCAAGGACAAAAACTGTATTTCGATGATAACTACCGTCAAGTCAAAGGACATGAATATGTTGACAATCAAGGACGAATCACTTACTATGATGCTGATTCAGGTGAGATGATTGTTAATCGCTTTGAAAAGTTATCTAATGGTGATTGGGCATACTTTGGCGCAAATGGTCGTGCTGTTAAGGGAAGTCAAACAATCAACGGTCAGAAGCTTTATTTCGATGATCATTATAATCAGATTAAAGGGCATGAGTACGTTGATAATCAAGGACGTACAACTTATTATGATGCTGATTCGGGTGAAGTGATTGTTAATCGCTTTGAAAAACTGTCAGATGGTTCATGGTTTTACTTTGGTGCTAATGGCCGCGCTGTTAAGGGTAATCAAACAATTAATGGTCAAAAGTTGTTTTTTGATGACAATTACCACCAAATCAAAGGACAAGCGGTGACGGATAAGCAAGGCAAAACACGTTATTATGACGCAGATTCAGGTGAGATGGTAACAGATCGCTTTGAAAGATTGTCAGATGGTTCATGGCAATATTTCGGTGTTGACGGCGTGATGAAAATGGCTTAACAAATTTCAATTAAAAAGTGTGCTATAGTAACTGCATCAATAGTTGCTATAGCACACTTTTATTATATGGTAGGCAATGATTTGATCATTGCTTCTTAGTTTTTGTCGTTACACCTTGTTGAAAAGTAATCGGTAATACAGTGATTGAATTTTTTTGACTATGCTGTTCTGGGTGGGGGAGTTGCAACAATAGTCTATTCACTGCTTCTGATGAAATCTGTTCAATGGGTTGGCGAATAGCGGAGAGGAAAGTAGGTTGTCTTTGATAGGTACGAGCAGCATCAAAACCAATAATTTGAACATCACCAGGTACGCTAATGTCATACTGAAGTAAAAGATGCCAGAAAGCGTTAGCATATTCATCAGAATCTGAAAAAACGCCATCGTATTTAAAGGCATGATCGATCTTATTTTCTAGAATAAAATCTTTAAAGTCATCGATGAAGTTGGGGATGTCTCGTGTCAAAAATGTATCATAAGTTAGATGATGTTCTAGGCAATAGTCAACAAATCCTTGTTGACGGACGCTCGAAATATCTTTTACGGGTGATTTTGAGACGAAGAGCAGTTGCTTTGCACCACCTTTTTGTAACTTTTGAGCAGCTAAGCGACCACCTTGATAATTGTCTGAGATAATAATCGGAAAATTATCTGATACTTTTTTTTCAATCGAAACCAATGGAATATCAGGTGATACTAGGTCAGCAATGTCGGCATATGACATCGTAATAATACCAGCTACTTTTTGCGTATTGGCCATCTGAATATATTCCAATTCTTCTTTAGGTTCACTATTGGAATTACACAAAATCATTTTATAACCAAATTTTTTGAGTTCTAGCTGGACGTGATAACTGAGTTCGGAAAAAAATGGGGTGTTAACTGTAGGTATGATGAATATCACATAATTTGAACGGCTCGTTTTTAAAGCACGTGCAGTAGCATTCGGCACATAATTGAGTGATTTAATAGCTTTTTCAATTTTGCTTTGTGTATCAGGTCGTGTTTTTCGGCCATTAATATAATTAGAAACAGAACCGCGTGAAACACCCGCTATACGAGCAACATCATTCATATTAGACAATTTAGCACCTGCTTTTATTTTATAAAAAGAACGTCCCAATGAAGGACGTTCTTTTTTGCTTTGTTAAACAGAAAATCTTCCTGATAACATTTTATCAAATAATTCTGATATTTGTTGCTGTTTCATCTTTTCAAGTTGTGAAACTTCTAGCTGATTGAAATCATTGACAAGATAGTAAGCTTCTAAGTATAGCGTCAATTGGCTTTTGATGAATTGTTGATTGTTGATTTCAGGATCTTTTGGCGTTTGTCCAATAATTTTCATGGCAAAGTCATTTGGATTAATATGGAGCTGTTCTTCAGACATGGTGGTTTCCTTTCTATTGATTTTATAGTGCTGAGTTGAGATCTTCTTGATCTTCACGACTATGCTTTAAGGTCAAATCACGGCGCATTAACTTTTCTCGTTCGGGTGTTAAGCGGTAAAGAAGAATAAGGATAAACGAAATAACAAGCGCAATTAGAGGAACCCAGACATAGTTGGCTTCGATACTAAATAGGGCAGAAGCACTTTGAACTTTATTCGGCGCATAGTGACCAGCAGATAGGAGCATACCTGTAATTGCGCCACCAATACCCATACCAAATTTGGCTGTGAAACTAGATGCTGAAGTGACGATACCTTCGGCTCGAACATTATTTTTCCATTCACCATAATCAACAGCATCTGCTAATAGTACGGCGATTAATGCGCCGACAAAGCCATTACCAAAGTTTCCGACAATAGTACCGATAATAACAATTGGAATATTAAGTAATTGTGCACCCAATCCAAGAATAAGTTGACCGCCAATACTAATTCCTAATCCTGTCAACAAAGTTCTCTTTTTGCCAAGTTTAGTGACGACATAAGGTGTGAAAAAGACTGATATCAGTCCGACTGCATTAAAGAATAGGGCTAACGAAACAAGTCCGGGTTTGTCTAGATTGTACTTGAAGAAATAAATTGTCACTTGTCCCTTGGTTTGCATCCCTAACCAATAGATAAAGTTTAAGCCGACAACGATGACCCAAGGCCAGTTATTTTTTAGCGCCTTTAATGATGTTTTGATAGGTAGGGGCTTTTCAGATTGGCGTGTCTTAACATGTTCACGGATGTTTGCAAACACAATTAGATAGATAACAAAGAATACGAGTCCGGCCATAACTGCTAACCAGAAGAAGCCACGCCTAGGGTTATTCGTTCCCCCAAATAATGTTACTAAGGGCAGTGCAATAACTGAAATTAAGGTACCGCCAAAGTTAGAAAATAGTGAGCGAATTGTCGATAGCAGTACACGTTCATCTGGATTAGAGGTCATACTAGGCAAAATAGAGGTGAGCGGAATATTGACTGCGGAATAAAGAACATCGATACCGATATAGGTGACATATGCCCAAACAATTTTCCAATTCATAGGTAGATCAGGTGTTGTAAAGCAGAGAATCGTGAAAATTGTGAAAGGCGCGTTGAACCACAGTAAGTAAGGACGGCTACGTCCCCATTTTGTATGTGTGTGATCAATCATAATGCCCAAAATGGGCCGTCTAATGCATCAATAACACGCGCAACTAACATTAATGTACCGACGGCAGCTGCCGAGATACCAAAAACGTCGGTGTAAAAATACATTAAGTAGGTGCCGATTAAACTAAATGTGAAGCTGCAGGCAAAATCACTCAGACCATAGCTAAAGCGCTCATTCCACGGTAGTTTTCCTGTAACTTGCTGATTTTGAACCACATTATTATTACTTGTCATCATATTAACCTTCTTTTTTTAATATCAATGTGTAATTTTAGTGTTGTAGCGATAAGCTTTGACTTCATATGGGCGTAAGGTATCGCCTTGATCATTTTGATAATTTTGAATCAGTAATTCGTGTTCATCTGGTAACTCGTAATGACGATTAAGCGACTTATCAGTGAAGTTAGCAATGATTAATAAGGTTTGTGAATCATCATAACGGTGATAAGCAAAAACATCAGCGTCATCTTCATTACCTATCACCAGATCAAATTGGCCATCAGTGATGACAGGTAGCGTATGTCGTAAATCAATCAAATGTTTATAAAAATGTAAAACAGAGTTTTTGTCAGATAATGCCGCTTCAGCGTTGATTTGTTGATAATTAAGATTAACCTCAAGCCAAGGCTCATGTTCACTAAATCCTGCGTTATGCTGATTATTCCACTGCATTGGCGTCCGGGAATTATCTCTTGAACGTGCCCTGAGATAATTTAACATGGTTTCTGGTTCAACGAGGTGCGTCTTATTGACGGCATCTTCATAAATATTTAGTGTTTCTAAATCACGATATTGTGACAATGTTTGATAGTTCGCATTGGTCATGCCCAATTCCTCACCTTGAAAAATGTAAGGGGTGCCTTGCATGAAATGTAGAACAGCCGCTAGCATTTTGGCAGACAATACTCTGAATTCTGCTGAATCATTGCCAAATCGAGACACGGTACGAGGTTGATCATGGTTATTCCAATACAGACTGTTCCATGCTTTACCTGCGAGACTCTTCTGCCATTTTACTAAATTTGCACGCAGATCAGGTAAGGTGACACGGCGATCGGACCACTTACCAAGTGCTGGATTTGTATTACCATCCAAGCTCACATGTTCAAATTGGAAGACCATATTTAATTCACTATCGTCAACGTTGGCATACTTCTGTGCCTCTTCAGTAGTGACACCAGCTGTCTCACCCACAGTAATCCAGTCATGTTTGGATAGCACTTTTTTATTCATTTCTTGGAGATATTCATGAACATGTGAGCCGTTGGCGACCATTGCACCGGAATCGCCGTAAACTTGATCGTCTACTAATGGTGCATCAGGTAAGCCTTCTGGTTTGGAAAGTAGGGAGATAACATCCATTCGAAAACCATCAATACCCTTGGTAGCCCACCAATTCATCATATCAAAAATATTATTTCTGACGTCTGGATTTTCCCAATTTAAGTCTGGTTGTTCTTTTGCGAATAAATGTAAGTAGTATTGACCAGATTGTTCATCATAAGTCCATGCTGGTCCTGAGAAAAATGATCCCCAATTATTTGGTTCATGTCCGTCAACAGGATCACGCCAAATGTAATAATCACGATACTGATTATCTGGTTCTGAACTGGCTAAACTTTTTTTAAACCAGTCATGTTCAAACGAACTATGATTCACGACAAGATCCATCATGATTTTTAAATGGCGCGCATGCGCCTTGGCAAGTAATTCCTCAAAATCTGACATGTTACCAAAGGTGGGATTGATATCTTGATAATCTGAAATATCATAGCCACCATCAATATCTGGTGTTTTATAAATTGGGTTAAGCCAAATGACATCAACACCAAGTTGCGCAATATAATCTAGTCGATTAATAATACCGCGTATATCCCCAATACCATCGTTGTCGCTATCTTGAAAGCTTTTCGGGTAAACTTGATAGACAACAGCGTTTTGCCACCATTTTTGTTTAGACATATTAGACCTCTCTTCTTGTACTTGGAACGTTCCATTTATCTGTTCAGCTATAGTATAAACCCAAAGAATGATATATGCAAGCGCTTACAATTTGAAATATTAAGTCATCGGTTAACGGTCATCATGCGAGATAATAAAAATAATTTTATTGACTAGAAAGTACATTGCTGTTAGTATTTAAACTGTTAAACAATAATCTTCGGGGCAGGGCGTAATTCCCGACCGACGGTGATGGTATGTGTATCATGTACCTTAGTCCGTGAACGAGACATTTTGAATGTCTTGTTGACA
Organism: Leuconostoc rapi; assembly: GCF_016908715.1. Taxonomy (GTDB): domain Bacteria; phylum Bacillota; class Bacilli; order Lactobacillales; family Lactobacillaceae; genus Leuconostoc; species Leuconostoc rapi. The sequence goes on along the minus strand of NZ_JAFBEK010000004.1, from coordinate 74,726 downwards.
CAGTGAAATTCTGTGACCGACAGTTAAAGTCTGGATGGGAGAAGATTTAGAATCGTTTTGATGCTTTTTATGTATCAAACTTTTTTGAATTGACCTAAACTATCATAACCCGATGTGTATTCATGACACATCGGGTTTTTTGTTCTAACAATTCAGGAGGTGAAAGATGAATGATTTAACATTTATGGCTTTAGCTGCTCAAGAAGCAACTAAAGCAGTTGCTTACAAGACTTTTGAGAATCCACGTGTTGGTGCAATTATCGTCCAGAATAATCAAATTATCGCGACGGGTTACCATGATGTATTTGGTCAAGCACATGCTGAAATTAACGCGTTTAATCATTTGAAAGATAAAAATCAAATAATTGGTGCAACGATGTATGTTACGTTGGAGCCTTGTTCATCATCTGGTAAAGTCGGTTCATGTGCCAAGGCAATGTCAACATGGGGCCTCAGACGAGTCGTTATTGGCAGTATTGATCCAAATCCTACAACGAATGGTCAGGGTGTTGCTTTGTTAAAAGCTTCAGGTGTTGAAGTGGCCGTTTTGCATACAAATCACAGCGCATGTCTTAATCCAGAATTTTACTATTATTTTCAATCAAAAAAACCTTATGTCCAGTTGAAATTAGTTGTATCAAAAGATGGTTTTGTGTCATCGGGTCATCACAAACGTACAAAATTAACTGACGATCGTGCCGATATAGATGTTCATCAAGAGCGCGCGAAAAGAAGTGCTATTATGATTGGCAGTGAGACTTTTTTGGTTGATAAACCGCAACTGACGATTAGATTAGTTGATAGTGGTCATCAGCAGCCCATGCGCGTTGTTATTGATCGACGTGGTCGGTTACAAAACAATCATTTTGATTTTTCTAATCGTTGGATTATTTATACTGAGAATATGGCATTTGCTAATCAAAGCCACAACGTTTATCTGATGACTCATGGTTTGGCGGGCGTGTTGCGACATTTGGCCCAACAAAATATTCAATCTGTCATGATTGAGGGCGGTCCGAAACTCATGAACGCATTCATAGCAGAAAATCTGTGGCAAGAAAAGTTGATTTATGAAACAGATGTGACATTAGGTAGCGGTGTACCAGGCGTGATATGCAAGCAAATGCCTGAATCAGAAACACGCGTTGGTAATGCAGTGAAGAGACGTTATATCAATGATTAAGGAGGCGTAAGTATGTTTACTGGTATAACACAAAACATTGGTCAATTAGAAAATATGATGTTAATCAATGACAAAAACATGCGGTTGCGAATTTCAACCGAAACAAATTATTTTAGTGATAGCGCATTGGGCGCTAGCATCATGGTAGACGGCGTTTGTCTGACGATGATTGCATCTGAACAAAATTATGCTGATTTTGATATTATGATGCCCACATTTGAAACAACGATTGTTCAAAATTATCGTGTCGGACAACGCGTTAATCTTGAAAAGGCTATTTTGGCATCAGAACGCTTTGATGGTCATTTTGTTTTAGGACACGTTGACACTACTGCACAAGTGATTAACAGATGGCAGATAGATGAGACAGTCATGCTTACTTTTAAAGTAGGGCACAATCAAAGCATGCGGCAAATTGTTGCCAAAGGATCGATCACTATATCGGGTGTTAGTTTAACTGTCGTGAAAACGTTAAATGATACTTTTCAAATTGGTTTAATTCCCTATACATTAACACATACAAACCTAGACTCACTTGAAGTAAATGATCGAGTGAATATTGAAACGGATATTTTAGCAAAATACTTAAATCAGGAGGATTAGTATGTTAACTAGCTTTGAAAAAGTAAACTTAGCAGTCGAGTCGCTCAAAAAAGGGCAATTAATCATCTTAACAGATGATCAAAATCGTGAACATGAAGGCGATCTTGTTGGCTTGGCCTCATTTGCAAGTGGTGAAACAATTAATCGCGCGCTATCAATAGGACGTGGCGTTTTGGCCGTTCCGATGACAAAGGATCGTGCGCAACAACTTAATTTGAGACAAATGACAACAGAAAATTCTGAAAAATTCCAAACAAAATTTACTGTCAGTGCCGATCATATCGATAGCACAACAGGCGTGTCAGCCTATGAACGTGCGCATACGATCAAACAGCTCGCTAACCTAAGTAGTCGGGCAAGTGATTTTGAAACGCCAGGGCATGTTTTTCCTTTAGTTGCTGAAGATCATGGTGTTTTGTCAAGACAAGGCCATACGGAGGGAGCGGTCGATTTGGCTAAGATTGCCGGTGTACCGCCAGTGGCTTATATTATTGAAATTTTGGCAGCAGACGGCACCATGGCTCGTGAAGATGCTTTGAATCAGTTAGCTGACACCTATCATTTAGTCCAATTATCAATCCGAGATTTGATTGCCTATCGAGAAGCGCATCAAGCGTTTTCCATTAAGCAACAAGCAACTGTTCATTTGCCGACAGCGCATGGTGATTTTAATTTAACAGCTTATGACACCAAGAACGATCAACCTGATTTATTGATTAGTAGTCAAATAGTTGCTAAAGACGTTCCGTTGGTACGCTTGCAATCAGAATGTTTGACCGGAGAAGTTTTTGGATCGTTACGTTGTGAATGTGGCCCACAATTAGATGCAGCTCTGGATATGATTAATCATGAAGGTGGTGCAGTGGTCTATCTTCGCCAAGAAGGTCGTGGCATTGGTATCCATGAGAAACTTAAGAGTTATATTCTACAAGAAAACCATTATGATACCTTTGATGCCAATATCGCTTTAGGACATGAACCGGATGAACGTGATTACAAGCAAGCGGCTGAGATTTTAAAATTAGCGGGATTAACTCGAATTAAGCTACTGACCAATAACCCCAATAAAATGCAATCGTTGAGTGATTATGGTATTGAAGTTGTCGCACAAGTTCCTTTAATTACAGGTATTAATACCATCAATAAAAATTATATGACCACTAAAAAAGAAAAATTCAATCACATGTTGTGATGTTTAGGAGAAAAAATTAATGATATATAAAGGTAAGTTGGTACATCACGAAACACGGCGTATCGCCATTGTGGCTAGTCGTTTCAATACATTGATCGTTGAGCAATTGATCAAAGGCGCAGAGGAAGCGTTAGACATGCATGGTGTTGCATCAGAATCGATTGACATTATCTGGGTGCCAGGTGCACTGGAGATACCCTTAGCAGCAAACAAATTGGTTCAAACAAATCAGTATGATGGCATTGTGACGTTAGGTGCAGTAATTAAGGGGGATACGGATCACTATGATCTTGTTATCAACGGTGCTTCAAATGGTATTGCTCAAGTTGGCTTAAATTCAAATGTCCCAATTGTTTTTGGTGTGTTAACAACTGATACTTTGGAACAAGCACAACATCGATCAGGCGCTAAAGCTGGTAACAAGGGATCAGAAGTAGCGATTAGTTTGTTGGAATTGTTGTCAGTATATGACCAAATCGATTCTGAAGAATAAATTAGATAGTAAAACAAACGGCAAATGATAGATATCATTTGCCGTTTGTTTTAGAGGGGATAGTGGTTGATTATGATTTTTAAATGTTTCAACAAATATTGTTTATCCAGTTAACCATCATTTCATTCTTTGGTACGTGAATATTGCGAGAGAATAGTAATCAACATCTTCTCTTCGGAGGTTAGAATGTGATTTTTTCTAAATGCAATACTACCTATGAATGTAGGCTGATTCTCGTTTGTTAATGGTAAGGTAACGATGTCTGCTGTTGTCGGCTTAACGATGTCAGCCAACAAGGCGATACCTAAATTTTCTGAAACCATATTCATCAAAAAATTGATATCTGAAGTTTTCATAAAAAATTTTGGCCTGATGTTTCCTGCATTGGCAAAATAAGCTATCGCTTGATTATGAATAAAGCTCGAATCTAGCGCGACAAAGTGTTCTGATTTTAGATCAGCAAAGGATAGACTTTTCCTTTTTGAAAGGGGATTTTTATTTGAAACGTAAATTTTAAAATTAGCTTGTACAAAAGGTTCCTGCAGTAATTCATCGGTGACGTCACTATTTAGTGACCCTAATAATGCAATGTCAACCTCGCCATCTATCAAAGACTTTTTCAACACATTAGATCCAGCTTCATAAATGTGCATATTTTTAATATTAAAACGTTTGTCAAATTCTTTACTAGCTACTGCAATCTTTGCAAAATATGCACTTTTTAACATTGGTGGTAAACCAATTGTTGTAATATGTGATTTCAAGTGATTCAATTCGTGTAAAGCATTATCTAATTCCGTCGTAATGGAGCTGGTATGCTTATATAATTGTTCACCTGCGGGCGTAAATTTTAGTTCAGTTTGTGAATTCCCCCTGATAACTAGCTTGCTTTTAAAATACGTTTCCAATCGTTTTAATGCTGTACTAATTGATGGTTGGCTAACGCCAAAAGTTTGAGCTACTTTGGTAAAACTTTTTTTCGTATATAATTCATTAAAGTATGTAAAATCTTCTGTCTTCATTAAAAGCCCCTTAATATCAATGTTAATCATGATGTATATAAAATAAATTTATAGTAAATGCCTAGTTTGACTATAAAACAAATGACCGCGTATAGTCAAATATGTTGTCAATTAAAATATAAATTTCTTGGAGGAAATAACATGACTACAACAGGATATAACATTTTGCGTAATCCATTTTTAAATAAGGGCACGGCTTTTTCTACAGCCGAACGTGAACAATTTGGTTTAACTGGTACATTGCCAAGTCAAGTGCAAACGATTGAAGAACAAGCGGATCAAGCTTACAAACAATTTCAGGCGAAAAGTCCTTTACTTGAAAAAAGAATATTTCTTATGAACTTATTTAATGAGAATGTGACATTGTTCTATCATTTAATGGATCAGCATGTTTCAGAATTCATGCCAATTGTTTATGATCCTGTTGTTGCAGAGTCTATTGAACAATATAATGAAATTTACACTAACCCTCAAAATGCTGCATTTTTGTCAGTCGATCATCCAGAAAATATTGAAAACACTTTGAAAAATGCTGCTGATGGTAGAGATATTAAGTTAGTGGTTGTGACTGATGCTGAAGGCATATTAGGCATGGGGGATTGGGGCGTTAATGGTGTTGATATTGCTGTTGGTAAATTGATGGTTTATACAGCTGCCGCTGGAATTGACCCAGCGACAGTATTACCAGTAAGCATTGATGCAGGTACTAATAACAAAACATTATTGGAAAATCCTTTGTATTTAGGAAACAAGCATGAACGTATTGCTGGTCAAAAGTATCTTGAATTTATTGATAAGTTTGTGGCTGCTGAACAAAAATTGTTCCCAGAATCATTACTGCATTGGGAAGATTTTGGCCGTTCAAATGCACAAGTCATTTTAGATAAATATAAAGACAGTATTGCCACATTTAATGATGATATTCAAGGAACCGGAATGATTGTTTTAGCAGGCATATTCGGCGCATTAAATATATCAAAAGAAAAATTAGTTGACCAAAAATTTGTCACATTCGGTGCCGGCACGGCTGGTATGGGAATTGTTAATCAAATTTTTTCAGAATTAAAACAAGCTGGACTATCCGATGCTGAAGCTCGCAGTCATTTCTATCTTGTTGATAAACAGGGATTGTTATTTGATGATACTGAAGATTTAACTGAAGCGCAAAAGTCGTTCACGCGTTCTCGGGAAGAATTTGTTAATTCAGAACAATTAGATAATTTGCAAGCGGTGGTAGATGAAATACATCCAACTGTTTTAATCGGTACGTCAACACAGCCAGGAACATTCACAGAAACCATTGTAAAATCGATGGCACAAAATACAAAACGTCCAATTATTTTTCCTTTGTCAAATCCGACAAAGTTAGCTGAAGCAACTGCAGAAAACTTAATCAAATGGACTGATGGCAAGGCTTTGATAGCAACTGGCATTCCTGCAGATAATGTTACCTACAAAGGCGTGACATATAAAATTGGACAAGGAAATAATGCGTTAATTTATCCTGGATTAGGTTTTGGTCTTGTTGCCTCAACGGCCAAGTTGTTGACACAAGAAACCATATCTGCAGCAATCCATGCACTAGGTGGTCTAGTTGACGTTAATGAACCAGGTGCAGCTGTATTACCTCCCGTTTCAAATCTAACTGAATTCTCACAAAAAATAGCTGAAATTACAGCGCAAAGTGTTGTAAAACAAGGGCTTAATCGCGAAAAAATTGATGATCCAAAGCAGGCTGTTCAAGATGCTAAATGGTCTGCGGAATACTAATTAGGACATAGATGAAATGACAAAAATAAAAATTAGTGGTGTTAGTTTGCCATTGTATATCCTGATGGTGATCATATTAGCCATTACGATTGCACTCAATAAATTGCCACTTAATATGCTCGGTTTGACATTGTTGTTAGTTTTGCTTGGTCATCTTTTTTACTACATTGGCAATATCTTACCTGTGTTTAAATCCTATCTTGGCGGTGGATCTGTTTTTACCATTTTCGCTTCGGCTGCATTGGCAACAAGTGGCATTATACCTGCGAATGTCGTAAATGCTACTAAAACATTTTTAAATGACCAAGGGTTATTAGACTTTTATATTGCTGCATTAATCGTTGGGGCCATTCTGGGAATGAATCGTAATTTATTGCTTAAAGCGGCTGTCAGATTTATCCCAGTATCTTTAGCAGCCATGATTATAGGATTTTTTGCTGTTGGTTTGGTTGGCATGTTACTGGGAATTGGTTTTGGACATTCAGTGATGTTTGTTTCTATGCCAATGATGGCAGGTGGTATAGGTGCTGGAGCTGTGCCACTGTCGCACATTTACGCTCAAGGTTTGGGTGTGAGTTCCGGATCAATGTTTTCTCAATTAATACCTGCCGTTACCTTGGGGAATGTTCTAGCTGTTATAGGTGCAGCATTAATCGCAAAAGTTGGCGCAAATACAAAGTATGATGGTCATGGTGTCTTATTGCCAATCAATGAAGATGAAAAAAGCAAACCAATAAAGAATCTGGATGTTACGCGTATTGGGGTTGGCATGATGTTAGCCTTTTCATTCTTCTTGGTTGGCACTATTTTAAATAGCTTTATTCCTAAAATTCATGCATATGCTTTCATTATTATTTTGGTTATTATTGTTAAGGCATTTAACTTGATTCCGACTCAGCTTGAGGAGTCAGTAGTCATGTTCAACAAAATTATCATGGGCAACTTGACACATGCAGTATTAGCCGGCATAGGGTTGGCATTGATTGATTTGCATGTATTAGAACAATCATTGACCTGGAAATTTGTTCTTTTAACGTTAACCAGTGTTGTTGTAATGGGTATTGCAAGCGCCCTGATTGGAAAACTGTTTGGCCTATATCCTGTCGAATCTGCGATTGCTGCAGGAATGGCGGACAATAGTATGGGCGGCACAGGTAATGTGGCGGTACTATCTGCTTCAAACCGAATGGATATGATTGCTTTCGCTCAAATGGGAAATCGAATGGGCGGTGCAATCGTTCTGATTTTGGGAGGCGTGCTCATTCATTTCTTGCATTAAATTAACATGATTGAAGATGATATAAACTAGGTTGTTTTTTAGTAAGAGAACGACGACTGGAGCCGTAATAAAAAAATACGACTCCTTTTTTATAAAATTAATTTTTTGTTCGCTTGTTTATTCGAACACACGTTCGTATAATTAAAGAATAAACAGTTTTTTTGGAGGTTGTTGTTCTAAAAAGCAAAACATAAAGTAATTCTCAAGTATTAACACGTGATAGCGCGGAGTAAATTTTCGATCTCATCCAAAAAATGCGAATGAAGCGTTAATACCAACATTTAAAAAAGGAGACTTATAATGATAATTGATGAACATAGACAATGGTTAATCGACTTTTATAAAGAACGTGAATGGTATCAATACTCACCCTTTATCCGTCTAAATTTTCTGATGGAAGAAGTAGGCGAGTTGGCGCAAACGGTTAGAACTATTGAATTGGGACGTGATCATCCTGGCGAGGCATCGCAGAAACCCTCAACGCTTAGTGACCACTTAAAAGAAGAATTGGCTGACGTTTTAGATCAAGTTTTGATTTTGAGTGATAAATATAATCTAGATGTTTCAGACCTAATGATGCAGAGCGAAAATAAACTTAAAAAACGTTTTAATAACTAATGATACCAATAACATTTAAGGTATATTGAGTGACTCGGTTGAGAATGCTTGCTATGGCTTAAAAAGTATATGTGTGTTCCAGCGTTAATATATTTTCAACATAAATTAGTTGTATATCCTATTATGAAATAGAATATTACTGTTTGAGGGCTTGATATAAAAGCATTTCTACTCTTAAAGTAGGATGCTTTTTTTTATTAATTAAGTGATGTTACAAATTTGTTTCTCTTATTGAAAAGAACTTGTAATTGTAATTTTTCAAACATAATATATCAAATTTAATAGGAGAACGTTTAATGTCTTTGGGAGATTATTTAATTCAAAAAAGGTTACAAAATAAGTTAACTCAAGATGAGGCTGCCATCTTAATGCACATTACACCCAATCGTTTGTCTAGAATTGAACGGAACATTGGTCGTGTATATGCTGACGAAATTGCGGCACTAGCGCGTGTATTAGAAGTTCCGGAAGTCGAATTACTAAACGAGGTTGATAGGTATCGCAATTTTAAATTATCTATGAAAAATGAGATTAATATAAGCCCCGAAGGGAAATAGCGTTATGCCACGAATTAGTAGACAACAAGTTGACACCAGTGAACGATTTTACATGATGCCAAAAGGTTTGTTTGAGAATGATGTTTATCATGACATGAAACCAGAATCAAAATTAGCCTATGCAATTTTAAAAGATCGGTTCAAGCTATCACTTGAGAATAATTGGGTAGATAAACAAGGTAACGTTTATTTGTATTATCCCAATATCAAATTAGGTGAAAAGCTAGGTGTTGGTAAAGATAAAGTGATTCGAATTAAGAAAGAATTACAAAAATTTGGTCTTTTAGAAGAAGAACGCCAAGGATTTAATAAACCAAATCGACTCTATATTTGCAACTTAGAACTCAAAAATGTTGATCAAATACCTGCTAAACCCAGTGATGACAAGGAAGTCTTAAATTGCGACTTCCGGTATTCTCAAAATACGACTTCCGGTATTCTCAATTTGAGAACTCAAGAAGTCTCAAAATGCGACTCTAATGATACTGAGTTGAATGAGACTGATTTAAGTGAAATTGAAAATATTAAAGATTTGGATGATGAGGAGAATTACAATATAAATGCTGAAAATTCAAATACAAAAAATTCATCTAGTGATTCATTAATCGCAATGGGAGAACTCTTAGCTGCTAATCAAGATGTCAGATCATTAGTTCATGTTTTAATTCCTGACCTGCTTTTGGATGACCCAGAACAAGCTAGTGTGGTAGTCAATGCATTAGTCCATGCTAAAACTTACTTGCTAGACGAGCTTCACAATGGGAATACTATCTTAGCTGTAAAGGAATTAACTTACGGCGAAGATAGTATCATCACCATAATTAAACAGGCCGCTGAGGAACAATTAGCATACATGAGTGATCACTTAACTAATTACCAAAAGTTTGGTTCGTATTTTTCAAAAGGATTAGATGATCGTGTCCATATCGCCATTACAACGAGACAATCTGTGTCAAGATTGTCAATCTGAATGTGAGAGGGTAGAGCAATGATGGCAAATCAATATAACATTTTTATTGCAGTAGATTTTTTCAACGCTGATATATTATTCGTTGCCAATTCATCTGGTGAGCTGAGTCAACAGATTATCACAGCGATTGAGAAACATGAATTGGCAAGTGAGGGTGCAGTGAGATTATATCGCACTTCCAATCAATCATTCAAAATCATACAACGATTGATGTCACACTACCAACTCCCATTTCATGAAGCGGCCAGACCTAAAGGAGCAAATTATGAAAATCAAACAATTGACACTGCTGGATGAACAAAGTTTAAATGAAATTCAACAAAACAAATACGTTGTCATTCAAGTGCACGCACTTAAAAGTAACGCAGTGGAAGCTGTGATTAGACAGGCCTTTGTTTGGTTACCACCAAAAGAAATGAAGGTCAAAGGTGAGCTGTTTGATGATTTTTTAGGGAATCACTATGTTGGTTGTAAAATTTTAAAAAAGAAGCCTTGTAGCGAGTCCGGTAATCAAATTCCTGTCTTCAAGTTAAACACAACGATTCAAGATTATTTATTAAAACAACTCAAACCAGTCATAGAGACGTTGGATCAAAAAAGGAGAAATTATTATGCAAATTAACCACCATGTTGGCCGGTTGGTCCGTCATGTTACCTTCACTGTTCGAGGTGAAAACCAAACTAAAATTGTTTATTTTAAACTCGCAATCAATGATTTAAAAGATGGTAAAGCAACATACATTGATTATGTTGCGTTTAACAAAACGGCCGACCTAATCCACGATTATGTGACGGAAGTTGGACAAGTTGTTGAAGTGCAATTTGTCATGAGAAATCACAATTACACTGATAAAACGACGGGTGAAAAAATTTACACCATCCAAAACCAAGTGACTCAGTTTCGTATCTATAACCCTGCATCAGATACAAAAAAACAAGATAGTGCAACGTTAGAAACGCCTCAAAATAATAACAACATTTCTGACAAAGACTTACCACCATATCCTGATTTTGACAGTGATGATTTCAATTTTGTAGCGGGGTAAACAAATGAGTGCAATGATAACATTAGCGAATAAAATCAAGTCTTTATTGGCACATTTCGGAAATTTCAGTGACTGGTTTTTAGAACATCAGCGCCGAAATTTAATTGGCATATTTAGCCTATTTATCTTGATTGCCTTTAGTACAACAGTACTAGTTACTGTCACACCACGGCCGTCTAATCTGCCTAGTACAGAATTAAACACACCAATTTCGTTTGGTACTTTAAACAAAACGGCAAGCCTCACAAAAAGTGTTTTTAACAAAAATAATGGTGTGCTTGAATTGCATTATACAATCTCAGATGGTGCCGTTTCTGATCAAGATTTAGTGGATATTAGTAAGATAAAGTTCACGGCAACGACAGATCATGGTGGTAATCAAGTGACTGGTCGTGTGGTACCGACTTCTAATAATACAGTCGTGGTGCAATTCAAAAACTTGAGTCATAAATTTAATGCTGTGACATTAACAGCACAAGATAAAAGTATTAACACTGCCGCAGTTGAAGCGCCAAGTAGCGTTAGTTCCGATACTTCGAGCAATAAGAAAACGAAGTCATCAAATCACGATGCAAGCGGTAAATTTATTATTAATCGTGACAAAGTTTCCAAGTCTAACACACTGACATTTGTTACTCAAAAAGAACTTGAAATCAGTGAAGGTGATGTCAAGATTACAGCACAACAGAAGTTGATTAGCAAGAATACAAAAGCGATTGTGGCATATCAAAAGGCTATTGATCAACAAGAATCAGCCATCAAAAATTATCAAAAAATGTTAACCCAATCTGATAATTCAGATACCCAGACAAGCATTGATAATGCACGCGATGCGATTACTCAAATACGAACACAAATTAGTAATGCACAATCAAATATTCAACATGCTAAGGCAAATATCAATGAGACACAGAAGAGCAAAACACAGGTTCAAGAAGGCAAATCTTTGTTACCAAGACCAACCGATTTATAAATTAAAATAATTTGTTAGTTTCCCTAATGGGCTATTTTTTTTTAACGATAAAGGGTTTAAAAAAGGTTTAACAGTGGTTTAAAAAGGGTTTAACCTCACTTGAAATGTCCCAGCACTTGAAATGCCCGCACGGCGGGAGTTAGGCACATCGTGCCGACATTTCCCCTTAACCTGTTACCTATCTACTAAGATTTAATGGAGGTTCACAATGGCATTAGTTAGAAAAGAAGTCCGTGGTCTTGAAAAAGATGATTTATTCATCATTGATCAACGTGCAAAAGAAGAAGGAACGTCAACAAACGAATTATTGCGTATCGTCATTACAGATTACGCAAAAAGAATCAAGGAAGATAACGCAACAAACATATTGCACAGCTACCTGGACGATTTGATTATGTCAAACAACAATGTGATACATGGTTTGAACGAAAATACAATCGCTATTGGTGAAATGTTTAAAACAATTCTTGCACGACTTGAAATGTATTTCCCAGACTTAAATGATGAGGTAGAACGAATTCAAAAAAACGCTCGCCCTCAGGAAAAAAAATTACCAAAGTCAATTGACTTGAATGATTTTGAATAAATAAATTTGTGAATACTTAGAAAGGAAATATGAGATGAAGATTATTCAAATTGTACTGACAATTTGGTCAGGCTTATTACTTTTATGTTTTTACGTTCTTATCCCTTTAAAAGAAAGTTTGATTAATAATATCTTTGGTACGATTATATATATATTAACGGCGGCTGGTTTAATTATCTGGGTTATTAATGACAGGAATAAACAAGTAGATGAGGATCTTAAAAAAATATTAATTGTCCTGTACTCCGCATTATTTATGGTTATCGTGACATTTTTAATCTACTTATTTGTCCTAGGGGACCCGCCTTCAAATTTTAAACATATGGTTGATTTTATTTATAAATAAAAAAAGAGAAGAGTATCAAATGAAAAATTATAAACGTGGTAGATTTGCTAGAAGAATATTATTAGTACTTATTGTGTTGATAGGAATTGCATATTTAAACCGTGTCACTATTTTACAAAAAATTGTTTCAATTGGTGCGCAGTCACAAGTTGTCAATCTCGAAAAACAAAGTAGTACACCAACGCAAACTGATGAACTTGCGAGTTTAAATTATAGTGGACAAACAGTTGTTGAAATCAATAATAATCAACCTATTTTCAACAAAAAAGAATTACAGTTTCAACAAGACGGATGGCAAAAATTATCGTCACTTGATTGGCTTGGCAGACCACAAGTTGCTAATGCACTACTGAATCAAAAATTAATGCCGCCTTCGCAAAAATATAAAGCCCGTGAGCGATTAACAATCAAAACACCAGGCTATCATGCCATTAAAACAGGGACTAATAATACGGACTGGTTATATAATCGTAGCCACCTGATTGGTTATCAATTTACTGGATTAAACAACGAAGGTCGAAATCTAATTACAGGGACACGACAATTGAATGCTGATAGTCGCGTGAATGCAAAAAGTATGGTGACCTATGAAACAGAAGTTGCCGATTATTTGCATCAATCAACAGATCACTATGTTCGATACCAAGTGACACCAGTATACAAAAATGTTGAATTAGTACCTCGTGGCGTTCACATGATGGCACAGTCAAATGATGGTACTTTGAAATTTAATATCTATGTTTTTAACGTTCAAGATGGTTGGCAGATAAACTACTTAAACGGCAAAGCTAAGAGGAGCGAATAAGTGAAAGATTCAATAGAATTCAAGACTGAACAAATGAAAGCACTCATCAAAAGAAGAAATAGCCTATCGAAAAAATATGAAAACACTGTACCTACTGAAATTCCTTTAGAGGTTAAATCAGAACTAGACTTTATTGATAAGTTGTTACAAGAATTTGACATAGATCAATCAATTTATGATGCGAAACCAAAAATGATTGGTATCAAAAATTCCAGAGATGAAGAATGGTATTTTCAACAAATGGTGCATTGGGTTAACAGACACCCAAGTGCGTTAAACGTTAAATTTAGTCGAAGTAGTATTTACAAATTCGTTTTGCATTTCTTCGTAGAAAATATTGCGCTCAATTCGAGCAATGCAAGTCTAAGTATTTCAGAACTGGCCCAGAAGGTTAATGGTGTCAGCTCAAAAAAAGATGATTTAAAATTAATAACACAAATATCAAATATAGAAAATCTACTAGGATTCCTTTTGACAATGCAGCAACGACAACTAGAATATATTCCAGAGGTCATTGATCCACAAAATGGTTTTGTAAAATATGCCATCAACCCAATCAATCAAACAGAATTCCAGCAATTCGGTGCACCAACAGAAATCAATTCTAATAATGAGTTAGGACAAGCATATGCAGAATATAAAAAAATTCGTGGGCGAGACAAACAATTAATTAAAAAATACCATCAAACTGGAGGGCAGATTTATGACGACTGATGACCACACAAAAACAAATTTATCCAAATATTTAAAACAAATTGATGAATTTAATTGGCATCATCCTACAAAAGTTCACGAAATGGCAGATAGCCAATCGGAACGTGATCAAACAAATTACTATCTATCACAACTATGCCATGTGCTGCTTAATAATTATCAACAATCACATAATGAAGTTGGTAAGATGCTCAACCTATCAACCAAACGAGTCATCCGTTTGGTTAGCGCCTATTCTCAAGATTTCACATCTTTACAAGACATTATGGAGGAATTGGGAAATGGCGAAAACTGGTAAGATTGCAGCTTTTGCACTAGGTGAAAAAAATACGGCAATGGTCAATCTACCCGCACAATTTGTCACCTCAAGTTCGGCGAGTGCGAAAGGACAAGCCTATTCCAATCTTGTTGATTATGCCAATAATTCCGAGAAAACAAGTGATTTAAATAATGCTTCAATAACTGATTTAATTGCATTGAAAGAACAGTTTAACAAACGCGGATACGCTAATCGAAGCACGTCGGTGACAGAGACGCATCCTATATTTGGCGAAGAAAAACTCAATTACGATAACCACGATATTTCACAACTGAGAAAACAACTAGATGAAGCGCAAGCCAATGGCAACAATATTCATGAATTAGCGTTTTCAATTAGGGGTGATTGGTTAGTAGAAAATAACCTGTATGATCCCGAAACGCAAGTGATTGACCAGAATAAGTTAAAACACGCGGAACAAGAAGTGGCTAAAACTTTAATCAATAAAGGGTTTAATTTATCTTTAGGTGAAAATGAAAAAGATGTTGTGTGGTTTGGTGTGATACATCAAGACACTGATCACTTAAATATGCACTTGTGGTTTGCAAAGAAAACCGCTGAAACTAGACCTGAAATGATTAAATCAGAAGGTCCATACAAGGGACAACCAATTGGAGTGATACCGTTAGCAGTCATTGAACAAGCCAAAAGACAATTTCGTAAGCAACAGATGGGTTCACAGGAATTAATGAGGCACGAAGAAGTTTTGCGGGAAGTGGGGGCATTAAAAAAAGAGATAGTTGAAAGTGCCCCTGAAAACTTATTGACGGCTAAATATTCTCAGGATATCAAAAATATTTATAGTGCGTTGCCTCAGGACATGAAGGGGCGTTGGCAAGTTGGAAATACGACACTTAACTCAAGGAAAGGTGGCAGGATGGCTCATGCCAATCAATTGACTAATGAGTTACTTGACACAATATTCTCAAAAGAATTGAAGACAGAGTATAGTGGTTTTAAAAGTTTAACAAAACAATATGATGAAATAAACACTAAAGATAAAGGAGTCATGCACAAAGGTCAACGCAAATGGTCAGAGAATAAGGATGATGAATTACGTAAGCGTTTGGCTAATCAACTTTACCGGCATTTAGGGCAAATTGAAGATAATTCAATTAATGATATTGACCGACAAATGACAGAATTGTTGACTCATGTCAAAAAGCGTAACAGAGGTATTATTGATATGAAACCAGAAATTGCCTCTAACCCTCAGGAAAAAAATATCCCCAATCAGCCCTTGAACAAGGAACCTAAGCCAAGTTTAAACAAAATTGATAACCAAATACCAGTTCGTGGCAGCTCATTTAATAAGATAAATCGCCTTTGGCGGCAAGACATTCGTGCGGAAACTAATGCAGAACGCCAATTCTTAAGAAATCAAAAGAAGGTTGAACAAGAAAAGATTCAAGAAGAATATGAAGATCAACTATCAAGAGGAATGTAAGGAGAAAACTTTATTATGACAACAAATGATTATATATGCGCTTATGCGAATAACAAAGATGACCGCTATCACCACTTACCTAGACTTGAGGTAGCAGTTAAACTATCCCGACTTCTATCAAAACGATTCACAGTTAAGGATATTGATAATAATCGTCGTGAGATGCTTGCGGATAAATTCGACATTACTGATTACAGTCTGAGCAAATTACTGACAGAAATAGAAAATCAAGAACGTTTTGAACTAATAGTCCGTTAATAGAGTCCAAGATAATGAATAGTGAAGATCTAATAAAAAATCCCAAAGAAAGGGTCAATAAATGATAGATTGTAAAATTGGGTTGAACATAGCTCTTTCACAAAAAAAATTGTGAAACATCAACTGGACTGCTCCGATTATCTCAAAGAGATGGTTTTTCCAATTATAAATGCCATTGTTGTTGTATAATTAGGGTTAACTAATAGGAGGACATTATGTTAGAAAACAAGTCTTACATTAAATCATCAGCAGATAAAGAGTTAGGCCATGCCGATGTAGTAATCACAAACCTTGGTATGCCATCAGTTCATCGTGTAATTTTGGTTCAAAGAACGGATGGATCTTTATACACAGTTTGGAATTCGGTTACAGAAGGAACTGCGTTTACAAACTATTCCAATGAGAAATATTTAGAAGTTTACTCGCAATTACAAAAAAGACTTGCTGAATACTTAGATCCAACATTCTCATACTTATCGGCCGACCAATTGAGAGACTTAGACGCAATCTTTGTCCTCGATAAAAAACCAAGAATTTATAACTCATTAGTAGAGCTTAATGATGATACTGTTTCTGAAGTCAAATTAAGTTTTAAAGACTTCTAAGTAAAAACTGAGTTAGCGTGAGAAAGCAAATGACAGAGACAGTTCCCGAAGAATTTTTGATGATATATCGAAATATAGAAAAAGAAGTTGTTGATTTATCTTATAAAATTACTTTCGACGAAAAACAAAAAAATGTCTATTCAACTTTTATAGGTGAATTAGAACTTAGAATCTTCACTTTGATTGAGTCAGTCGCCAAGTTTGAAGGTTCTGACAAACAAAATTACGATGAATTTTTTTTCAATAAGTTTAATAATGAAAATTCAAAACCAAGAGTTTTCGTAACAATGAACTCCTATAAGCTAAGTAAAAAAGATTATAGCGATGTGTTTGAAATGATTGAAAAACGAGTGGTTATGGTTAAGGAAGATGGAGACTTTATTTTAGATACAAAAGGACGTGTCAACTGCAAATATAATAACGCCTATCAAAATCTACGTCATAATTTCGTAAATTCATTGCCTGTATTTGGCACCATTGAATACTTATTTGAATCATTAGCTGCGCTTTTTGTAGTTATACAAGAAAAAGCATCCAATATATTTGCAATGTACGAACTTACTGATGATGGTAAAAAAAATTTTTGGCAGCAGAAAAGTCAGTATTATACTCGCAAGATCATTTAAAGTTCAATTTGTAACTATACCAATTGAAGTTAACATAACAGTTACTATCATAAGTAACGTTACATCAACGTTTATAAGTAACAAAAAATAGGTCATCCAAAAAAACTTTCACAAAGTCTTTGGAAGACCTATTTTGGTTAACTTTTTTTAAAACTTCACAAGAAATCAGATTTTAGACCAATTGCTATTCTGGCGTATGGTATACTAGTTGAAGCAAACAAGTTAAGGTGGTGGCTATCCTGAAAGGTGGTGGTGCTTATGGTTTTAAAACTGTAAACCCAGATCCTAGGAAGGGAGAGGCCTCGTGTCCGTATCGGATGCGCTACAACTCATGCTTGCCTTTGGTGGATTCATCTTAGGCATCTTGACGTTCGTAGTTTTGTTAATCGAAAAAATTAGCAAAAAAAAATAACCATCTTATCTTTGACTGATAATGGTTATTTTAGTTAACTAAATTATAGCCACCGTCTGAAACGGGTTTGCTAGGAGTCGTAGTTAGCGCTACGGCTCTTTTCTAATGTCTTTATTATAACACGCCATCTTTATTTTGTCTTACTGAAAGTTTTGCTTGCATATGAGAACCGATGTTCGTATAATAATAGAGAGTTACTAATGGATACGCAATATTTTAATATGAATTTTTAAGAATATGTTTCATCTAACGGTTACTAAGTAAAATAAGCAGATTGGTTTGGGATTAAATGGGACCACTCTTCTGTGAGAAGATGAACGGAGATGAAATGACGGACTTAAGCGATGAAATAATTGATATATTTGATCAAAAACTAGCTAAAAAATATAATTCTTCTCCTAGGCATGCTCAGGTTCAAATGGCTTTAGATATTTACTCCTATATTAAAAATTGTAGGAATACTGAATATGGTTCTAACAAAGTTTTATTTGAAGAAGCACCTGTTGGAACTGGAAAGTCATTGGGAACTCTAATTCCTGCAATCGTTGCAGCAAAAAATATGCACCTTCCATTCAAAGGAGTTATATATGCTACTGCTACAATAGGACTTCAATCTCAATTATGGCACGAAGAAAAAAAGACGTTGATCGATCTTGGTTTGTTGTATCCTCACGAGGCAAAGTTAGCTATGGGGAAAAATAATACTGCTTGTTTTAAAGGATATCAATTAAATCAAACTTCTTTTTCATCAGAAGAACAAAAAATACTGAATCGCTTTTTTAAAAAAACAATAACTGGATTAAAGGATGAATTAATAACGGACTTCGAATTTGACATTACGCCAGAGAAATGGGATTTGATTAAGATTCCCAGTGGAGAAAATTATTCCTGTGATTGTGTAGGTCATCAATATCGTAGAGACTTAAAGAAAAGCAGTCACTTAACAATTACCAACCAACAGCAACTGATATCCGCTTACTTAACAACTGCCAATCTTGAACCTTATCCACCGGTCCTCGACTTGAAAAATAAAATAATTGTGATTGATGAGGCACATGAACTCCAGGAAAACTTTTTGGAAGCACACACCAAACGGTTTCGACTGAAAGATTTAAAGAAGGTAGCTCGTCAATTTCTCTCATTAAATAGACAAGCTAATTTTAATCAGATGATAAAAGAATTAAATAAAAAATCTGATGAAATCTATAGTGGACGAGGTACTTTCCAATTTGAAAACACTCAAATTGCAATTTTTAGAAGCATAAATGAACATTTGAAAGAAGCCTTAGCCCAAGCAAGGAATGATTTTAATTATTCTGCTACTAACAAATTAGCTAAAATCTCTGAGCAATTAGACACAATGCTTTTGACAAAGGTTTATAAATCTTGGTATGAGTTTGACGTTACACATGATACATATGAAATTTGCTACGCCCCTAAAAATTTTGGCGAAAATTTAAATTTATTTTTAAAGAGATTGTCTTCGAATAATCCACTGATATTGTTGTCAGGTACGTTTTCTGCGAATGCTGGGACGCGTACTGCACCCAAAATTTTGGCAAAAAATTGGTATTTGACGAATCAAGAATTTATTCTGAATAAATATTCGTCCATTTTTGAATGGGATAAACAAATTTATGGAATAGGAATGGACAAATTCAACCCTATTAAACGTAATTCGCATATTATTAATGATGCGAATAGGCACGCCTTTCATATAGTCTATGAAATAGATGTGTTGGCAGAGCGTATTGCAGGAGGAATATTGATACTTACTACATCGTTAGAGTTAAAGGATAATATTGGTAAAAGGTTGCGTAATGTCAGTGATAAGATTGGCAGGACTGTGTTAGTTCAAAAGAAAGGTGAAAGTCAAAATCCCATAACCGTTGATAAATTTAAAAAGGATAAAAAATCTATACTGGTTGGTTCTGGAAGTTACTATACTGGATTTTCTGTTCCAGGCACTGCACTTCAAGGTTTAGTCATCACTAAGTTGCCATTCCCAGTCATCTCTAATCCTCTCTATACAATTAAGATGGATGAGCTAAATGCCGAGGATTCTGAGGGTAATGCCAAACAGATTGAAGAACTAAAATATTTTATGATGTTTATTAAACTTGAACAAGGAATTGGTCGATTAATAAGAACCACAGAGGATTATGGTACCCTGGTTATTACAGATCCGAGAATAAGTACTGATCCTAGAATTGTTGACTGGTTTCAAGGCCATAATATTCTTCTGCATACAAACTATGATGAAATGAAAACTTTCTACATGAATTGGTTAAATGGAGTTGATATCGAGGGTGAGGAGTATGTAAGAGAAGAATTGTTTAAAGATGGAATGAAAGGTAAGGTATGGCACACCTAGATAATATTGGATATAGAGAAAACAAGATAGCATAATACTGAAGATGGCTATTCAAACCGCCGATATATCAGCTTGTCAATGGTGTAAAAAATAAGGGTTCCAAAAAAATTTTAACAAAGTCTTCGGAAGCCTTATATTATTACTCGTTTTTTTAAATTCCACAAGCGTTTGAGTTTTAGACCAATTGCAATTTTGAGATATATTATACTAATTACTGCAAACAAGTTAAGATGGTGGCTATCTTGGAAGGTGGTGGTGCTTATGGTGTTAAAACTGTAAACCCAGATCCTAGGAAAGGAGATGCCTGGTGTCCGTACCGGATATTTTACAACTAATGATTAGTTTTGGGATGTTTGTCCTAGCGTTGATCGCATTAGTTGTTGAGCTGATAAAAAACAGCAATAAAAAATGACTATCTTAGCTTTGGCAAGTAGATAGTCATAACTGATTAAAAACGAAGTCACCGTCGAAACGGGTTTGCTAGGAGTCGTAGTTCGTGCTACGGCTTTTTATGTCTTTATTATAGCAAACAAGTTATTCTATTTTCAATAACTTGCTTGCTGATATTGAAAGATATGGGGATATATACGTGGTTAGTCTATTTTTTCAAGTGTTGGCAAATTACCTGATTCAACATTTTCTTTCATGTTTTTAAAATTTTCGATCAAATTATCAATGACTTTCAATACATCATCTTCATCTCCTGAAATGTTGCCGTTTTCTATTTCATTCTCAAATCTGTTAAATGATACATTAGTAACATCAATATCATGTTTTTTGAAATACAGCATGTAATCCAGTAGTTCGGTCACACGTTCCTTGTCGTGTACGTGGTGTTTACCCAAGAAGTTAAACACCGTGTTCTCATCAGCTGTGATTTCGTCATATATCTGTCCGCCGGTCTTGCCTAACACTAACCCTATGGCGCGGTAAAAACGCCCAGATAGGTTGTTCACATCCCTATTACGTATACTTTTAAATGATGTTTCTGGTATGCCGGATATTTTAGCAACTTCGTATCTCGTGGTGTTATTTAATTTTAAATATTCATCTAATTTCATGATTCTTCCTTTAAGAGTTGTAACTTTCAAATTTGTTTCTTGCATAGCGTGCTAGTGCTTCAATTGTACGGTTGTAGTTGTCTGAGAACCCTTGTAAGTTAGTAATAAACTGGTACAAGTCAAATGTATCATTGAATACGCCTGTAGCAGTTTCCATATCACGATACCATACTACTGTTTAGTTCCTTCATGCGTTTTGTCATGTCTTTTACCTCTTTCTTAACTTTGAATGAATTATATCGTTAAATATAGAGGTATTAAATAGATCAATTGTTACTTTGGGTTACGTTATGGACGTGGTAATACTGAAATACTTAATTGATGACAGCGATTGTTTAAAAAACCTATATCCCAAAACTAATTAAATTCCAAATTGCTTCGAATCTTTTTTGATAATCAGGTAAATTCCATAGCTCTTTGAAATTTGGTAGCGTAAAAACGGCAAAAGCTGACATAATAGCTTCAGCCTTTTCTAAATCTGGATCATTATAATTCATTATAGCGTCAATTTTTTGGTAAGATTCTTTTAGAACCGATCTCAAGGCAAAGGGGTTATTATCAATATATTGCGTATTTAATACAAACATTTTTGGGTTTTCATTATAAGCACGTTTTTTTGCATTGACAAATAGCCATAACCAATCGTGTAAATAGGTCTTTTTGTCTGGCATATTTTGTGCTGTTATAGTAATTTGTTCAGATATCATTTGATTAAACCAGCCTTTTGCAACGGCCTCCCACAATTCTTGTTTATTCTTAAAATGCTTATATATAGCGCCATGTGTGACACCTAGTTTATTCGCAATTTGAGAAAGTGTCACATCAGTTGTGTTTGTTTCTAAAATTAACAATTTGGTGGTATCGATGATTTTTTTTTGTGTTAGTTTCTCCATAATTATTTTGTCCACTTTCTATACATTAATGAAGAGTTAAAGTCTATTACATGATATCACACTAATCATTAAGTAACAAAGCTTGACATTTGTTACTCATAAGAATAATATAAAAAGTAACAAGTGTTGTAAAATGTAACGTAATAACAAATTGAGGAGTGATTAGTAATGAAAGCAGCACAAATAATAAAATATTCAAAAAACTTTGAAGCTAAAATTGTCGATGTTCCAATACCAGAAATCAATGATGATGAGGTCTTGGTGCAGGTAAAAGCTGCAGCAGTCAACCCATTAGAAAAATTAATTGGAACAGGTGCTGTAAAGCTGATACAAAATTATAGCATGCCATTGATTCTTGGCAATGAAATGTCAGGTATTGTAGTAAAAGTTGGTAAGAATGTTACACAATATCAGGTTAATGATGCGGTCTATTCCCGATTGCCACTAACAAAAATTGGCGCATTTGCAGAATATGTGGCTGTCGAAGCTGATGCGATTGGACTTCTTGCTGCTAATCTTGATTTTGTTAGCGGCGTTGCAGTCCCCCTAACAGGTTTGACAGCATTTCAAGGATTACATGAAGAATTAGAGGCTAAAGCTGGAGAATCAGTTTTCATCTCGGGTGGGTCTGGTTCCTTTGGACAACTAGCCGTTCCAATTGCCAAAAGTATGGGACTGAAAGTTATTGTTAGTGGCAACTCCGAGTCACAAGAGCACATTTTGGCGTTAGGGGCAGATCAATATATTGATTATAAAAGAGAAAATTATTGGGAAGTATTGCATGATGTTGATTATGTCATTGATACATTAGGAGCAAGCGAAATTGCCCATGAATTATCTATCATCAAATCTGATGGCGGTGGGCGTTTACTTTCGCTTCAAGCTGGCCCAAATAGGCGTTATGCTATAGCAAATGATTTTCCATTGTGGAAACAAAAATTATTTTCCATATCGGGTATGAAAGTTGATAGTCAAGCTGCGAAACGGAATATTGAATATCATTTTATTTTTGTACGAAGTGATGGAAAACAACTCCAAGAAGTAACCAAAATTATTGAAGATAATAATATTGTACCTTTTGTTGACCCCACTCACTTTACGCTTGATGATATTAACGAAGCATTATCATTGGTTGCGCATGGTCACCCTAAAGGAAAAGTAGTTATTAGATTTTAAGGAAAATTATTATGCAAGCAGTACAAATGTCAGTATATTCTCCCAAACTAAACGTAGACATCAATGATATTTCTACCCCTAAAATAAGAGATAATCAACTATTGATCAAAGTTATGGTAGCTGGTGTTGATCCTCATATCGTGTTGGCACTCACTGGAAAAGTGAAATTATTTGGTCGCTACGATTTTCCAAAAACTTTAGGAAATGAACTTTCAGGAATTGTTGTTGAAGTTGGTTCTCAGGTCAATAAATTTAATGCTGGTGATTATGTGTATACCATGCCATCACTTGATGATATGGGAGCTTTTGCTGAATACATTGCAGTAGACGCTGATTATGTTGCGCAAATGCCTGAAAATTTGTCTTTTGCGCAAGCAGCAGCAGTGCCTTTGTCTGGACTAACGATTATGCAAATACTCCAGATGATCAAACCAAAAGCTGGTGAGAGATTGTTTATTTCCGGTGGTACAGGTGGTTTTGGTCAAGTTGCGGTACCCTACGCCATATCTAAGGGATTGCAAGTAACAGTTAGTGGCAGCAAACCTTCAAGGAAAATAGCAGAGAAGTTGAATGCTGGATTTATTGATTATATGAGTACAGATTATGATCAACATGAACATATCTATGACTATGTGATTGATACACGTGGCGTTGAAACTGTAAGAAAACATTTAAAATTGTTGAAGCCAGGTGGGCGTATGATTTCTTTAAACGGTGGACCAAATAAAAGGTTTGCTCAACGTAATCAAAATTTCTCGTACTCTAGAAAAATTCTGTTTTCACTCATTGGTTTTGTTTTTGATAATTTGGCGCAACTATCTAAAGTACAATATGATTTTTTATACGTAGAAGCCAATGGGGAACAATTGAAACAGGTAACTAAATTTATTGAACAAACACACTTTGAACCAATAATTGATTCGGAATATTCTTTTTTACAAGTTAATGAAGCAATAAAAAAAATTGCAACGCAACAAAGCCAAGGAAAAGTTCTATTAAATTTAGAGAACACATATTAGAAAGGAAATGCTATTTATGAAAACTAGTTATATAAGAGCACCAAATCAGACGATTACAAGTTTAGATGGTACGAGATATGCGTACCGCGAGTTAGGTGGAAAAAGGTATTCCAGTCGTATTTTTTACACATTTATCGGCCAATCTTGATAATTGGGATCCTAGAGTTATTGATGGCATTGCTGAGAAACATTGGGTGATCACCTTTGATAATAAAGGTATCGGCTCATCTAGCGGAAAAACGCCAAATAGCATTGAGCAGATGGCTCAAGATGCTTTAGATTTTATTAAGGCATTGGGATTGTCAAAAATTGATGTTTTATCTTTTTCGATGGGTGGTATGATTGCCCAAGAATTAATAAATTACGAACCTAATTTGGTTCGTAAATTAATTTTGTCTGGTACCGGTCCTCGAGGTGGTGAAAATATTGAAAACGTCGCAAGACTCTCTGATCTAGACACTATTCGAAGTGTCTTTACTCTAAAAGATGTTAAAACTTATCTTTTCTTTACGCGTACTGCTAACGGCCGAAAAAAAAGCAAAAGAATTTTTGAGACGTTTGGAGGAAAGAAAAGAACGACGCGATAAGTCAACCAGCTGGTCGTCTTATCGTACACAATTGAAAGCTATTAGACATTGGGGATTAGCTGATCCTGCTGACTTATCTAAAATTACGCAGGCTACATTGGTAGTGAACGGTGATCATGACCGTATGGTGCCGACGCCAAATTCAATTGAGTTGGCGCGTCGATTACCTAAAAGTAAACTTATCATTTATCCAGATGCTGGACATGGTGGCATTTTTCAACATTACGAAACATTTGTGAATGATGTTAATAAGTTTTTAGAACAAAACTAGTTATTGGAAAAATAGGAGATTAATTATTATGACAGATCGTTTAAAGAATAAAGTTGCAATTGTTACTGGTGGTGTTTCAGGAATTGGTAAAGCAATTGCTAAGGACTTCTTGTCTGAAGGCGCCAAAGTTGTTATCACAGGACGTCGTGAAGAATTAGGAAATTCAGTTGCAAAAGAATTGGGTACTTCAGATGACGTGATTTACTTAAAGCAAGATGTTAGCCAAGAAGACGAGTGGAACACTGTTGTTGATGCAACTATTAGTAAGTTTGGTAAATTTGATATATTAGTCAATAATGCGGGTGTAGGTGCTTCAGGTAAGTTACTGTCACAAACAAGTTTGGCAGAATGGCAAAATGTCATGGATATCAATTTAACGGGTAATTTTCTAGGTATTCGTGCAGCGTTAAATAAAATGACAGCAGGGTCAATTGTCAATGTTTCTTCTGTTTTAGGTATGATGGCTGGTATGCCTGGCGTAAGTCCCTATGCTGCTTCAAAGGGTGGCACGCGCATGCTCACTAAAGCTGCTGCTATAGAGGCTATTGCAATGAATAAAACTATTCGTGTGAACTCGGTTCATCCCGGATTTGTTGAGACAGCCTTGTTACCACCAGATATGAAATTAGCAATGGAGCAACAACATGAATCAATTCCACCATTTGGTCAAGGAGAAGATGTTGCTAAAGCTGTGACATATCTAGCTTCAGACGAAGCCAAGTATACAACAGGTTCAGAATTGGTGTTGGATGGTGGCGCATTAGCCGGTCGTCGTTGAGGATAATAAAGAAATTTTATACATGGCAATTTTTAAAATAAGATTAAGCATTTGTCATAAAGGAAGCTTAATAATACTATAATAAATGTATTGGATTATATGATTAATTTCTCGACATAACTTATAAAATCGACGTCCGTGTAACGATATGAAAATCGAACACAATTTATGAAGTTCGGATTGTGGATGAAGTCTATTCCGGTATGATAAATATATTTTTTGAGTATTATAAAATAGGCTATGCGACAACATCACAACAGATTGCTCGCCTTGAAGGAACATACCGTGAACAGATACCGGCAATCAAGCAACAAATTAAACATGAAACAGGGCTAACCGTCACCAGTAAGTAGGTTAGTCTTTTTTACTGGCACATTCTAGCACAATCATCATGCCAAAAAACAGTGAAACCACAGTAATTAGTAACATGAGCCAACCAAACTTAGCGACAAAAATTAATACGATAATTCCAACCAAAATCACCCGCCAATGGATAAAAAGTGTCCCAAACAAAATAATCAGGGTATATAAAATCCAACCAATGATATGTCCTAAGAGCCAACAAGTAACCATCGCTAAAATACATAAACTAAATACCAACATACTGATTACCTCCTGTCGTTAATTTTTTTGTTGAGAACAATATTGAAATATTTCTTGCGTGACGCTTTGGTAATTTAATAAATTTTTGATGCCAAAATAAACTTGCGTGTAGGCACAGACTAGGTAGCCAAAATACCAATCATGACCACGTTCGTTTAAGCCTTCTGGGTGATCTAATAATAACCTTTGCACCCGTCGTTGAATCCGTGGTCCGAATAAGGTGTCGTTGTATATTTTTTTGGCTAGATTTGGGTAGGTAGGTTGGCCATCAATTGGCACTATGATTAGTTTTTCTAGGATTTTCTTCTCCATATTCTGACTTCCTTAGGTTATTGATTATGTTTGACAAAACGCACTTTTGCTTTTTTATTGCTATAAGACGTATTATCCAAAGCTTTTTGTGCCCGTTCGCGCCGTTTTTGATCGATTGCTTGATTGTGTTTACGTTTTAACTTAGCAGCTTGCCGTGCTTCTGTTTGTCGTGCTTGAATTTGACGCAATTCTTGCGGTAAATAATCTTTTTCATATAGGGCAAGTTTCTTCCTAATTTTATCAAGGCGAGCGTCTCTTTTAGAATCGCGTTTCTTTGGTTTTGAAGGTGTCCAGGCTTTAATCTTTGACATCAGGTATTTCCTTTTCTAAGTGAGATTGGCGGTCTGCCAGTCTGATTAAGACTGCTGAGTTACTAATGCGTGCGTTTCTACATAGCAAAATCATTGTTTTAAGCCCTTGACGACGTGCTTTTAAATGATTATTAGCTAGAAGATACAATTCGTGACTAAACTCAGCATCATCAATATCAGCCGCTAATTCAGCGAGATGTAAATATTGGGTGTCCAATTGCGTTAATTCAATTGCCAACAATTGGTCTAGTGACTCCTCAAGCGACTTAAAGGTGGCAACGGTTTGTTGAACTTCTTGAAGGGCACTTTGACGCATAATTTTCTGTTTAAGATTTTCGTGTGGGTTGACCATAATTAACCTCCTGGTGATTGTTGCTTAGATGCCCCGTATTGATCCAACGTTTCAAAGACTCGAAAGCTGATTCTTTGAAAGCCAACGAGGCGATGAGATAAAAGCCAAAAAAGGTGAGTAGCACCATTAATAGCGTGCCATTAATTATCATAAGCAAAACATCTAGCATGATAATAGCGGCTGGTATCAGTAATAAAAATTTTGTGACTCGTGACATGTGCATGCTCCTGGGCTAAAAAGCCTATGTAGACCAACCAATCAGAAACCTTTTCCTGCCGGCCCTGTCTGTGATTGGTGTGTTATTTCGTTTTGACGAAGACAATGCGTCACAAGCAGCCCCAAATAAAAGGGAGAGCGGAGCGAATTCACGTAGCCCTTTTATTTGGGGCTAGTGCTTGTTGCTGTGGTAAAACCACCACAGCTTACAAGTCACTGGTTGTGGCACAATGTTTGACTCAAAGCGAAATGACACCCATGAGCATGGCAGGTAAGCGAAGCGCATTTGATCCCGCTTGCGGGTCTGGGGAACACGGCAAAAAAGTATTACCGTTAACTTTTATCAATCCACGCGCCTATGTCCGTTTAAAATTTTTCGTAATCAGTTGTTATTTGCTTGTATTCGGCATATATTTCTCGACTATCGAAATCGTTACTACCTAAAACAACTTTTTCTTCAAAATAGTGTTGCTTACCAACTAGAATAGCTTGCGCTATTTTCTGTTCATCTGTGAACGTATTTGGGACATTCACTGCTACGGTTTTAACTAAAGTTTCAACATATGTCACGTTCACAATTGCCATATTTATTATTCCCCTTAAATTGTCGTTCTTAATGTGATGTGATGACCCTGAGTGAGTTCGCCAACAATAAAGGCACTTAATGCCATTGCTTCATCAGTCATTGTCATCTGTCTCCTGTTGATTTTGCGTGTAATAGGTTAGACCATTTTCTTCGACTTGATTAAAAATTTGGATAAAGTCTTTATCAAAGAAATTTTTCTTTTTGCTCAATTCAAATTGCGATCAGGTAAATTCCATTGCTTGATATTGACTAGGGGTAATACTACTTGGCTTCACTTTGGTGTCAAGGCACAACATAGCTTGATAGAACAACTTAGGGCTTTCCTTTTGCAAAGCTTGCAGGGTATTAAATATAGTATTTACCAAAGCCACACTCACATTGGCTTCAACCATTTCTTCAAAACCTTTACTTAATTGATTTTTGTAATGATTTGTGGGAATTTTAGTTTCGTTAAACAAATAGGTCATATCCGCAATAGATTGGGCCATTTTTGCGATTGGTAATTTGCTAAAATCATCATAGAATTGCTTTGTCATGCGTTTTTCTCCGTTGTTTTTACTTCAATCAATTGAATGTTGTGGCCGTATCTTTCCGCAAAAAAAGTTGTCATGTCACTAAGAATATAATCTTTGCTACGGCAGTGATTGTAAACTTGAAAAGCCACAGGGTAGCCACCGTGAACAACAATATTTCTATCAGCTGAAGCCCAGCGTTGTGTTACACATGTTGATTTTTCAAATCTAAAGTAAATTGGTATCATCTTAAAAACCCTTTCCTGACGGCTGCTTTGTGTTGCCGTTTTATTCTGATGGTGTTTGTGAACGGACAAACGACAACAAGCTAGGGCGGGTTTGCAAAGCTCGCGCAGCGACACGGAGTGCTTGGCCTTGCAAATTTAGCCCCAAATCTTTGGACTTTAGTCCTTAGATTTGTTTGGCTTGTTAGAGTTTTGGTAGTCACATACACCAGAATAACCGCACAAAAAACAGCCAGCAGGGAAAAAGCCATCGCACAAATGTTTTCGGAGTAAACATTTGTGCGATGGCTTTTTTGAACCCCCAACGGTCTTGATTGGTGTGGTATTAAACCACGCCTGTCAAGATTGTGTCCGGGGGACTGGGGGAAGTATTTTATGATATGTAAAAAGCAGTTAATAACTAACTGCTTTTTACATACCTAACATTTGTGAATGAGAACCCGTGTCAACGAGTAATAGGACAAGTTCGCCATTGTCTATCTGATAAGCAAGGAGCCAATCTGGCTCAATGTGTAATTCTCTAATGCCGTGCCATTTTTTTCCATTTAAAACATGGTCTTTATAGTGAGCCGGCAGTGGATCACCGCTTAAAATAAGGTCAACAATATGAAATAATTTATCAAGGTCTTTTCCTTGCTTCACAACACGTTTAACTGATTTTTTGAACTGATTTGACTGTCTAACTTTGTACATATTCTTTTAACGATGCTTTCCAGTCTGCTGCCGTATCATAGGTTTCAACACGGTTGTTTTCAATATCATCAAGCGCTTTATCAAGTGTTGATGTCACTCTTGGTTTAAAGGGTAGCTCTCTATCATCAATCACACGTTTAATGAACATATTAACTGCTGCGGTTGTTGTTAATCCCATGTCTTCAAAGATAGTTTCGGCTTCTGTTTTGAGTTGTGGATCAATTTTTACGTTTAAATTGGCTTTTTTTTGTGTTGTCATTATCTTTTATACCTCTGTATTCATTTTAACACAAAAGTATTCTATTTGCCTACTATAGTAAACCAATAGGATATAAATGTATTAACGCTTCATTTTATTATAAATTTCGTGTGCCATGGCATCAAATATCGTTTCTAACGTCACATGAGATATTATGTCGCTATAATCTTTGAATAGACTGCCATTGTAACGGGCAACGCCATTGCTTGCTAGCGACAAGTCATCACCATTTTTCAACTTGGCAAAGGCAATGCCGTCATTTGTTTCTTCAATACTAATTACTGTAAATTCTGACATGCTTTATCCTGTTCCTTTGCTTTTGATGAGTGACGTTCTGGGTTATCACACCACCAGTCATTCATTAACTTAAACAATTGTTTACGAATTGTGGCACAACTGGCTTTAGAATTACCACAAACTAATGTCGTGACATCTTCATCAAATACTAAATTTGTTAATGGGTTTTTAGCAGAATGTAGTGAGAAAAAATAATCATAGTCACCATCTTGATAATGATTGATATAGGCTTGTAAGCGAATTAGTTGGTAATCTTTAGGCATATCGCGCCATGACACCAACTCTTCATTAAGTGAAATATTTTGTTCAATACATAGATATTCAGTGATTAACGCTTTGTGGGAGGTGTACCATGCCATTTCTTGTTACCAACTTTCTGTATAATATAAAATTTCAGTTCGTTCATGATAGTCGAGTTCATTTTTTAAACGTCGTGTTGTATCCGCTAATTCATCAGAAATAAGATTTCCCTTTATAGTTGCTCGTTTTCTGCGTATGAATAATAACATTTACCACTTACAATAAAATGATCACGTAAGGGTAGATGCATCATGTCGCTTAACTTCTTTAATCTTTGTGTAAATTTGTTATCTGTTTGAGAAGGGAGTACATGACCACTGGGGTGGTTATGGGTAATGATAATGCTAGCGGCATTGTTGAGTAAAGCAATTTGGAAAACTTCTCGTGGCATTACATTGACGCCCGTAATTTGACCAATGGCAATTGTATCAAGACTAATCACCTCTAGTGCTACGTTCAAACTTAACACCACAAAATGTTCTTGTAATTGGCGGCCAATATGTTCTTGTAGATATTGGCCAACAGCGGTTGACGAATTGGCGGTAAAGTTAGGGGCTACTTCTCGTAATTGGTAGCCATGAGGTGATGTGTTAATCATAGTCATCTTAAAAACCTTTCCTGACGGCTGTTTTTTGTACCGTTTTATTCTGATGGTGTTGTGAACGGACAAACGACAAC
Organism: Leuconostoc rapi; assembly: GCF_016908715.1. Lineage (GTDB taxonomy): Bacteria > Bacillota > Bacilli > Lactobacillales > Lactobacillaceae > Leuconostoc > Leuconostoc rapi. The sequence goes on along the minus strand of NZ_JAFBEK010000004.1, from coordinate 43,379 downwards.
AAGCCAGGGCGAGTTTGCAAAGCTCGCGTAGCGACACGGAGTGCTTGGCCTTGCAAATTTAGCCCCAAATCTTTGGACTTTAGTCCTTAGATTTGTTTAGCTTGTTAAAGTTTTGGTAGTCACATACACCAGAATAACCGCACAAAAAACAGCCAGCAGGAAAAAAGCCATCGCACAAATGTTTTCAGAGTAAACATTTGTGCGATGGCTTTTTTTGAACCCCCAACGGTCTTGATTGGTGTGGTATTAAACCACACCTGTCAAGATTGTGTCTGGGGGACTGGGGGTGTTTTAAATCCTTTAAAACTAACTGTGGCGCTTTATGAACTTTTTTAAATTCCTGATATATTGACCCTATATTAGACAAAAGGAGCAATAACACATGGCAAAAAAGAGTATGAATCAACAAATTCAAGAAAAGCAGGCACGTGTAGTAGCACTGGATTTACAAATGAAGGCAATTCAGGAAGAAAAACGTCAGATAAAAAAAGAGATGATAGCACTAAATGATGCGCAAATAGCTGAACTGGGCCGCTCATTACTGGAAAAAATGAACTTGAGTCCTAATGACATTGACCAGGCATTTTCCGAATTGAATCACTTACCAATTATAAAAGAAGATGGCGGTCAAAATCATGACGATCAGTAAGGAAGAACGGGCACAGCTCAAGCAACTACCAATCCGTGGATACTGTGATTGGAAGGGCATTCCCTATACAACTGATACATCCTCTGAGTTACGTATGGTAGATCATGATAGTTTGGTGGTTCGAACAAAACTTAATCGCTTTGTCTGGAATTCAACTGGTGCTAAGGGTGATTTAGTCGATTTCATTCATTATTACGAACTTGGCAAATCTGATAGCGAAAGCAAAGGGCCGGCAATTAAAAATCAACTTGCCTACGCTCGCTTTGTGAAGGGGGAAAACATTGACGTGTCCAAACTTTATGAAGGCACCACACCTCGTTACAAATTTGATTACGATAAAGTCTTTAAAACCCAGAAAACAACGATTGTCAAAGATTACTTAGTTAACCAGAGAAAGCTTAATCCACAGTTCGTTGACAATTTATTGAAAAGTGGCGCAGTTGTGCAGGGCAGCCGTTACCGAGAAGGGGATAAGCTCCATCAAAATCCAGTCATCTTCCCGTGGAAGGATGTTACTGGAAAAATCGTCGGCGCAGATCGACAAGGAACTGAGCAAGACTTCGAGCACTTCAAAAAACGTGGGTCATCAAAAAAGATATTTGCAGGAAGTGACACATCTACTGGTTACAATCTCTCATTTGGCACAGGAGATCAAACATTAGTTTTATTTGAGAGCCCAGTTGATTTACTCAGTTACGCGCAACAAAATCATCAAGACATGGTTAAAAACAATGCCACATTATTATCTGTATCAGGCACTGATGCCAAACGTGGGGTGCAATTCCTCAATGATGCCGTGACTGCTAAGCAGGCCAAATTCAATAAAATCATTGTGGCGTTTGATAATGATAAAGCCGGTTTTAAGGCTGCTGATTACTTCGATCGTTTTAGTTTCAAAAATCCAATCACGAATGAAGCAATTACCGCAGAACGTCAGATTCCTTTGCAAGGTAAAGATTGGAATGAACAGTTAAAAGCAGGCATCCTTGGTACACGAGTCATGACTATGACTGAAAATGCCAACCGTTTAGAGGCATTAGAGACATTTGAAACGCCAACTAGCAATTTAAAACAGGACGACGAGAACACGAGCATCATCAAACCAGTAAACCAAGGTGAGAAAAGACCTGTTAAATCTGACATTCCACGACGAAATAAAGCTGATCGACGCAAAGAAAATGCTTTAAAAAACAAAAAAATCATCCAAGAAGCAATGGGGAAAGTAGCCAAGTACCAACAAGACCAACAGGAACTCAAAAAGTTACTCGATTTTACCGCAACTGGCCTCAATTACTCGGCGCGTAACTCAATGCTCATTCAATTGCAGAATCCTCAAGCAACGTTACTAAAAGGCTATAAACAATGGTCGGCTGATGGTATCCAGGTCAATAAGGGTGAACAAGGCATCAAAATATTTGGTGCACCGGCTAATTTAAAAACCATTATTGATCGTAATGGGGAAAAGATACGCTGGGCGGACGCTACATCTCAACAAAAGGAATTGGCCAACAACAAGCAATTAGAAGTTCGCAGTATCAAACATTATCCAGTTGAAACAGTTTTTGATGTCCGTCAAACCAATGCCACAGCAGCACAGTTACCAAGCCTGTTACCTAATCGACCAATTGATTTGGCCACTGATAAAAGTCCAAAGCACCTCGATGCTGCTTATAAAACCTTGTTGAAGTTCGCAGACAAAATAAAAGTACCTGTCATTGACCAGGGTGTGGACGATCAAATTGCGAAAAGACCAATGACTTGGCAAGGACAAGCAAAGGGCGCTTTTGTGCAATCAAAGAAAAACCAAGATGAGAAATTTATCTTGTTGCGAAGTGACTTAACACCAACTGATAAAATTCATACCTTAGCGCATGAAATTGCGCATGCACAGCTTCATTCCTTGCAAAGCCAAAACAATTGGCCAACGGCGATTAAAGAAACCCAGGCAGAACTATCCAGTTATGTCATCACCAAAAATCTAGGCATTGAGCCAGGTGAAAAAAGTGTTGATTACATGGCTGGTTGGTCAAAGAATTTGAAAGCCCTGGCAGATCAAAATACGGGTAAAGTGATTAGTCAAGCTTTAAAAGCAAGTACCGATGTGACGCAATATTTATCCGACAACTTGAGTCATGGCGAAGTGCGCCAAACCAAAACATCAAAATTGCTAAAGCCTGATAACCTCGCTGTCGTTGAACAAAGCTATCAGGCTGTCAATCAAACCAGTACTAGACATATTTAATAAAGGAGCTAAGACATGTCACAAGAAAACGTTAAAGAACTCACAGGCTATATCACTGGCCTCACGAAATCACCAAAAGTGATGATTCTATCTTTCCAGGAACAACAGGAACAAGGGCAACAAAGTGCGATGGCTTTAACACTTGAAACTAATCGTTATCATGAGCTCTTTCCTGCGGGTGATCCAATTCTTGGTTTAGAAGTGGTTGTGGTATTAAAACAAACGAGTCAAAAAATGCAAATTGAAGCGATTTATAATCCAGAAGGCGATTTTATTGCCGCTGATGAACTGCCAGAAATAGGACAACTCAATCACCAGTTAGATGATTCAAAAGAAAGCGACCTATACGCCGCGTTGATGGTTGATCGTCAAAAAGCAATTGATAAAATTGAGGCGAGTAGCAGTGAATTAGAACGTTTAGCACAAGAACACGACGCTGACAACGAAACAAAGGTGGCTTCAATTGATTATGGTGATCCCTTCAGCGACCAGGGAGGTCAAGAATGAATGCAATAATACAGCATAACAGTCTCACGCCTTATCTAGATCGCTATACTACAGACATTAGTGCTAAGGTCATGACTGATCCTGATAAATATCAAGCCTATCAACGTGAAGCGATCACACGTCGTATGATGGTTTCACTCATGAAACAGATTCAAAATGCGCCACTGTTAGTTGGCTTACCTGGTGTTGGTAAAACAGCGATTGTCGAAGATTTAGCCAGACAGCTGTTAAATACAGACGTTGTTGCCTTAAAGGGAAAACATTTGATCCAAATTAGTTTGGCCAATTTAATGAAGAGTAGTGACGGTGAGTCGTTCGCCCATAAATTTCAAGCGATCATTAATGAATTAATTGCTAACAAGGAAACGGTTATTGCTTTTATTGATGAAATTCATCAAATCGTTGGTACTGGTGCTGAAACAGCCGGCAGCTCATTAGATGCTGGTAATATAATCAAACCTGCGTTGAGTCGTGATGATCTCCAAATTATTGGGGCAACCACGACCAAAGAATTCCATGAATACGTCGCACGTGATGGCGCGTTAATGCGCCGATTTGATTTGATTGAAGTGCCAGAATTGAGTTATGAGCAAACAAAAAATGTTTTGGCTAAAGTTGCTCTACAACTCAATGCTGGTATTGAAGTGCCAGAGTCAGTTCAAGACAAAATTATGGCGTTAGCACAGCGTTATATGACTGATCGTTACTTTCCTGAAAAAGCCATTATGCTGCTAGACGGTGCACTCAGTGTCGCCAAATTAGCTAACAAAACAGTCCTTGATGGTACAGATGTTGCGACGATCATTCATGATGATTACCATGTGCCCGAATACGTCATCAATCAAACCACCGATGAACGTCTATTGAATTTACTACCTCAGCTCAAGAGCCAAGTCATTGGGCAAGAAACAGCTTTAGAAAAAGTAGCTATGAAACTCACGAATCGTGAGGCAGGACTGGCGGATACTTCAAAACCGGAATCATTTCTCTTTATGGGACCGACTGGTGTGGGTAAGACAGAAACGGCCAAACAATTAGCTGGCAATCTCTTTGGTAACAATCAAAATTTTATCCGTTTTGACATGTCGGAGTTTAAATTTGCAGGGACTAGCTTGGAACGTTTTAAAGATCAGCTGACGACACAAGTTAGGCATACTCCTTATGCGGTCTTGTTGTTAGATGAAATTGAAAAAGCTGATCCAGAAGTGATGGATTTGCTCCTACAAGTTTTAGACGATGGACGATTAAGCGATGAATATGGTCGTGTTATTAATTTCAAAGATTTAATCATTATCATGACAACTAACTCAGGGGCCAAAGCTGTTATGAATCGTGATTCCAAGTCTGAGTCCGTTAAAGAAGACAAAAAACGGCAAGCCAACTTTGAAGAACAACTTGAAATTGCTTTACAGAGCGATGGCTATCGGCCTGAGTTTATTGCTCGAATAGGGGCTATTGTGGTGTTTGATGTTTTAAATATGACAGACATGGTGAAAATTGTTGCTCTCAAACTCACGCGTCTTAACCAAAAAGCGCAAGCTAGTGGCTTCAATATTTTATTTAGTACAGAAAATGTGGCCAAATATATTCCCTCATTTGACCTGGGCTTTGAGTATTTAAATGACCAACAAGAAATCAGTTCACCAATTGCGAATTATATCGCTGATGTGGGTTATAAGCCTTCACGAGGTGTTCGTCCAATTGATGATACGATTGCAACTTATGTGAGTGATCCCGTAGCAGCGGCAATTATCAAGCAACGTCAGGGAGTTACGCAAGACTTTGATACATTTATCTTTAGAGCGATTGGCAATCCACCGTCATTAACGAGTCCTTATGGTGAATGGCAAGTCGTCGTCTCAACCGTTAAGGAGGCATCAAGCAATGAAACTATTTAAAAAGGATTATCGGGGTGAACGTCAATTTATGCGTGACAGTTTCATTCGTTGGCGTGGTCGCTCTTGGTTTCTTTGGCTATATGGCATTTTAGCGACGATGATTGTTATGGTCGTATCGTTATACGTCACGATTTTGGTTGATTTAATCGTTCGAGTGGCCGGTCCCTATATTCAAGCTTTTATGTTTTATGTTCAAAGTGGAGTCACGCAGTGGCCGGAATTTACAGATTTGATGAACATGACGCTAACGGTGCTAAACCCACTCAACATGTTTTTAATTCTCTTTAGGCTCACCTTAGTCACAGGTATTGTATTAGGACTCGTCTTTCTGTTACTCCTCAAAAAGTATGTTTTCCAACGTATCTATGATTGGTATCAACTTTTTAGAGACCAAACGCGAAACACGAATCGTTTTGCAGAGATACGAGAAGTCGATAAGACCTATAAGCTCATACCTGACCGCAATAAAAATTTCAAAGGTAAACCTGGTCAACCAGTATTACACACACAAGGCTATACCTTTGAATTCTTTATGATTCACCCAATACTTTGGGCTTGGCAATGGTTTAAACGGCCACTGGGAATGAATTCACTAGTATTTAGTGGTTTATATAAAAAAATACGACCCTTATTATTGGCTCATTTACCCAAATTATTTGAAAATCAAATAATAGTGACAGGCGGGTTTGATGGTTTTTATTGGCTAGACACTAGCAACACGCATTCAAAAACAACGGGTATGACACGATCGTCGAAGGATCAAATGCGTGGTTATACGTTCATTGATATTTTGCGACGGGCAGAAATTAAGTGGAATATTATTGATACGGACGCCAAAAACGAAGATGCAAAAATGAGTTACAAATCGTTAAGATCAGCAGGCTACGATGTCAAATTACTAAATATCATGAATCCTAGTGAATCTGAATCCTGGAATCCCTTACAAATCGCAATGGACTACGCATTTGACGGCGACTGGGATAGTGCGAATACAGAATTACGTCAGGTCGTCCAGGTAATTGGGGGTCCTGGTGGTGAAGAAACGAGTCATAAAGATATTTGGGACAGTGCAGCTGAAAGCACCATCCAAGCAGTCATGTTAACCGTATTATATCTGGCCGTACGCCACCAGGATAAATCAATGGTTACCATTTCAAACGTCTTGCAATTTATCAATGATATGAACAAATTCACGGATAAGTCAGGTGATGGGTTGACCAGGTATATGACTAATCTAGGTAAGTTACCGCGTACACCAGCACGTAACATGATTATTTTAAATGCCGCTGAATATTTGTCGGCGACTGGGGAAACCAAGTCCTCAATTTCCTTTTCTGTGATGAACCGCTTGAACTTGTTTGCCTCAGAGTCCATTACAAGACTTACAACTTTTAATACGATCAACTTGACTGACCTAGGATTTCCAAGAATGCTCAAAATGAAGTTCTCTGACCGCTATAAAGGGGTTCATGTGAGTATTCGAGTTTATGAATTGGGTAAACAAAAGGTAATAGAAAAGGATAAGTTAACGGTGTCCCAATCGGGCACCTTAACTTATCCTATCCACAATTGTTTACCCACTTCATGGCGAATTGAGCTGTCACTCGATAATGACGGCAACACAATCACCATGCGTAAACAGTCATTTACATTGACTGGTAAAATTGTACAACGAAAGTTGCTCAATGGCAAGATTAAGCGAGATAAATATTCTCAAGAGCCGGTGATTCAATGTCTGGTAGATCGTATCAAGCCAATCAATGCCACTGAAACCCCTGGCGTACAATTACGCTATTCTGAAAGGCCAATGGCAGTATTCATTATCACGCCACAATCAAACGATGACTTCTCTGCTTTGGCCAGTTTATTTATCTCCCAGGTCTTCTCGGTGAACACTGATATTGCGGCCACAATCACACGTCGGAAAATGGATAATTGGATTTTATATAAACTTAATGAGTTCTCAATGTTCCCACGCATACCAGGATTTACCAACATTTTGACGCGTGGCCTAACTTACGGTCACATAGTTGATTTGTACATCCAAACATTGACGCAACCACGATTACACTATTCTGAAATGGAAACTAACGACATTAACGGTAACACGGGTAATTGGTTCCATATTTTAACCAATGATGAGTCAACTAACGAAGCTTTATCAAAACAATTAGGTGAAGTAGAGGTTCAAACTGAATCTGTGAACTCACAAATTGGGTTAGATCGTCAAGATCGTGGTAATCGTCAAATTCAGGTCAGCAAAGTTAGACTCTTAGATGCAAAAGAAATTAGCGAGCTAAGTCCACGTGAAATGATTACCATTCGGACGATCAAACGAACAGATAAGAAGGGACGAGATGTGCGGCCACTGCCAATTTTCTCTACAGGCGCTTATCGAATGCCCTTTGCCTATGAACTACTAGGCAAGCAGTATTCACTAGATTACTACACGGCAGATCTCAATATCAAAGCGCAACATAATGATTTAAAATATGATGATTTGTATCATGATTTTGTCCCTTATTTTGATGAATTGGCGCAACAACTACAACTCTCACTTGAAGATGGGGAATCTGATCGTAACGCAATTGATTATCGATCAGCTAGCGCTTTAACAGATGAGGCAATCAATGATATTTTGGACAACTCGCAACAAAATGTGGGGTCACCTGGTATGCTTACTAATCAGGAAATCAGTGACCAGGAACGTTATCTTAACTGGAAAGAAAACTTTAATCCAAATGAGCCATTTATGACCGAGGCACAGATAGATAACGTTGATCTACGTTTGATTGTTGAAAAATCGATTAAAACACGCATTCCACGGTCAAATAAAACAGAAGAACAAACCAGCGCTAATGGCTATTTGGACAAAGGTCTATTTTTAAAACTACCTAGTAACAATAATAACGCAACCGTCCTCCGGTTACTTAACAACGAACCCCAATACATGTGGGAAATCTATAAGCAGCTTAATGCTGCAACACAACAAGGAGAAGTCGAATGACAAATCTAACACTGGGGTTAAATTCCTTGGCAGAAACATTACCTGCGAATGGCCCAACAGCTGATTTTTACACGCAATGGTCACAATACCTGTCGCCATTGCCACACATATTCTTAACACTAATCATGCTATTCATGCACAGTATTGCGTTAATTTTCTATTACATTGCGGATGCAGTTTATTCCGCCTATACTTCATCATTTAAATTACTAGACTTTATGAATATATTTTTTGAACCCAGCAACTCTGTTTATATGGATTGGAATTTAGGAAATATTCTCAAAGACTTTTTATACCTCGGCTTTGTAATTTTTGGCATCATGATGATGGTGCAATGGATTCAATTCACAGCGACCTCAGGTCGTAAAGGACGTGAGTGGCCAAAGGGAATTGCCATAACTGTTGCAGTGATTAGTGCGCTGCCAATGATTATTGGCTTAATGATCAGTATTGGCACAGCAACTAACCAAGATACGATGGGAACTAAACCAGAGTCAATAATCACACAATTGTGGCAAGGTAATTCTACTGAGTTATCTAGATTAGCAGCCAATAATTTTAGTATGAGCAAGTATAAAACAGCCATGAAAAACAAGCCCATTACTAACGCCCAAATTGAAGGATCTGACTATCATTCAGTCATGAGCGATGCAGGATACACTGATGGCCTGACAAAACCACAAAAATCAGTTTTTACCAAGAAAATTGGTGGTAATAGCAACATGGTTGATATTACTGGTGATTCCCTTGTCTTAGGGAAAACCTTCGCAGATGATTACCCTGTGATGAAGACCAACTGGCTAGGGATTATTGGTGGAGAAATTGTCTTTATTATTGTAGTAGCAGGAGCCATTGTTCGCTTGTTATCATCAGTTTACAAAATGGCCTTTATGGCAGGGTCAATTGTCTATTTTGGGCTTCGTGATGGTACACAAGGAAAACGTGTTCAACAAGTGCTTAGCATGATTGAGGGTCAAATTACTGGTATTGTGATGATGCCAATTTCTTTAATTTTCTTCTTTGCTTGGGTCGAATTCGCTTTTATTACAATTAATAGTATTCCAAACCTTGGTATGTGGCCGTTTACAATCCTATCAATCGCAGCACTGTTGGCTGGTGGTAAAGGCTTAGCAGGTGGGTTTGAGATGATTGAACAATGGACTGGTGTGCGTTCCGGTCATAATCCAGTGGCATCAATGATGTTAGCCGGGCAAGCTTCGCGGATGATTGGGGGTGCCACCAAATCGGCTAAAAAACATATTGGACAAGGTCTTAGTGCTATTTCTCCAGCACAAAAGAAAAAGAACCGTGAACTCGGCCAGAAAATTGTCAACTCTGGTGGCAATCAAGGCTTGGATAATAGCAAGTCACTTAATAATCAGCAATCAGGTAGTACTGGTATGGATGCAACAGTTCTGGCTTCTGGTAAAGGCGCAAAAGCCGCTGAAATGGCTGGACGTACCGTTGGAGCCATGAAGAATCCAAGCAGCCTACTCAAGAACACTGGTCGAGCAGCTGGTGGTAAAGTTAAAGATGGCGTTAATAAAGCCGTTGGCAATGTTAAAGACTATGCCGGCGGTGTCGCTGATAACTTTGAAGGGGGTAAACAAGCTGTGGATGCTTTCAATAAGCGTCATACGCCCGTTTCACCAAATACTGAACAGGTCACGCCTGCAGGTAATCAACCGCAAAATGTACATGAGGCTTTAGCAAAGGCCTCAGATGGTGCAGCCAAAAAGACGGAGATACCAACCTCAAATGATCATGGTAGTCAAAACAATATGAGTCATGCGATGACGGGGGCACATCAAGGTTTAGATTCTAAACCAAACAGTAACAATACCAATACAAATAAACGGCCGATTGTCAGCGGAGGCACAGTGGTTCAACCAAAAGGCTTAGGGGCAACACCATCTGCCATGTCAAGAACAATACCGCAACGTTTGAGTGGCACGTTATCAGGAAAATCGCCAGTTAACAAATCCCTCACACCGGATGAACAAAAAGCAAAGGATCGTGCTTGGGCTGAAAGTGTGGTCGCTAAACAAATGGCTAAAAATAAGAATCAATCAACCGTTAAATCAAAGGAAGATAAGTGATACTGTTAATTTGTGACTGAATACGGTAAAATTAACAGTAGTTAAGTTGAAGGAGAGTGTACATGGAGAAACTCAAGCAAAACAAAATTTGGATCACGATAGTGGTTATTGGCGTGGTTGTGATTGCTATTTTGCTAGCCATGTTACACCAACAAAAACAAAGTACCCCTGAGGCACAATCTTCAAGTTATATAGCTAGTGAAAAAGCTTCATCTGCCTCAACTTCTGTGCAAGATACTAATAATGAAAAGGTCTATGCTAAGAAGGCTGCTAAGATGAAAGGTCATGTCTATAATGATTACTTCACCACCTGGACTAAGCAAGATTTCATTAACTGGGCAAATAACTATCTTGCAAAACCTGAATCAGAAAGACATCAAGATGGCGTAAAAGAATCCTTTGGCACTTCTAATACTGTTGAGAATAGTAGGATAGACATGCCATTGGACGATATTGCCAAACAAATAAAGACTGACGGTTACCCAGAGAATTACTATGAAACTGTGAAAGCATATAATAAGGACTACGCAGGAATGAACCCGGATGACATAAAGAAATAAAAAAGTCGTGATTTTTGATGTGAACCCCAATAGTTGGACAACATAGAATTAATTAACTAACAGACTCAGTGGTGAGTTGCCGATATTGAACCGGCGACAAACCATTGAGTTTTTGTTTGATACGGTGATTGTTGTAATAATTGATAAAGTCATCCACGACCACTTTGAAATCGTGAAACGATTGATACTGTTTATGATGCACGATATTAGCTTTCAAAATATGGAAGAAACTCTCAATTGGTGCATTGTCGACTGGTGTTGATTTACGGCTCATGCTTTGCGTCATGCCAAAATCCTTTAACGTGTTAATAAACAGCGGTGTCTGATAATGGAATCCCTGATCACTATGAATAATAGCCCCACGATGCTTTGACAATGCTTTTAATGGCCGCATGACAAGCGTCATGGTTGGTGTTTTGGCTAAATGATACGACAGGACTTCGCCTGCATATAAATCGACAAACGCCGTCAAATAAGCTTTATTATGATCGTTTAATTGCATTTCAGTGACGTCTGTGACGATCTTTTGGTAAGGTGCGTCAGCTTGAAAGTCGCGTTTAATGACACGTTCGGCAATCCGACCTACTGTGCCGCGATAGGAATTATAGCGGCGTTTACGTGTGTTATACGTTGTGCTGAGGAGTGCATTTTGACGCATAATGCGGAGCACGCGCTTATGGTTAACCAAATAACCTTGGTCGTGCAACAACGTTGTCACGCGACGATAACCATATTCGTTTTGGAATTGAGGTGACTTAATTTGACGGATTACGTCTGCTATTTTGTTGTCTGATGCCGTATTGAGCGGATGAGCTTCTAGATAATAATAGGTACTGCGTTTCAAGCCAATTAGAGCTAATAAATCATCCACTTTAAAATATTTAGTCTGCCTTAGTGACGTTACTGCCGTTTGTTTTTCTCGGTTCGTTGATCCACTAAGGCTTTTAATTTTTTTAGAACAGCATTCTCCATTTCAAGTTGATGATTCTCTTGCTTTAAGTCAGCCAGTTCTTGTTGTTCTGGTGTGAGTGGATGAATGCGTTTGCGCCCCATAGTTGGTTGCCGACCTTTCGGTTTAGGTTTTAACCCATTGTACCCGAATTTTCGATACGTTCTCAACCAATTAGCGATTGTTGTACTAGGGAAGACCGCAAAATAGCGTGCCGCCTCTGATTGTGAGTGTGTTTCAAGATAGTTCAACACGGTCATTTTAAAATCTGCTGAATAGGTTTTCTGGTTTTTAAAACCAATGGAACCAGTCACGAGATACTCATCACGCCATTCGCGAATCGCGTGATCATTATTGATGGCATATTTTTTGACTAATTCAATCAAACTATTTTGACCAGATAACCATTCCTTAACGACCATTAATTTAAATTCATTTGAATATTTTGACATAGAAAAACCCAATAACTTTCTGAACAGATTTTTTATTCTGTCCAAGTTATTGGGTTCACTTCATTTTTATATCACGGCTTTTTGCTTGCTTAAATTTATTTTGCCTGGTCTAAAACTTGCGCCAATATCAGATCAACGAAAGCACTTGATGAACGAAAGCCCTGTTTAGCAGCCAATTGATCAATGCCTTGCTTTATCTCAGGGCGAATAGTGTAAGTGGTTTGCACCTTACGTGAACTAATATTAGACGTTGGTATTTTGAAATCAGGGCTTAATGATGCTTGAGGTTCGGAGGTGGGCTTTCTGAAAGCCTCTGCTAGTTGCCTTTGCGCACTAGCCTCATCAAACATACGTGGGTCTTTTTTATCGTAATCCATTATTTTACGCTTTCTAGTAGTTGCTGATAAGCAGCATTTATTTGTTGGAGTGTTTTCGGGTTGCGCTTAGTTTGTTCTAGATCAAAGACTGGAGTCTTTAGCATAGTCGAGCTATTAAAGACTTCGCGTTCATTTAATACAGCGACTAAATTATCAATTTGATCAATCATCTGGCCAAATTCATGACTTGACCGAGTATTATGCTTCACACGATTTGCTAAATATAATACTTTTGCTTCAATCAATGATGCCCGTGTGCGAATATCTACTGCGTCATCGCGGAATTCTTTCATCCGCAGGTCAAATTGCTGTTTCGATTGGATAAAACCATACTCAGATGGTTCTAGTGGAACGACAACATAATCAGAAACGGCAATCATATTCTTTGTTAACGTCCCAAATTCCGGATGCGTATCAATTAAAATATAATCATAGTCCTTAATTTCCTCAAGGTGATCTTGTAACCACATCATCATCATGAAGTTTTTATTGTTCTTTGATTGTAGAGTACCTTCTAGTTCATCTAAATGGGGACTAGCAGGTATTAACCCCAATTGTGGGTTAAGTTGTCGTATTTTGGCTAAACCGCCGGTGAAGACGTCATATAGTGTATTTTGATTCGTATAACTTTCGTATGTAGATGACAGGTTACCTTGATAATCTGAATCAATTAACAAGACTTTGTAGCCTTGACGAATCAAGTAACTTGCAAAGTTGAATGTCATCGTTGTTTTACCAACGCCACCTTTTGAGGCTGAAAATGTAATTGTTTTACTCATGATGAAGCTCCTTAGTTATTTTATTCGTCAAAACGAAATAACGAGTGAACCATCAATCCAGGCACGTAAAATTTGTGTACATATATATTATAACATATAATATATTTTATGTTATAATATACCTATAATTAAAATATGTGTTTTTTAATTCTTTTTTTCATTTTTATGATAAACTGTAAGCTATTAGTAAAATGTGCATTAATGATAGATACAATTTATTTATATTTGATGAAGTTAATAAAATATTAGGGTAGGAATATGGAAAAACAAGATCATATAGTATATCAGCAGTTTTCGTCTATAAATGTTAATGATAATTTCTTTGATTCACTACGAAATTCATATTCTGATTTTAACAGCTGGTTTCAGACTAAAGCAAGCCAAAGTAAGAAAGCCTATGTTTCATACGATGATGATCAACACCTTATTGCTTTTTTATTTTTGAAAACAGAGACTGGTCCAGAGCCGGGTGTAAGTCCGGTTCTGGATGGGAACCGAATTAAAATAGGGACATTTAAGGTTGATTGGAATCATCATTCAGCACTAGGGAAGAGATTGCTAGCAATAGCAATGAGAAAGTTTGCTTTTTATTCCTCAAAATATAGTAAAATCTATGTTACTTTGTTCGAAAACGAGAAAACAAAAGGGTTAAAAAAGCTGCTTGAATTATATGGTTTTGATTTATTTGGAACAAAGAATAAAGACGAGCTAGTTTTTGTTAAAAATGTACCTTCTAATATTGAAAGTAACCCATTTAAAATATTTCCGTTTATATCCCAGCAAAACGGTACTGATTACTTATTGGCTGTTCTTCCTAAATTTCATAGCTTAATGTTTGGTGATGTGAATCTACAATCGGAAAAAGATATTTCTGTCCCAGATACAAGCTCAATAAATAATATCGAAAAGGTATACTTGTCTGCTTCCGTTAACTCGCAGTTATTGACTTTTGGAGATCATCTTATTGCTTACAGAATGACTGATTATAAAGGATCGGCATATTATCGTTCCGTTACCACTTCTGTTGGTACTGTAATTGAAGTTAAGAATTTATCTAATTTTGTCACATTTACTGATTTTGAACAATACGTTAAAAATAAATCAGTTTTTAGTTCTGATGAACTCTCCAGATTTTGGAAGCAACGAACATATCCTTGGGTCATTAAGTTTTTGTATAACTTCTCTTTTGAAAAATATCCTAACCGAGAAAAACTATTGAATAATAACATCATAAATGAAGATCAACGAATTGTTGTTCAGAGAATTGAGAAGAAGAGTTTTATTGAACTTGTGAAGTTAGGAGAAACCAATGAAAGCTTTATTATCGATTAAACCAGAATATGTTCGTCAAATACTGGCTGGAACAAAAAAGTATGAATATCGTAGAATCATTTTTGCACGACAGGACGTATCCTCAATCGTAATTTATTCAACATTACCTGACGGATTGGTAGTTGCAGAAGTAGAAGTAAGAAATATTCTAAAAGGGTCAAAATCAAAAATTTGGAATGAAACAAAAGGTTTTAGTGGTATTTCAAGAGCTGAATTGTTTGATTACTTTGATAATAAAGATGAGGTTTACGCAATAGAACTGGGAAAAGTTACTCCCTATTTGGAACCAAAATCTCTTAAAGAATTCAATCCATCTATCAAAGCCGCTCCACAATCTTTTATATATATATAAATTCCTAAAATCCTCGTTCAGAGGTTTTTTTATTTATGAATAATATTATATTAATTTACTCAGAGGATTCTCTGAGTTTTTTTTTTTTAAAAATCTAACTGTGGCGGTTTATGACTTATCTCTTATTTTGTATAGAATGACATCAGATTGAATTTCAATCCAGGCAAAAATAATTGATTAAAGGAGATTTATTTATGTATGACCATTTTACCCCTGGGCGAAATATTTGGAAGAAAGTGTCTCGCTGGCTATTTTTTACGATGGAACGAATTTTTGTTCTAGCGATTGTCTTTGGCATCACTTACTTAATGATTAAATCATTTTATCCCTACAATATTGGTAGGTATGGCTTGATTTTAATTATTAGTAATGCACTATTAGCTGGCTTTCTCATTTTACCAAGTCCAAGTAACCCAATGGGGTTAATGTATCAAGAAATGCTACGTGGCATTTTAAAATCAACAAAGCACGCTACTGGTGATCTCGTAGCTGTGACTGATAATAAGCAAAGAGAGGAAAAATAATGGGAATTAAAGCCAAACAAACGCAAAGAAAACAAGGGTTAACGGTTGTAAAACAAGCACTGGATAGTCGGAAACCAATACCCATCTTTTTTGCTTTACCTTACAAGGACATCTTGAACAAACTAGGTCATCCAATTCTACTAACTGATGACACATATGCTGATATGCTCAATTTACCAGGGAAAGATTTAGACTTCTTGAACGCCGAAGGAGACAAGAGTTCAAACGCTATCATTGCAGACTTCCATCAATTATTGTCCATCTATGTTGAAGACTTTGATATTTTTGTCAGTCAATTACCGGCTGACACGCGCATCCAACAAGCCTCATGGGGACATGAATTGGTCAAAATCGAAAACGAATTAAACAGTGCAGACTTGGATGATCGTCACTACCAACAGTTATTGATGATGCGACAAACTATTTTACAAGAAATTAACATTGAAAAAAATGTGGTTGGTGACATTAAGCATCAAGAATACACCGCAGTCATTTATGGTAAGACGATAGCTGCTTTAGAAAAGAATCGTCGTGATTTCATTGCTCATGCTGGCATGGCGTTCACCCCTGAACCAGTTTCTCTAGCCCGTAAAAAAATGGTCATGTATCAGATTAACAACCCTGGGGAAACCTTAGAATTGGAGGAAAAGTAATTATGCGGACAAGTTTAAATACTGCTAAGCGCTCAGCGTTAAAGGCAAGAGGGTACAACCTTGATTTAATTGAAGAAGTGCAAAACCTTGGCGGCATTGAATTCCATACCACTTACTTTGATGATGGGATGGCCAGTAGTGCAATCATTAATGTTTATGACTATCCCAAGAGCGAACAACTACAGGGCTGGTTTAAAGAACTCATCAACCACAAAAACACGATTGTGGACATTAAAATCGGGACGGAAAATAAATTTGAAGTCCAAAAAGCCCTTGAAACAGCCACAAATACCTTGCGAAGTAAGGCACGTAGTGATGTGACTTCACAAGGGGACGCCTTAGAGGCTGAACAAGATGCTGAAATTACATTGCAAGATTTAAACGAAGCGCGTAATGGTCGTGAAATTTACAAACGGGTTTATGTCCGATTGTTGGTTACGGATGTGTCGCCTGAGGAATTACGTCGTCGCGTGAAAGAAATTCAACAACAGCTTTCTAACTACCGCATGAAAATTTATCCTTCGGAGCAATTAACACACTTCCAACAGTTCTTCATGCCAGCCATGTCGGTTGAAAACCAAACCATCAAGGATAGAGGCTTCCCAATGAAGGCTTATGCTTTGGCTGGTTCTTATGCTTTTAACCAGACCTTTATTGCTCATCCACGTGGCTCGTATATGGGTTTGACCATGCAACGGGGTGAGGTAATGTATGATCCGAGTTACAATGACCATCGCACACAATTAACTGCTTACAATCTGGTTGTTGGTGGGGAACGCTCTGGTAAAAGTGCCTTTGGAAAAAAGAATCTTGGTCCGTTGGTTTCTCGTGGTGATACGGTTTGGGTATTTGATAAATCAAACGAATGGCGTGATCTTATTAATGCCTATTATGGGGTTACATTGACCCTTGATGGCAGCCAAAATATTATTAACCTGCTACAAGTGTTTGGCACAGTCTTGGATGCTAACGGGAATGTTGATGTCATTTCTAGCTTCAACCAACACCGTACAAAAGTCATTACTTACTACGCCACATTGAATCCGCAAGCAGACAAAAAAGAATTAGAGATGTTGGGTAACTTGATCACCGATTTTTACGTTGAGCGTCGCATGTGGTCGTTGTCACCAAAAGATAACCCGCAAGATTTACGTGTGATTGGCTTACGTGATGAGGATTATCCGATTCTCGAAGATTTTCAAACCTTCCTGGAAACGCGTAATATGCTCACTAGAAATATGACGCAACCCGCCGTAGAGCGTTTAGATAATATCTTATCGACGATTAGCAGCTTGATTCAAAATCATGGTGACATGGTAAATGGTGTGACAACAATGCCTGATTTGTCTGGTGAACGTTTGATTCGTTTTGATACCAGTGGCCTTTCAAGGTTAGAAGATGACCTATACAACGCCCAATATTTCACCATTTTATCACTCATGGAAAGTTACATCACGATTAATGGTACGCAGCAACGTGACCGAATTAAACATGGTGAGGTCTCAACTCAAGCAAACACCAATGGCAATCCACCAAAATACTTCTGGTGGATCCAAGATGAAGCAGATGATATTTTCAATGCTAAGCACTCATTAGGCATTACCTTTGGCGATAACATGATGGCGCAACATGGTAAAGATTTCTTCGGTATGTTTGCTATATTCCCAGGACTAAAAAACGTGGTACCAACCGGTAACGCATCAGATACTGAGGCTAGTCGTGCTGCTTCATCTTTCTTTGGGCGTTTTCCTAAGCAAATTATTGGCCGTCTTTCAAAGACCGATACCACACGCCTACGTAGTGTGGTAAGTGAAACCAATATAACTGATGGCCAATTACAAGCGCTTCAGGGATTAGATCAAGGTGACTTCTTAATGAATTTGGTTGGTAAACAAGCAACATTCATGCACGTTGATCTCAATGACTCAGAAATTAACTTATTTGGTGGAGGACTATAAGATGAAATGGCCACACCCACTTAAAACAGCCCGTGACAATCGTGAAAAAATGAAGCACGAGGCTCAGCGGCTTGTAAAAAATTATGATCAAGGTGACAAACCACAACCAGTTGATAATAAGATTATCTGGTACGTGATTGGTGGCTTCATCTTTGTTTTTATTCTTAAAATCTTGAGCCTATTAATTGGAGGTTAACCCATGTTTAAACAATGGATTCAAAATCAAAAGCGACGCTTGTACCTTAAACTTGGCCTCATTGGCACAATAGTCCTATCTCTGATCGTGATTGTGATGATGTGTGTGATGGTTTTTTCAACGCAAAACGCCGATTGCTGGAATGACGATACAACTATTGATGACGGTGGCTCAGTATTTGGTGGTGATTGGAAAGATCCTAATTCTGGCACCCACCATTACATCCAACATGCCATTGACCGTTTTCATAAAGAAGTTAAAATGTCTGGTGATAACATTGCCGCAGCCATTGCGATTGGTCTACGAGAAAGTGGCTTTAATCCCAAAGCCTATAATCCTTTAGGGCAAGTTAAAGGGATTTGGCAATGGGGAAGTGGGACGACTAACGGAGATCGTTATGGTAATACTGCCGATACTGTAAAAGCTCAGGTTCAACTAGCAATTAATGAGTTACACAGTACCCACAAAGCAACTCTAATTGATTTAGCAACAGCTAATAATATTAACAGTTCAATGGTCGCTTGGGATACTAAGTTTGAAGGTGTCGGCGTTAATGATCCACAACGTAAAGTTGCGGATACCGCCAAAACAGCAAAAGAAGTTAAGAAACTATTCAATTTAGACTATCCAGGAGACATTAATATCTTTGATGGGGGGAGCAATGACTCTGGGACCGGTGATACCTCAGATGACGCAAATTCAAGTGCGATTTCTGATGCCACGTGTGATACTGGTCTTGTGACTAATACAGATGGTCTGCCAGTGATGGGGAAATATCAAATCACTGGGGGTTATCCAAATTATGGTGGTTTAACAGGGGCAGAACATTATGGGGTCGATTTCCAAACTGTTGCGCACACGATGAATGGTGGTGAAAGTAATGTGTATGCCGTTCATGATGGCACAGTCGTTGCTAAGAGCTTTGATAATACAGGCGGAAATTGGCTTGTCATTCAAGGTACCGACAATGTCTACACCTATTATGGTCATGCGCCAACACAATCAGCAATTGTCGTCAACACCGGCGATAAAGTCAAAGCTGGTCAACACATTAGCCACGAAGGTCAAACGGGCGAAGCTACCGGTATTCATGTTCATTTCGCTGTCCAAACTAAAAGTCAGTATGGTTGGGCACCTGAGACTAAAGGCTTAAAATCACCAGGTGATTATCTAAAATTACCAAAACCAGCAG
This sequence comes from Leuconostoc rapi, assembly GCF_016908715.1. GTDB lineage: Bacteria > Bacillota > Bacilli > Lactobacillales > Lactobacillaceae > Leuconostoc > Leuconostoc rapi. The sequence goes on along the minus strand of NZ_JAFBEK010000004.1, from coordinate 23,653 downwards.
GCACGAACGTTGTTGTCCCAAGTGGACCGTTCAACTCTAGCACTGATAAAAGCAAATAAGGCGGGGTATGAAAATGACTAAAATGAAAAAAGGGGCAGTTGTGTCAGGGATATTAGCTGTCTTTGCAACCGCTATTGTGCTTGGTGGCACGTACTTGTATCAGAGTGAGATTAATAATGGCTATCCTGATACAAGGCATGTCGCAGACAAGATAAATTCATTGTCGCGTGATAGTCAAAAAACGACAGTCCTGGTCTTTCATAAACCTGGCTGTTCCGACTGTAAAAAAGCACGTCGTACGATCAAAAAAGCCATTCACGACAATCAAAATAAAATTAATTATATCGTGATTAACGTTAATAAAGATGAGTCACAGACTTATGTGGCTAAGTACGGGGTCACTCAAGTACCAACAGTGATTGTCCTCAAGGGTGACAGAGTCGTTGATAGTACCAGTTCAACAAATTCTAAAACAATTAGTCGCGTCACAGCAGGAGAAAAAGATGACAAAAATTAATTTAAAATGGGTTTATGCTTTTGTCTTGATACTGTCATTATTATTTTTAGCACAACAAGGTTTAGCCTATCAACGCCATGTCAAAAGCAATGACCTAGTTAAAAAAGAGATCAAGACAACTCAAGCAAAGTCGAATGATTATAAAATCCAAGCACAACAACTTAATAAGGTCAAAACAGCAGATATTCGCGACACGCAGGCCGTTGAAAAGACCGGCAATACTTTTCTTAAAGAAATGTTTGCATTGTTACCAAAACTCAATAAATCCGATGTGACGAGCAGTGTGGCCACCGATAAGGTAACGTCTGCTTTTCTGGGCGCAACCTTTGGTGGTGATGTCGATGAGGGTACGCCAACGTTTCATTTAGAAAGTAACGACATTGTTTATTCAACAGCCGCTAATGGATCAGGTCTTGGATTTGGGACTGTGAAGTATCAATTAGGCAAAACAGAAACCAGTACCACTTTATTGATGCATATTGAGAATGGCAAAATTACTGAACTACAAACTGGTGCTGTGAAAGATACCTCAGGAAGGAAATAATCATGACAAAAGTAACTAAAAAAATAGTCCTGATTTGGACTATTCCAATATTTCTGGTAATTGGTGGACTAGGCTTTTGGTTAGCCACACAAGTAGCTGTTAAAACGCATCAGACCGCCGCAAATGAATTAGCAGTGCAACAAAGTAAACTCATCAATAAGAAAGCAAAAGTTGGTACAGTACTAGATTCCAAGCAACCTAATGTGTCAGCCGCATCCACATTGCTTGATAAACTGTTTACGTGTGATTGGACAATTGCCTCTCAAAAGGAATTTGACGGCAAAGCCAAACAGATGACGGCTTATGTGAATCAGGATGTCGTCAAAAATAGTTTGGACTTTAAAGCGGATCCAGACAAAATGATTACACAAACTGGTGTTGTGATGACTTATGATCACATGGATTTCTTACCAACCTCAGCGAGCGCCACAGAAGTGAAGGGGAAGGTGATTGTCTTTGTTAAAAGCCACCTCAAGGACGCAAGTTATGCCACTACTCGTTTTGTTTACAATGTTAGCTACAACCCTAAAACTAATCTCGTGACACAACTAGATCGTATTGGTACTTATCAATTACAAAGTGACAGCAGTGTGCTGTAAAGGAGAATAATATGAATCACAATAAATTTAAAATTTTTAATCGATATGTTAAAAGATTTAGCACTTGGTCGTTTGCCATGGCAGGAACACTTTTCTTTAGCTTTACTTTTGTTGCAATGACAACAATTCCGACAATGACATCAAGTGACATTAGTAATGGGAGCCATATTTCTACTGTTAAAATTGCAGAGGCTATCCACATGTCTTTGGGTTTTTGGCAATTTATGTTTTGGCTTCCGATTGCCTGTGGACTAGTGATTACAATCATTGAAGGCTTGATAAACTATTTTGATTACAAACGTGAATTAAGAAAGGCTAGTAGTAACCTATGAAATTTATGAGATTAAATTCTAAAGGAAAAGTATATGACCTCGACAGATAAGATTAAAACAATATATGTCATAAAATTTCCTGATGGTCATTTTGTTTCTAATGATACGTTGTCATATGGCGAGGAGGTTATTGAACACATTGCGTTGACAAAAGACCTTCCTGGTTCATATAGTTTTACTAATCCTAACAGTTCCTTGCCTCGTGATTTATTGCATGCAGCTCAACAAATTAATGGAAATGCCAAATTGGAAAAAATAGTATTTGATCTAGAAACATTAGACAAAATAATAGCAGACCGTTCAGCCATTATTGAATATTCACCTAATTTATATTTAAAAAATAACGTGGCTATTCATATTCATCTTGACGATCCAACCATTACTCTGGAATTGACACCAAATATTAATGAAGCATATCATTATAAGCCTTTAGAACAGAAAATTTGTCAAGAGCACTATGCAACATTGTTTCTCAATGCAAAGTTCTACTCAGTGAAATACAACTGAAAATAATGTGGGAGAGGTAAAAGATGATTGAAACAGAATATATGAAACAAAAACTTCATGATGAGTTGTTGATATTTGAAGTCACTGACGGTTGGTTTTTGAACGCTAACGGTTTAACACAATTAAATATAGCGAGCCCTCAAGGCGCATTGAGTGTTATAGATGATCGATTTGAAGGATTTTATCGCGGATTAGATTGGACTTATGATACTGTCCAACTCACACCTAACCCTTTGGCAGCAATGCAATTTGAAAAGACAAATGAGGACTTTGCAGAAAGTGTTAAGGCTAACTTTCCCAGTGGTATTTTTAAAACAGTGTCACTAAATGCAACAATCAATGATGTGAAAAAAGTAAATAGCCAATGATGAACTTTACGAAATCAAAATTATCCTGAACATTTGTCTACTCAAAACCCATCCAATTGGATGGGCTTTTTTCTCGTAAATATTTCAATACGAGGGTGTTTTTGTTTTTAAAAAATCTAACTGTGGCGGTTTATGACTTTTATTCAATCCTTGTTATTCTGTACGTGTGTTAATAACACAACAATGAAAAGGAGGACTTTTTAAATGATAAAGTCAAATGTAAATAACAAGTTTCTATGGGAACGGCGGCCGATATCACGCTTGCAACAACTGTTAGCAGGATTAGTTGCTTCCTTACCAATGTGGCTACCAACCTTTGTCTCAGCGGATATTGGTGATGCTGCCAAAACAGGAGGAACGAAAATCATCTCTATTCTGTACATCGTGTTAATCGTCGTTGCTGCCATTGGTATATTAGGTGGGTTCATTATGCGCGCGACTGGGAATGAAAGACTGGCAGAAAAAAGTAACAGTAAATTGCTGCACGCATTCTTTGGTATTGGTGGTGGTGCGTTATCTGGGCTAATAGTGACATGGATTTGGCAAACTGCCACAACTGCTGGTGGCGGAAACGTCATCAACTGGCCGTTCTAAAGGAGGGATAGAGAGATGTTTGGCAAAAAAAAACAAACTAAATTGAGTGATCCTTTCTTTGCTCGCATTGAGCAATCTGAACTTAATCTTGAGGATGAGGTGATTCAGGAACTAGCAGAATCGAGTGGTATGACAGAGAACTGGCCAAATGTGTCACTTTCTGGCTTGCAAAAATTTGCTTCAGGATTGGTCAATGATGTCGTGCGTGCTGGTGATCATGACATTCAATTAGGAAACGTCACTTACTATGTCACCAACGATAAAGGACGTGCGGAGCCAACGGGTTTGAGTTGGGAGCGTGCAACGTTAACCGCTGGCTTTGAAAACATTGTTGTGAGTACAGCTGATCATATTTTTAACGACACTGACATTCGTCAAGATGAAGACATGTCTTACGATATTATTGTTGCAGCTTTGCAACCCTTGCTTGATGCTGCGGTTAGTGACGGTAGCTTATCACAAGATGATTTACCTGTTTTACCTACTGAGGATCAATTTCGTCAGGCTCGTGAAACGGGGGAAGTATTAGCTGTTGAGCCAAGTAAATTCCAACGCCCAGTGTCAGTGGTAGAAGCCTCAGTTACTGAAAATCCAAAGGCAATGGTAATTCCTCAAATGGAAAAACAAGCACCTGAGATTGAAACTCAAGCTGATTCTGCCATGACAAGTACTCGAATCGAAAGTCCTAGAACACAAGAATCCTTATCTGATAGTGAACAGACGCAAAAGTTAATTGATCGTGTGAATCTCGTCCCAAGCACTTTTGAGGTGAGTGATGTCAAAAATAATCTACCTGCTGAAAATGTCGATTATGTTCAAAGTCGTTTAAACTCAGACCGAGTTAAAGCAAATACTTTCCTGGAAGATACCAGCACGATTTACACGCAAAAGATACGACAAGTGATGACTGAGTTGCTGCAAAAACAACAACTCAAAATTAAGGCTACCGTTGATGAGATGCGTGAAACTGATGTGACACAAACCGTTGAAACACAACTCAAAGCAGAAAGAGTGAATGAGTTCGAAACGCGTTATGCGCAACGACATCAAGCCCGTGAAGTAGATTATCATACTGCTGTGACGGATGAAAACATGCGTCATGAAACGGCCTTAACAAGTCTTAAAAGCAACTACGTGAATGATTTAGAGTCATTGAAAGTATCAGTTTCTCAAGAACTAGATCATTGGTATCTTGAGCGTTCCAAGGTATTGCAGAATAATCTTCAAGCGACTGTTGATGACCAAGTATCTGAAGCCAAAGTTCAAGCGTATGAGATAACTGTTACCAGTCTTAAAGCAATGCGCGATGAACTCATGGCTCAAAATACCAAGTCATTAATGACTATGCAACAGAAGCTCGAAGAAGACATCAACACAAATAGGGGACAGTACCAAGAAGCGCACGAGAAAGCCTTGATTAGTGCAACACAGCTTGAAAGTGCAAAAACTCACTTTAATAATTTGAGTGATTTAGAGAAACAAATTCAAGTTTTGAAGCAATCTAATACGCAACTCGAACAGCAGCTGAAACTTAAAGAGGGTGGGGGAAACGACGAATTAGTTCAATTGCGACAACAACTTAATAATCTACAGGCTACATCATCACCAGATCAGACTAATCAACAATTGATGACCTTGTTAACGGCGCAAATGAAAACAAAACCTGCATCAAAGCAAGCAAACAAGTGGCAATCAACCGTCATTGGCCTGTTGGCAGTACTTGCCATTGGTGGTGTTGGCTTTGGTGGTTATGCGATGGCACAGCAAAAAAATGATACGTCAGCCCAATCATCAAAAACAGTATCAGCGAGTAGTCACAACGAAGGCAACGCAACGGTCATTTTAGCTCCTGAATCAAAAACGAACACAACATCTTCTCAAAGTAGCTCAACGAGTGGTTCTAGTAGTTCATCATCACAAGCAAACAGTTCATCGACTTTAGCTGACCGCTATCATGTCGGTGAGAATGTTGAAGCCACTATCAATGGTCAAATGGTTACAACACCAGTAGTGTCAGTGCAGGACAAGACCATCACCGTTCATCATGATGGTTATGATTATGTTGTCCCATTTGACAATTAAGCGGTGATGCTATGGCCATTAATCGTAAACAAATGCAGCATCGCCAAATAAATGGCAAGCCTAGCCGTCTTAAAAAAAGACGTCATCATACGATAAGAAAACGAATTAGAACCTATTGGTTTGTTTTCTTTGCAGTAATTGTTGTGGGTGTGGGTTATTGGTTGGGAAACAATTATATGCTATTGGAGAATCAAGCGATTGCTAGGCAATCACAGGGTCTTGCAAAAAAACAAAAAGTTAAAAGTGTGTCCGAAATGAAAAAAGCCATTGCTAATCAAGCAGTAGCCAAACCTGACTACTCAGGTACAAGTCAAAACTTGAGTCCTGATGAGATTAGGAAATTGGCGGATAGTCCGTTAGTCGAGTCCTTAAGAGCCTATGTACAAGTACCTAGTTATGGGATTAATGAACCAGTCTACGAAGGAACTAGCGCGCATGTCTTAGCGATTGGTGTGGGTATATTTGAACCAAATGTGACGTTTGGTCAAGGATATATTTCAGTATTTGGTCATAATATGGGAGACAGTCAAGCATGGCCAACAAAGTTTTCAGCGATGCAAAACATGACAAAAGCAAGTGTTGTCGGGCAAAAAATTCTTGCCAGTGATGGCAAAAAGCAATACACATATAAAATTACAAATTTTCAAAGCGGTGTGCCTGTCCAGATGCTTAATCAACAGGTTGCAGCTCATGAACAGGCTCACTTATCAAAACCAATGATTCAATTAGTTGCTTGTGATGAAGACGCTGATTTTCAAGCACACTTACGTGCGACCAATTATACAGATTTCACTTGCAATAAACGTTTAGTTTTAACGGGTATATTAGAATAGAAATTTTAGGAGAAAACAAATAATGAATTATTCAAAGAAACAACTTAAGCAATTAGCGGTAAATATGACTAATCGGAGTAAAAAAGGCTTAGCAGTAGGTGCCTTAGTGTTAACTATGGCACCAATGTTAGTACCTGTCGTAGCTAACGCTGATACGACAAATAATGCGCCAATTACCAAACAAGCTACGGCAAATTCTGTGCCGAAGTCATTATTAGATATTACGGGTCACAAAGGCGAAATACGTGCCATTAATAATGATAAAAATGGTATGGGCAAATTAATTGATGAAGGCAGTGATAAGATTAGTTTTTATCAACTTAATAATGATCCAGCAGGTGTGATGGTTGATGGTATTACCATTAAAAATTCAGGTGTTCAGTATAGTGGTGTGACAAGTGTTGTGGCAATGGTTGCCAAAGGACAATTTGCTTATTGTTTGCAAAATCAAAAGGGCAACCCAGTTAATCAAGATGTCGCATGGGACGCTAATTTGTCAAAATACGCGTCAGAACTTATTCAATGTGCCATGGTATTAGGTTATCCTAACGTCTCGAGTGCTGACTTGGGTGTGAGTGGCGATAATTCAGGTACACGTGCTTACGCGGTGACGCAATTAGCTATTTGGGCAGCTGAAAATGGAGGCAAGGTAGAAAATACTAACAAGCAAATGGTGGCGTTGTCTAGTTTGAAAGAAGATAGTGGCGGTGTAATTAAGGGTGCAAAGGCATTGTATGCTAAGGCACAAGCACTGGAAAAGGCGGGTGGTGTTGCCAGTTTGACTAAGGATACTCAAGCCGAAGAAAAAGCCAAAGCTGAAAAAGCGATGCAAGCTGATTTAGCTAAAGATGTTGCAGCCAAGACAGCTAGTGTGACTGCGCAAGTTGACAAGGACTTGGCTTCAAAAGAAACAGCTTCTAAAAGTACTATGACTGACTACATGAAAAAGCAGAGTACAGTAGCCATCAAAGATGCTCTGAAAGACGCACAAAAAGATGGTGATAGTGTTATCTCACAAGCTATGGTCAACTTTAGTGCTAAAGATTTACAGCCAACAGCAACGATAACCGGAACAAATACAAGTCAAGATAATACTTTCGTGTTCACGCCAAAGGCAACTATGCCAACATTTAAGGTCACATCAACAGACGTTCACAGTATCATCAAAGACAAGACCACAACATTGAAATTAGATAAGGGCTATACAGGCACTGTAAAGACGGTCGCTAGTGGCAAGATTAGTGTGGCCAATACAATTAGTGGTAAAGCCGACGATAAAATTGATACATTGACAGTTAAATTGAGTAAGGCCTTACCAAATGGTGCCACAATTACCCAAGATGGTCAGCAAATTAAAGTTAACCAAGACAATACAATTGTGGTTAAAAATGGCGTTGATCTTCAAGTTAACGTGCCAAAAGATGCAGCAACGGATACAAACGAATTGAGTTTTTCAATCATTGGACAATCTGTTGTGTCGTTAGCGGACTTCTTAGAAACAGCGACGACTAATTTAACAGGTGATGCGACAGTTCAAGCAAGCGCAAGTGATACAGCAACAGCGACAGAAACCTATACGTATCAGAAGGGCGCAACCGTTGATGTATCAGGGGCTAATGTGTCAAAAGACCCAAACAATCAGAATACGGGTGTGTTCATCATGAAGACACAAGCCACAACAGGCACGGATAAGGTTAATACGAATCAACCAGTCAAAGTGGACAAGACTAAGCCAGTAAAAGCCACGTATTCAGGGACAGACAAATTTGCAGTGAAGTCAAGTCAGACTAAGGAACGCAAAGCAGAAGCCAAAGCACCATTGACATGGACGAAGGCAGCAGCAAAAGATACAGCCAATACAGGCACTGGTTCAAGGTCATATGGCGCAATAATTGCCACAAGTTTAGCCTCAGTAATCGCTTTAATTGGTGCGTTTATCAAACGTGAACAAATCAAGTCGCTTTTTAATCGTAGTAAGCATACCGGAAAATAATGTGTTTCAGTCATATTAGGTCACTTTTAAGATTTTAAGCAAAAAAACCAAGCAATTGGCTTGGGGTACATAATTAACACCTATCGCCATGTCACAACAGATGATAAGAGAGGGTCGCACACTCAGAGCCCCTTCGGCACACAAGAAATGGTTATTAAGAATATAGGCAATAGAGCAATGTCATTAAATGGCATTGCTTTTTATCGATTGATCAATTATCAGTTGATCCCATTTGATATGAATTTCACAATATGCTAAAATTTAAATGGCTTAATTGATAGATTAGTAAGTAATTGTCGACAAAATTCAAACAAAAAATAATCATAACGCTTCATATTTTATCATCATTAAGTATTGAAACAGCTATATAATCAATTTATTCACTCAACCAATATCCAGTAATCAGTTGTGTCATTGACCTTGATGTTCTGTGGAACTGAGGCTCTTTACTGGTTATTTTTTTTGCATAGACAAACAATCAAGCTTGACAAGATGTATTGATACCCAGATAGCACAATGATTTAACTGCAATTTTGACGATCATTATTTGGATATAGTGTACTTATCATATATTTATCAATATCATATAGTTGCATTTATATTAGCCTGTATAACATACGTATAGTATAAAGATGTTAGCTAGTATAACCGTAGATATGTCCGTGTATATAACATCATTATATATGTCTGTTTTTTTCATCAAATTTTCCCTTGATACAAGATAAGCCCATTATAAATAGTAGGTTCTCGAGGAGAGTAAATATGCGACACTTTTGCCATTTAAAACATAACGAACGCGTCAAAATAGAAACTTTGCGACATGAGGGTCGCAGTTATGCCTATATTGCGAAGGTCGTCAATCGATCAGTTTCAACGGTTTATCATGAAGTCCATCGCAATACCATGCGACCTGATGTGACTAATAACACATCTATTTTCCCGTATAATGCAGATTGGGCACAGGTTCAAGCTGAGACGCGCCGACGTTTGGCATCCAGACGAAAAACTAAAATCACACGACATTGGCAAAATGTGATTAATGACTATCTTGAGCGTACTTGGTCCTTAGAACAAGTGGCTAAAGGTAGTCGCGTGCCTTATTCAACGAATACATTATATAATTATGCTCGTGATGGTTATCTAAAATATCGTCCAAAGACTTATCGTATCAAAAAGAAACGTCATTATCACGGTGCAACAACGGATCGGGCGTTATTTACAATCCACCATATAAGTTTAAGACCAAAAAAGGTTGAAGAACGGACAGAATTTGGTCATTGGGAAGTCGACGGGGTGGAAGGCCCTCGAGATAGTCAAGCCTTGTTGCTCACGTTTTTAGAGCGCAAGACGCGTTTTTTAGTGGCAGTTAAAGCCCGAAGTAAAACAAATAAATCAATCCGAGAAGCCATGGATTTCTTTTTTAAATTTTATAGTGACCAAGTCAAAAGCATGACGTTTGATCGTGGCAATGAGTTTACGAATACGACCAATGTTCTAACAGTGACGCATCAATATCATAAAAAGGTCTACTTTACTGACGCTTTTGCGCCATGGCAGCGTGGTTCGAATGAAGAGCGAAATAGGCGAATTAGAGATTTTTATCCTAAAGGCACAAGATTTACAACTGAATTACAGGTCCGAATAAACTCCGCAACAAAGCAAATAAATGATCGACCAATGCGTGTCTTAAATTGGCATACACCAACAGATAAATTTAACCTGTTGTCCAAGAAGACTAAGACGAATAAAGGCTAATTCGTTGTGTTAAAAGAGGCCACTATGTGACGAACCAATCCAAAGGGAGTGGTTTATTTGTGATGACATTTAGAAAAGAACAACGTTAGTAAAGAACAGGAGTGAAAAAAAACAAGGGAAACTTTTGTTTTTTTCTCAAAATGTCATTAAACTGTAATAAACACTATCAGCATTGATATGGCAAGCATGGCTCGCTAAAAGATAACCAAAAAAAAGATGAAAAGTGTGTCAATATTCTATTTGGGGTTGACATGTGCCAACATAAATTAGTTAACATAATATCGATAGTGCAATTTTAAAATGTTGATGTAACAGTGTTCTAGCAGACATGCCAGCACTTGACAAACTAACAAATGAGACGTATAATTTAGTGTAGTTCAATTCAAATGTCGCAGACTGTGGTTTGCGACATTTATTGTTGAAAGGTGGTCTATGGCAAGTAGAATTCCAGAAGCATTTATTGCTGAAGTGCGACAAAAAGTAAATATTGTTGATGTGATTGGTCAGTATACCGATCTTGTCAAGCGTGGTCGTCAGTGGACTGGTTCTTGTCCGTTTCATGACGATCGCCACCCGTCATTATTTGTTGAAGAGAATAAGCAAGTATTTAACTGTTTTTCATGTGGCCGGTCAGGGTCTGTGTTTTCTTTTATGATGGAGAAAGAAGGGCTTAGCTATCCAGAAGCTATTTTGGCATTAGCTGAGCAGGCTGATATAACAGTCGATAGTGGTATTTCTGCTAGTGTAACCCATCAAGTGGACGGCACAACACAAAGCATTTATCAATTACATACAGCAGCACAGCGTCTTTATCAGCACATACTACTTAACACAACGTCTGGAGAACAGGCATTAGCTTACCTTCATGATAAACGCCAATTAACTGATGATACCATTAAACAGTTCGGCATTGGTTTTGTACCGGAAGATAGTGCATTATTGAGTTATGCTAAAGATCAAAATATTTCTCCTGAAGTCATGACGGCCTCTGAACTTTTTATAACCAATACTCAAGGGGATTTGAGAGATCGCTTTTCGGGGCGAGTTGTTTGGCCAATTAAAACTGAACGTGGGCAAGTCGTTGGCTTTTCTGGTCGTGCCTTGAGTCATGATAATAAAATTAAATACATGAACAGCCCTGAAAGTCCATTTTTTACGAAGGGCAAAATTTTATATAATTTTGACTTGGCTAAAAATCATATTCGTCAGACAAATACAGTGATGATTTTTGAAGGATTTATGGATGTTATCTCTGCTGACATGTCTGGCAAATCAGTTGGTGTTGCAACAATGGGAACTGCGTTGACACGTGAACATGTTCAGCAGTTAGCACGTGTTGCTCAACGTATTTTGTTAGTATATGATGGTGATGAGGCAGGTCAAAACGCAGCACGTCGATCTATCAACCTTATTCATGAGCATGCTAAAAATATTGACATTGGTGTGGTCCATTTACCAGATAATCTCGACCCTGATGAAGTGCGCATTCAGCGTGGTTTGCAAGTATTACAACAGGTATTAGAACAAAACATTCAAACACCGGTTGAATTTTTAGTCAATGCAGCACGTTCTGGTAAAAACCTCAGCAATCAAGTACAATACTTGTCTTTTTTACAAGAAGTGATGGACACGTTAAAATTAGCGACACCAGTTGAGCAAGATATCCAATTAACACGCATTGCTAATGAATTTGGTACTGAAAAACAGGCATTACAGGCACAGTTAAAACAAAGTATTGATCAAAAGCCACAGCAAAGTCGTCATCGTACGACACGAGACGATTTTGCCATGGTTGAACCACCTGTCAATCATAACAATTTTGAAGCTGAAACGCCCATAAGCGTTACGATTAATCAAACCATTACGCAAGTCGAGCAAGCAGAGCGGGCGCTTTTGATGGCGATGATTAAGTCACCCCAGGTGATGCTGCGGGTGAAGGAAACAACTGGGTTTGCTTTTTTACATTCTGACTATCAACTGCTAATGATGTTAACTAATATTTACCAGGCACAAAATCCTGGCCCATTTAACCTTGCACAATATATGGATTTTATTCAAAAGCCAGAGTTAAATCAAAAAATTATGGCAATGGAGCGTACGTATGGCGACTTAGCCATTGAAAAAGAGGCTATTAGCGATTATTTACGTATTATTATGCAAGACGCGCCTATTGAAACACAGATTCATAAGTTACAGCAACTCATTGCTATTGCTAAGCAGCAACATGATGATACGAAGTTGTTACAGTTAATGACAGAATTGATTAATATCAAGAAAAAACAATCACAGTGATTCTGTGATCAGGAGTGTATGCGCATAGGGCACTCCTGATAAGCCCCTATGCTAGGAGGAAACAAGCAATGGCAACAATCTTATCGTCAAGTAAAATTTCAGACATCAAAGATTATCTAGATGAGCAAAACATCTCATATAATAGCCGTGCAAAAAAGGCCGAATTATTAGCCTTAGCACAGGGCAAAACACCAGAAGAGGCTGCGGCTGCAGGCAAAGCTTCAAAGCCTAAAGTTGCTAAAAAGTCTGGTATTATTAAAAATCCTGAATATGATAAAGCAGTGAAAGCTTTAATTGCCGAATATAAAGCAGCAAAAGCGATTACATATGTGGCTTTATCACAGCGTTTGGCTGAACCATTTAATTTAGATGGTGAAAATATTGAACGCTTAATGGAAAAAATTGAAGATGCTGGTGTAGCCATTGTTGATGAAAAGGGCGAACCAGCACCAGAAGTATTAAAAGCAAAGCAGAACAAGCCTTCCAAGGAAGAATTGGATCAAGCACAAGAGACACCAGCTGGTATCAAAATCAATGACCCTGTACGTATGTACTTAAAGGAAATTGGTCGTGTTAACCTCTTGAAAGGCGATGAAGAAATTAACATCGCCAAACGTATCGAAGATGGCGATGTTGAAGCTAAACAAGAATTAGCCGAGGCTAACTTACGTTTAGTTGTTTCTATCGCGAAACGCTATGTCGGTCGTGGTATGCAATTCTTAGATTTGATTCAAGAAGGTAACATGGGCTTGATGAAAGCTGTTGATAAATTTGACTATACCAAGGGATTCAAATTTTCTACATATGCCACATGGTGGATTCGTCAAGCGATTACACGTGCGATAGCCGATCAAGCGCGTACAATCCGTATTCCAGTGCACATGGTTGAAACAATTAATAAATTAATTCGTATTCAACGTCAGTTGTTGCAAGATTTAGGTCGTGAGCCATTACCTGAAGAAATCGGGGCAGAGATGGACTTAACACCTGATAAGGTGCGTGAAATTCTGAAGATTGCGCAAGAACCTGTTTCACTTGAAACACCTATTGGTGAAGAAGATGATTCACATTTAGGGGACTTTATTGAAGATAATGAAGCAGTTTCACCAGCTGATTCAGCAGCTTATGAAATGTTACGTGAACAACTTGAATCGGTTCTAGAGACATTGACAGACCGTGAAGAAAATGTCTTACGTTTACGTTTTGGCTTAGAAGATGGGCGAACACGAACATTAGAAGAAGTCGGTCGTGTATTCGGGGTAACTCGTGAACGTATACGTCAAATCGAAGCAAAAGCTTTACGTAAGTTACGTCATCCTAGTCGATCGAAGCAATTAAAAGATTTTATGGATGATGGCAATAACTAAAAATAGTCATTTATATTTCAAAACCGCGATCTCGTGGTTTTTTTTATTATCCTGTGGTATGCTGTTAAGTAGCGGTTCATCAACCTTCCCGCTTATAAAAAAACTAGGAGATTTTTATGTTACAAAATACGCTAGAACATGAAACAAACAGCCAAGCAAGGCATATTACATTAGTTGCAATCGTTGCCGCCATTTATGCTGCCATTACTTTTGTTATTCAACCGATTGCATTCGGGCCCGTTCAATTACGTGCTTCAGAGGGTTTGAATCATTTAGCTGCTTGGAATAAACGGTATATCATTTCATTAGGGCTAGGTGTCTTTATCGCTAACTTAGTGTCCCCATTGGGGTGGATTGATTGGGTATTTGGCACACTGGGCACAGTTATTATGACCAGTATCACATACTTATTAACATGTCGAGTTAAGCAAGCAGGGCTTAAAATTTTAATCAGTTCTATTGTCGTTGCAACGATAGGGATGGCGATACTAGCTGCAGAATTCACGTTGGCATTTAACATTGGTGCAAAAGGTGCCTTTCCGTCTGGGTCAACTGGTGGTATCATGTCACAATGGTTAGCATACTATTTAAGCGTTGTGCCGGGTGAAATTGTGTCATTAATTGTTGGTGGGGTTGTGATATATGCCCTAAGTAAGGTTATTGATTTAAATAAATAATGATTGAACAAAATTATACAAATAAAAATATATTGTTAACCGGTGCCGCATCTGGCATCGGTTTTTCGCAATTAGAAACGTACCTTAATGCAGGGGCAACTATTTACGCGTTGGATTCACATCAAATACCTATCAAGCATACAAGGTTACATGCGTTTCAAATTGATTTGAGTCAGCATGATCAATTAACTGTGTTGCTTCAAGAGTTAACTAATGTCGTTAACTTTGATATATTGCTCAATACCGCAGGCGTTTTAGATGACTATAAAAATTCATTAAGCACGTCCCTAACACAATGGCAATCAATATTAGATACGAACTTAACGCCAATGTTTATCTTGAGTAATGCTGTTTTACCTGCAATGTTAGCACGTGGACGAGGTCATATTATTAATATGGCTTCAATTGCTGGTTTTTCAGCTGGCGGCGGTGGTGCGTCGTATACGGCAAGTAAGCATGCCATTGTTGGCTACACCAAGCAACTGGCTTTTGACTACGCCTCAAAAGGTATACATGCTAATGCTATTGCGCCAGGCGCTATTAAAACGCCAATGAATCGTGCAGATTTTGCCGGTGATGCTGAAATGGCAAAGCAAGTGGCGGATCAAACACCTGCGAAACGTTGGGCGACAGCGCAAGAAGTAGCTGATCTGACGTTATATTTGACTAGTCCACAAGCTGATTACATTAATGGCATTGTTTTGCCGATTGATGGCGGGTGGACACTGGGTCATTAATTTAGTATGTTATCACTCAGTTAGGAGATGTAATATGTCGCTATTTGATGACATTGTCCATGACAAACAAAATATTGATTATACCAAGGCTGGTTTATTACCCATTTTTGTGACGCCACCAACTGCGGAAATATTAATCATTGGTCAAGCACCCAGTTTGCGGGTTCAAAGTAGTGGTATTATGTGGCATGATGCTTCTGGTGAACGGCTACGACATTGGCTGGGCATTGATGATAACACTTTTTATCATTCTGGTAAAATTGGTGTTTTACCAATGGATTTTTACTATCCTGGTAAAGCAAAATCTGGTGATAAGCCACCACGAAAGGGCATTGCGGAAACTTGGCATAGACAATTAATTGCTGAAATGCCAAATATTAAACTAACCATTTTGATTGGCGCTTATGCGCAAAGATACTATTTACCTATTGATAAAAAAGAAACAATAACACACGTCATTTCAGAATATCGTATCTTTTTGCCGAAATATTTTCCGATTGTGCATCCATCCCCGCGTAATAATATTTGGTTAAAAAAGAATCCTTGGTTTGAAGCAGATGTTGTACCAGAACTTAGGCGGCAAGTAGATCATATATTGAATCATTGATCCATCTCGAAAATATGTGCCATTGGTGGTGCCCATTTCTTTAAGAATGGTGCTATAATAAGGTCAAACATTTTTGTTTGACAGTAACGCAATATATTTTGGTAAAGGAGCAATTATAATGAAGGCAGCAGTATGGCATGATGTTAAGGATGTTCGCGTGGAAGACGTTGAACTGAAACCAGCCAAGGACAATGAAGTAGTTGTACGTGTTTCTTATGCAGGTATTTGTGGTAGCGATTTGCATGAATACCTTGAGGGACCAGTATTTATTCCTGTTAACAAGCCAGATGAATTGACTGGTGGTCAGGCCCCACTGACAATGGGTCACGAATTCTCAGGTGTGATTGAAAAAATTGGTACCGATGTGACACGCTTTAAGGTAGGAGATCATGTGTCAATTAATCCCACTGTAACCAAAGGTGTATCATCAGATGACTTAGATGTTTATGATGGCTACAGCTTTATCGGTTTGAGCACAGATGGTGGCTTTACATCGTTTGTCAACGTGCCTGAAGAAAATTTGTATCATTTGCCAGAAGACTTTTCATTAAAATTGGCTGCCACAATCGAACCAACAGCTGTTGCAGTGCAAGCTGTTAAAGAAGGCGGCCTTAAATTTGGTGAAAAAGTTGTTATATTTGGTGCCGGTCCAATAGGTGTTTTGGTAGCCGCTGCAGCAAAAGCCGCTGGTGCGACTAAAATCGTTGCAGTTGATTTGTCTGAAGTGCGTCTTAATAAAGCACTTGAAATGGGCGCCACTGATATTATAAATCCTAGTCAGGTCACTGATACGATTGCTGCAATTAAAGAAATCATACCAACTGGTGCTGACGTTTCCTTTGAAGTTGCAGGCGTTCAACCAACTTTCGAACAAGCCATCGATGCAACACGTGCGCGTGGTACAGTAGTTATTGTATCAATATTTGCTAGGCCAATTACCTTCAATCCAATGCAATTAACAAATGCTGGTGTTAAATTAACATCAACAATTGCTTATTCAAAAGAGACATTCGAGCAAACGGTAGAACTTGTCAGCAGCGGGCAAATTGATGTCAAGCCTGTCATTACTGACGTTATTGAATTAGATAATATTGTGTCAGATGGTTTTGAATCACTGACGCATGACAAATCACAAGCTAAAATTTTAGTTGACTTAACAAAATCATGAGATAAAAAGTAGTGAGTTTCTTTGGAAGCTGACTGCTTTTATATTACGGTGAAAAGTGTTAGAATTAAGCCAACGATAACTAGTTTATTCATTTAGAAAGGAGAATATTATGTCTGATGATGTGTACCAATTTACTGTTATGACAGAAGATGGCAAAACTTATTCTTTGGACAAATTTCGAGGACATCCAATGGTCATTGTCAATACTGCGACAAAATGCGGTTTTGCGCCACAATTTTCAGATCTTGAAAAGATCTATCAAACTTATCAAGATCAAGGATTAGTTATATTAGGATTTCCTTCTAATCAGTTCAAACAGGAACTAGATTCTAGTCATGAAGCTGCCCAAGCTTGTCAATTAACCTATGGTGTGACATTTCCAATGCATCACCTGATTGCCGTCAATGGTAAAAATACAGATCCGCTATTTAAATACCTCAAGAAAAATGCAGATAGCCCATTAGGAACAACGATTAAGTGGAACTTTACGAAATTTTTAATCAATCGTGAAGGGCATGTTGTCAAGCGTTTTGCCCCCAAAACGAACCCAGTTGATATGATACCGGATATTAAACGTGTTGTAGATCAAACAGCTTAATTCTTTATGTGATATTGACATGAATTGAAAACGCATCAAATCTGTTAAACATTTCCAACAGATTTGGTGCGTTTTTATATTGGGTTACCTCATAGAGATATTTCGTATATAATAAATGATGTAGAAGGAGATATATATGAACATCTTTTCGTCTTGGCAGAAACGCCAATTTTATCGTTACTTTGTCTTATTGGTTATTATTTTACTTATTTTCTTTTTAAGACAGTTTATGTCCTTGTTGTTACTAACAATTATATTTTCTTATTTGGCGATCAATGCGGCCAAGCGTTTATCACGGTTTTTAAAGTTATCGCGGACCTTATCAATTGTCGTAGTATATGCCATATTCATTGCGATTATTATATTGTCAATTAATCACGGTGCATCGACGGTTGTGCATCAAGTGAAAAGTATGATTACATTGACAATGGATTCCAGTTGGCATGCGGATGGTTTTTTAAGAGAAATCTATAAAAATGTTCATCAGTATATTAATTCTCTTAATACGGATCAATTGATCTCTAAAGGTTTCTCCCAGTTAAATCAAGTGGGACATGTGCTTTATGAATTAGTATTGGCGCTCCTGTTTAGTTTTATATTTAGTATGACCTACCCGCAACTGAAATCTTGGTCACTACATTTTTTACACAGTCCATATAAAAAATTTTTTGGCGAATTTTACATTATTGTTCATCGGTTTATTCTAATTTTAGGACGTTTGTTTGAAGTGCAGTTGATGATTGGTATGATTAACACGATTGCAATGGTTATTGTCCTATACTTTTTGCATTTTCCTTACCTGATAGGATTTACAATTTTGATTTTTATCTTAGGATTAATTCCTGTTTTCGGCGTAGTTATTTCTTTAGTGCCTTTAGCAATTACGGCATTTATCATCGGCAATTGGCATACGGTCTTGGTTATTTTAATCGCAGTTGCATGCATTCATTTTCTTGAATCTTATTTTTTGCATCCACATTTTATGTCGCAACGAACACATATGCCGATACTCGTTATTTTACTGAACCTGATTATTATGGAAAAAATATTTGGCGTATGGGGGTTGGTTATTGGATTACCCATTTTAACCTTTTTGTTAGATTTTTTCCGTATTCAAAAATTTCATAGTCAATAATGTTATTGATCGGTCTGGTCAATCATTTTGGAGGTGTCTTATTAAAAACTTTATTCAAACAAAACGTGGTAAACAGATAGATGTCGATCTGAATGAATTATTAGCACATCATTTGTTAGTAGTGGGAGCAACGGGTAGTGGCAAATCTACTTCTATGCTTAGTTTAGTTGAACAGCTACAAAAAGCGGGTCAAACGACTATTATTTTTGATGCAACGGGTGAGTATCGACATCTTGATCATGCGGTTGTTTATCAATTAGGTGTAAATGCTAATTTACAAATGGCAGATTTGAATAATGATGCTGTGGCAAGCATATTGGCGATTAAATCTGAGACCTTGAAACATAAATTAGAAGCTGCAATACAGTCTTTAAAGATTCAACAAAATGTTGTGGCATCAACTGGCACATACCTTAAACTAAATAAATCAATTGCTGTATTTAATGAACAAATCCAGACGCTTGTGATGTCTGGAAAAGATTATAATCCAGCGATGTTATCCGACCAAATAATTGAAGAATTCATTATACCTTCAACTAATGACGTACCTGACTTTAATTTGTTAGGGCAACAATACAATTATCCTAGTATTCAACATTTCTGGGATAACATCATACACGCTAAGCTGTTGCTTACTAATGACCGTCTGCAACGCATTTATGGTATACGCAATAGTGTTAGCTATAATTATCCATCACAACCAATGGTGACACAAACGGACCTTAATTATGTATTGAAGCTTTTTTCGCGTTTAGCAAGTAAAAATCGCTCATTAGTGATTGATGTTAGTGCGTTGGCGGTAGGCACTGAAAGTAGCCAAACAGTGATATCGATACTGCTTAAACAGTTGCTCGATATTCGATCAAAAAATTCAGATCGTCTGCCACTAACAATTTTTCTCGATGAGGCGCATCGCTATATACCAAATCATCCTTCAGATCTGATGGATTCTGGCATTTTTAAAATTTTGAGAGAAGGTAGAAAGTATGGTATTTATACTGTGCTCTCAACACAATCACCTTTAGACCTGCCAGTACAACTAAGGGGGCATTTTGGCAGTTATTTAGTGCATAAATTGCAAGATCAAGCAGAAATTAGCGCTATTCTTGGGAAATATAATAAAGAAAAAATCGCACACCTAGCAGTTGGTTCTGGTATGTTGAAATTATTTGGCAAGAAGAAAGCCAAGCAAGTGACTGTTATCAAGCCACAAGCATTGCATGATACAGCATCCCCAAGATTTTAAGGGCGATTTTTGGCGAAAAAATATTCATTTTTTCAAGAGGAATAGGCGGTTTAAAAATTTAATCAGATTGCTGCAAGATAAATATAACATTGTAAGAAACAGGCAAGGGCGACACACCCTTGCCTGTTTCTTGGTATTTTTTTAGTCTTGCGTTAAAACAAGGTTCAAAGATGAGTTTTACTTATGTTAGGCACCAAGCGAATTAGCTGCATGATGAAAAAAATTGTTATATAATGACCAATATAAACAGTAAAGGAGATAAATCGTATGGTAATTGACCAAGAACAGGTAACAAAAATTAATACTAGGGCAAGTAAATTGGGTATTGGTACTAACAAAGTGGGTGGGCACAATTTATTTGACGGTCTTGATGATCATGATGGTTATGAGGTTGTTAAAGAAGCCTTAGATTCTGGTGTACAGATGATTGACACAGCTTATATGTACGGCTTAGGTCGCTCTGAAGAAATCATTGGCGAAGCAATTAAAGGTTACCCAAGGGAAAATTTTAAAATTGCAACGAAAGCAGCTCAAGATCCAAAGAATAATTTATCGTTGAACAACGATCCTATTTTTTTGAAAAAAGCTGTTGACGATGCGCTACAACGACTCCAAACAGACTACATTGACATTTTTTATATTCATTTTCCAGATGAAAAAACACCGAAAGATGAGGCAGTAGCCGCATTAAATGAGCTGAAAAAAGCAGGTAAGATTCGCGCGATTGGTGTGTCTAATTTTAATCTAGCGCAGATTAAAGAAGCTAACAAAAACGGTCAAGTGGATTATGTTGAAGATCATTATAATCTCGTTCATCGTGACGTTGAAAAGACAGTTTGGCCATATTTAAAAGAGAATCATATTCAATTTGTGCCATATTTCCCATTAGCATCAGGTTTGTTGACTGGGAAATATACCATAGAGGATGCGAACAAGTTCAGTGGATGGGCGCCTGATGCTTTTGAAGTTATTATTAATAATTTAGAAAAAATCAAATCAATATCTGAAAAACATCAGGCAACAGTCGCACAAACCATCTTATCTTGGTATATCGCTAATCCAGAAATTAGTGTGGTGATCCCTGGTGCTCGTGTTCCTGAACAAGTAGCTAACAACGTAGCTGCTTTAAAAGTAACCTTGTCACCACAAGAATATCAAACGATTGATCATTTATTTGGTCAATTCTAACGTAGTAAACCAAACAAGCTTTTTGATAAGCTTGTTTTTTTGTATGAAAAATTTAAGTCATTGATTAAAGATAGGGTTATTTACATATTGGCGATTTTCTTCACTTGATTGTTACGCGATAAAGATAATATATTTACATGAACTTGCTATAGTGGGTTTGTTAACAAAGCTAATTAACATCGATGTTCAATGAAAGAGGGAATATAAGCGCAAATGTCTATTGAATTACAGCACATAAAAAAGACCTATGCTAATGGTGAGGAAGTCTTAACCGACATTAACGCGACAATCGAAGATGGTCAATTTTACATTTTAGTTGGTGCATCAGGATCAGGGAAAAGTACAATTCTCAATGCAGTCGCAGGCTTTTTACCAATTGATTCAGGACAGGTTATCATAAATGATCAAGATGTCACGACGCTACCACCTAAAAATAGACATTTATCGATGGTTTTTCAAAACTATGCGTTGATGCCGAATTTGACAGTTTCGGAAAATATTGTTTTCGGCTTGTCCGCACGACATGTTAGTAAGGAAATTAAAGCAAAAAAATTACGCGAAGCACTAAGCTTAGTTCATTTAGAAGACTACCAAGATAAACGGCCTGGAAATTTATCAGGTGGACAAAGACAGCGTGTGTCGCTTGCTAGAGCTTTGGTTTCTGAGGCTAAAATTGTTTTAATGGACGAGCCGTTGTCTAATTTGGATGCGAAACTGCGAGCAGAAATGAGAAAAGAAATACGGACGCTGCAACAACAATTAGGGTTAACCGTTATATATGTGACACACGACCAAACGGAAGCTATGACAATGGGCGACCAAGTCATGTTATTGAATCAAGGTAAAATTGAACAAGTTGGGGCACCGCTTGAACTCTACAATCATCCCGTCAATACATTCGTTGCTGATTTTTTTGGTTCACCAGCAATTAACTTACTATCAGTTGAAATTGATCAGAATAAACTCACGCTAAGTAATGGTATAACGTTGCAACTGAACGGTCCAATTAAAAGTGGCTCATATCAAATAGGAATTCGACCAGAAAATGTTGTTTTAACACCAACAGGACGATTTTCAGGTGTGATTGCTCAAATTGAGCCTTTGGGTGATGGCACAAATATTGCGATTGATATGAAGTTGCCCAACTTAATCAGGATAAAATTAAACGAACAAACGTCACTCAAACTTGGTGATTCAGTGACATTTGATATATTAAACACGAAGGCTATGATTTTTAATTCTGATGGGCAACGGATGACTATTGGAAAGGAATCATTGGTGGTGAGTTAAATGATGATTAGTCAGGCACGCCATCAGGCGCAGCAGAGTCAAGCTAAAGTCAAGGCAACAAAACCAAAATATAGGCAAGGTGTTTTAGGGTTTTTACTACTGCTACCATCTGTTTTAGTTCTCGGTGTGTTTGTATTTTATCCGATGGTTAAAACATTATGGTTAAGCACACAATTAACAGATTTAGCTGGTCATCCGATTAAGTTTATTGGCTTAAGAAATTTTCGTAATTTAATACTATCGGATAGCTTCATTACGTCGTTTACTGTGACAGTTGTTTTCGTTGTTTTTACAACGTTTTTGACAATTATAATATCCTATATGTTAGCGATATTTGCTAGTCAACGTATCCGAGGCATAGCTGTTTTCAGAACAATATTTTCTTCAACCATGGGTGTTTCCGTCACAGTGGCTTCAATTTTGTGGTTATTTATATTTAATCCGCAAATCGGATTATTAAGTAAACTATTGTCTCAGTTGCATTTACCACCAATTAACTGGTTATCAGATCCCATTTGGTCATTAGTAGCCATTATTGGGACGACTGTTTGGATGAATCTTGGCTTTGCTTTCTTAGTGTTGTTAGGTGCTATACAAGCAATTTCGGAAGACTTATATCGTGTAGCCGATTTAGATGGTGCTTCTAAATTGTTGCGACTTCGTAAAATTACTTTGCCGGCTACAAAGCCAACCACCTTTTTTGTGACAGTGGTCACCCTAATTAATGCATTTCAAACATTTGGTCAGGTAGACATTTTAACAGCAGGTGGGCCAGATTATCATACTAATTTATTAGTTTATGCAATTTATCAAGATGCTTTTGTTAACCACAGCGTAGGCCGGGCTAGTGCACAATCAGTTATTCTAACACTTATTATTATGTTATGTACGGTAATTCAATTCAGAGTGAATAAAAGAAGGGCGGATAAAAATGCAAAGTAACGCCATTCAAAAAACGATACGATTTACTGGGCTAACAGTTATAGCTATAGTTCTGATACTACCGTTGCTGCTGGGATTATCATTAAGTCTGTCATCAAGTGCATCTATTGCCCAAGGAAATTTGATTCCCAACCACCTTGTATTGAATAACTACGTTCAGGTATTTACAACAACACCGATGTTAAAATGGTAGATTGCAAGAATTAACCGAACACTGCAAACTGCTGAAAAACCTTTCGTGGTGATTGCCAGTTGAGTGTTTTCATTGGTCTCGCATTGATC